>MPNN01000010.1 GCA_002239045.1 SAR202 cluster bacterium bin127
GGTAGAGGGCATGGCGGGGATATCCTTGTCCTTGTTATTGCGCTGCATTATGCAATATCTCCCACAATACCACAAGAACTATGGCGTGCTTTGCTCTGGTTACCCGCGTGCGCGGGTGTGACGTAGCACACTCGGCAACAACCCCTCCCACAACAACCCATCATTCCCATGATGCCCATGATGGCAAAAGATGCCAATGATCCCCGCCACCCCGTGGATGGACGTTCAGTCCGCTGAAGCGCCGGCCTTCGCCGGAATGACGGAGGTTATGCACAGCACCCGTACGCGGGAATGACGTGGAGTTGGCGTGAGACCGTTGTTATGACTTCCGCGGGTAGTGCGCCGGTCCTTTTTCGACGCCGCAGGCATTCGCGAGCCAGTCTTCTTGGGCGATGTGGTCAAGGTGGCCTTTGCCTAGGTTGATGCCTACGGTGGCCTGGCCTGAGAGACCAGCTGCTAACTGGTCGTAGTAGTCTTTTTCGCCGGCCCCAGTTGAGAACAGGACCTTTTTGGCGCTGACGTCGCTGACCAGCGCCATTGGATCATAGTTATCAAGGGTTGCCCGCGCTTCATCCCAATCATCCGGATAGGTGCGCTTGAAATCGTTGAACTCGGCGAGCGGATAATCCGGATCCCCGGCGACCCGGTTGTCGATGTCTGCGAACATTAATCCGCCGCTGTGCAGAGCGTGTACGCCGTCGGTCAAGGCTGCGGTTATGAAGGCAAGGTCGCCGCCGGATATGGCGAGTCGTGATGCGTCGATGTTGGGTTGTTGCAGAAGGATTTGGATGGCTGTGATGCAGTCGGATACGATGTCGCCCCAGACGTAGGTATCCTCGCCCGGCAAGCCGTCCGTGAGCAACCCTGGGTAGGCTGCATCATATCGGGAGTTGGCGAGTCGTTGTCCGCGGTGGCACAGCGCCATGACCACGTAGGCAGCGCGGCGCTCGTAAAGCGGTACACCAACGACACTCCCATATCCGGGTGCTTGGAATAACGGCACGTGAGGTCCGGGGGATTTGGGAATGTGGAGATAGGCGTAGAGCGGGTAGTCGCCAACCCCGTTGAAGCGGACAGAGTAGGCGTTCGATGTCTCATTTGTCCGGATAGGCAGATCCTCAATCGAAACATCGCCCTTCGCCGCGTTGACGGCGGCATCTACCCGCGCAGACCAGTATTCGTTCATGATTCGGTTCTCCGTTGGAGGTTACAGCGCTACAGGGTTGAGATGTTCGGCGAGGAAGGAATGCAGCACCTTGTCGTGACCGACGCCGGAACCGGAATCGTGGGCACAATCCTCGTAGGTGTAGAGCTTCTTTTCTTGGCTGCCGATCTCTCGGAACACCGCAAATCCGGTCTCCGGCGGGCAGACATCGTCCATCAAGCCGATGTTGACGATGATCGGACATTCGATCTTGTCGACGAAATTGTGGATGTCATGAAGGTCGAGGGTGTCTCTAGCAGCTTCTTCCCGTTCGGGGTAGAGACGGAGGTAGTCGTTGATTTCCTCGTACGGGTATGAGCGTGTCAGCGATGCCGCGTCCATCATGGAGCATAGGTAAGGAGCGCCCGCGGATGCACACGCCACTTGACCGGCCCGCAGTGCTGAAACGAGGAGGGTTAAGGCGCCGCCTTGGCTGCCGCCTTGAACGCAGATGCGAGATGAATCGACCTCGTCGAGACCGCTCAAGAAATCGAACGCCCGGATCGCGTCCATATAGAAGCCGCGATAACCGTACTCGGTCCGCTTGTCGAGATTGTGGACCAAGAGGCCCGGGTAACCCGGATTAAAGACGGAGTTGCTACGGAGTTTGTTGCGTGGCGCGGCCGAGAACGCGGCGTAACCCATCATTGCCAAGTCGGTTGGCAATTTCGGTTCGCTGACGTATCCGGGGACGAAGAGGTAGCCGGGCAATGGGCCTTCGATGTTGCGAGGCCGGCAATACCAACCTGCGATCTCCAAACCGCCGTAGCTGTCGTATCTAGCTTCGAATACCTCAACTTCGGGCGTTGAACGCAGGGGAACCGGTTCCAGCCGCGGGTTCAACGGCACGGAAAGCGTATCAGCTTCGGTTTGCCGCCAATATTCGTCGAAATCATCAGGGCGGCGCACTGAAGATTCGAATGCGGAAGGATCACGGCGCGTCATCTGCAATACCTCAGGTCTCATTTCGAGTCCCTAACACTGTATCACCGTCAAAACCATTCGACGCGGTGGCTCAGACGGCCGAATCGGTCGGTTCGGAACCACCGGCATCCTGCTCGTAGTTTCGGGTCATCAACCATGCCGGAATGACACCGATGATGCAGGCCGTGGAGGCGTAGGTGAAGAAGTTGGCGAAGACGGCCATACCCGCTTCGTTCGCCGCTTCAGGTCGTTCGATCATTTCCTCGAGTCCTGGTGCGGTCAACAGGAACTGCTCGGTACCGAGTGAAGCAACAACCGCGAGCCCGGCGGTCATGCCGATGTTCCGAGACAGCGTCAAAAGTCCCGAAGCGACGCCTTTGTCCTCTTCGGGAACACGTCGCAGGGCGCTTTCGGCAATCGGAGCGATTATCAGCCCCAAGCCAATGCCGACGAGGATGAGGTCAATCGAAGATCGAGGCTCTTCCAACACGATGTCCCACGTGGAGATGAAATTGAAGCCGATCGCCGCGATTACCAATCCGGCGATGGTCGGAATGCGGACGCCGAATCGCGTGGCGATGAATCCGCCGGCGAATGCTGCAACCCCTAACGCCACTGTCATTCGCACGAGAAGGAGACCTGAATCAAGAGCGGAGAGACCGTAGATTGTGCCCGCAAGCAGCGGTACGCTGACCAACCCGATCATCAACGCCGAACCGACGAGGAAATGCGTCACGTTCGACCAGATGAAGTCCTTCAGCCTGCCCAGTGATCGTGGAACCGCCTTTTCGTCGGCAAGACGATTTGATATCGCGACCACTCCAGTTAGGGCAGCGGCGGCGACGAAAAGCATTATCATCGGCAGGTCGGGATCGGATATGCGGAAAAGACCGACCGTTAGCATGGTGAGGGCGGCAGTGAATGCGGCAGCTCCGATCCAGTCGACGCTCGTGTCGTGGCGTATACCTTTGGGAAGTTTGGCAAGCGCGACTATTGCGATCAATGAGAGCGGGATGTTGGACCAGAAGGTGTATTCCCATCCGATCCAATCGGCAATCGCACCCGCAAAGACCGGACCGAATACGCTGCCGGCTTCGGCGGCGGCACCCACCATGCCGAACGCGACGATCCGGCGGCGTGCCCCGACAAGAGTCTCGGCCGCGGCGAGCGATATCGGTATGACCGCACCAGCACCGATCGACTGCACGACCCTGGCGACGATTGCCCAACGATATTGATCTAAGAACGGAATCGCGTCGAGTGAAGTCGAAACCAACGGAATCAATGCAACACCGACTGAACCGACCATGAACACGCTCAATGCGAGCAGGAACGTGGCGCGGTAGCCCCATCGGTCAGCCAGACGACCCATGATTGGCATCGTTGCCGAGTAGCCGATCAGGAATGAGATGATCAACCAGCTCGCCCGTGTGATGTCGTTGACCGGAATCTTCAGGCTCTGCATCATGTCCGGCAAGATCGTCACGACTAAGGTCATGTCGTCTGCCGCGATGAACACCCCGTAGCACAACGGCAGAAACAGAAGATACGGAGATACCTCCGTCTTAACCCATTTCACGACTAATGCGATTTCTGGCTGCGGTATTCAAGCATCAGGGAATCGGTTGTTCGATCACGAAATCTTCGCCGTAGCGGCTCATCTGAAGGATGCGCACGGTTAAATCACTGTCGCGGACCTGGAGAGAACCCGTGATGCGCGCTGATTTCATCTCGAAGGTTTCGTGGTCGATTACCACTTCTGCCAACCCGATGCCATCGGGTATGATTTCCCCAAGCAGTGACTTGAGCGCGTCGGCCCGCAAAGGCGACGTGATCTGGTAGTCGACGCCAGATCCCGGGGTTGTCATGTACTCGGCGTCGGTAAGACCTTCAAGGACGCCCCGAACGGCTGCGATTGGTTGCAAGAACCCGATCGGATTTTGCTCGTCGGGCAGTAACTCCCATTCGCCGGTTAACGGGTTGGTCAACCACGTATCGGTCCCGATGAGAATCGCTTCGACTTCGATGTAGATCCTGCCGAGATTGGCTTCGGCGGCGATGCTCATCCCGGTCTCGGTGATTGCGCCTTCGACGCGCGCAAGCTCCAGACCACCGAGCGCTTCGGTGAAACCGTTTTCGTGTTCAAGGATGAACCAGATGCTTCCGGCTTCGACAAGGGAGTTGATTGCGTTGTCGATGACTTCATCTGGTAATAATGGGACGGGGGTCGGCGTCGGACTAGGCTGAACGACCGCGGTCGGTGGCGGAATAGGCGATGGTTCAGGTGCGCTGGTGCAAGCAACTAACATTGCTGCGCCTAGCGAGAACACGATGAATGACAAGAACGCGGCGAAGCGTAAATCCCGCATGTATTGAAACCCCAGAGTGAGTTGGCTCACCATTGCGAACCAGCAGATGACAAAACGCCTTAGAGGAGATTTTATGGCAGTTTCGAACTACGGTGCGCGTCATTCCGGCGAAAGCCGGAATCTAGGGAGTAGGACGTTCCCTGTTGCGATGCCGTGGCCCGCGCCCCTGCCTCACATCTGGATTCCGGCTTTCGCCGGAATGACGAAGGAGGAGGGCCGGAGTGACTTGGTGGACCGGGATTATCGGAGCACCGCGATGCTCTGAGTGTGCGCTCTATTGAGGTTTGAAGCGGTTTTCCGGCAACGCCAATGACGGATCGGGCGGATCGACTACGCGTTCGCGCGTAATGTGGGCACCGTTGTACAGACTCATTGGTAACTCAAGTCCGAAAACGACGGTGCTATATCCGGCTTCGTTCATGTCGAAAGATGCGACGTAGGTGGGTTCGCCTTCGTCGAATAGGTACAAGCGATACTCCTCTCCCGGAGGCGCTTGGTCGACTCCACCAATCACAAGGGCACCGATCGGTTTCTGCTGGTGTTCCAAAAGATACGCGTATCCATCGCCGGACAACGCGGCTTCAGGTTGCCACGCGGGGCTTTGGTACTCATTTCGCAGCGTCGCGTAGGTCAGACTGATCTGATCGTTCATCGATGTGCGGAGAGCGTCGTTGATTTCCGTCATCTTGACGATCTCTTGATCCTGTCGCGAGATTCGCTCATGAGCATGCGTCAATAGTTGCTCGTTCGATGACATGTCGTTCACCATCGACTCGGTGTGGGCATAGGCGGCAGCCACCTCGCGTTCCATATCAGAAACTTTGCGATTGAGTTCCACATTGTCGGTACCCAGCTGGATAGCCATGATGCCCACAATGGCGAATGAGGCGATAGAAGTGGCAAAAGCCAATCGGCCAGCCGATAGGACATTGCCAAGTCGTTCCCAGATGGTCCGGAGGTCACGCTCGTATTCGACTTCTTCGATCGCGATGCGATTTTCAAGGTGTTCAACGAGGGAGGAGTAAGTCGAAGTGTTTTTAGCGACGCTGGTTTCGGCACTCGCGCTAGATAACAGTTTGTCGCGGAGCGAAACTGGTGGCGCGGCTTGGCCGATCCGCGCCGACATGTCAGCGACGGTTTCCAGCAACTCACTAAGTTCGTCGGCCGCGTCGACATCGCGCGCAATTAGCTCTTCTACTGCTTGTTGCTCGCGTTCGTCCAACGCGCCTAAAGCGTACGCAGGAAAATCCGCGATGATTTCGTCGTCTCGAGGCATCTTTTTGGTCCACCCAGGATTAGTCGTCGCCGTAGATTTCTTTATCCAATGCCACGCGGAGTTTCTTTAAGGCCAGTCGCATTCGCGTTTTAACGGTCCCTAACGGTTGGTCGGTCGCTTCTGCGATCTGAGTCTGGGTCATTCCCTCGAAGTAAGACAGATACACCACTTGGCGTTGCGGCTCCGGTAAAACCTTGAGGGCTAATCGCACCTGTTCGTATTCCGAGTTGGCCACCGCCGCTTCAGGCGGGGAGATGTCGTCTGATTCGAGGTCGTAGCGTTCAGTAATGTCGTCACTGTAGCGGGATTTATCTCGTCGGAGCTTACGGAGTTCGTCGATGGTACGGTTATGGGCGATTCGGAAGAGCCAAGTAGTGAACTTGCCCTTGTCTGGCATGTAGGTGTGACCACGCCGCCAAACCCGCATGAACACGTCTTGAGTGACTTCCTCGGATTTGACAGCATCATTGAGGATGCGCGCCGCTAACCCAAATACACGTTTGCCATACCGATCGTAGAGCGCTGCGAATGCATCGGTGTTTTCTTCCGATATTTCTGCTAGCAGTTCTTGATCTGTGAGCTCTTGGTAGTTGATCATTCGCCGACTTCCGTGAGAATTGACTTCTATTCCGTTGGACCTGGTGCGTTTTTGCGGTACCGGTTTGACTCAGATACGGAAGAAGGGGATCTCGTGGATCTTTTCTGGATCAACTAATCCATCAATTTCTGCCAAAGGCTTCAACATTTCGAGCGAATCGAGTTGGATCTTCACATCTTCGTGAGGTGGCATCATCTGGACCATGCGCGAAAGCATGTCGTAAGCATCGCGTGCGCGCCCGGATCGGCCATGAAGATGAGCGATATCGCCGATGTTGCGCCAGTTCCATGGCATTAGATACTGAATCCGCTCAGCATCGGCGATGGCTCCGACGAAGTCGCCGTTTTGGGTGTGGATCATCTTCATGTTGTTCAAGACGCGAGCGAGGATCATCTTGTTGTCAGCTCGCGGAAGATATCGTCGTTCGAGTTGATCGAGTTTTTTCGGATCGTTGGGAGGATTGCCCGGTCCGCTCAACATCTTCAGGCATTCCCACCGCGAATAGATCCTGCCTTCTCGAAATGGGTCGACGAACACGAGAAAATCGCCCTTGCCAGCGGAGAGAAGGAAATGACCGGACATATTTACGCCCGTAAGCGGTATTCCGATGCGCCTACCAACCTCCATGTAGAGGATGGACAGCGTGATTGGAATGCCCAACTTCCGATCCAGGACATCGCTTAAAAGGCTGTTCTGAATGTCGTAGTAGTTGCCCGCATTTCCACGAAACCCCATCTCGACGAACATCAAGTCGTTGAGCGCGTAGAGAGAGTCGAAAATCGAAGGTCGAATCAGAGGTTGCTGTTTGATACGTTCAGAGATCTCATTGATCGCGCCCATGTAAAGCAAAACGTCGAGATCGGGATCGTCCTCCGCGGCGATATACAGACAGGACAGTGCGAGGTTGATTTGTGCGGACGGGCGCGCTACGGATCGAACGAAGTTATCTCGTGGCCCGTTGTCGGCTGTTCCCATGCCAAAGCATTGTAAAGGCGAATTGACCTCGTGGCAACTGAACTTCGATTGAAGGGTAACCTCGCTTGATATAATCGACTAACTACAAAGCGAAGCGTCCTACGGACGAATCCATATTGAATCTGGGGAGCTCAGTAAGCTGGGCTGAGAGGGCGAACGCCAACCCGCCGACCCACATTACCTGATCTGGATAATGCCAGCGGAGGAAACCAACTCCGATGTCTCAAACATCGGAAATTCCATCAACTGTTCATACTCGGAACGACGACAGTTTATCGAGTTCCGCATTGAACACCGACCCGCCACGTTCTGATGCTGGCGAAAATTCGGCCGCGTTGACCAGATCAGAATTGCCCGCGGTTTCCGTTCGAGACGCTACCAAAACTTTTGTGCGTCCGGACTTGTCGCCGATTGAAGCTGTTGACGCCGTATCTATGGATGTTGCTCTTGGCGAATTCGTGGTAATCGTCGGCCCTAGCGGTTGCGGCAAATCCACTCTCTTAAACATCATCGCCGGACTCGTGGAGCCCGACTCAGGAACGGTCGGCTTGGAAGGTGACAACGAAGCCCAACGCATCGGTCGCGTCGCCTATATGCACCAGATCGACCTGCTCCTCCCATGGCGCAACGTTCTCTCGAACGCCACCCTCGGCCTCGAAATCGCCGGTATCCCCCGCGCTGACGCTGATGCAAAAGCGACCGAGTTGGCTCAACGCTTCGGAATCGCCGATTTCCTAAACGCCTATCCCGCAACCCTCTCCGGCGGCATGAGACAACGCGTCGCGTTGCTCCGTGCCGTTTTGCCGGAACGCGATGTATTGCTGCTGGATGAACCATTTAAAGCTCTCGACGCCATCACCCGCGCCGAGTTACAGCGATGGCTGTCTGATGTACTTGACCGCACAAACCGCGCGACCGTGATGGTTACCCACGACGTCGAAGAGGCGCTGATGCTCGGCGACCGCGTCTTGGTGATGTCTCCTAGACCGGGCCGCATCGTCCTAGAACTCGATGTCGACCTTCCGCGTCCACGACCACGCGACATCGTCCGTGATTCGAAGTTTGTCGACTACAAATGGCAGCTCCTATCCGCCCTCGACGACGACCTGACTCGTTGACATGAGTTCGCAGCAACAGATCAAGGAACTAACGACACCAGTCGACGCGTCGAATCCGGCGTCGTCGGAACACACTTTTGCCATCCGTGCCCGCTCATTCATCCGCGCATGGGGCTCAGCCATGCTGTTGGCCGCGCTCGGCCTAGTTCTCTGGGAAATCCTCGTCCGCGTCCTTGATGTCCAGACATGGATCTTGCCGCCCGTGTCCCTCATTCTCGCTGAACTCGTTGACAAGCCTGACCTATTCCTCCGACACGCATCCATTACCGCACAAGAAATCCTGATCGGATTCGCAGTCTCAATGACCTTCGCAGGCGTCATGGCAACCGCCATGTTCTGGTCGCGACTCCTCGAACGGTCGGTCTACCCCTTCCTCATCGCATCCCAGACCATCCCCGTATTCACCCTCGCGCCCATGCTTCTCATCTGGATCGGCACCGGTATCGCACCCAAAATCGTCGTCGTGGTCCTCTTCACATTCTTCCCCGTGACCATCAACCTCATGACCGGACTGAAATCGGTCGACTCCGACATGGTCGACATGTTCCGAACCCTCGGCGCATCTCGATGGCAGATGTTCACGAAGCTCTACATCCGATCGGCGCTCCCATATCTCTTCGCTGGACTGAAAGTCGCCGCCGTCGTCTCCGTTATCGGCGCTGTCATCGGCGAATGGATCAGTGCAGCATCCGGCCTCGGATGGCTGATAAAGACCTCGACACCGAAGTTTCAGACAGAACTTGTGTTTGCGGCTATATTTACCCTTTCGGTAATGGCCGCGTTGATGTTCATTGCGATAGCGTTGTTGCAATCGCGTATCCTGCGTAACTATCCCGGGTCGAACGCCCAAGGAGGAGAATCGTGACAAGAATTACAGGTTTGATCCTGTTAGGAGTAGCTCTTTTTGCACTCGTTGTCGCCTGCACATCCGAGCCAGAAACAGAAACGGTCTCAATTGAACTGGACTGGTCGCCGCCAAACGCCAACCACTCCGGCATCTACGCCGCCATCGACCAAGGATATTTCGAGGAAGAAAACCTTGAGGTCGACGTAAGCGTCCCCGCCGATGCCGCAGCCATCGCCCAACTCGTCGGGTCAGGGCAGCGCGACTTCGGCATTTTCTACCAGACCGACACCACCCTCGCACGAGCCGCCGGCGTTCCCGTCGTCGCCGTTCGCGCCATCGTCCAAAGCCCAATCAACTCGCTGATGGCCCTCAAATCTTCCGGCATAACCCGGCCTGGCGACCTGAAAGGTAAAAAGGTTGGATACCCGGGCATTGAGTGGGACGAACTGATGCTCGCCGCGATGCTCGAAGCCGACGGTCTGACCCTCGACGACGTTGAACTCCACGATGTCGGATACGCGCTGTCACAGGTGCTCGCCGCTGGAACCATGGACGCCGTCATCGGCGCATACTGGTCATACGAATCCTTCGTCCTCGAAGACATGGGATTCCCAGTTGAGATCATCTACCCCGAAGACTGGGGCGTACCCCGTTACTACGAGATGATGCTCATAACCTCAGACCAGATGATCGAAGAGAAGCCTGATGTCGTCCGACGCTTCGTAACCGCCTTCACGAAAGGCTTCGAATATGTCGCCGAAGACGGACAACGAGGCATCGACATCCTAGTGAAGCTCAACGAAGACTCCATCGACGAATCAAGCGAATCCTTAGACCGTCGAGGAATCCCCCTCCTCATTCCCGCATGGCTAGACAGCGAAGACGGCAAATTCGGCACCCTCTCCGAATCACAGTGGAAATCAGTCGGCGACTACATGAAGAGCCGGGATCTGATCCCGCAGGATTTTGATGTGAGTACTGCTTGGACGGACGAGTTTTATAAGTGAGTACGAAACCGCCCCTTTCGTACCACGGAAGGGGCGCGAGCAAGCGTAGCGATGCCGCCCGGCGACGCAGGGTATGCCCAGAGCGGGTAAGAGCACCTGCCCCTTCGCCGCGAACACGCTGCCCATTCAAACTGTCTATCCCAATTAACATTTACCAAGCAAATCGCGTTGCCTTCAACATATGAAGTTCAACCTGTCTCGATCAAGTTCGAGCTTCAACAAATCGGGCTTGAATCTCGAGGAACCAGGCGCAAATTTTGGATTTTGATTCCCGACGAGCAGATTTTGCCTCATGAACGCAACCTATGGTTGCTGAAATTCCCCCGAAAGGACACAGGTGAACATTGGGCTGAGAAGATCGCCGCCGAAGTCGGACGACTTATCGACGTCGACTGTGCACGCGTCGAACTAGCCAACTGCGACGGCGAGCTGGCCACGATATGTGAGTCGTTCAATCCAGGTAACTGGGACGAACTCTATGAGTACTACGTCGATGAAAGTGAAATTGCCGACGATGAATACCTCTGGACTACCGATACATTGTGGAGTACAGACATCGATCAGATCGACATCGAAGGTTCGATATTCATTCCAGGCTCAGAGATACTGGCATCAAGAATCGATGGATACGACACTAGTCCGCAAGTACGTTTTCGCCAACGTGACCACAATGTTCGAAACATCATCAATGCTGTAAAGGAAACGATCAATGGAAATGATGACCAAGCAGGGCAGGACCTAAATCGAGTTTTGATTTCTCTCGCCTCCTACGCGATATTGGATGGCTTGATCGGCAACATGGACAGGCACCATGAAAATTGGGAGATCAAAGACGAAATCTCAAACGGTGTCCGACGGTTCTCCGCGGCTCCCTCCTACGACCACGCATCCTCGCTAGGTCGAGAACTCAAGGACGAACGGCGTACTCGGTATCTGGATTCAAACGGGGTCCTCAACTACTTGTGGAGAGGGCATGGTGCCGTTTTCAGTGACGACCAGCAAAAACGCGCTCCTTCCCCTCTCCAAATCGCCAAATACATCTCTCAACACTGGCCTGACTACACCCGGCCAATTCTGCAGAGAATCGGTTCTACACCAGATTCCGAGTTTCGAACCACAATTGATAGAGTACCAACAGAGTTCATGTCCGATATCGCCAAAGAATTCGCGTACCAGATCATCGTCACCAGCAAATCAGAACTGCTCAAACTCACCCAATGACTACTCTGTTTCTCGCATGTCATGACCGACGAAATCGGAGTTGGTATCCCGTGGGACGACTCACTAGGAACGACTCCGAACCCGTTGAATACGAGTTTGAATACATCCGAGGCGCTTTTGAGGCCAAGAATTCGGCGATCCCCCTCGCTGTTCCCGTTCCCGGATTCCCCGAGCTAGATAAGGCATACCGAGCAACCGAGATATTTCCGATTTTCCGCTACCGCGCAATGAACAAACGACGTCCTGACCGCCCGGAATATCTGAATCTCTTTGGGTTGGACCCCGACGATACCGACGTGCTCGCGGAACTCGCAATCTCAGGCGGTCACAGCGTCGCCGACACCTTCGAAATCTTCCCCGCCATCGAACCAGATACCCAAGGGCGTTTTAAGACTCGTTTCATCGTACAAGGTTTGCGATCGTCGGACCCCTCAACCATCGAACGCATCGCATCTCTCAATCCGTGCGACCTCCTCGAACTGGCCCTAACAGTCAAAGTCCAATCTCCGCAACATTCGATCCGCGTAACAACCATCGAAAAAGTGCACTTAGGTTGGCTACCAAGGCACCTCGCAGACTTTCTACGCCAACCCGACATCATCAACCTCGCAGACATTCAACTCCGAGTCGTCCAAGTCAACCACCAAGCTCCACTGAGTCACCGCCTGCTAGTCGAAATCACTGGCCAACTGCCGACCGGCATCGATCCGATGAGTGAACTAGAGCAGTATCAGCCGGTCTCTAGTCCTGCCAAGGGATCGGCGACCACCTGATTACCTTAGGTCACGCCAACCGGCTCACGAGATAATCGACGATTGACAGAAAACAGCATTTCTAAGCAACAGTTCAATTTCAGCATCGGTTGGACCGCGTGGATTGGAATGGCAGTCCTCTATGTACTGACCTACTTGGCGTACCAATCACCATACCGATTGCTACAAGGGACTGGTGTACATGTCAGCGACGCAGAACGGTTTTTGTTTCCGTTGATCCCGGTCGGGATTCTTGCAGGTTCGATAATCATCCACGAGGCGGCTCACGCCATCGCCATGGCGGCCAACGACATCAAAGTTGGCAAGATACGCCTGGAGATTTGGGGAGGGTACACGGCGCCTACAGATGATAGTCCCTCATTACTGCATATCCCTGCTACCAAATCTTTCGCTATATATTTCGTGGGACCGTGTTCCAATCTAGTACTTGCAGCCGCATTTCTCTTTTTCGCACCTGAACCGCTTCGCTCTGATGAAATATCAAGCCCTATTGGGTTGTTTGTGCACGGTTGGTTCGAACGTGGCTTCGAATTCAACTTGATTTTGGCGCTGTTCAATCTCATCCCGTTGTTTCCATTGGATGGCGGTCACGTGCTACGTAGCATACTGATGGGCATCTGTGGAAGTGCTATGGCGGCGGGTTTGGTGTCAGGCACGTTCAGCATTCTTGTCGGCTCAGCTTACGTGCGCTACATCGCCACAGCGGTAATCGAGGCTAGAATAGCCAGTATTGAGGACGCATGGCCAGTGATTCAATCGTACGCCTTGCTAGGTATTTTTGCTGGAATTATTGTTCTAACTTCATTCCTGATGTTGGTGGTTACACTCTTCGAACGACCCCCAGCAGGTTCGAAGTCGATCAATTTGTCCCAACGACTGTTAACGATGTTGTTGATGGTGTCACTAGTCGGTTTTGGTTATGTTCTTCATTTCAAAGGTTATTGGGAACGATTACCCCTTCCGACCGAACTATACGCCGCCCTGTTAGGTTCTTAGCTAGGCATCTAACCATTCAAAGATGCTGATGGTGAAGCGTAGGGAGATGCCGAATCCCCCTCAAAACATCTGCCGCGGACAAGCCAGATGACCCGAAATCTCCGCAACCTCGCCTAGCAAACATACCCAGTCCCAACAACCGCTTCAAAACGCTTGACAATTGTGCCAAAATGCGATTAACCTTTCGTTATGGCAACTGAACCGAGAACTGACTCCCCATACGCCACGCAATTGGACATCGAACGCCTCCGAGAAGCGACGCAGTCCGACATTGAGCGTCTGCGAGACTCGACCCAGTTGGACATCGAACGTCTCCGCGTCGAATTCCACAAGGCGATAAACACCCAGACTTGGCGTATTATCGCCGCCGGGTTCACCGCCGCGGGCCTGTTACTAGCCGGTATCAAGTTCCTCTAGGCCGAACAAACCCGTCATTCCGATCGCTTAAGAATCCTTCAAATCCTAGTTCAATACCCCCGGCGCGGATATGCCAGATGTCCCACCATTCCCGTCTTCGCCACCCGGTAAACATGACCGGTAGCGAAAGTCACGAACAGCGCGTCTAACCCCGGACCGCCGAAGGCGCAGTTTGTCGGACTATCTGCCGGCGTCCGATAAGTCGCCCTAACCAGACCACTGGGCTCGAAGACATAAATCGCCGAACCCGCGCCAGCCGTCGGCTCACCGGCTGTTGCCAGAATCTGACCATCTGTCGTCAGTGCCATGCCGTCGATGCCGCGACCCTCACCGAAGTCGAACAACACTGTTCCGTCGCCCAGCGTCCCGTCTGAGTTGATCGGATACGCCCTAAGTTGACGCCGAAGGCTCTTGTTGACCGGACTCTCGGCGACATACAGGATCGACTGATCCGCCGACAACAGCACCCCATTTGGCCGGTTGGTATCGAACGTTACCCGTTTCGTGGTCCAGTTGCCACCGAACGAGTGCGCTGCTAGGTATACCGATTCATGTGGAAGGTTGTTTGGCTGGGCAGAGTAGTTCGGGTCCGAGAAGTAGATGCGCCCTTGGCCGTCAACGTCGAGGTCGTTCGGCATGTTGAGCATGGCGCCGTCGAGATTGTCGGCGATGACCGTCGTGTCCGAATTCGGATTCGCAGGGTCGATCTCCACGACGTGGTTGCCACCACCTTCACACGCGAACAACCGACCCGTACGGTCGAACTTCATCCCATTCGCCTGATTGGTGTCCGTCCGCCACACCTCGCTCTCGCCAGTCTTCGGGTCCCATCGATAAGTTGCCGCTGCGTAACACTCGTTGTAGAGCAGGGCGTTTCCGTCCCACGTTGGCCCCTCAGTGAGCGAATCGTGTTTGGCGATTAGTTCCCATTCCCAAGAATCGTTCATCGGTAATCCGGACCTTTGATTAATTTTGATGTCGGAGCTGCGTTGCGCTGATGATCACTGCGGATA
The DNA here is from genome assembly GCA_002239045.1 of SAR202 cluster bacterium bin127. Classification (GTDB taxonomy): domain Bacteria; phylum Chloroflexota; class Dehalococcoidia; order Lucifugimonadales; family Lucifugimonadaceae; genus Bin127. The sequence goes on from MPNN01000010.1 coordinate 14,739, forward strand.
GAGCAGGTGTCCAGTCAATCCGGTGTCGCGGGAAACTAAGCAGTGGCCTTCGATGGAGGAGACGTATAGATTACCGTCGGCGAAGGTGCAGTTGGTCGGCCGTTGCGCGACTACTGGATGCTGTTCGATGATCATGCCGTCTGGATCGAAGTGGGTGACGTTGCCGCCCGGTCCAGACACTTCCCAACCGGTGCAGGCGACAATGCTGCCGTCTGAGGCGAGAGTCATGCCGTCGATGCCGCGATGAGGCCCAAAGTCGTGGAGGATTCTGCATTCGCCGAGCGAGCCGTCGTCGTTGACCGGATAGGCGCGCAGGTCTCGGCTCTCGCTAGCACGGAAATCGCTCTGTGCAACGTAGAGCGTCTTGTAATCGCTGGAAAAGATCAGTCCGTTGGGCTGAGTAGTGTCGAACGTGCGGCGTGTGCAGACCCAATTGCCGTCGTTATCTTGTTCAGCCGAGATGATCGCCGAGTAAGTTATGCCCACGTCGGGGTTCGACTCGCCGACGCGGTCGGAGAAGTAGATCGCGCCCGAGGGAGTAATTGCCAGGTCGTTAGGGCTGTTAAGTAGAACGCCGTCTATCCGGTCGACAACGGTCTCGAAACTGCCGTCGTCGTTGAAATTGACCAATTTGCGACCGGCGCTGGCGCAACCGTAGAGGTTGCCGTCGGCATCGTAGTTCAGGCCATTCGTGCCTTCGGTGTTTTCAGCGAACACATCGACGAGACCGGACTCGACATCGAGTCGCATGATGCGGTCGAGGGCGATGTTGCTGTAGAGCATGTGCGAGCCGGTCCAGCAGTTGCCTTCGGTAATAGTGCCGATCATGGGTGCCGCGTCTTCAAATGTCCAAGGCATTGTTAATTCTCCCGATTGGATAGGGGTTAGATGGTTGGTCAGGCACAACCAAGTTGATTGGCCATGTCGTCGAAATCGGTAGCGGATACGTCGAAAGATGAAGTGTCGGGCATCTCGACGGGGTTTTCGGAACCACGTTCGAAGGGTCGGTAGACAAACCCAGTGGCTAGACCTTGGCGGGATGCCGCTTCCAAATCGCCAACATGAGCGGCGACCATCATGACTTGCTCGGTGTTTAGTCCGAGAAGTTTTGCGGCGTTGTTGTAGACCTTCGGCGACGGTTTGTATGCACCGTAGACATCAGGCGACATCACCGCGTCCCAAGGCAGGTCGGCATGTTTTGCCATGTTGACGAGAAGAGCGAGGTTGCCGTTAGAAGCGGTGGCGATGATGTATTTCGACTTGAGGCGGCGTAATCCTCCTGGGGAGTCCGGCCAACCATCTAGGCGATGCCATGCACGGTTGAGATGCTGCTTCGCCTCCTCGTTCATGATTTCGGATAGTCCGTATTCCTCAAGCAGCACGTCCAGTTTTTCTCGGTGAATTTCGTCAACCAGTCGCCAAGGTCCGTCGCCGCTACTGAGTTCACGGGTCGACTTTCCGTACCATGCTCGCCACTCGTCGGCGAACCGGCCCCAATCGCCGTCTGGCATCCCGTGCTCTGTCGCCGATTTTGAAACTTCGGCGATTATCGAATCACGCCAATTGACCACAGTCCCGAAGACATCGAATATCAATGCTTCGACCTTTGAGAGATCGTGTCGACGTTCTTTTGGGCGTGCATCTGGCATCACGCTTGCGTATTCTATATGGAAATGAACTCCGCAAGCCCACCTCGCGCGTTGACCATAGCCGGGTCCGATTCCGGCGGCGGCGCGGGGATTCAGGCGGACTTAAAGACGTTCGCCGCACTTGGAGTTTTCGGTACCAGCGCGATAACCGCGATAACGGCGCAAAATACTCTCGGCGTGACTGCTGTAGCGGAAGTGCCGGTTGAGGTTATCAACGATCAGATCGACGCGGTGGTGTCCGATATCGGCGTCGACGCCGTAAAGACCGGAATGCTGTCGTCAACGGAGATCGTAGAGTGCGTCGCCGAAGCCGTAAAACGGCTTGAACTCGCACCTCTCGTTGTAGACCCGGTGATGATTGCCGCAACCGGGGCGCAGCTTTTGCAGGATGATGCTGTCGAGAGCGTGAGGAAACAGTTGGTGCCTCGGTCATCGGTAGTCACGCCCAACGTGCCAGAGGCAGAGACCTTGACGGGAATCGAGATCGATTCGGTGGAGGATATGGAGCTGGCTGGCGGTGAATTGGTGATGATGGGTGCGGATGCCGCCGTAGTCAAGGGTGGCCACTTCGATGACGGCACAGGGCGGGTCAACGACGTTTTGGTTACGAAAGCAGGTGCTCGCACGTTCACGACACTGCGGATCGACACGACCAGCAATCACGGTACTGGTTGTACCTTTGCATCGGCGGTTGCGGCGCATTTGGCGCACGGTCTTGATCTCGCGCCTGCCGTTGAACTGTCCCAGAGATATGTTTGGAACGCGATGGCGAATGCTGCCTCGATTGGTGGCGGACACGGACCGTTGAACCACATGTGGGCGCATTCATACGTCCCGAATGAACAGAATTAGAAAGTCTGGAGACGCAATGACGACACCGCTATTCATAACGGAAGAGCAAGTCAAATCGCTGTTCACGATGCCAATCGCTGTTGAGGCGGTCGAAGAGGCATTCAAAGCCCGCGCGCGAGGCGACGCGTTCAACGAACCGCGGCGTAGGTTGCCTACGAGTTCGGGTGCTTACAACGTAATGTTTGCGACTTGGCGCGGGCACCAGATCGCGGGATTGAAGTCATATCCCGGCGGTGCGGGCGGCATCAATTTCCACGTCATGCTGTATGACACATCCAACAATTCGCTGGTTGCGGTGATCGAGGCCAACCGAATGGGGCAGATGCGTACCGGCGCGGCGTCTGGAGTAGCGACGAAATACATGGCGCGCGACAACTCTGAGACGGTGGGAATCATTGGATCGGGGTACCAGGCAGAAACGCAGCTCGAGGCCATCGCGCACGTCAGAAAGATCAAGAGCGCCAAGGTTTACAGCCGCTCGGAAGAGAACCGTAATCGATATGCTGCCAAGATGTCGAATGCGTTGGGCATCGATGTCACGGCAGTTTCGAGCGGCGAAGAGGCAGCCGACTCGGACATCGTAGCCACGATAACTAATTCGCAGCAGCCAGTCTTGCTCGGGGAGTGGTTTAAGCCGGGCACACACATCAACGCGGCGGGAAATAACTCTTGGTTGAAACGCGAGATCGATACTCGGGCTATCGCGATGTCCGACATCGTCGCAACTGACGATGTGGAACAGGCTAAATTCGAGTGCGGCGAGTTGATGCGCGCGGCGGAGGTAGGACGATTTTCATGGGATTTGGCAGTCCCAATCCACGACATTGTTGGCGGGAAATCGAGCGGTCGCGATGACGACGAACAGGTGACATTGTTCGAGTCGCAAGGCCTCGCGTTGGAAGACATCGCCGCTTGCGAACGGATAGTAGAGTTGGCACGAGAAAAAGGCATTGGCACACCGCTGAAGTAGGCGGGTTTAGATGCAAGGAGGCAAACGATGGCGCTCGATTTTCTGAAGATACCTGATGACAATGCCGTCCGCGTGCCTGCCGAGCCGCTTCGCCAGCAGGTCGCGGCGATCTTCGTGGCTGCAGGTACGCCGGAGCGGTACGCGCAAATCACCGCCGACGCCTTGACGTTGGCCAGCCTGCGAGGTGTGGATACCCATGGTGCGACGAACGTGGTTCGCTATACCGAGTCGATACTCGAAGGCACGTTCAAGTCGCCGCAAGAGATCGAAGTGATCTCGGAGTCCGACACGACGGCGTTGTTGAGTTGCGGTTGGGGTTTGGGACATCCGGCTGCGCACATCGGCATGGAGATGGCGATGGACAAAGCGGCGGAGCATGGTGTCGGGATGTCGACGATCCGCGATGGGCATCACATCGGTATGGTTGCCTACTATGCGATGCTGGCTGCGGAACGCGACATGATCGGCATCGCGATGACCAATGCCGGACCGGCAGTTCGCCCGGCGCACGGACGACAGGCGATGCTAGGTACCAATCCCATCGCGTTCGCCGCGCCCGCTGGCGAAGAAAACGATTTCGTGCTCGATATGGCGACCTCGACGGTTGCTAGCGGCAAGATCGGTTTGGCGCGCCAACTCGGCGTTCCGATACCTGAAGGATGGGCGGTTGGTGCTGAAGGCGAACCGATCACGGAGCCTCCGGGAGATAGGGGAGATCATTGGGCACAGAATCCGCTCGGCAATACGCGCGAGCAAGGTGCTCACAAGGGATATGGACTGGCGATGATGGTCGACATCTTGTGTGGCGTGCTTTCGGGCGGTGGCTACAGTTCGTTCATTGGCGGCGGCAGGAATATGTCGTTCGCCATGGCTATCGATATCTCGGCGTTCCGTCCCGTCGACGAGTTCAAAGAGATGATGGACGAGATGATCCGGGCGTTGCACGACACTCCGACGGAACCGGGTGCTGACCGGGTAATGGTTGCTGGTGACCCCGAGGAAGAGGCGATGAAGGACCGCGAGGCGAATGGAGTGCCGATATTGCAGGCGCGTTATGACGAGATCGTAGGAATCGCTCGACGCGTCGGGGCAGAGGTGCTCATCTAAGCTGCGCTTTCCAACCGCGAGAACGGTTCAGCCTCGATGGGAGACTCAAAGTTGGGCAACTATATCTTTAGGTCCCTGACTTGCGCGCTCACCTGATTTTCGTGGTTAGGGTTAGGTGTGGTTGGGATGTGGTGTAACGTTAGCACGCGGCAGACTTACAATTCCGAGGTGCAGGTTCGATTCCTGTCATCCCAACCATCACTGAATCGATCATATTTTGTAAAAGCGGGATGTGAGCGAGGGTTTGATAAACTCTATGCGCGATTAGAGCGAGGTTCATGGAGTTCCGATGGAAATTCTGATAATACTGGCGGTAGTCCTCATTGGCATCCCTTGCGCGATTCGCATCTTTGCGGCGATTGCGGAAGAGAACCGCCGCAAAAAGTTCCGAGACATCTACCCAGACATCATCGACCTCATCTATCTCATTGAGATTTCGCCCATCGCGGCGAATGGCGAGATACAGGTGGACACTCGCCAAATGAACCAGTTGATCAACAGAATCGGACCCGTCCTCAACTCACTAGGCATCTACCTGACGCTCGGCGACGGACCGGCGGCGGCGGCTAATTTCCTAGAGAACCTGAGATACCTTGCCGTCTTTGCCAAAGAGGGTGAGATTGACGGCGCGCAGAAGTTGTTGAACGGGCGATAGCCTCACGACTCCCATCCGAACACCACACCGACTAGCCACACCAGACCACCGAGTATCAGCAACAAAATCATTATCTGAATCAGGCACCCCAGAAATCCCGCGAACGCGCCGCCGAAACAACCGACCACGGGTTTCGACGCTTCCAACCCTATATCGAACCCGTCGTTGAAATCAGGTCTGTTCCGTCTCGCCATCAGCAGGGATTGTAACCGAGTTTGCCCCTACAGCGCGACTTCGCCGTGTCGAAATCCGCTATCCTGGGACAGTGGTGCGGCCACACCCCCTCCTAGGTACTTTTGACCGCCGCACCGAAGGGTTGACGGACATGGATACGACTGCGATTAGGTCTTGAAATAGCCGATGTCATAACCACGCGGTTCAATCTCCGTTCAAAGAACACGCGCCGTGCGATGGTTCATGAAATAGGGGAACTCGGTGCCAACATCGACAAAGACCAGAACTATCGCCGCCGATCGGTCATAACTGGTAGCGCCTTGCGGAATTCAAAAGTCCCCTTGAAATATGGGAATAGAACGATTTGCAATATTATCATCCAGTATTTAAATCGCGCAGCATCTCTAATAGGGGCATGAAATTGAATCATTCAACTAACAGAACAAATACGCCGAACAAATGGTTGACTGAATACGCAGACGACAAAGATGCATCAGTTCGACTATCAGCGAAGCAACTGTTGCAAGGCTTCATTGAGCACGTTGCAAACTGCCACTGTAAACACGTCAATAAGTCATGAGTTGTGGTTCGTCGCCGCCTGCTGTTGGGTCTTGATCGCTCATCATTTGATAGCCCAGACGAACTTCCCCTGATTCTGCAATTCCGATCTTGAGGATATATTCTCCTGCACCATGTTTACGGCAATTTTCCATCGCGTGTTTGAGTTTATTGGCGGTTTCTGCACCTTCGTATAGCCAATCCATGGCATGAGTTATCTGGTTTGGGTCTGCATCTGATGGGTTGTTCTGTTCCTATGGCATATCATTCAGTTCAGACATTAGGGATTCTTTTCATGTCGGTTGGGTCAACCTCACTCTACACTGAAATCATAGGTCGGTGCACGCCGACCGAGACAGAAGAATTATCCTCGGTCCTCATTGCCAACAGCATGTCCAACGTGCGAGAATCTAGGACACGGAGACTCAACATTGAAAAACCTGTCAAACCCGAACTCAAGATTCCGCCGCGCATCGACACATCGCCAAAGGACATCGCACGCGGGTTGTTCAACCACGACATTGACTGGAACAAGGTCGACGAAGAGCTTGACCAGGAATTCGCCGAACATGAACGCAAGTTGGCTGAATAGGAGACGCAGTCCGAGTAGAAAGGAACTCAGATGCTGTCGATCACAGACACGAATGGGTGGATGCACGCGCAAAACAGGAGCGATGGACTGATACCACGCTTTGGACTCTTGACCAGCGAAATCGCAACCATTGTCGGCGAGGACGCGCTTAGCATCAGAGAACGCATACGCGCAGGTTCGATTCCCGGATACCGATTGAAAGAACTCGGATTCGTGGTCGCATACGCGATGACCTTCGATGACATCGCACACCACTTTGCCCTTTCACGAGACCAAAAATTCCAGTTGGGGACTTATCCGAAGAGGAATCTAGTTCCAGGTATCAACAACGAATACAAGCACAGACTGACATACACGAACGATGTTTTTAGTTACGCTCCGCTCAGAACAGAGTTCTCGACCTTGGACGAACTGAAGACGGAAAACCCGCAAACGTTCATAGCGGAAGCCAGCGAATCCGATTGGCTCGATTAAAGGATCAAAAATGAACAAAGACGAGAGAAAAGCACGCGGTGATGAACTATGGGAAGAATGGAAGTCCAAACCGCGCACAGAGTGGGTTGACGATACACAACGACATTTCGACGAAACGTTCGAACTTCTAGCGAAATTGTCGTATGAGATCGAGGCATCTCAGGGTAACCTCGCGCTTCTCGCAGAGGATGCAGGGATGACCAAACCGGATAATCACGATATGGTCGCCCCATTCATCAGAGACGCGATTGCAACTGAGGGGTTGAACATTTCCGACCAGCTGATTAAATTGATGGACCAATTGGAAGTAAAGAAAGATTTGGTCGCATCACAGTTTTTCGGCGAGCATTCCGAACTTGCCGACCATGTCGGTGAGTTGGTCGTGAAGTGTAATCAGATGAGATGGATTGTGGACGTGATAGTTGATGCCGCCGCCACCTCTAAATCCACCACCATGACATTGCGCGAACGGCGAACTCGCGAAATTCGCTCAATAGCGGCGAAATCTCAGACCGGGACCTAAAGATATAGTTACCCAAAGTTGACCACTAAACCGAACATCCTAATCATCGGCGTCGACTCGTTGCGAGCTAGCAATCTCAGTTGCTACGACTACCCGCGCCTGACCTCGCCTCACATCGACCGTCTGGCATCGCAGGGGACTTTGTTCGAGAATACGTTCAGCGCCCACATTCCGACCACTAGTGGTTACACGTCGATGTTAAGCGGGTTGGATGTGTTTTCATCACAGGTGGTGGCACTGCGGCACAAGGGGCCGGTCAGACCCGAAGTCACGTTGTTGCCGGAACTATTGAAGGACGAGGGGTACAACACCGCGTGCGTCGGACTTAGCGGCAATCCAAGTTCGAGAGGATTTGACAAGTATCTCGACTACCGCGCATGGGGTTCTTGGGAAGAAGGTCGCAGTGACAAGGCTCAGGATCTGAATCGCGTCTTTTTGCCTGAGTTGGATCGACTTTGCAGCGCCGATGAGCCTTTTTTCGTGTTGCTCCGGCACATGGATCCTCATGCGCCTTACCTTGCGCCAGAACCGTATGAGCGGATGTTTTATCACGGCGACGAGTGTGATCCTGCCAACACGTCGATGGAACCGGTCATGGCGTTTAAGCCGTTTCGCGATTTTCTGTCTAGTTGGATGCCGCCGGGCATTACCGACAAGGACTATGTGATTGCCCAGTATGACGGAGCAATCGCGTACATGGACGCCTGCATCCAGACGATTCTGACGAATCTCGAGAGTCGCGGCATCCTCGACGACACGATCGTCGTGCTCAATTCAGATCACGGAGAAACCCTTTACGAACACGAATGCTTTTTTGACCATCACGGACTTTACGATTCGAACCTTCACGTTCCGCTGATCATCCGTTACCCGTCGAAAGTGCCGGCCGGAAGACGTATCAGTGGTTACAACCAGCACAAGGATTTGATGCCGACTCTGTTGGAGCTGGCTGGGATCGAGAGCGACATCGATTTCGATGGTCGCAGTCTGATGGGAACGGTCGAGGGCGAGGTCGCCTCACATGAATCAGAGATTTACATCACCGAGTGCACTTGGATGAGGAAGCACGGATGGCGCACGCCGCAGTGGAAGTTGATTAGGGCGTTGGAACCGGATTTCCATTTCAAACCGCCCATCGAGCTCTACAACATGATCGAGGATCCGCTGGAAATAACCGACGTGGCCGAGGCGCATCCAGACGTGGTCGCCGCGTTGACTAAGCGGATGGAGAGTTGGATCGCTAAACGTGAATTTGAGACCGGACTGAAAAATCCCATATACAACCAGGGCGATTGGCACGGCATTGATGGGATCGGCTCATTCAAGTCGTCCCAACAGGCTTACGACACGCTGTACATCGGCGATTCATCGACGGCGAGGCGACTACAGGCGAAGTCTCGGTAGTCAACTTCACCATCATTTTTTAGGAGCGCAGGATTCGTGACATTGAAAGTCGCAATCGTAGGAATGGGTGGCATCGGCACGCGGCATGCCGACATCTATCAAGCGGATGAACGCTGTGAGATTGTCGCAGTGTGCGATGCCTTCGCAGACAAGGCTGATGCGGCGGCTGAGCGATACGGATGCGCCGCGTACAACTCGGTTTCAGCGATGCTGGAAGGTGGGGAAATCGACATCGCGAGTGTATGCACGGCGGGCGTCGAAAATGGTGGTGATCACTACGAACCTACGGTGACTCTGCTCAACGCCGGTATCCCTGTCTTGGGCGAGAAACCGATATCCAACGAGATCTCCAAGGCGAAGGAGATGGTCGCTCTGGCCAAGGAAAAGGGATTGCGGTACGGGATAAACCTTAACCACCGTTTCACTCCAGCGGCGTTAAGAGGGAAGGAATGGGTCGATATGGGACGACTTGGAGAGTTGAACATCGTCAATATGACGATGTGGATCAATAATCCGAACGAAAGTTCGCCTTATTTCCACATGCGGGCTCTGCATCCTCACTCTATCGACGTGATGCGTTATTTCTGCGGCGATGTTACGCGGGTTCATGCATTCTTCAAGAAGGGGCGAGGTAGGGCGATCTGGTCGAACGTGCAGGTAAATATGCAGTTCGAGAATGGGGTGATTGGGCATTTGACGGGAAGTTATGACGCGGGAGGCAGTTACGGGTTGGAACGGTTGGAGGTCGTGGGTTCCGAGGCGAGGTTCGTGCTGCTCGAAGCGTGCGAGCATTTGGAGTTTTATCCGCGCAGATCTCAGCAGGTCGAGAAGTACGCATATCTCGGCGACATGATGAGTTTTGGCGAGACGTTCGAAAGTCGCATAACAAGGTGGATTGATCAGAACATAGAAGGTGCCGATCCGGACGAGATTGACGGATCAGGCGAAGACGCTCTGAAGTCGCAATTGATTATCGAGGCCGCGATTGAATCTTGGGAAACGGGATCAGTGGTCGAAATCGAGAGGAATTAAAGATGAAACTTGGCGCCAATTCAGTGCTCTTCGGCGGTCATAGTATGGAGGATGCTTTCAGATGCATTGCGATGGCAGGATATGACGGTATCGAGTTGTCGGCGATCGACGGCATGAGCGAGCATTTGGTGTTGGATCGATGGGAAGAACTCGTGCCGGAGATACGCGACCTCTCAGATGAATACGCGCTTGAATTGCTGGCCATGGAGCAACCTCTACGCGATCCAGACGTCATGGATCGAGCTTGCCGAGCCGCGTCGGTGTTGGGGATACCCGTGGTCAACTGCGGACCGGGGGGAACATCAGGTGATGAGGATAGCTTGAAAGCATCGATCGTTTCTCTTTCCGAGATGGCGAAGATCGGCGAGGAACACGGCGTGACGGTTTGCGTCAAGGCACACGTCGGGGCCAGCATCTACAACTCGCCGACTACGCTGCGCGTGATGGAGACTATTCAGTCGCCCGCATTTGGCATAGACATGGACCCGTCGCACATCTATAGGGCGGGGGAGAACCCGGCGGAAGCGATCGCCGCGGTGATGTCGCGCGTCAAGCACGTTCACATCCGCGACTGCAAGGGAATGCAGTCGGGTCCCGGCAAGCCGGAAGATCAAGCTAACGGTCGTGGCGACATCGATCTCTTGGGATTTGTTCGTGTGTTGCACGAGCACGGGTACGACGGCGCGCTCAATCTTGAGATCATTGGTGCGAAGGACTACAGTTTGGAGCAATGTTGCACCATCGCCGCGGAGTCGCGCGGGCACATGCAAGCGTGTTCGCAGGCTTGCGGGGCTAGGTGATGTACGATTTGGTTATGTCGATTGATTGAATGCCAAAGGTATCGAAAGAGATTTAAGGACAATGACTACGCCCGTAGCAGTGAAAGCGCTTGCTGGCTATCGCATTTGGATAAAGTTCGATGATGGCGTTGAAGGCGAGATCGACCTGTCGGATTTTGCTGGTCGCGGGGTGTTCACGGCGTGGGAAGATCGGGATTTCTTTGAGAGTGTCGAAGTTCCTGACTACGATGCAATAGCCTGGCCAGGTGACATGTCACTATGCTCTGACATGCTATACATGCGTCTGACGGGAAAATCCGTCGAGGAGATATTTCCGGACTATCAACCGATGACGACGCATGTCTGAATTGTGTAGGTTTCATGGCATAGTCATACGAATGCACAGTGGCGATCATCCACCCCCTCACTTTCATGTGAAATATTCGGGCATCGATGGGCGAATTAGGATCGAGGATTTACAAGAGATGGAGCGTCGTTTACCTAGGCGAGTACTCCGGCAAGTCAGGCGATGGGCAACGGAACACCACTCGGAGCTTCGACAGGCGTGGCGAGATGCAAGTGTCATGCGAACCCCGAGCAAAATAGAGCCGTTGGAATGATGCATCAAAGAAGGTAAATCCTGGGTTCACGGTTCGGTTTGGTATCGACCAGGCAATCGGTTTTTTGCAGGCTTGTGGGTCGCGGTGAGGTAATATCAAGTTCAAGACTGACATTGATTTCGATGTTCAATGCGAGGCAACGATAGTGACGATCAGACCGACCCAAATAAAAGCTTTAGAAGGGTACCGGATTTGGATCGCGTACGAGGATGGCGTAGAGGGCGAACTTGACCTGTCGCACCACGCCGGACGTGGCGTTTTCAAAGCATGGGAGGATCGAGCATTCTTTGAGTCTGTTCGTTTAAGCCCGTATCAAGTGATCGTTTGGGGCGATGACTTGGAACTGTGTGCTAATGCTCTCTACATGGAACTTACCGGCAAAACGGTGGACGAATTGTTGCCGATTGCCGATCCGGTGAACGTTCATGCCTGAACTGTGCCGGTTCAACGGTATCGTTATCTCAATCGTCTACGGGGATCATCCACCACCTCACTTTCACGTTAGATACTCTGGTGTTGATGCGACTGTCGATATCCAGAGTCTTAGTGTCAGATCTGAAGAATTGCCGCCTCGAGTGGTTCGGCAGGTGATCGAATGGGCGTCGCGACGCCAAGCTGAATTACGCAATGCTTGGAAACTTGCAAGTCAAGACATGCCGCCTGGCAAAATCGATCCGTAGTTGGTTATTGGGAGCAAGAAGTCTTGAGTTGATGTTCCGCAAGTATGCGAACTAAGCCCGCCGCAACACCGGCGAAATCGCCAGGGCGATCAAGCTCGCAGCTGCGACGATCAAACCGGCACCTCCAATCGCCCAACGCACCCCGAACGCATCGCCGACTGCGCCCATCGCAAGGTGACCAACCCAGCCGAAGCCGATTGCGAATACCCAGCCACCGATCACCCGGCCGCGCAGACGATTCGGGACGTTTGCCTGAAGCAAGGTCCACTCCATCGCGTCAAACATTGATGCGGCGGCTCCGACCATCGTTACGAGGAGCAAAGCCGTGATCAGATTGGGACTGGCGGCAACTCCCATCAGACCTATGCCGTAGCCAACCGCAATACCGAGAAGCAACGGTCCTTTGCGGCTGAAATCACCCAAGAATGAGAGCGCGATTGCACCGGCCACTGCACCTATACCGGCGGCGAATCTCAATGTGCCGAGACCTGATTCGGCGACGTTCAACTCGTCGCGAGCCATCGCGGGCATGACAGAGTCGTAGGCGAATCCGAATATCTCGACTACGATGGCCATCCAGAGGAGGGTGGATACCGTCGGGATTCGAATCATCGTCCTGATACCGATAACCGCATCCACGAAGATGCGCTTCATGGATGCACTCGTTTGTCTAACGGTTGTCCGTACGGTTGGCACGAATAGCACCACAACACCACCGATCAATATAGATCCGGCCGCGGCGAGCAGTGCGGTTGGAACACCAAAGAACTCTGCGATGATTCCGCTGGCGAGCGCGCCGATGGCTGAAACGGATCTAGTGCCTACGGAATGAACGGAGATGGCGTTCATCCGGGATTCGCGCGGCACGATGTCGGTGATGAGGCCCTGCTTTGCCGGCATATCGAATGAATTGACTACGCCATGGATCGCGATCAGGACGAAAATCGGCCATGGATTCGAAAATCCGTTCAATGCCACGAGTGTGATCAGTAATATCAAAACAGCCATTATCAGGGCTGTGATAGGTAGAAGACGGTTTCGGGGAAATCGGTCGGCAACGGCACCACCAACTGGCGCTGCGATGATGCTGGGTGCCGAGCCGGCAGCGAAAGTCGCGGCTGATAGCAGCACCGAGTCGGTCTGCTCAAGCACAAGCCATCCTACAGCTAAGCGTTCAGCCCAAATACCAAGCGCAACGAAGTTGGAACTGATCCAAACCAAGCGAAACGCCGGGTATCGAAACGCGGCGAAGGGACTCGGTGTCCGTGGCAGCAATCGGCGCTTTTGCGGCGGCGATTGCGATTGTGACGGATCCATCGCGTAACGTTACGTCAACATGGGTGCGCTCAACGACCAATGCCGTGTGATCGTTCAGGTCTGGATCTGGTGAATTTGGTGCTGGATTTCGCCTGTTGTCTCGATGTCGTTTTCATCGACGTAGACGTCCATCTCGAGTCGGACGCCGAATTTGGGAAGGTAGATTCCGGGCTCCATGGTCACGCAGATACCGGGGATGAGTTGACGGGTATCGTGAGTCTCCCAATCATCGAGGTTTACTGCGTTGGAGTGAACTTCGGGTCCGACACTGTGGCCGAGGCGGTGGACGAAGTAATCTCCGTAACCGTCGTTGGTGATTGAGTTTCGAGCCACCCGATCGAGTTGCCAACCGCGCGTCGTTTCGCCGTTACGATGCCGGGTCCGCAGGAAATCGAACGCGGCGTCGCGACCGCGTCTCACGGAATCGAACACCTCGACTTGATCGGGTGTCGGGTCCGAACCGATTTTGGCGACCCAGGTGATGTCGGCATAGACTGGTTCGCTGGTGGACGCAGCTTCACCTTCGGCGAATGGGTCGATTGAAGTCGGTTTGGCCCAGGAGTCGATCAGGAGCCATCCGTCGCGCCGAATGATCGAGGAACTTTCGATGGTCGGTTCGTAATGAGGGTCGGAGGAGTTGGCGTTGAATGCGACAACTGGACCTTCGCTGGTGTGGAGACCCGCGCGGTCATAACGTCCGCGAATGAACTCAGCTACGTCGTGCTCGGTTAGTGCCCAGCGAACGTTTTCGCCGATGAAGTTGAAGGACTCGTGCATTATGTTCACAAGTTCTGTCATCGCGTACCGGTGAGATGCCAATTGGGCGGCGTCCCAACGTTCTGTAGCGTACTGGGACACGTCGCCTGAGGAGACGACCTCCAGGCCGAACGATCGGACTAATTCGACTGATCCCGCGTCGACTCTGGCGACACGGGGCAGTTCGTAGAGAGGGGAGTAGTCCATTGCGATTTTGCCGTGGTCGGGAAGTGATGACTTGAGAGAAGAGACCATCGCATCGCGGTTGCTGTAAACAGTGATTCCGATGTCGTCGCGTTCGAAGCGTTTAGCGTCGACATCGTGGGTTAAGAGGCGCGGTTCGTCTTGGGCCGGGATCCACAGCCAGACCGGGCGCGTGAGGTTGTTGGGTTGGTAACCTAGCGCGGCGAAGAATATTGGGTTGGTGTAGCGGTAGTCGCGCGTCAGCCAACCGGATATCCCATTGTCAGTAAGGAACTCGCGGGCGGCGTTGAGGTCGGTTGCCATTTCTAGGGATTCTCGGCTAGGGACGGGTAGGTTTTGAGCGCGGTTTCGTAATCGTCCGGGGTGTTGAGGTCGAAGCGAACGACCGAGTTGTCGAAGTAGACCCGATTCATGGCTCGGTCGTATCGCTTCATGACTTGGCGTAGACCTTCATGCTTTTCGGAGATCTTGGCCAGTTCGGGGAACAGTGCCGCGTCGAATAGCAGGGGATGTCCACCGTGGCCAGAGTATCGCGGCGACGTTACGGGGCAATTGGAATTCAGGTGGGATTGGAGCGCTTGGTTGATGGCCCATGCAGGCCGCGGTTGGTCCACAGCTAGGACGATCAGGGTTTGGCAACTGGTAGAAAGTTCTCGGAGACCAGTTTTGATTGAGGTCGTTTTTCCTCGGGACCAATCTGGATTGGCGGCGACCGTGATGTTTGGTTTATCGATGATGGTGTCTGAGATTTCGTCATGGTGGGCGCCGGTCACGACGATGACTCGGTTCGCTCCACCTTCGAAGAGCGCTTCGGCTTGGGCTAGGACGAGAGGTTGGCCGAACCAGTCGAGGAGGGCCTTGGGTTTGCCCATTCGGGAAGATTCGCCAGCTGAGAGGAGTATTGCCTCGACGACCATTGGGGTGAAATATGCATCCGAGGCTAACTGCCGGCAGCAATTGCGCGTTCTGTGACGGGTGATCTGGCGGCGCGTTCGATGGCTTTGTCGAGGAGTCGCTCTTGAAGTTTCATGCTTCCGCCCGTGCCGCCGAGTCGGAATGCAATGATCTCGGACATGACGCTGATGGCGATCTCTTCGGGCGTGCGCCCGCCGATGTCGAGCCCAATGGGGGCGTTGATGCGGCGGAGTTCTTCCGCGTCGAAGCCATTGCGGATGAGTTCCTCGAAGATGAGGATGGTTTTGCGTTTGCTTCCGAGCAGACCGATGTACGACGCCGGAGTTCTGAGGGCGCCCGAAACCGCCGCGTCGTCGAATTGATGTCCGCGGGTGGCCACGACGACGAATGAGTTGGCGTTCACGGGTAGATCGTCGAATCCGTTGCGGTAGTCACCGACCATGGTGATGTCGGCATCTGGGAAGCGATCCGGGTTGGCGAACTGCTCGCGGTCGTCGAAGACAAAGATGCGGAATCCGACGCCCTTGGCGATAGGGACGATGGCATTGCTGACGTGTCCTCCACCGATGAGGACGAGTGTGGGTGGCGTTGTGTACGCCTCGATGTAGCACTCGACACCGTCGTCGAAACGCAAGTAATCGTTCTTACCCATGGCCATCAGATCGCGCGCCTTTGCGACGGTCATTGCTTCGAGGACCGAGTCGCCGAGACCGCCTTGAGTGTCTCCGTTTTCGCGGACGAGCATCTTGGCACCGACTTGAACGTCGGAGTGGGATGGGGCAGCAGTGACGTTGACGATCGCCATTGGCGGACCACCGGCATATGCGTCAGCAGCTTGGGCCGCGAAATCGCGGTACGGGTCAGGTTGGCGAACGGGGTCGATGAGGAAGTACATCGTGCCACCGCACACGAGGCCGTCTTGTGCAGCGAGGTCTTCGTTCAGTTCGTAATCGCGCAGTTCGGCATCGCCGCCGCGTTTGAGTAGCTCCTGTGCTGCGAACCAGATATCGCCTTCGACGCAACCTCCACCTAGTGTTCCTACGCCGCTGCCGTCTTCACGGACCAACAGTTTAGCGCCGGATTTTTGGGGAGTCGAACCAGACGTCCGCACGACCGTTGCGACGACCATTGGCTTTTGGCCATCCAACTCTTCGACGGCTGCTTTGAAAACCGATTCCATGCTTCAGATTCTCCTGCGACGTGCCCGAACTGACGGACCTGACTCCACCACCGCACGGACTTACACTACCATGCTACTATTCGTGACCGATTTGCGATGATTTTGGTTCACTTATCAGTCGTTCAACTCGATCGTCGTTGACTCAGATCCGCGTTCCTCGGCTTCCATCGCTGCGTCTTCTTCCTCGCGTCTCTGTCGTCGGATTCGACTGACGACAACGCTGGTGACGATGCCACCGCCGATCAAGACGAACAGGGTGGTAATGATGATGGGGCCGATGGCGAATTGGAAGCCGGGATCGCGGGTTTGCGCGTATACATCGATGCCTTCAAGGAGATTTGAGTCCCAAATGAGGACGCCATCGACTTCTCGGTCGGCATTGTGCTCGATGTATTCGCCGGGTAGTTCGAGTGACAAGATGAAGGGCAACTCTAGCTCCCCGAGGTCAAAAGGAATGTCGCCCGTAAGACCGTCTAAACCTTCTGTAATCGACGAATCAGTGGTTTGGTTCAGCTCGACGACCCAGCCATCGTCTTGTTCGGTCCGAATGAAGTTGAATTTGCCGATGTCAACCGTTTCGGTCAGATTGCCGAGAATCGACTCACCGTCAGAAATCGCAGCGATTGCTTGGCTACGGGGATCGAAATCGGCTTGGATCCTGACGCCGGTGTATCCGGCTTCGGAGTAGGGTTCGATTGTTGCACCTGCGAGCCCTTCGGATTCGAGCTCGTCGGTCGGGGCATCCAGGAAGTCGCCCAACGGATCTTCACCGCCGAGTTGGGCCATCGAGAGGATGGCATCGTTCACCGCGCCGATTATCTCGATTTCCCCATTGCCTTCCTCGTCGACCGATACATTGATTTCCGCTTTGCAGGCACTCAACAACATCAAAGCTGTCGCGGCTAACAACAGGCAAAACAGTGATTTAGACGATGCAATTCGCAATTTCATGTCTCAAGCTTCCTCAAACCGTAGGCAGATGCCCTTTGATTTATACGATACAGTGCATTCAAAACGTCGGCGGAGGTCATGCAATGATCGCTAGACCGGCTCCGGCTGCTGCGCAGATGATGACGACGAGCCAAGAGGGAAGTTTCCAAAACATGAGGAGGCCGAAGGCCGCGGCGGCGAGTGCGAAGTCTTTTGGTTCTTTGATCGAGGACGTCCATACGGGGTCGAAAAAGGCGGCAGCGAGAATCCCTACCACAGCGGCGTTGATGGCAACCATCGCGGCTCGGAAGTTCGATGCTCGGCTGAGTTGGTTCCAGAAAGGGAGAATGGCGATCACGAGTAGAAATGACGGCAGGAAGATGGCGACGAGTGCGATCAACGCCCCGCTGATACCGCCGGGTCCGATGTCCATCACCGTACCGAGATAGGCGGAGAAGGTGAATAGGGGGCCGGGTATCGCCTGTGATGCGCCGTAACCCGCGATGAACTGCTCGGTCGAAACCCATCCGTTATTCACTACCTCGGTCTCTAACGTGGGCAATACGACGTGTCCGCCGCCAAAGACTAGCGACCCGCTGCGGAAAAAACCATCGAATATCGCTAGGACATCGACATCCAAGAAGAATCGCGCCAGAGGCAAACCGACCAATAGCGCCACGAAAACGACCGCCACCGCGATGCCGGCCGATTTCGGGATGTCGTACGCGAAGTCTTCGGTCGGAGATTCGTCGACGTAGTGGCGGAATCGCCACCAACCGTAGGCACCCGCGATCAGTATCACGACCACGATGCTGATCGCCAGAGGAGACAGGAGGATTGCGACGGCGGCCAATACAGCAACGGTAGCGCGGGTTTTATCTGGCGCTAGGGTTGTGCTCATGCCCCAAAGCGCTTGGGCAACGACAGCTACGGCGGCGATCTTGAGTCCGATGAGCCATTCGCCTTCGAGGAGATTGTCGAATTCGGTTATGCCAAACCCAAAAGCTATGAGGAGCGCAGCCGAAGGCGCGGTGAAGGCGACCCAAGCTAATACACCGCCGAGCAGACCGCCACGGGTGATTCCCACCGCTATGCCCACTTGGCTGCTGGTCGGACCGGGCAGGAAGTGGCAGAGGGCGACGAGGTCAGAGAAGCGGCGTTCGGAGAGCCAGCGGCGATTCTCGACATATTCTTGCCGGAAGAATCCGATGTGGGCGATCGGTCCGCCGAATGACGTTAGGCCGAGCCGCAGAGCTACAACGAAGATAGTCAGCAGATTGACTAGTCGGGAGTTCGAATCATTTGGATCGCTGGTTGAGGTCGCTTCGGTCATCGCTGAAGTTCCGTCAACCAGAGCCTTTGCCGTTCAATGAATTCGCGTGTCTGTCGATCAAACGCGAAACTCTTCCAAGACGTCCCATTTAGGTTCTAGGCCCAAGCCTGGGCGGTCTGGAGCATGAACATAGCCATCGCGGATGTCGAGTTCGTGTTGCCAGATCTTGCCGTGCATGGGATCGACGGTGTCCCGGTAGTATTCGAGGATTAGTCCGTTCGGAATGGCCGCCACTAGGTGGATGTGGACATATTGGGAGCCGTGAGGCGCAATATCGAGATCGTGGGCTTGCGCTAACGCGGCGATTTTCATAAACTCCGTGATGCCTCCGAGCACCAGAGCATCGGGTTGCAGGATGTCTACGGCGCGGTGATCGATCATGTCTCGGAAGCCGTAACGAGTGTATTCGTTCTCTCCCGCTGCGACGGGAACGGAGGTTGCCCGCGTGATTTCGCGCTGACCGATGTAGTCATCTGGTTCGACGGGTTCTTCGAACCAGAAGAGGTCGTATTTTTCGGCTTTCCGCGCAAATTCGATGGCTTGATAGTGACGGTACGCGTTGTTGGCGTCGACCATCAGACGGATGTCGGGTCCAATAGTCTCCCGGCAAACCCGGACGCGTTCGATGTCTTCGTTGATTGAGACGGCGCCGACTTTGATCTTGACCGCACGTGCGCCGAGTTCGACGTTTTCGGCCATTTCAGCGGCGAGTTCTTTGAGGCCTTTGCCTTCTTCGTAATATCCGCCGGCCACATAGGTATCTACGCGGTCAGTAAACCCGCCCAGCAGTTTATAGACGGGAAGGCCTGCGACCTTTCCTTTGATGTCCCAAAGAGCGATGTCGACACCGCCAAGCATCCTGGTAGTGATTCCGCGTCGACCGACGAGCTTGGGTCGCCACATCTCGTGCCAAATGCGCTCGTTGTCAAGCGGATCCATGCCCACGAGCATCTTCTTGAAGTGACCGATGATCGCTTCACCAACTTCGGGGCTCGCTTCGATGCCTCCGGCAAGGCCGATTCCGGTGATATTGGGGTCGTCGGTTTCGATGACCACGATGTTTAGCAAGTTGTGCGTGTAGGTGTAGAGGCCGTTGGTGATGGGGACCTCACGGGGCCACTTGTACATATCGAGGCGGACATCGGTGATTTGCATCGAATTCCTGCTTTCGTGTCATCTGGAACTGATCGGCACAGTTGAATGTTAGCGCAGGGCGTTTATGACGTGATCATGTGATCAGGTTTGGGTTAGGCTATTAGAATCGCCGTTACACCTAATTCACCACGTGGGCCCGTAGCTCAGGGGTTAGAGCAGTCGGCTCATAACCGATCGGTCGGGGGTTCGATTCCCTCCGGGCCCACCATTGTTTGCTCATTTTGAGTTTGAACTTAGATGCTTTCGCTGGGCGCTGCATCTGGCGGAGCGAGGTGTTCCCCGTCACCACGATAAGCGAGCGACTTCTACCATGATCTTCACACCTGCTGCTGCACGCAGCGCGCGACGCTCCGCGACGCTGCTGTTCGCCGCTGTTCTGATCACTTTCACTGCCTGCACTCAAGATCCTCCACCACCGCCGAAGGAGGGACGCAGCGTGCCCCTTCCCACCAGCCGGCCGGCGCCGACGCCAACTCCCGTTTCGGCACCTGTTGCCACATCTGCCGCGACGACCTCAACGACACCAACATTCACACCAGCCCCAAACGCAACATCCCAGGCGCTCCCGACGCAAACACCACATCAGACCTACGCACTCGCGTCGCCGACTCCCATAAACATCGCAACAGCTGGATCGACACCAACTCCGTCGTCAACTCAGCCACCGACCCACACACCCCTTCCGCCCTTCGTGCCCAAGCTTTCGAGCGTCTCGCATCCCGATTCCACTCCTACTTCCTTCGCTACCGCTGTGCAGAAAACTACGCATACGCCAACTCCCAAGCGCCCGTGCGTATCACCACCGTCACAACGCGCCACGCCGGAACAGGAGCGCGTAATTAGCTCAGCGGATTCTTCGTCGGAGCACGGATTCCCGCAAGAGACTACGAAAATTCTGCACGACCTTGCGGGGCAGTCTCCGGATGCTTTTGACGCCCTGATGAAACGCATCGGGCCTTTGTCACGCGCGTACAACGAGGGTTATTACTTCTATGAAACGTTGTTGCCGTATTACCAGGCTATAGCCGTCTGTGACGAGGCGGCAGCTAAAGAAATATTGGGGATGCCCTTCCTAAGTGACTCCTACCACGATGCTGATCGCCAAGAAGACTACGGCATGATCGATTCCTTGGGAGGCGCACTGTGGGATAGTCTGTCCAGATTGGCCGAGGCGGATTTGGACGGATTGGAGCGAGTACTCTCTCACCCTGATCTCGACGGCGGTATTACCAACGAACTAACGGCTCTCAGCATGCTGTTGGCCCTGGAACAGGAGGAACCTGAGGCCGCGGCCGCCATACAGGCGTTGCCTTGGGTTCGAGACGGTATAGAAAACAAGCGGCGCGGTGATTACCACGAAGATGAGGGCTTGGGGGTTGCGGACCTGGTTGGATTGGCATGGCGTTCCGACGAGTCGTTTTGGACTCTCTTGAACAAGCCCTGGGTGCATGATAGCTTTGGCGAAGATTGGTTTGTTGCTGTCCAGAGTGTCTTCTATCTGGCCGTGTCAAATGATCGAGCCGCGACATTGGTTCTGCAACTCTTTGATCAGCCCGGCGAACCCATGTATCACATGACGTTGCTGATGAATGGTTTGATGGAGAATCACCCTGACGAGTTCGCACGAATTTTGTCCAGTCCCGAACTTTCCAACGACGAAGCGAACGACCGTCGGAAGGCCATCCTGCTGCTGCAGATTCTCAGGCTGACCGACCCCGATGCCGCCGCGACCGTGGAATTTCTGCCTTTTGTCCAAGACGGAATCGACCCGCGCGAGCAGTACGACATTTACTGGCTGTGGAGAATAGCACTTGTGTCGGATGCCGTTCTGACAGCCTTGGCAGACCTGTCCTGGGTACATGACGGACTTACGCCCGACGAACTATCGGCGACGCGGATTCTCGCGAACGTGGCGGGCAGCTACGCCTCTACTAGAGACCCGTTGGCAGCACAGCGAATTGCAGTCATGCCATTCCTGAAGGAAGTGGACACCTTGGACGTCGGGGTCCTGCGAGCCCTGCAGAACCTGAATGAGCAATCGAGAGAGTGGGATACGAGCAGCCCGGACTATCTGTGGCAGGTCTTGTCGCACCCGTCCTTAGGCGGCGGCATTGCGGACACCCAAAGGAGCGTCATCACCGTCGCCGACGTCGTGGTTGAAGCCCGTCCAGAATTGCTGGACACCGTGTTGGATCCTGAGCAGACCATTGTAGTGGAGCGCCCGATCGTGCTGCCCCTTGCGGGCGAGGTGCTGCTGGTCACTATCTGGCCGGGAGCACCAGCATCGCAGGCGAAAGCGATCGAAGAGAAAGCGGTCCGCACGATCAACCTGTTGGAACACGCCGTACGACATCACGAAGAGTTCATGGGTATACCCTATCCTAGGAAATTCGTGACTGCTATCGTTATGGATGTGGAGGAGGATTTAGAGAGGAAGCGGACTTCGGAGTTGGTATCGACCCTTGGCATCGCCCCGGAGTTCTTCGATGCAGGAGACGTTATCGCTTACAAAGCGGCCTATGCGTACTGGCGCAATTCGCCGGACTGGCGCGTCTCGCCGGGATGGATCAGCGAGGGTGCTTCCACGTTCCTAGCGTCGAGGTCAGAAAACGTCCGCCTTGGTGTGCCACTCCCGGACCCGCCCGCGTCTTGCTCCGAGTTTGGAAGTCTCCGCGAAATAGGAGACTTAAAGTTCGAATCGGGGGACTATGCCAATGCCAACACCGCTCTCATCACCTGCGACCGCGCACTGGGCGAGGGACTGTTTTTGAGGCTCTTCGATGCCTTTAAAATTGAGGATTTCCGTCAGGGGTTCACCACGTTGAGCTTTGTGATGAAGGAAGTTTATGAGGCCGACTCGGCCGGTGGCTTCGCGGCTTGCCGCAATTCAACTGATTGGAAGTTTCGGCACCCCTGCTACCTTAAAGAGGCCTTCGCCATGGGAGAAGACGCAGTGGAGGCGCACGCCGTCCGGAGGACTATTGATCGGCTTTACGGGCGCGAATAAGGCAGTCGATTCCTCACATCGTCGACCCGGCCCCGGTGCAATCGCGTTGGCGCCGACTAGGCAGCCAGTATCAGATGCCATCCCATCCACCGATCTAGTCCCTATGCTGGTCTACGCAATGTAGAGGGTAGGACAAGAAACGACGGCATCTAACCCCGACCGGAGCTGATGCCCGCGCACCTCGCCGCAGTTTCTCCGAATACACGATCCAAGCCATAACAGTCGACAACCCGGCCAGAGTGCTCGCTCTGGCGTAACTGCCTTACTTCTTCTAGGGCGTTGGAATTAAACGCTAGAGAAGGGGATAACTTCCATCTTGACGGTCGCGTCGAGAGTTGAGGGTTCCCCATCGATGAGGATGCCGCGGGTAGGGGAGACGTCGAGGTAGTCACGCCCAACGGCGATGCGGACATGCCTTTCGTCGGCGATGGTGGTGTTTGTGGGATCGAAACCGAACCAACCGAGGTCGGGCAGCAGACACTCGACCCATGCATGAGTGGCGGATTCCGAAACCTGCTCACCGTACATGCCAGTGAGGTACATGTATCCGGATACGTAGCGTGTCGGAATGCCCCATGATCGAGCGATTGCAATCATGACGTGCGCGTAATCCTGGCAGACGCCTTGTCGGGTTTCGAGAATCTCTTCAATCTTCGATGCCGCGTTCGTAGATCCAGGAGTGTATTCAAAGTTGCGGAATAAGGTGTCGCCGAGGCGAAGAAGCGATTCGACTGGGTCTGATCCCGACCCGATGCGATATTTCGTTACAAAGTCATCGAGTGCTGGCGAGGCGATCGTCATCGGACTTTCGTGCGTGTAATGCCAGTGTTCGAACGAATTCTTCCAAGAGGCGATTTCTTGCCAAGCTCCGGATTCCATAGCACTTGGAAGTCGTGCCGCCGCGATGTTGTCGACCTCCGAATTGGCAGAGATGACGAGGGAATCGTGTTCGAAATTGACGGTGATGAAATGCTTGTTGTTACCGAAAGGGTCGGTTTCGGGACTAAGATAGACGCTCGGTTCAGTGTTTGCTTCGAATCGACGGACGTTCTGATCGAAATCGCTGCGTGGTTCGAGGCAAATCCACATTACGGAGCGCGCGACGGGTTCGCGATATTGGTATCGAGAATTGTGCTGGATCGCGTATCGAACCATCTCGGTCATCGGATATCGCTCCTCGGCACACCTTGAAAGGCGTAGTTGAAATAGGTTTTCGAAAGTAGATTGTCGAGTTGTCTGGAATATTGCAAGACTTGGCGCAACACTTCATCGCGGTCATCCCGGTCTGGCCAATCGTACCGCAACAATGCGCCTAAGCGACCTGCTTGCCGACGCAGAGCGCCACTGGTGGCTGCGTCGGGTCCGTCACCTAAAGAGGACAATTCTTGTGTGGTTCGATCAACAGAACGTAGGAGTGATTCGGGAATCCGACGATCGGTTACTAGGAGATCCAATACCAAGTCGGGTTGGATTTCGATGCTGTAGGTCCGGTCGTACGCTCCAGACGCATGGAATATCTTGAGCAGACTTCTCCAACTGGCTTCGGTGAGTTCACCGGTTTGGTTTTCGATCATTTTCTGCGTTAACAGAAGAGAGCAGCCAAATTGCACGCGCTCGATGAATTGCCCAACGCGGAAAAAGTGCCAGCCTTCGTCCCGATACATCGTCGCCGTTGCGACGCCGGAAAATCGATCGATGGCCGCAAGCAGTTCCTCGTAGAAAGAGCTCGGCGACGTTAACCATATGTCAGTCAATTTGACGTCGCGGATGCGGAGAAACTCGGTGTTGAGCGCGGTCCACATCTGATCGCTGACGCAGTGTCGTATCTGCCGGGCGTTTTCGCGACCTCGTTCCAAACAGCTGAGAATCGACTCTGGGTTGTCGCGGACGAAGGTGAGTTCGTCAGTGAGCAAATACGCATCAACTAGGTTGTAATCATCGAGCAGTCCTACCGCTTGCACTCCGCCGAGCGGATTTCGGTTAATCGCTGCGTAAATCCGCCGCCAACCGAATTGAATCTCGCTGACAGGTCGGTCGACGAGCGCTTCGGACTGTATGTGTAGCAAGCGACACATATAGCCGGCACGTTCCATGTACCGAGCCATCCAGTAGATTCCGTTTGCGCTGTTGGAGAGCATATCGGTCAGTCAGGTAGCACCCAGATATCTTTTGCGCCGCCGCCTTGACTTGAATTAACCACCAAACTGCCTCGCTTCAGAGCGATGCGGCAAAGACCACCAGGGACGATACGAGTTTCATTGCCGCGAAGCACAAACGGACGCAGATCGACGTGTCGCGGTTCAAACTGGTCGTCAATCAGACAAGGTGCACGGGAGAGGTCGAGGACCGGTTGCGAAATGTAGTTTTTCGGGTTCGCCTGGATCTGTTTAGCGTATTCCTGTCGCTCCTCGGCGGTCGAGTGCGGTCCAATCAACATCCCATAACCGCCAGACCCACCAACTTCCTTTACCACGAGATCTGCGAGGTTGTCCAGCGTGTATTCGAGCCCTTCCGGTTGACGGCACAGATAGGTGTCGACGTTGGCGAGAATGGGCTCTTCGCTGAGGTAGTAGCGAATGATGTCAGGGACGTACGCGTAGACGCTTTTGTCGTCGGCGACACCGGTTCCCGGCGCGTTTGCAAGCGTTACGTTTCCGAGACGATAGGCGTGGAGGAGGCCGGGCACGCCGAGGTACGAATCGGGTCTGAAGACAAGCGGATCGATGAAGTCATCGTCGACTCGACGGTAAATCACATCAACCCGACGCAATCCGCTGGTGGTTCGCATATAGACGTAGCCGTCGTTGACGATCAGATCTCGCCCTTCAACCAGCTCTGCATCCAACTCTCGAGCGAGGAACATATGCTCATAAAAAGCGGAGTTGTAGACGCCTGGCGTCAACAGCGCAATGGTCGGGTCGGTGACGCCTGGCGGTGCGAGGTCACGGAGGGTGCTCAAAAGCAGCTTTCCGTAGTGTTCCACGTCTAGAACGTTCGATCTCCGGTAGACGCCCCGGAGGTTAGCCTTGACCGCCTTGCGGGTGGCAATCATGTAAGAAACGCCGGAAGGCACTCGAAGATTGTCTTCGAGTACGCGGAAGCCGTCATTGGTGCGAACGAGATCGGTACCGCAGACAGCGACCCACGCGCCATGCAAAGCGGAAAGCCCGCGCATCTCGATCCGATATTGTGGACAGTCGCGAATGACGTCGGTCGGGATGACGCCGTCGGCGATGATGCGTGCTTCGTTGTATACGTCTTGCAGAAAAAGGTTTAATGCGCGAAGGCGTTGGTCTAACCCGGTTTCGATGTGGCGCCACTCGGCGTTCGCCAATACCCTAGGCACGCAGTCGATGGGGATGATACGTTCACCGGCGGCTTCATTGCCATAGACGATGAACGTGATGCCTTCGTTGTAAAACGAACGGGTAACACGCTCCTGCATCGTGCTAAGTTCAAGCCCGGTCAAGTCGGAGAGCGTCGCGTGAAGCTCGACGCAATGTTGCCGCGGCGAACCATCGCCGTGAAACATTTCGTCGTAGAACGACGGCTCTATTTCGTATTTTTGGAACTCCAAAGTGGTATTCGGCTTTGTTGATGGGCAACTTGCAGTTTTAGCTGCAATAACGGAAAAATCCGTTTAATAGGATACCAACCCTCGATTGCGAACCATATGCGAGGGCAACTATATCTTCTGCCATGCGATGCCGATCGCGCCGCGCCCGGCGTAAAGTCCGATGAACGGATGGAAGTCGGAGATGAGCATGAGTTCGCAGTCGCACCTTGCTCGTATTTGAGCGGCGATCGATCTGGCACGTTCAGGTGCGTCAACGTGCAACACGATGAATCGAGCGGTCTCGGTGCCTAAGTCACCTGAAATCTCCCGCAACATGCGGCGAATCGCTGATCGCATCGACAACGGTTTTGCAACTACGCGAAATTCATCGATGTCGAACGTGACAACAGGTTTTACGTTCACCGCGTGCGCCAAATTGATCAGGGTTCGAGGAATGTTGGCGATATGGTGGATCCGATGGAGGTTGTCCAAAGTGGCGATAGTTTGAAGACTAGACTTGGTGAGCTCAATGTGCGCAATGACAGCGTCGGCATCGAGTCCTTGCTCGGTGGCGCGCACCGATTCCGTGGCGAGGAGATGCAACGCACCGGATATGGTGCCCGAGTCTACGACGCGGACATCGAGCTCTTTGTTTTCGGTCCGTGACATTTCGGCAGCGACGCGGGCGGAATCGTAAGATGCGCTCAGGCCGGCGGAAACGGTTAAGCAGATCACCGATTCGACGTTTGGCGAGGCATTTTTGATCGTTTCGAGCCACTCTGTCGGGACAGGCGCTGATGCCCATCCGCGGATTTCCGGTTCGCGCGCGCTGCGCCGGTAAAGATCGGAGTAGTTGAGATCTGGGTTGTCGATGAAGGAATCGTCACCGATGTTAATGCACATCGGCGCAACGGGCACGTTGTGAACGTCGACGAATTCGGGGCTCAACAAGGCGCAGGAATCTACAGCGATAGCGACTCGACGATCAAGGCCGGTAACTGGATTCGTTTCGTCGAAGTGTCGGGCCACTTTAGGTTCGAGGTGAAGAGAGTGGCACCCCCGGCGCGATTCGAACGCGCAACCTAAAGATTAGAAGTCTTTCGCTCTATCCGTTGAGCTACGGGGGCGCGGGATGTGACAACTCTGATTCTAAATCGACGTTGTCGAAATGAATCAGTTAGTCAATTGCCGGTGTTTCCCTGCTACCGAGACGCCGGGAGCCGCGAAATCGATTGGACGCAAAGTTGCGAATGCGGGACGCGTGAGCTTCGTCAATTGCTCGGTTCTGAAAACGTGAGCATCCTTGTCGGGTTGCTGACGAGCATCGTATTGATGTCGTCCTCTGATGTACCACGGGCCCGCATGCGAGGTACAACTCGGGCGATGATGTGGTCCCAACCGTGCCCGCCGTACTTCTTGATCCGGTGCTTCGAGCAAATGTCGTGGGCGTGCAGAATTTGATTCACGTGTCCATTGGCTATCACATGCTCGACCTGCTCCAAGCGGTGCTGATCCGAGGCCATGTAGGTTGAAGGGTTCATGGGGTAGAAGGTAGATTCGTGCCCCCAAAGGTCCCAGTTCATGTAGGCACCAGTGGCGGCGACTTCGTCGAGGACGCCGAGGTCGAAGATAGTTCGTTCGATATGACCCATTACCGTGTGCGAAAGGTCGCCGCCCCAACGGTCCACGGCTTCAAGGAGTTGGATCGGCGCATAGTTGTCCCGGCCGGGATGGATGAGGAGGGGAGCGCCGGTTGCCCGTTGGGCCATGACGGCCGCTTCCAAGGTTTTCTTTTCGGTGTCTTCCCAAGGCCAAGAGTTTCCGATTTCGCCGATGATGCCGGTCTTGATGCCTGTGTCGCCGACACCATGTTGTACGTCGCGGATGATCCCTTCGGCCAACTCGTCGACCGTGGCATTCTGAATGTCCTCGCCGTGCGTTAGATAGACGTAGTGTCCGCCGCCCATGACTACGTTCAGTCCCGTGGCACGGGAGATGCGCTGTAGGGCTAATGGATCGCGTCCGATCCCAATGGATGTGACATCGACGATCGTGGAACCGCCGGCGTTGTAAAACTCGCTGGCCTCGGCGATCGCGACATCGACATCGAGCAATCTGAGATTATCGATGTTGCTGTTCCAGTAATGTCGCACCCACCACAGGTTTTCCAAACTGACAGGTTCCAGCTTCCTCTTTAGGTTGCTGGCACCGGGAAGCTCCTCCAAGACGGGGATGAAGTCGATCAGAAGGTGCTCATGGGTTATCGTGGCGCCTACTTGGCTCGGGTCGATGAGGCCTTGAACGGTTTGGACTTTTCCGGCGATGGAGTTTGCCATTGAGATGTCTTTCTGGTGGATGATGTTGCGACGGTTCGCGGTAGTTGAGACCTTTAGAGGTTGCGCCAACTGTGTTGTTGCTCCCAACCGAGAATGCGTTTAGCCTTGGCAGGACTGATGGCGGACGTGAAGCCAGGTAGCGGGGATTTCAACTCGGCTTCAGGGTAGGCCATCGCAATTGCTTCTTCCGTCGGTACTTCCAAAAAGGTGTCTGTCGCGTTAATGAAGAATGCTTCGTGACCGTCCCACTTATTTTCGATCGCCAATCGGCACGCGGCCGCGGATTCTTCGATGTCGGAGTATCCCCAGAAATCCATGGCGTTGCGGCGGAGGGGATTGACCATGCTGGGATTGCGGGAATTTTTGCGTTCGAGCTGCTCGTGCTTGTGGCCTAGCCAATGGAAGCGCATCGATGCGATCTGCATCTTTCCTGGATTGCGACGAACAAAGGTATCCGCCATGATCTCGCCGTACCACTTAGACATCGCATAGGAGTCTTGGCACAGCGTTCCTTGTTCTTCGTCTAGAGGGAAATAGGGACGGGGAACGCGATTGCGTGAAAAGGCGGCACCGATTGCGTTGATGCTGGATGCCATGACGATGTTGTAAATGCCATGTTTTTCGGCGGCTTCTAGGACTGCCCAGTTAGACATCGTGTTTACGCGGAGAACTTCCCACTCGGAGGCGATTAGCGGGTTGGGTATTGCCGCCATGTGGATGACTTTGTCGCAACCGTCCATTACGCGCATCGCTTCATCAGGGTCGGTGACGTCGGATTCGATGAACTCGAAACCGTCTGTCGAATTCGGTGCTTTTCGGTCGGTGCTGACTACCTCGTACCCATTCGCCAAGAGGTCCTTGACGATTACTTGGCCCATTTTCCCGGAGCCCCCGGTTACTAGAACTTTGGTCATGAACGGATTTCCTATCGGTTAGGTGGTGGTTGACTTTTTTTGAGGGAACGATCAGGCGAATCAGATCCGTTTGATCGGTCGACTTCCAATGGAGAAGGTTCTGAGAATTCTTCACCTATTTCTTCGGCATGTTGCTTTCGCGCCATCCAATCAGCCCAACGTTGCTGTTCTGCTTCGCGGCCTTCCTCTTTGCCCTCCTCGATGCCTTCTTCGCGACCGCGCTCATACCGGTGTTTGAGGTATCGTTCTGCGAATATCATTGCTCCCTCCACGATTGTCGTGCTGATGGTTGCTGCTACTAAGATTACTGAAACCGCGCCATCGACCATAGTGTTTGTGAAACCGATTGCGTCGCCGCGTTGGTGTTGCGGCAACTCTTCGATTGCACGAAATCCCAAGCCAATTACGCAAAGGGTCATGAATAGCACCAAGTGCCAAGGAATCCAGTCCTGAGGGATCGGACGAAGCCATCTCAACGTTTAACTCCTATGTTTACAAAACCGCCTCGACGTACGTTAAAGCACGTCGGGGGTTTCGTAATGTCGAGATGGCGAAAAATCCCGTACGGGATTAGAAATCAGGTTCCATGCTCACGCTGAGCCAACCAATGGGGCCGCGGTCGTCGGCGTACCAGAGCCGATTGTCTTTGATGGTCATCCCGTGGACTTGGAGAGGGTGCGGTACGCGGAAGACGTCGTAGCAGCGGCCGTCTTCGATGCGCTGTCGACAGACGATGCCAAACGACGTGTCTGAAACCCACATGTGGCCTTCTTCCTCGGCGAACGCAATGCCGTGGACGCGGTAGCCCGGCGCCTTGAATCGATGCACTTCCTTCCAAGTCGATGCGTCTAGGACGTGGACGAACTGCGATGGCGGCGAAGCGATGTAGATATGGCCGTCTTTCCACTCGAGACCATGGTCGCCGGTAGGCTGCGCGGCGCGGCCCATCGATTCATCGAAATGCTCGCGAGTGGCGTTGATACCCGCGCCGGGTGACGGGAATTTATCGATGGTGGCACCAGTCTCGCGGTCAACGACGAAAATGTCGCAGGAGTAGGTCGATGCGATCCAGACGTTTCCCTCATCGTCGAGAGTAATACCGCTGGAGTGCACGGTCTCGGTAGGAGCTTCGAACAGCGTCTCGCCGGTCTGCCAGTCTAGTTTGTAGACGTTGTTGTTGCCTTGGTCGATGTACCAGAGTCCATCGTCGGCGGCCTGCAAACCATTGGGTTTGGGTCCGGGCGATACGAACATCGGTATGGGGTCGGCGACTTTGTATGCCATTGCTTATCTCCTTGCTGTATGACTACCAGCATTATTCACGAACAACATTCCGTTGTTAGAGCCACTCAAGATCGTGTCAGCAATCATAGGTTACTCTCTCGGATGCGTGTTCCAGGATCACACACGAATGAATCCAACAGGGTTTGACAAGCCCCGATACCTTCTGGCGGTAGGGCGAACCCATCTTTGATTTCCGGGATTTTGTCGACTACATCCATGTACCACGTGGAATTGAAGGCGCGTACCGTCTCCTGAATCAATGCGTTGGGTGCGTTCAGCGAAAGGTGCACCGAGTACATGAAGGTGACCGGACCTACGCAATCATGCGGTGCGATCGGCATGTGATACGCCTCGGCCATGGCGGCTATGCGCTTTGCTTCGGAGATGCCGCCGACCCAACAGATGTCGAACATGCAGATCGTCATCGCCTGCTTCTCAAACATCTCTCGGAACGCCCAGCGCGTTGTGACGGTTTCGGACGCGGTCACCGCGATATCGGTTGAGCGGCGGAACTGCACCAGCGTGTCGATGTTGTCCATTGGCACCGGGTCTTCGAACCAGAACGGAACATAAGGTTCGACGTTTTTGGCGATGCGAACTGCCGATGGCAGGTTGTAAATCGAGTGCATCTCCAGCATTACGTCGATTTTGTTGCCGACCTTTTCTCGGATGAGGCGGAATGGTTCGGTGCACATCTCGAGGTCTGGACCCGAGATGAATTGGCCGTTCGACTTTGGTGCAACCTGATCGAATGGCCAGATCTTCATGGCGGTGTAGCCTTCGGAGAGCAGATCGTCGGCGAGAGCGCCGGCGTCGGTGAGAAATGCTTGTTGGTCTTCGTATCGATACTCGGGGCGATGATCGAGGTCGCCCGTTTCCAACCTCCCTGCACGATTAACGCCATAGGAGTAACCGGCGCAGGTGTTGTAGACACGGATTGATGGACGGCTGAGGCCGCCCAAGGCCTCGTACAAGGGCACACCGGCGCGTTGGGCGTAGAGGTCCCACAGAGCCATATCAATCGCGGACAATCCGCTCATATCGGCCGCGCGTGCCATCACTTTGCCGCCGAAACCGTTCAGCTTGTTCCAGTGCCAATCGAGCTGGGTTGCGTCTTTACCAAGCAGATATCTGGCTCCCTCTTCGTGCACCCATGCTTCAACCGTTTCGGGACCGAACGCCGTCTCGCCTATTCCGATTCGGCCATCATCGGTGAACACCCGCACCCAGCTAATGTGTGCAGCAGTTGGGTTTCGTAAAGTCTCGATGCGCGTTACGATTGGAGGTTTCTTGGACATATTGGGTGAATGCAGGGTGGTTGCAAGGCAACATTCAATTTACCACGCGTGATTGTGATCACAACGTCCAGAGGTCGCCAGTTCCACTCCGGATTAGACAATAGGTTGACGGATAGATTGTAGACACCGCCATGAACATCGTCCAAGTCGCCACCCTCGCGTTCATGCAGGGTTTCACAGAACTGTTGCCGATCAGCAGCAGCGGATACATGATCATTGCGTCTTGGGTTCTTGGCTGGGATCCTCCGTCAGCAGCGTTCGATGCAACGGTTCATTTGGGGTCATTGCTCGCTCTTGCGCTCTTTTTCAGACGAGATTGGATGTTGATCCTGCGAACGTTCCAGCGTGGTCGAACCATCCCGCTAGGCGGTGATGATGATCTGATGTCGATGCAGACGCTAGAGAAACACCGGAGGATCGGCGACATGCGGCGGCGGTTGTCCATCCCAATGTCGATGCCGTCGAAGAACCTCTTGAAAGCCGTCGGACTGGGTTCGCTGCCCGCCATCGCCATAGGGGCTGCCACGTACCAGGCGATCACCTCCGACGCATTTCGCTCTCCCGAAGTCGCGGCTGGCATGTTCATCGTGACGGGCGGTGCATTGCTACTCGGACATCACT
The DNA here is from genome assembly GCA_002239045.1 of SAR202 cluster bacterium bin127. GTDB lineage: Bacteria > Chloroflexota > Dehalococcoidia > Lucifugimonadales > Lucifugimonadaceae > Bin127. The sequence goes on from MPNN01000010.1 coordinate 47,614, forward strand.
TCACCAACTTGCGACTGACCGGCAAAGACCGCCGAACCCGATCGAAGGTCATCGACTACACCGACGCGTTAATCATTGGTTTCGCTCAGGCCGCGGCATTGATACCTGGCATATCGAGATCGGCAGCAACGATTACCGCCGGATTGACGCGCGGCATGCCCCTAGTGGTAGCAGTCAGATTCTCTTTCCTGCTCTCCGTGCCCGTGATAGCCATCGCGTCCATCGCCTCATTCATTCAAGTGCTAGCATCATCCTCCGAATCGCTACCCGAGTGGGATGAACTCGCCGTCGGGTTCGCCATTTCATTCGTCGCCTCATACATCGCCATCAACCTATTCATGTGGCTAATACGCAGGATGGGAACGCTGACCCTCTGGCCCTTCGCCATGTTCACCGCGGCAACGGGGGCGATTGTGTTGGTAGTGGTGTACGGGGGGTAGGGTAGTCCATAGTCGGGTGTTGCCTACGTCCGTAGATCATTTGATCTTCAAAATGTACAATTTGATTTCACACGTTAAATCGTGATTCTTCATAAACCAGCCAAAATCGAACCATGACTCTGAAGTCCGATCCGACAACCTACGAAGCATTTCGAACAGAGTGGGTCTCCGAGATCGAAGATGCCCCCAACACAGTTGAGAAGGGCAGACAGTTCGCGATCAAACTGGCGGGTGATTGGCTTGACGTTGACCCTAACGAGGACGACTTCCATTACGTTGACGGAAGCGGTGATGGCGGCATAGACATTGCCTATCTGCACAGAAGTCCGTCGGATAACACAGAATTATCACCTGAGATTGACAATGCTGAGAAAGAAGGGGACACCTGGTACCTATTCCAATCGAAATATGGAACAGCCATTCAAGGGTCTGACGTAATCGTACGCGAAGCAAAGAAAGTGTTCGCCACTCTTTTCGGAGACCGCAAAGTTAGCAATGATGCGGCAGATGTCGTCGAGCGGTTGCAAAACTTCATGCGCCAACGATCAGACGGAAGAGACCGTTTGGTTTTGGTGATCGCGTCTGTTGATCCATTAGATGAAAAACAGAGCGCGCAACTTGACGAAGTTCGTCAACATGGGCGCGATTTGATGTCGAAACGTGGGCCGACCTTTGACGTGGAATCAGCGACGGTTCATCGAATTTTCGAGATATCCAACGAACGTGATCAAGCTCAAAACCGTATCGTTTTAGAGTTGCCAGGTCAGTTCTCAGAGCTTGCGCCAGATGCTCAAGTTGGAACTGTGTCGTTGTTCGACCTCTACGAATTCCTCAAAGCATATCGAACCAAATCAGGCGAGCTTGATCGTCTGTACGAAAAAAACGTACGACGTTGGCTCGGCATGACCAAGTCACAAAAGGTCAATTGGGGCATCACTAAGACGTTGAACGAAAATCCAAATCGTTTCGGACTTTACAACAATGGCATTACGTTTGTTGCCGACGCGTTCAAGCAGACCGGCTCCAGCAATGTGTGGACCATATCCAACCCTTACGTCGTTAACGGTTGCCAGACGACGCGGACATTGTTCGGCGTTGCTGACCCACGACTCGACGGCGGTACGGGGGACGATGATGAGCGCGATGCGTGGAAATTACAACTGCAAGACAGCTCTCTGGTAGTCAAAGTCGTGACGATTGACGATCCCAAAGAGCTACTAAACATAACTCGTTTCACAAACTCTCAGTCTGCAGTCCGCGATCGCGATTTAGTTTCACTTGACAAGCATTACAACCGGTGGCAAGTCGAGATGAGTTATCGTCATGTCCGCTATCTCGAGATCCAGCGAGGAGGGTGGAATTCTCGTAAAGGATTCGAGAAACAACATCCGGACGCTTCGCCGCGGTTCACAGCAGTCTCAGGTGCTCGTGAAATCAAAGCCAACGACATGCTGAAACTGTTCGGTGCCGCTTGGTTGGGTTATGCTGGTTCAGCCGCCCGGCGGAGTGAGGATTTTATCCCGAGTCCTATGGGCGAAGACGCACCGGGTAACGCGGGTAGAGTTTTCAGGAAGATCGTGGCCCTTGAAGATTTTAGTGCAGATGATCTGCTTGCTGCAGATCATCTTTTCGCGTGGGGCAAGCAGGAGAGATTCGGCGGACGAGGTGTGGGAATCAGCCGTTCATACACTCGATATCTCTTCTATTACACATATGTCCAGTTGCTTCGGACCATCCTTGCAACCAATAGTTCACCTGAAACAGTCCCTACACACGTCATAACTCAGGCTACTCTGAGGCTCGCAAAATCGGATGGGTTCTCGGATCTTTGTCGCACCGCATGCCAAGTCATTGATGGATACGTCAACGACGATCCCAATGCTCCGATTTTCAACGACCCCGGGTACTTAGAGGCTGGGACGGTTGAGGTATTCTTCAAGTCCGAGCGGTTGGACTCAACGAATATACAGACAAAAGCGCCCAATTACATCAACGCATTGGGGCAAACAACAGCAGGCATGGCCATCTCTTTCGGCGGCCAACCCACAATAATGGACGGTTATCGCGAAGCCCTCACCGACCTGCTAGTTTGAATCTTTGCGATTGACCGTCCGTCGCAACGTGTCATCCCTCCGGCAACACCGCCATCGGCAGCACCTCTCTCGAAGCCTCCAACTTGGGTTCGAGTGATTGCATGCGGTCGCGGCGTTTGAGCGAACTCGCAACCTCGGGGTTCTGACCAGCTGACGGCCAGTTGCCGCGTAGAACCGCTGCGACCTGCTGCGAGGCGCGTTGTCGGGCGAGCCATGCGGACCGTGTCGATTGACCAGCGGAGTGCGGGGCAACGATGACGTTGTCCATCTTCAAGAGCGGGTTGTCGGGATCAACGGGTTCCTGTTCGAATACGTCGAGACCGGCGCCGCGCATCTTGCCTTCTCGGAGCGCTTGAATTAGGTCGACTTCACGGACGACTCCGCCGCGGCATACATTGACGAAGTAAGCGGTTGGCTTCATGCAGTCGAAGTGTTCTTTGCGCATCAGGTGATGCGTCTCTTTGTTGAGCGGGATTTGGACGGAGATGTAGTCCGAGCGCTCGAAGAGTTCGTGAAGCGAGAAGACCTGTTCCACGGCGTATTCCTGCGCGATCCAGGGCGGGCAGTAGGGGTCGTAGGCAATGACCTTCATGCGCCATCCGTTGAACATCTTGCGTGCCACTTGACGACCAATGTTGCCAAGACCGACCAGTCCAAGAACCTGCTGGTCAATCGGCTCGATCGGAGGTCCCTCGGTCCGTCCCCATTTACCGGCTTTCGTTCGTTCGTTGTATTGAATGAGTTGCCTATTGAGGCACAGGATCATGGTGACGGCTTGGTTAGAGACCTCCTCCATGCACATGCCGGCACCGTTTGTGATGATGATGCCCATCTCGTTGCAGACATCGGTATCGATCTGGTTGAAGCCGTGTGAGTAGACGGCGAGGACTTGTGCTTTTTCGGCGGCGCGTAGGACCTGCTCGCCTTGGTAGGGCGTCGAGCGCATCATCAGCGCGTCAGCATCTCGGACGAGTTCCATCGCCTCGCCTTCGGACTGCGGGTTGCCGCGCACGAATTCGACGTCTAGGTCGGCCATCTCAGCGCGCTCATAGTCAAGGGGATCGTTCTCGTCGATTCCCAGGATGAGGACTTTGTGTTCTGCCATCGTTTGTCTGTTCCTTTCAGACGTGGTTGTAGCGGATCAAAGAATCATATCCGATACAAAGGCTACTACGCAGACTCTAGCTAGAGTCGAAACGCCAGAAAATTCAGTCTTCATCACCTTAACGGTGTGCTGCAACTTTTCAAGGCAAAGGATCGTCCTACTCAAAACCGAGCCCCAAACCTTTCACCATTGGAATTACGCAATTTCTGGCTGGCACAATGTCTCGATTTGGCGTCGCAGACGATTGACGGAATTGGGTGTTGCGTCGAACAAACTGTGGTGCATGCGTGTCCAGATCCTCCAGATGCTTAGCCATTTTCGATGGGAGGGTAACTCGTTGAATCAGGGTACGTTTGATGAATCGAATTCCGTTCGTCAATCACTTACTCGGCTTCGTGTCACTTGCCAGTTGACGCCCGCACGGCTCACGGCAGTGGCCGTTCGTTCAACGTCCCTGACCAAGTTACGAATCTTATCTGTGCCGAACTGGACATGGATGAAATCCATCACCGGTCCTATCTCAGTCAGACCAAGATTAACTTCGCCTACTACCTCATCCATCCGATTGAGGAATGGTTCGCCCAGGATCGTCTCATCAGAATAACCTGCTAGTTGTCGTCTGCTCGTTTCTATCAGCTGGTCCATTAATGCTGTCATGGATGCTAATTCGAGCTGAGCACTGAAATTCACAGGTAGCGCATCCAACAGTTCATTGATGGCATCGAAATTCCGCTCCAGCGCGTTGATGTAGCTGCGCGCGCTACTCCTCAAATCCGAGGCCAATTCTTCATCGATGTTGTCGCCGCATGCAACGCTACTCGCAAAAATCGCGCTCAGCATCGTAAAGAGGACAAGGAACCTTATCAGAGGACGGAGGGCATTACGCGCAATGGGAAGCACAGGTCTTGAACTCTTGCGATCTTGGGATTTCGTAATGCGCGATTTCGTTGATGACGGAAATCAGCGATTCGCCATCATCACTTCCCATGAGATGGGATCCTGACGCGGTGGCGAGTTGTGCTTGACATCCGGGTTGATCAGCGACATCGGCCAGTAGCCATCGGCGATTCGGACGGCTTCTTCGCCAAGCTGGGTGTTGGCGCGTTCCCATGCAACCTCGCTGTAGGAAGCGTAGTGGTTGGTGACAGCGACGTTGTCCATCTTGAGTAGCGGGTTGTTTGGGTCGACGGGTTCCTGTTCGAAAACGTCGAGGCCAGCGCCAGCGATCTCGCCGTTTTGAAGCGCTCGGATTAGCGCGGGTTCATCAACGACCGGACCTCTTGAACAGTTGATGAAGTATGCGGTTGGCTTCATCGCCGAGAAGAACTCGTCGCTAAACATGTGATAGGTGCCTTCGGAGAGGAAGACGTGCGGCGATACGTAGTCGGAACGTTCGGCTACCTCATTGAGCGTCGGCACGATCTCGACACCGTACTCCTTAGCGTCCCACGAGGAACGGTAGGGGTCAAATGCGATCACGTTTAGACCGAATGCTTGCGCTTTGCGCGCAACGGCGCGACCGATGTTGCCGAGCCCGACGATTCCGAAAGTTTCGCCAGAGATGTGACCCATCGGAGGCAAGTATTGGCGCGTCCATTCACCAGCTTTCACGAGCTTGTCGTGGAGGACGAACTTGCGGGAGCAGACGAGGAAGTGCATCATCGTCTGGTTGCTGACTTCTTCGGTGCCGAACGACGCGGTGTTCGAGAGGACGACGCCGTTCACCGACGCGGTCTCAAGGTCCATACCGTCGTAGCCGTGCCCGAACGATACGAGGCCTTTGCAGCGACCGTTGTTGCCCATATGGACGAAGAGTGCAGGGTCCCAACCGTGACCTTGGTTGATGACGGTATCAGCATCTTTTAACGCTTCGATCAGCTCACCTTCACTACTTCCAGAATAGTGCTCGAATTCTGCACCGTATGCGTGGGCGGCTCTCGACTGTTGCTCGGTAGAACTGGCATCGTGGGTGTCACCGCCTTGGGGGCCCAGATACAGAATCTTCAAGGTTTCTTCAGCCATTCAATTTCTCCTCAGTTTTGTCGTGATTGGAAGTGTAACGCTCATTCTTCAGTGACGACGCTCTCGGGAGCCTCGCCGCGCCAGACTCGTTGCATGTTTGAAAACGCGAAGTCGACTCGGCGCGGGTACGACTCCCAGCTTTTACCTGCGACGTGCGGTGCCACGACGACGTTGTCCATCGAAAGCAGCGGGTTATCGGCCTCCACAGGTTCAATCTCGAAGACATCGAGTCCGGCTCCCCAAATCTCGTTATTGCGTAGAGCTTCAATTAATGCGGCCTCATCGACGACTGGACCGCGGCAGGTGTTTACAAGCAATGCGCTTTTCTTCATCAGACCCAGCTCTCGGGCACCGATCAGTTTGCGAGATGAGGCATTGAGGCTGGTGTGGAGCGAGACGATATCCGACTCGCTTAACAGTTCATCAAGATCGACGCGTTTGGCGCCATAACTCTCGGCTTTCTCGGATCGCACAACGTCGGTATAGAGAGTGGTCGTTTCGAACCCGCGCAACATACCAGCCAACGTCGAACCGATACGACCCGCACCCACGATGCCGACGGTCTTGCCGAAGAGTTCGTAGGAATCGTAACCATCAATCTCGGGTCTCATCCACGCATCGTCGCGGGTGTCGTTGTGGGCGATAGGGAGGTGCCGGTGGCACGCCAGAATGAGCGTCATCGCGAATTCGGCGACTGGCAGTGCGTTAGCGCCGCCATTATTGGCTACGGGAATCCCTAACTCGCCGGCGACACGGAGATTAACACCGTCGTAACCGGCAGAGCAGAGTTGAACTAGTTTGAGCTTGTTGCCGGCGCGCAGAATCTCTTCGTCAACGCCGTGACCGAATGCGAGCACAAAGTCGGCTACTGACGCGAGACGGTCAACGTGATCCGCCTCGGTTTCAGAAGTGCAGACGCTTAGTTCATAGCCCACAGGTTTCATCTCTTCGGCCATTTTCAACAGTGGTAGGGCAGGGCCTGACAACACCAACACATTAGGCATATCGATTTTCCTAGATTCAGGACGTCAACCAGGATCGGTTATCCGACGTTTCGAAAGGGATTCTACATTCGCTTCGAGCTTAGGATGCGGATCAGAAACATCGGGAATTCCATCATTCAACGATCGGTTGGCAGCGATAGCAGAAGGTGAAAGCTGCGGTGCGGTTCAATAGCGTCGCGAATTCGAGGGTCGTGCTGTCGCTTCCGAGTTCGATCGCCATCTGACGGACTTCGTCGTATGTCTTGACCGACAGCCCATGATTATTGCCGGCGACCACTAGCGTTCCAGTTGAGATTTCGGACGCATCAGGGATGTCGTCCGTTCTTTCCGTAGCAAAGTTGCGGTCAGGGTACAGCCAGATTTCGTCACCAAATCCGCAGTCGGAATTCCCAATCACTATCAGTTGATCGAATTCATAGGGCTGTTCGGCGACAGAACGACATACGGTGTAGTTGTTGTTTGTGTACTCGATTAACGATTTTTCATCAATCGACAGGCGAGCCGAGCCGACGAAGTTGACGCTCACAATCGCGATAGTGAGGACCGCGATTCCGATCGTCACGACGCGTGCGTCAACCAATCGCTGGCTCTTCACAAAAGGAATCGCCTGATTCAGGGCCAATCCAGACAAAAGCGCAAGTATCGGCACCAGCGGCGTAAGTCGCGCTTCATAGTACGTGAGCGATGTCATGGAAATCAGCAACAGGAACGCTGGCACGCTGATCGCGAGAATGAATGGCAATAGCTGCTTCGGGTTGTTTAAGGCACTCAGCACGGCGGCGATGAAGATCAATCCTACGATGAGTGGTACGACTGATCCATCCGCAGTTCTGAAGTAGGGAGATGACATTTCCGATTTGATCCCGAAAATCGTGCTTATGTAACTCGTAAAGTGAGTCTGCATTTTTCCGACGTCACCGATGATTCCGGTTTCGGGACTGGTTTCGTAGACGTTGTGCCTCAAGAACGAATCACCAACGTGGGTGATCTCAGGTTCGAAGATGAATTGTGCGACGAGTGGCGCAGCGACTACAGACATCGCGACGACAAACCAAAGGCTTTTTACGAGGGCGGAGCGGCGTACTGCGAAGCGACGACCGATGCTCGCCGAAATGAGCCAGTAAATCGGTGGAACCGACAAGAAAAACACGAATGGGGTGTACTCGTACATCAACATACCGGCAGCGATGCCGCCTAAACCGGCCCAGAAATACTGGTTACGCCTAGAAGTTTCGGTCAATACGATCAGCAAGATCAACAGCATCAACAGGATGCAGGGGCCGAAGGATTCTTCTGCGAGTCCTCCGATGATGACGGCCCAGCGAAGGCTCGCGAAAACGAATACTGCGACGAGTGTTGCGTCCCAATCAACTTTCAATCGACGCAGGCATATGGCCAAAAGCACGATAGAGGCCGCGCCGGCAATCTGATATCCAAGCCGCAGATCCTCCAATTCGTGTCCTGAAAATGTGAAGCCGATGGTCGACAACACGTTTGAAAACAGGAAATGAAATGACAGAGCGGCTTCGTTGTAAACGATGTCGTGAGCAATCTTCCCTTGTTGCATCTCCTCGAATCCTGGGAAATCGGGAGGGACGATCTGCAGCATGGCGAAACGCAGTCCGACGGCCGCCGCGACAAAGATCCAATTTCCGTCGATATTCCTGATTTGGTTGGGAATCTGCTGGACGGCGGGCCGCAATGTCGAACGGTTTATCCAGGCAATCGCCGCGACCAACAGTACGAGGACGAACCCGATGCCGGTGTATTGGGGGCGTTCGTAGATTCCTTCCAACGACTGACCAATGAAGACGCCGAAAACCAGAGGAATGAAAATCCAACAGGTCCCAGATGCCAATGCCGGGTACCAGTAAACTACGGACTTGAACGTCTTGACAAGCGAGAGCGTATTGGTGACTTGGCGTCCCATGCGAAAGCGACCCTAGCGCTTGGCGGTCGGGAAGGAGCGCGAGTGCTGTCTACGGATTTTGTGACGCAATGCGAGTGATTATTTTACTTGAGGTCGCAACGGCAACCGCGACTGGTTCACCCGATACGCATTCATCGCCGTAACTTATGATTTTCGATCATGGAAGCGCTTCAAATCCTCGAAAGGCTCTGCCAGCAACCCGCAGTCCCGTTTCACGAGTGGCGAGTTGCCCGTGAAATCTCAACGATCCTCAATAGTCGCGGACTCAACGCGAAGCGAGACCGTTGGAGGAACGTAATCGCGGAGATCGACGGCGATGACACTATGGCGCCGCTGGTGTTCGTGGCGCACATGGACCACCCGGGCTTCGAAGCGATCGAGGCCGTGGAGGTGAATGAGGATGAGGAACTGATCGTCGCCGAGCCACGCGGCGGGTTGGGGAAGCGAGCTTTCGATGTCGGGACGGCCGTGCGCATGATCGCACGCGACGGAACGGTGATTTACGGAACCATCGAATCGCACGGCCTTTTGCGCCAGGTCGGCAACGGCCGATTCGCGCGGACTGACCGGGTGATGATCAAACCCGAAACCGGTGCGATTGGGGGCAAAGCATCTGATGTTGCGTACCCAGCACCTGCGGTCTTGGATCTGCCGAGTTTCGGTGTCGAAGGCGAATTGATCAAAGGAAGACAGTTGGACGACCTCGCGGGTTGTGCTGCGATCTTGGCATCGTTGGGCACTGTCAAAAACGATGGTTCGAACAGCCGACCCATTGTTGGACTATTTACCCGAGCCGAAGAAGTGGGCCTAGTGGGTGCGGCGCTCGCGGCGACGGACGAATTTGTTCGCAAGGACGCCATCGTCGTTTCCGTCGAGACTAGTTTGAAGAGTGAGAACGCCAAGCAGGGCGATGGTGTGGTTATCCGTGTGGGTGATCGGATGACAACTTTCGACCATGACGCCGAGGCGGTATTACATGCCGCGACGAATCGTGTCGTGGAGCATAGGAGCGCGGATGGTTTCAGGGTCCAACGCGCGCTGATGGGTGCGGGTGGTTGTGAGGCAAGCGCATTCAAGGCGCATGGTTATCGAGTCACGGGAACGTCGTTTCCACTCGGTGCATGGCACAACACCGAAGATGACGGCTCGATCGTTTCGGAATACATCCATGTCGATGATTTCAATTCGGGGGTTGCACTGATCACGGAGGCAATGCGCGACGATGACGAACCACTACACAACGACCCGTTGCGATACCTTTCTTCGTTTCCTGAGACTGGTGCTATGCGCTTGAGGGAGACACAGATTTAAAGCTCGATACCTAGTCACTTTGCGGTCGTCGGTTGTTCGTATTCAAGACACACGGCGGCTTTCGGCTCTGGAACAGCGATGTACCCTTTAATCCATGCCCAAAGTTGATGGAAGCTATCTGATAGCCCGAACCCTGAAGGAGGAGGGCACCGACTGCCTTTTTTACCTGATGGGCGGTCCAAACTACGAAATAGTCAATAATTCGGAAGATTTCGGTATTCGTACGGTAGATTTCCGTCACGAACAGGCGGCTGCAATGGCGGCACATGCCTATGGACGCGTGAAGCGTGTGCCAGGTGTGACTACGTCGGCTTCCGGCCCCGGTACTCTCAACCTGTTGACGGGCATTTACAACGCGTTTGTGGATGCGGCTCCGATGGTCACTCTAGGAGGAGCAGGACCTTTGCGGGACGTTTACCGCGACGGGTTCCAAGAGGTCGATTTACCTAACATCTTTGCACCGGTGTCGAAGTCCGTGATCAGACCCGCGTACACCAATCGTTTGCCAGAACACATTTCATCGGCATTCAGAACCGCGACGAGTGATCGTCCGGGACCAGTCTACGTTGAGTGCAATGAAGACATTCTCTATGGCGAGGTCGACGAAGGTGCGGTCGAATCGCCGCCGCGCGCCGCGCGAGTCTCGCCACCCAGCGCGAATCCCGACCAGATCGTTGAAGCTGTCAAGATACTTTCGGAGGCCGAACGCCCCATCTTGCTCACCGGAAGTGGCCCATGGTGGTCAGGTGCTTCGGATGAACTCCAAGAATTCGTTGATCGCACCAGGATCCCGTTCTACACGACGCCAATCGCCCGTGGTCTGATCCCGGAAGACCATCCAGTATCGTTTCCGGCGGCTCGTTCGACCGCATTTAGAGAGACGGATGCGGTATTGGTCATCGGGACGCGCTTCAACTGGATCATGACATTTGGTAGAAGGATTTCTCAGGGTGCCAAAATCATCCAGATAGATGTTCATGCGGCTGAAATCGGCCATAACCGTTCGGTTGATATCGGCATCGTCGCCGATGCCAAGTCCGCGATGCGAGATATGGTATCCGAGGTTGCACGAACCGGAATGAGGTCAAAGGCCGATTCTGCTTGGGTCGATTATTTGCGGGACATTGAGATGAACAGGCGCCAACGTTCGGAACCATTGGAAAACTCTGAACAGGTTCCGATTCATCCGTTGAGATTGTGCAAGGAATTGCGTGAGGTGATGGATCGCGATGCGATCTTATCGGTTGATGGCAATGAGATCTTGCACTACGGCCGGCAATCAATCCCGACGTTTGAGCCCGGCCATAGACTGAACTCGGGCGCCACGGGGTGCATGGGCGTAGGATTGCCGTTCGCGATCGGCGCGAAATTGGCGAAACCAGACAAACAATCAGTAGCCCTTCACGGCGACGGATCGCTGGGAATGAACATTCAGGACTTCGACACCGCGGTTCGACACAACTTGCCTATCGTCGTTGTGGTTTCCAACAACGAAGGCTGGACCGCCCGAGTCGAAGGTGTCCGAAAACCTGGTAGGGAACTCGGTTGGACTCGCTTCGACGCGATTGCTGAGGCGATGGGCGGATATGGCGAGGAAGTGACTGAGCCGGCCGGCATTGGGCCAGCTTTCGAAAGAGCATTCGACGCAGGAGTTCCGGCCATCGTGAATGTGCGTACAGACCCGACGGCTCGGGCATTGTCGCGTTTCGTTGGATCAAAGATGGAGTAGTTGCAGAAGGAAGCAGACCGATATGGATGCCGATCAGACTAAGAAAGTCAACACGTACATCATGTTCTCCAAGTTAACCGAACGGGGGCGGGACCGCGTACGGACCCATCCCGAGCGGATTTTGGAAGTGAATCATGAAGTGGAGATGCGTGGGTGCAACGTCGTCGCCCAGTACGCGATGATGGGTGACCACGATTTCGTAACGATCATCGAGGCGCCCGACAACGGCGAAATGTCTCGCATAGCAATCGAACTTGGGGCACGCGGGACGATCGATACGACGACTTATGCTGCGATCCCGATTGAAAAATTCATCGAGATCATGCAGATGAGCGACAGCTAACGGGATAACCGCATCTGCATCGCGGTCTGGCTTGACATTGGAGTTGAATGAACGGTCTGCAGACAGCGAGCAATCTGGTAAGCAATTCTGCTTTCGAGGCGATTTATAACAAGGGTCGCGATTGGCAACTGCTGCTGATCGGGATCGGCGTCGTGTTTTTCTCGCAGTTCGTTTTGATTGCGGGTGGTGAGTCGACAGACGGGACGATTCCGAACTCTGGTCGATTTGGGTTAATTTTGGGTTTTCTGATGGTGGCGATTGCTGCTTATTTTTTCGATGCCCGATTGCGCCACGCCCCTTGGAGTGTGTCGTTTCCGCGAACCCTTAGATTCAACATCGAAGGTAACCGAAAATTCATCTTAGGCGTCGGAGTTTTCGCTTTCGCTTTTTTGATCCTGAGGTTGATGGGCGGGTCGACGTCAGGAGACGATCTTTGGATTTGGATCGTCGGATTGTTGGGGTGTGCTTGTCCGTTCGCACCTTCGGTGACGCGTATTATGGTCGGGCTGAGAGTAGCTTGGCGATCGATCAGATGGTTCGACGTAGTGATCGTAGGGGTTTTGACTGTTATTTTTCTTGCGGTCAACGCGACCGATTTGGACGATTGGTACTACGCATCGATCGGAGACGAGTACAACTTTTACGAACTCGCCGTTCACTTTTCACAAAACGGTATCGACGATCCCTTCAGCCAGCGTGGAGTTTACGATTTTCATCCGCGACTCGGAATGGTGCTGAAAAGCGTTCCGATGGACGTGTTCGGCCCGGGACATTTTGGTTGGAAATTCGGTTCGATGTTGATCATGTGTTTGGTCGTCTTGGGTGTATATGTCGTTGGTACTTTATGCGGTGGCCGGATCGCCGGAGCTGTTGCATCGACCATCATCGCCTTCAGTCACTATCTGGGGCAACTTGCTCACGTCGGATACGATCACACCGACTCGCTTTTGCCAGTGATTTTGGCTGTTGGCGTTTTTTTCGTGGCGACGCGAACAAAAAGTCCGTTGATGTTTTACGTCGCGGGAGCGTTAGTGGGGATGTGCTTTTACACCAACGTCGCAGCCCGCGTAGTTCTGCCTACCATCGCCGTGTTTGCCGTATTGCAGCAACTTGCCGTTCCAAACCGCCAGGTTGTGAAATGGCTTGTCCCACTCGTTGTCGGAATCGGTTTGGCTGTATTGCCGATGTTGTTAGTCGATGGCAACGAGGTGATCACCAGGATGTTTGGGCGTGTGCTCGGTGGTCAAGGTGAGATTTCGGACCTATCGCTCTACGAACGAATCGCGTCGAACATCAACTTCAATTTGTTCGCGTTTAACTTCAACGAGCACAGCTCGCACTATGTCTCTGGTTCGCTGCTCGACCCGATTTCGGGAACACTGGCGGTTGTTGCAACAGGGTTCGGCTTGGGCCGTTTCAGAGATCCAACGTCGTCGTTCCTGACCATTTGGCTGGCTTTGGTTTTTGCGGGAGCTGGAGGTTTGAGTCCTTACGATTGGCACACCGCGATCACTCGTCTATTTCCGATGATGTTGCCATTGACATTGCTCGCAGGTCTATTCATGTCCAAATTCATCTGGCCTATCCAAATGAACATCTTTTGGGGCGACAACAATAGGATTTTCAATCCGAAAGTAATCACCATCGTGACCTTGACCGTTGTCGGTGCGGTCACGTTGGTGCAGAACTATCAAAGAGCTGAGTACGAGACGCCAATGGTCTTTCACCAATCTCCGGTGGCGGTGACGATCGGAGCAATGCAGTCAGAGATCTGCGGATACCTCGAGCATGACCGCATCGCGATTGTGTCAAGGGATCAACACGTTGTGCGACGGATACTGAATGCGTATGATCCGGGCAGTGTGTCACTGTATCCGAATGAAGCCGGGGAAGTGCCCGGCACACCATTGTTGCTAGATCATCAACAAGCCGTCGCCAGAGGATTTCCGGATGCCGGAGATTTTGATTGCATCATTTTTTCTCATCCGTGGGAGGACGAACCGCGACAACTGTTGAACGCCATCCAATCGGCAAATCCGCGGGCGGTCACCATACCCTTCTCGGATCAATCCGGACTGACGACCATCAACATTCTCAGAGTCCCTTAATCCGGCGCTCCTAGTCAGTTTCGGCCGAGGCCGCATGAACCGTGGGTTGGGCGGTAACGTAGAATCTTGCACATCCAGAATTCTCTTTCGCATCCAAGCGCAAAAAATGACACCGCAAGCCATCGAAAAACGCTCGATCATCATCACGATCGTGGTTAGCGGTTCGTTCGGTCTGTTGGGTATCGCGATTTCGGTCGCCAGCAATTCTGGTGCTGTGTTCTTGGATGGGCTCTTTTCTCTCGTCTTTGCCGTGGTTGGGTTGCTTTCCCTATACGTGTCCCAATTGGTATCCCGACCGCGCGATGAGTCATACCCCTTCGGCTACGCGACATTCGAGCCGATGTTGAATCTGTTCAAGGGGTTGCTCATCGGTTTCGCGTTGATTTACGCCGTTTGGAGTGCAGTCACAACTATTTTGCAGGGCGGACAAGACATCGCCGCGGCGGGTGGCATCATATATGCGGCGATTGCCGTCAGCGGTGGCGTGGCCGTCGTAGTCGTGCTTAAACGTTACGCAAAACTGTCCGGTTCGCCCATCGTCGACGTGGACGCTAAGAACTGGACCGTCGACACGCTCATCAGCTCTGCAGTTGGCATCGCATTCGTGGCAACGTTGTTGATCCAGAACTCGGATTGGTCGAATTTCGCGCCCTATGCCGATCCCGTAATCATGCTTGCGATCGCGGCAATAGCGGCGCCGCAACCGTTCCAGACGATTCGAGACAATTTGAGGCAGATCGTAGGTAAAGCACCGCCAAAGGATGTTCAAGATCAAGTAGCCGATCTCGTTGAAGACGCAATCGCCGACGTTCCACATGTCGAGACCCATCTGCGCATTGTCGACGTCGGGCGATACATTCACTTGCAGGTTTACGTCATAATCTCGCCGGATACACGAGAGACGATCGACATCCGTCGGCACGATCAGATTAGGCGCAGCATTTACAACAGTGTGTCGAAGGTTTATCAGCACCTGTCGTTAGACGTGGGCTTCACGATGGATCGACGCTGGGCACTGAGCAGCGTCCATGCAGAAGAACAAGACGTGGTCGTAGTACCGCCAGACAACCCGAAAGTTGACGCACAATAAACTCGGTCAAAATATCGATCTCGGTGCCATTCATCGTAGCGATCTTCATTGCCGCAGCCGCCTGTGGCACGGTTGGGAGCCTCGCTTCGCCAACGGCACCGGTGGACGTCGCAGAAGTTACACCGACTCCTTCGTTTACCGATATCGCAAAGACGAACATCGTGGATCTGTTTAATCGTCAGACTATGGCGATCAGAGACGGTGATTGGGAAGCTGCATTCCATAACTGCAGTCCAAACTATCGATCTCGGCGTGACGTCGAACGTTTCACCGAGGATGTCCGGGAATACTTGAGTCGGTTGGACACCACACCCGACATGTTGGACGCACGGAATCCGGTCGCCACCAAAGGACGAGACGATCGCTTCGACCTGAACTACGATCTGTATATCGACGACGAGTTTTCGGAGACCGTGCGCGCCGGTGGGGCGTACGTAATAGTCAGAAACGATTGGTACGACGACGGCGTTTGGTGCCGTTAGTTAGAGCTTGCTACTGCCGGCGCGATCTGGTCGAATTGCATCGGTTGGACACCGGGCACGACAGTGAACTGTTCCTCGTATAGCCGTCGATAGAGACTGGATTCGTTGATTAGCTCGTCGTGAGGTCCGCGCGCTTGAATATCCCCGTCCTGCACGACTAGTATCTGGTTGGCCGCGATTACGGTCGACAAGCGGTGAGCGATCGCGATCGTGGTACGGCCTTCTCGGAGCCTTGTAATCGCCTCGCGAATCAATCGTTCCGATAGTGTGTCGAGCGCGCTTGTCGCCTCGTCGAGCAGCAGGATACGAGGGTCCGCGAGGATCACTCGCGCGATCGCCAAACGCTGCCTTTCGCCTCCGGATAGACGGTATCCGTGTTCACCCACAATCGAGTTGTAACCCTCTGGCATCGCCGCGATCGTGTCATGGATCTGAGCTGCCTTTGCGGCCTCGATCAATTCGGGTTCGGTCGCGGAAGGGCGCCCGTACAGAAGATTCTCGCGGACGGTTGCGTGGAAAAGAAACGGATTCTGCGACACCACTCCGACTAGCTGCGTCAGATTGTCGTGGGTGATGTCTTTGACATTGACACCATCGATTCGAACCGCGCCTTGGTTAGCGTCATATAGCCGGGATGCCAAGTAACCGATTGTTGTCTTCCCGGAACCGCTCGGACCAACGAGCGCGGTGAGTTCACCAGCCCTCGCGACGAACGAGATGTCGGTCAGCGAGAACAGCTCGTCATCGGTTTCGTGTTCGTTTTCTCCGCCGATCAACCCAGTTGACGGAGATACTGGACTCCCATTCCCGCGCCCGGCGCGGCCGCTTATCGGCGGCGGTACGGGCATGTCGGAGCCGATCTGGCCGTCTCCTCCTGGTTGGCCATCGGTTGGGGCGTTAGGCGAACGACCGATAGGTCCAGATGAGGATTGGGAAACCTGCGCTCGATGCCGCGCCGCGATGATTTCGAGTTCTGATTGCTGGTAGGTGAAGGAAACGTTGTCGAAAACTACCTCGCCTTTGGTGGTTGACGGATCCAAGCGCTTGGGATTCACGGGATCGACGATGGTTGGTTTGATGTCCATGTATTCGAATATCCGCTCGAACAAGGCAAGGGATCCCGTGATTTCGACTCCACGTTGCAACAGATTAGCCATTGGGAACAATAGTCGCGCTTGAATGGTCGAAAAGGCGACGATATCGCCAAGCGTCACCCGGTCGCTGCCGTCGATGATCAGGATCCCGCCGACCAACCAGATAAACGCGGGTGCCATGGTGAAGAATGCTTGAACCACGATGAAGAATCCCCGACCGGTCATGTACTGGCGTATCGACACGTCGGTGAGGCTCGTGTTGGTCTCCTGAAACTCGCGGAGTTGCTCGGCTTCTCTACCAAAAGTTTTGGCGACTATCACGCCAGATACAAACAGTGTTTCCCCGGTTTTTGCCGTCAAATCCGCCAACGTGCGCTGCATCTGGCTCGTCAATCTCCGTCTACGAGAACCGACGATGCGGGACAGATAAGCGAATATCGGCATCGTGAAGACGGCGACGATGGTCAGTTCCCAGGAAAGGATCAACATCGCAACGAGCGCAGCGGCAACGACCGTGACGCTGGACAGGATGTTGACGACGGTATCGGTCAACACGAGCTGCGTGCTCGAAACATCGTTGGCCAATCGGGATTGAATGTCGCCAGTCTTGGTTGAGGAAAAGAAGGAGATAGGTTGTTTAAGCAGATGGTTGTAAACGGTGTGCCGCATGTCCTCCATCACCTTGAAGCCGACTCGAGCGTTCAGCCGCGATTGTGCGAAATTGAGAATTCCCGAGATCCCCGCCGCCGCGACCATGCCTCCAATCAACCACATCAGAAGGTTCATGTCTTGCTGCGGTAAAGCGTCGTCGATCACTCGCTGGATCAACAGGGGAGTGATGACGCCGAGGGCAGAGGTAATGAGAACGAGCAGCCCTACAATCGCCAAGGTCACCTTGTAGTCGGCATATAGCTTGACGACGCGCTTGAACGTGCCACGGGGAAACGGTCGGTTACGGGATTCTTCGTGGAACGCGCCGAATCCGGGGCCGCCCATACCCCCACGCATACCCCCTTGCCGCATAGATTCCTCCGAGATTCCGCGATTCGAAACTAACGCCTTATTTAAGACGGCATATTACCTCAACGCGTTTTGACGACCACCCAAGGTATCGGGAAAAGAGAGAGCACCGCGATGAGGATTGGTAGCCCGTAGGGGAGTCGAACCCCTGTTTCAGCCTTGAGAGGGCCGTGTCCTGGGCCACTAGACGAACGGGCCACCGTAATGGTGCGCGAGCCAGATTTCGCAATCCGTGCTGTCAGCGTTGTTGGCTGCCGATGCAGGATTCGAACCCGCGCTCCCAGATCCAGAATCTGGTGTCCTACCACTAGACGAATCGGCAACGGCTCGCTGAAATTCATGATAACAAACCCTCCCGTGCTCAGATTCACCGCTGAATCAAAGGCAAGGTTGCTGTTCGTTATCGGCGATGCTGGTCCTTGATTGTCGCTTCGAATCCCCAATCCCGTTCCAAGTCGCGTTATTTGGTATATAGTGAGCGCATCGTTTGACGCAAAACGTGGCGAGATTTGAGTTGGTTGCGTCTCGTTGCAACCGCGAAGGTCCGCCACTCAATGCCGATACATTGCGCTCGAACCAGAACGATCGGCACGCAGGCTACAGGAGTATGTTGCTTTGAAATTAAGAAACAGGTCAAAATACCTCATAGGAGTGGTTGCGGCACTAGTCGCTGTCGCTGCTTGGGCGTGTGGTGGCACGGAGACCGTGATCCAGACGGTCGTGGTCGAGAAGGAGGTCGCGGGTGAGACCGTGATCCAGACCGTCGTCGTCGAGAAGCAAGTCGCCGGCGAGACCGTGATTCAGACCGTTGTGGTCGAAAAAGAGGTCGAGGTTGAGAAGGTAGTCACCGTGGAAGTCATGGTGGAAGACGAGGAAGTCGCACCGACCGCCATGGCGGAGACGCCACGCCAGGATCTTCCCCAACCTGAATCGGCAGTCGGCACGTTGGTAATGATCCCCGAAGGTGTCGCGCCCGGCGTCGGTATAAACCGATCCCAAGCTCCCGAATCATTGATGTACTGGGGTGTTACCGAGCAATTGTTCCGCCCGAATGACGATGGAACTTTGGTTGGGCCATGGCTCGCCGAGAGTTGGGAAGTTAGCGAAGACGCTTCACAGGCGACGGTCAAGATTCGCAGCGGTGTCGAATTCCATGGCGGATGGGGAGAACTGACGGCGCAAGACTTCGCTTGGAGTTTGAACGACACGAACGGAGCCATCACTCCTGAGAGTATCCACGGTCAGGCCGGTGACTTTGCGGCATTCATGGATGCCGCCGAAGCTACCGACGACCGCACGTTAGTGCTCAATTTCAACGCCGACGAACCTCGGTGGACAACATTGCTGTTCAACCAGGCTGGCGACGCATTTGGTGTCTTCTCGAAGAAGGCCTTTGACGAGATGGGTGCCGATTGGATGCGTGAGAACGTCATCGGTACGGGCCCATACACCGTGCAGGAATGGCGTCAATCTGACAGCGCAACATTGATCGCTCAAGATTCTCACTGGGACAAAGCCGCCGAAGTCTCAACATTGCGCCTCATCGACGTTCCCGAAACAGTTGCGCGCGTTTCTGCGTTGCGTTCCGGTGGCGCAGACTGGGCGGTTTTGCCAGTACGCGAGATGAAGGACCTCACGCGCGATGGATTCGGTGTGTTGACGACCGGACGACAAAGCGGTGTGCCGCTGAATATGGCTGGGAACTACTGGGAATCGACCCTCTCTAAGACGGGCGAACCAGTTGTCCACGTCACTTATACCCACGACATCCCGTGGATCGGTAACCCACACAAGCCAGATGACGGCAATAACCCGGCCGGTATCGATGACATGGAACAGGCGAGACTGGTTCGATGGGCGATCGCGATGTCGATCAACCGACCGTTGGTCAACGAGTCGCTCTACGGCAACAACGCCTCTGAGTACCACATCGGCATGTTCCACGTGAACTCACCGGATTGGGACGACAAGTGGCGGATCCCGTACGACCCCGCAAAGGCGAACGATTACCTTGACATGGCGGGATACCCGAGAGATGATGACGGCAAACGGTTCGACATGCCGATTTACGCGTTCACCTCAGTCCGAGACTGGGCAGAGATCGCCGACACCACGGCCGGTTTCATCAACCAGCTTGGCATCGAGACCAACGTCGTAAAGGTCGCATACTCCATCGTGCGCCCGAGCCTGGTGGCAAGAAGCACAACCACGCCGGCGACCCAGTGGTGCAGGTCTGACCTGTGGAAGCCATATGATTGGGTAACTGGTGAGGAGGAAACGACGTTGACACGCGGCGGTTTCGGCTGTCACATGGAAATCCCGTTTATCCTCGAAACTGTCCAAAAGGTAGCTTCCGAATCCGATCCGGCCAAACGGACCGAATACAACATCGCTTTGGCAGATTACTTCTACGAGCAGCAGTTGAAGATCGGCATCATAGCCTTACCGTTCGTGTCGGCGTACAACCCGAATTCGATCGCGGCATGGCCGATGCGACCTGGCCCGCAAGCGCCGCATACCTCGCCCGAACTGATTGTTCCGGCAAGGTGAAAACAGCTTAATTCGTCGCCCTAGCCGCGCAAATTGCTAACGTCTAGGGCGACGAAACTTGGGTCGAATCACAATACGGATCGACGTTATGGTTCTACCCAGGGCGACGCGATCGATTGCTCGGTCGCGTCGCTGGTGTTCATCAACGAGATAGACGCAACCCGTGCGAAAGTTCCTTATAAGGCGATTTTTCGCTGGCATCCTGTCAATACTGGCGGCCACAGCGATCGTATTCGGCCTGTCAAGGGCAGCAGGTGACCCCTTGTTGCTTTATGCCAAGCCGGGCGGATACGGGGTGACGCCGGAGCAGGAACAGGCGCTTAAGGAGAAATTGCGTCTAGATAAACCTTTGATTGTCCAATACCTCCTGTGGCTTACCGATCTGCTACAAGGCGACTTCGGAAAGACACTTCTAGCGGAACAAGAAGTCACGAAGGTCATCGGTGACAAGATGGGCGCGACGGTGCAGCTGGCAGTTGCGTCATGGGTCCTGGCAACAATCATGGGCGTGCCGTTAGGCATTCTGTCTGCGGTTCTCAGGGGTAGCGTATGGGACTACTTAGGCCGCGGATTCGCGCTGATCGGCCAGTCTCTGCCGACATTCTGGTTGGGTTTGATGATGATACTCCTCTTCAATACGAGGTTGGACTGGTTACCATTTGGGACTCGCGGATCGGGTGAGTCGTTTTTCTTAAGCTGGGACAATCTCCGCTACTTTATTCTTCCGTCGTTTGCGGTTGCCTGGGGTGCGGCCGCGGTCTACCTCAGACTCACGCGTTCCGCCATGTTGGAAGTTCTCGACTCGGAGTTCGTCAAACTGGCGCGCTCAAAAGGTGTCGGGGGCACAACGATAATCTGGAAACACGCCTTCCGCAATGCGTTGATTCCGCCCCTCACGGTATCTTCATTGATGATGGCTGGTTTGATCACCGGTAGTGTTGTAATCGAAGTCGTCTTTTCGTGGCCCGGTCTAGGTAGACTTGCGGTGCAGGCGGTTCAAGACAACGATTTCCCAATCCTTACCGCCACAGTCCTTTTCTTCGCCTCGGTGTTTGTCTTCGTGAATTTCATCACCGACGTGCTTTATGCCTTGATCGATCCACGCATCAGATATTGAGAAATCAACCAGCGCGACATGGCCATCGAAAGCACAACAAGAGAGACTGCATCGGTTCAGACCGATTCTGAGCCGGTCGCCCGTCAGTGGCGCTTCACGCCTGCTTATCTTTGGTACGTGGTGCGACGTTGGCCAATCATCCCGGCAGTGATCTTGGCGGTCCTAGTCATTACTGGTGTATTTGCAGATCAGTTGGCGCCGTACGACGAAAACGAAAACGATCTTAGATTCCGCAACGCTCCACCCCGGATTTTCAACACCAATTCCGAGTACTGGGACAACGCAGCGGACCTATCACAAGCGTTGTTCACTCCAGGTGATACCGCAGGTGCCATCAAAGATCCAAGCAACCGATACATACTCGGTGCTGACCATGCAGGTCGAGATGTTCTTAGCCGTATCATCCATGGGGCGCGAATCTCGCTGGTAGTCACTTCCGTTGCCCTGTTCTCCGGTTTGATACTCGGTGTCACGATTGGTGTCGTCTCGGGATACTACGGAGGCATCGTCGATGAAATATTGATGCGGATGGTCGATATTTGGTACGCCGTACCGTTCTTGTTGCTCGCCATGGTCGCGGTAATCATCTTCGAAGCGAGTCTTAACCTGATAATTGTTCTACTCATACTGCTGGCTTGGAGCGGATACGTTCGAAATCTTAGAGGTGAGGTCCTGAGCTTGAAAGAGCGCGACTACGTTGCCTCGGCACGCGTCAACGGCGCTTCAACGTTTAGGATCATTGCCAAGCACCTGTTACCCGGACTCGTCAACACGATCTTCGTCATTGCAAGCCTTAGAGTAGGGCAGTTGATTCTGGCCGAAGCTTCGCTTAGCTTCTTGGGCGCTGGTATTCCCGGACCCACACCTGCGTGGGGCGTATTGATCGCGGATGGTAGGGAGTATGTAGGTTCCGCCTGGTGGCAAACGGTATTTCCGGGCACGGCTATATTCCTCGTCGTTCTCGCCTTCAACTTCCTCGGCGATTGGGTAAGGGACCGGTTGGATCCGCGTTTGCGGCAATTGGACTAAGGGAATTTGTGAACGGGTCCGGGTTTGCGCCGGGCGAACTTTACACCTTAGTCAACTCGTCCAGGATGTCTTGGAGCTGGTTGTGTTTGATGTAGCCCTGGTGGACGCTCAAGACGTTGTGGTCTCTATCTAAGAAAAACGTAGTTGGTGCCGCGGTGATCTGGTAGGCGATGTGGATGGCACTGCCGACGTCTGGGATTGCCGGGTAGTTGGCACCCATTTTGCCCAGAAACTCCAGACCCTCAGCAGCAGTGTCGAAACCTACGGCTTGGACTCCGATGAAGACGACCTCATCGGTGCCCGGCGTTCCCATCGTTTGATAGGCGTGCTCAAAGTTCGGAATCTCGGCTCGACAAGGGGGACACGACGGAAACCAGAAGTTGATGACTACTGGTTTACCTTCGTGTTCGGAGAGATCGAAAGATCCGTGGTGAAATGTGTCGCCTTTGAACCCCGGAGCGTCACCCAAACCTGTGAAGGTCTGAGTGCCGGCATACACAATTTCAGGTTCGGCCAACTCGGCCTCAGCGCTACCCGAATCGTTAGCGACCAAGGGAACCGCGACCGCATCGCCTTCGGCCGGAATTTGACCATCATCGATCGCCGAGGTTGCGCTCTCAGAAATCTCCCGGACGATCTCGACTAGATTTTCCTCGTCGATGGCGCCTTGCCAAACCCGATGCTCATTGTGGTTGTGATCGAGAAAGACAGTGGTCGGGTACGAGAATATGTTGTAACCGATCTGGATCGATGAGTTGTTGTCGGGCAACCCTGGGAAGGTCACACCGAGTTCCTCAAAGAGATTCGCTCCATCTTCTATTGAGTCGAGGCCAAGTTGCTGAACGCCGACGAACTCAACGTTTCCGCCAGAGGGTGCGCCGAATTGTTGGTAGACGTTTTCGAAATGCTCCAACTCGGCGCGGCACGGAGGACAAGAAGGGAACCAGAAGTTGACGACGATCGGTTTGCCGGCCAGTTGACTGGTGTCAAATGTCCCATGAGCAAAAGTCGTACCTTGGAACCCATCCACGTCTCCTAACCCGTCGATGATCGCCGATTCGAAGGAGTCGGGCAATCCCATGGGCTCCGTCTCTGCAGCCGGAGAATCCGGCTCGGATGCGACGGTTGGGGCGGGAGTCGGAGGTTGTGGAGTTGGCTCGGTGTCGCTGCCACATGCGACTACCAACGCTACCGCGACCAACGCGCCAAACGATGCAATCAGTCTAGCGCTTGGTAAACGACGCAAACGCAATTTCATCTTCTCACCGCCATTCGGACTCAGCGTGTTTCTATTAGATGATACGTGTCGAAATGATCGAGAGTTTCCGATGGTCGACCCGCGATCAATCCGGTCATTCTGACAGAACGTCTGAGGCGATACCGTCAAGCTGATCCTGCAAGGCATGCCTCAATCCGGAGACCGGGACCCTAACCTGCGCCATCGTGTCGCGGTGCCGGATGGTAACCGCATCGTCCGACTCCACTGTATCGAAGTCGACGGTCACACACAACGGCGTACCGATCTCGTCCTGACGGCGGTAACGACGCCCGATGCTCTGCGTCTCGTCATACTGCGTGCTGAAACCTGAACGCACCATGTCATAGACCTCGCGAGCCTTGGGTGTCAACTTCGGGTTGCGGCTCAACGGCAAGATGGCGACTTGGTATGGCGCGATGTTCGGGTGAAAGCGCAGAACCACACGTTTATCGTTGTTGACTTCCTCCTCGTCATACGCATCGACGAGGAACGCCAATGCCGATCGGTCGGCACCCATAGCTGGTTCGACAACGAACGGTACGTATCGCTTATTGTTCGGTTGGTCGTAGTACGACAAGTCTTTGCCAGATTTTTCGATATGGGCTTTCAAGTCGTAGTCGGTGCGATTGGAGATCGTCTCCAACTCGCCCCATCCCCAAGGGAACAGAAACTCGATGTCGGCGCTACCTTTCGAGTAGTGGGGCAATTCGTCCGCTTCGTGTTCGCGCACCCGCAATTTCGACCGGCGGAGGCCAAGTCCGGTAAACCAATCCGACGAAAAATCTATCCAGTACCGATGCCACTCCTCGTCAGTGCCGGGTTCACAGAAATACTCCATCTCCATCTGCTCGAATTCGCGCGTTCGGAAAGTGAAGTTTCCGGGCGTTATCTCATTTCGGAACGACTTGCCTTGCTGCGCGATTCCAAACGGTATCCGAACTCGGCTACTGTTCACCACGTTGTCGAAATCGACGAACATTGCTTGAGCCGTCTCGGGGCGCAGAAAGACGATGTTGTCGTCGCCTTCAACCGGCCCGATATGGGTACGAAACATGAGGTTGAAATGACGTGGTTCGCTAAGTTCGCCGCCGCAGTCCGGGCAACCATCGGTTTCCAGCAAGTCTGAGCGATGCCTTCGATGACACTCTTTGCACTCCGCCAATGGATCAGTGAAACTGTCAACGTGGCCGCTGGCAACCCAAACATCCGGGTGCATAAGGATCGATGCGTCGATGCCGACCACGTCCTCGCGGTCCCGCACCATCGACTTCCACCACTGGTCCTTGACGTTGCGTTTGAGTTCTACACCGACTGGCCCGTAGTCGTAGAGGCTTCCGATGCCTCCGTAAATCTCGCTGCTCTGAAAAATGAACCCTCGCCTTTTGGATAGGCTGACGACGGTGTCCAAGCTGACGTTATCGAGGTTGCGTTTCAATTTGACTTGCCGACCTTAGGCTGTTGCGGTTTCGTGAAAATAAGACGGTGCCAGTGGAAACACCGCATAGTTTCAGTGTAAAGATCGACGGCTCCAAACCCCGGCATCTGCGGAGATCAATCCGCACTCATAGCCCAGATTTCATCATTTCTACAGCGAACCATAGCGCCATAGCGCCCCCGCGATCGTCTCGCCCGGTAACCGAATCACGAATTAAGTAGTCATCGAGGCTCTCCAACGGGCCAGTCCCGACGCAAACCCGACGGACGCCGCCATCATCGTCGATCCCGTCGGCCGCACCACACCACGCATTGGTAAGCACCTCGCCCCAATCGTTCTTTGTCAACCAACCGTGATTGATTCCAAGCGCAATCGATATACCGATCATGCTCGTCGAGCTATGCTCCAGATAAGAACCAGAATCATCGATGACTTGCCGCCACATGCCAGATTCCGGATCTTGGAATGCCTTCAATCCTGCAAGGTGTTCGATGTGTCGCGCGACCAATCGCTCACGTTCGGTTCCCGTGTAGCCAACAAGAGTCTCGGCGAAACCTAATGCTGCGAAACCGTTTCCTCGTCCCCAAAAATACGGCGACGATAGACAGTGCCAATATAGCCCGTTAGGCTGCAACAATCTATCGGCACATTCGAGCATGAAGTCCGCTGCCAGTCCGGCGTATGAAGCGTCGCCGGTCAACTCAGTAGCGCGTTGCAGAATCGTTCCTGCGAAGAACATGTCCTCGACCCGGAAATCGCGATCCAAAATGCTCGAGAAGCCATCATCGTCACGCTTCATGAAACGATCGGCGGTTGCGATCAACAACGATCGATAGCGCGCGTCATCTGCCAGCAACGATGCCCAATTGACGCCGGCATAGTTGGCAGTGCCATCGCTAGGTGCGAAAACGGCATCAGGATTGTCGACGTAATCTGCCGTTACCGCCTCAATCTCCGCCTTCGGGTCCGGGTATTCGCAGTCCAACGCCGAGAGTTGTAGTCGTGCCGTTAACGAAACCCCCTGCGTATAAACCACCGGTCGATCCAATACGTGACCATACACATCCGCCAAGATCCGGGCTTTTAGTTTCGCCGACTCTGCAATTGACACCATCGATACCTCGCCGAATAACTGGTTTGCCGTATCATTTACGCAGACTGAATGATACAGCCACCAGAACAGCATACGGGAGACAATTTATGGCGAAATCGACATCACAGCAACTTGAGGGCAGAAGTGCATTGGTCACCGGCGGCGGCAGAGGAATTGGGCGGGGCATAAGTATGACCTTGGCTTCAAGAGGTGCGGAAGTATGTGTGTCAGATATCGACGCTGAGTCTGCCGAGCAAGTCGCGGCGGAGATCAACGAGGGCGGCGGTAACGCGTTCGCAGCGGGTGGCAATGTAACCGACATCGATTCGATTTCCGAGGTGGCGCAATCCGCTATCGAAACCTTCGGCAAACTCGACATCTGCGTGCCCAACGCCGGCGTTCTTGGCGGTCCTACCTTCATGTCGCGGCGAGATTACATCGCCGAGGACTGGGATATGACCTGGGACGTCAACGTGCGCGGAGTCGTCAACACCTCGGATGCCGTAGTTGATCACATGAAGGAGCGGATGTACGGGAAAATTGTCATCATCGCTTCGCACGGCGGACGCGCACCCCGTGGCGTCCCGGACGAGGGACGCGGCAACGTCCAAGGCCCGTACATGGTTTCCAAAGCGGCGGCGATACAGTGGACGCATTGGCTAGCCATGAACATCGGTCAGTTCAATATCAACGTGAACGCGGTCTGCCCGGGTCGACTTTGGACTCCAATGTGGCAGGCCATCGCCCAGAATCATAAAGAACTCAACCCGGATCTTGCCGACATGTCGATCCGCGACATCTTCGAGATGCAGATAAAGGGCACGATGCCGCTCGGCCGAGAGCAGACCCCCGAAGACATCGGCAAAGTCGTCGCTTTCTTGGCGTCCGACGACGCGTCCGAAATCACGGGTCAGGCGTTAAACGTCAACGGCGGCGGGATCATGAACTGAACTCGTGGTCCATCAATCGATCCCCAAGGTGGTCTGCAAGTGGGCGGTCTGCAAGGCGAAGCAAGGTGACGTGACATGGCTGAAATCTCAACCACCGTCGAGATATACCTCGACGTGAGTGCGGAGGACGCGTTCCTATGGGTAGTCGAACCCGGCAACATGGTTTATTGGATGAATGGCGTTCGACGAGCCGACTGGATTCGACGGCAAGAAGCGGCAATTCCTCGCCCTGAAGACACTTGGGACATGCTCTACGAGTACGCGGGCAAGGAGAATGAGATCGTGATGGAAGTCGATGTGTGCGATCCTCGCGACGGCGCTTTTGAATTTCACACCATAGAAGGTAACTATCCGATTCGGACCGAATATCTCTGCCAACCATCGTCGAACGGCTCTCTGTTTCGGATGACGCGCACCGCGTTCTCGGACAGCACGTTTACCTCGATCATGTTTGCGATTACCGGCATCTTCAGCAAACCGATGATGCGCAAACAGAATTTGGCCGAGCTCACGAAGCTGAAATCGGTTATCGAAATGCAGATACCATCGAGGCGACGCTGATACCCCCGATAATTCCCACATCAATCCTCTGAGAGGCCACCATGAACGACCGCGAACTAATGTTTCTACCGGCGCACGAGCAGCGTCGGATGATAACGGACGGCGAAATCACCTCCGTCGAATTGACCGAGGCTTCATTGCGAAGAATCGACAGTTTGAATTCAAAACTCAACGCATTCGTCACCATCGACGCAGAAGGGGCCCTCGCGGCGGCGGCAGAGTGCGACCGCAAACAATCCTCTGGTGAGCCAACGGGCGCGCTTCTGGGTGTCCCAATCGGCGTAAAAGACCTCGAAGTTACTAATGGTCTGCGGACGGCCCTTGGATGCACCGCGTTCGCCGATTGGGTGCCGGATTTCGACTCCGCAGTGGTCGGACGGCTGCGCGCTGCCGACGCGGTGATACTCGGCAAGACCAACACTCCCGAGTTTGGCAATAGCGCAGAGACATTCACCGATCTGTTCCCGTCCGCGAATAACCCTTGGGATGTCACGCGACACCCCGGTGGATCGAGCGGTGGTACGTCGGCCGCGATCGCATCAGGGATGTTCTCGCTGGGAAGTGGGACCGATGGAGGCGGATCTGTAAGGTTGCCGGCCTCATTCACTGGGATTTTCGGCCATAAACCTACCCATGGCCGTATGCCACGTTTCGGCGGGCGTTCCATGCCGTCCTACAACTGCACCAGCACGACTGGTCCAATGTCGCAAGACGTCCGATCCTCAGCCATCATGCATATGGCCATATCAGGGCACGATCCACGTGACCCCGGTTCGCTCAAATCACCCGTGCCGGACTGCATTGCCGGGCTGGAGGACGGCATCAAGGGAATGAAAATCGGATTCTCGATGGACCTCGGTTACGCCTACGTTAACGACGATGTCGCTCGGGTCACCGAGGAGGCGCTCAAAGGATTGGAGGATGCCGGCGCTACCGTAGTCAACGCGGACATCAGCTTTGATCCGGTGCCCGCGGAGTATTGGTGGAAAATCTGGACGGCTGGCCAAGTGGCGATGTACGGACATCTTGCGGAAGATCCTGACGTGGAGTTAACCGACTACACAATGGAGATGGTCAACGCTGGATATGGCGTAACCGGAGCCGACTACGCAGTCTCGCTACGTCAAGCAGAGACCCATCGCATTCAAGTAGGGCAGCTCTTTGATGATTTCGACCTGCTTGTAACGCCGACCACGGCAGTTGAGGCGTGGCCGCACCGACAGACGCCGATGGAAGTAGGCGGTCACAAACTTGAGGAGGGCATCGCCAACCCATCTGCGATCCCATTCACTGCACTGTGGAACATCCTATGGAACCCCTGCGCCTCGGTGCCGTGCGGCTTCAGCGACAGCGGTATGCCTTTGGGACTGCAGATCATTGGCCCGATCAACGACGACCCCCTCGTTTTTAGGGCATCACGAGCTTACGAGTTGGCGCGGCCGTGGACATCCACGCGACCTACGGTGTCCTGAAAACACGGATCACGTATCAGCGAGGACTCGCGCTATGAGCGAAACCTTCGACACCGTGGTAATCGGCGGCGGCGTGATGGGTTGCGCAACGCTGCACTACCTCGCCGACCTCGGTATCACCGACACCATTCTTCTCGAACGCGATACGCTTGCATCTGGCTCTACCGGACGTTCGACGACCATCCTCAGGATGCACTACTCCAACCGCGTCACCGGTGAGATGGCGTGGTGGAGCAGGGACGTGATGGGCAACTTCGATGAAATCACCGGCTCGCCGAGCGGCTACCGAGAGAACCAGTGGATCCTCGTCCCAGGACCGGGTAGCAAACGCGCGGCAATCCAGAACGTCGAACTAGGCCAATCAATCGGCATCGACACGGAGGTCCTCGACGTCGATGCAGCCGAGAAACAATGGCCCTACATGCGCTTTCCCGACACCGAATGCGTCGTCTGGGAGCGGAAATCGGGTTTCGCCGACTCGCATCTAGTTACCCGTGGTTTCGCCAACTCGGCGCGCAACAGAGGCGCGATCGTCAGATTAGGGGTGACCGTCACCGAGATAATGGTCGATCATGGACGGGCGATCGGCGTCAAAACCGATCAAGGCAACATATTCGCCGATCGGGTCGTGTTGGCAGCCGGCCCGTGGAATATGGAATTCCTAGAAAACGTCGGTGCGCCGCTCCCACTCCACACAGTACGGCATCAAGTGGTACGGCTCCAACACGATAGCGAGTTCAGCGACAACGCTGATCCTTTCCATCCCACAATCGCGGAGAGCGTGTCGGGACTGTCGGCTAGACCGGATACACCGGGTTTCTCATTGGCCGGTTATCGCGAAGACCCCGTGGATCGCGACACCTACAACCAAGGTGTCGACACCGATGTCGCCATCGAAACGATCACTCGAATCGCCGAGATCATACCCGCATACGAAAACGTGACTTGGGCGGGCGGATGGTCAGGTCTGTTCACCGTCACTCCAGATTGGAACCCCGTGATCGACCACGTTCCCGGCGTCGAGAATCTCGTTGTCGGTGCGGGATTTTCGGGACACGGATTCAAGATGTCGCCAGCAATCGGCCTTTCCATGGCCGAACTTGCAACCAAAGCGGATGTTACGACGTTTGACTTGAATCCTTTGCGGTTCAGCAGATTCGAAGAAGGCGACCTTCTCAAGTCAGCATACGGCGGCAACGTGTTCGCATAATCACGCGATATTGCCGTAAACTGCGCCGCATACGAAGCCGAAAATCAGGTGTGCAATCAGGAGCACGGCAGCATATTGCCGTGAGTATCCAAGCGCGAACGGCCCGGGCGCCTTCATCTCTTCGCTGCGGATACGCGGGTGTAACAACCTGAAATACGTCAGGCTGATCCCCGTCAACACCCAGAGGAACACGGAAACGAATGCACCGTACAGCCAAGCCGTGGCTTCGACCTCAAAGGCATAAATCACCGCTGACGTGAATATGCCATACAAGACGCCAATGACAAGCAATACGAACCGACCGATTAATTGCTGGCCAAACGTTTTTCGCATAAAGGCTGAACCGATCAGCGAGACAATCCCAACGTGAATTTGCGACGGTCGCGCCACTTCCCAGACCTGAAGCACTAAGATCGCCGCGAAAGTCCCGATCAATCCGCCGATTATGGCGATTTCAAGGTTCAACGCGTTCTCCAATACCGGTTGAAGCGTCTACCAATCTGCGACGGAACCATCTGCAAAGTACGACTCGCCGCCCAACTCTCGGTGATATCCGGTGGCTTCGCCATCAAACACTCTCATGGCTTCGGATTCGTCGACTTCTACGCCCAATCCCGGCGTATCCCATAACTCGATATGGCCATCTTTTACCTGCCAGTCGTTCTTGATGATGCCGTTGCCCAATGCCTGATCGACCTGCTCTTGAACCAAGAAGTTGGGTACCACGGCATCGACCGTCATGCATGCGGCCAAAGCCAACGGGCCGATAGCACAGTGCGGCATGATGTGCTGGTAATAAATCTCCGCGTAGTTGGCGATCTTCTTCAACTCCGTAATACCGCCGCAGTGAGCCACGTCCGGCTGCAAAAGTGAAACGCATTGCTGTTCTATGACCCGTCGGAATTCCCATCGCGACAATAGACGTTCGCCGGTTGCGATCGGGAAGGGCACATGATCGGACACTAGTTTCAGAGCGTCTTCGTTTTCCTGCGGCACCGGTTCTTCGACGAACATCGGCCGCATCCCTTTGAGTTCATTGCAGACCTCGATGGCGATCCCCGGAGCCATCTTCCCATGAAAGTCGAAGCACAACTCGACATCGTCTCCGACCCACTCGCGCATCGTGTACGCCATTTCGACGAATTCGTCGATTCGGGAAGGCGGTTCATGTGCGCGCCAGAATCCGGGAGGACCGGCTTTGTAGGCCGTGTAACCCATCGCACTCAACATCTCCAGACGATTCCGAGCTTGCGCGAGCGACTCTTCTGACATATCGCGGATGCCCCAGTGGGCGTAGACGCGGATACGGTCACGAACATTGCCGCCCAGAAGCATGTAGCTCGGCACCCCGTAGTGCTTACCTGCGATATCCCACAGCGCGGCATCGATTCCGGCGATGGCCGACATGTTGTGTGCGCCGCCGCGGAAGAACGACGAGCGGTACATCTGCTGCCAGTGATGCTCGATCCGTAGCGGATCTTTGCCTATCAGATAGCCCGAAAACTCTTCGATCGCGGCCGGAACCGAAAGATGCTTGCCTTCAAGCGTGCTCTCGCCCCAACCTTCGATACCTGAGTCCGTCGTGATGCGAACCAGACGAGTCCGCTGTCGAGGTGAAAACTGATCAACGCGCGTTATCTTCATGTCACTGAATCCGGAGTGGTTCGTTGGGTCGTCGGCACGAGTCTACATGCCTCGTTGCCGGCATTAATCGAACTGGTCCAATTGCTCGATGAAATGACGCACATCTACGACGCGGCGTCGGATCTGATCTTCGTCTAACCAGTTTTCATAGAAGTTCGTGTGCAATTCCGCAGCGCTACCGAAGTCACGACGAAGACTGGCTGATTGTGTTTCTGCCTCGATCTGAGCCATGATGTTGTAGAAGTGTGCGTGCGAGATGTGTTTCCATCCCCTACGCTCAGCAACGGATTTCAACGCTTGCGCCGCGGAACCCCAAAAACTTCTCGGAGGCTTGGATGAGGTCACCCGCCTCCAATTCGACCATCGCTTGGTCGAAAAGGTGCGTCGAGGTTGATCGGTATTGTTCAGTTGTCGCCATAACTCGCTTATCACTGTTGAAATTGCTGCATATTTACGCTTGCTAGGATTTCTTCGCCCAACTTCAGCGTCTTGATCACTTCAATCTCGGTTTCTCAAAAGATCGATCTCTTCAATGAATTGGCGCACATCCGAAGCTCGTTCCCGGATTGCCACCTCGTCCAACCAATTCTCATAGAAGTTAGTGTGCAGTTGCGATGCTGCATCGAAATACCGCCTCAGTTCGACACCTTGGGCTTCGTCACGCAGCGCGGCCATGATGTTGAAAAACTGCGCGTGGGAATCATGTCTCCAACCGCGACTTTCAGCAAGACATTTCAGTGCCTGCGCCGCGGAACCCCATAACTTTTCGGAGGCTCGAATCAGGTCGCCCTCCTCCAATTCAATCATCGCTTGGTCGGTATTGTTCAGCTGTGGCCATAACTCGCTTATCACTGTTGAGATTGCGACATATTTACGCTTTCTAGGATATCTTCGCACAGCCGAAGTGTAATGACCGAAGACTCAAGTGTCGCTGCTGGTGGTGGGTATTCGATGTCGTCGAGAACGCTAGCGACGAAATGCCTCGCCTGGGCTACGGTATCGGTTTCCGCGCCATCCGGCACCGTCAATTCGGTTCGTTCACCGCCGCGTAATACCCAACCTTGGTTGACGCCTTCGAGGTAGACGGAGACGTATTCGCCGTGCAACTCGTACCTTTCTAGCCGGCCGCCGGCGGTGTATGCAGATGTGAATTGGCAGACCACATCATTTTCAAA
>MPNN01000011.1 GCA_002239045.1 SAR202 cluster bacterium bin127
ACCAACACTCCCACGCCTACGCCCACGGACACTCCGACTGCCACTCCAACCAACACTCCGACAAACACACCGACGCCTACGCCCACGGACACACCTACAGCCACTCCGACAAACACACCGACGCCGACACCCACGACAACCCACCCCACCGCACAGCCCCCCTGCCACACCGCCCACCCCTCCGACCACCACGCCGACGCCGACGCCCACGGACACACCTACGGCCACTCCGACAAACACACCGACGCCGACGCCCACGGACACGCCGACCGCCACTCCGACCAACACTCCGACGCCGACGCCCACGGACACGCCGACCGCCACTCCGACGAACACACCGACGCCGACGCCCACGGACACTCCGACACCTACTCCGACGGCAACGACGGCCAGCACGTCCACACCCACGTCGACGCCCACGGCAACGACTATCGCAACAACGGCCACGCCGACACCGACACCTACGCCCACGGCAACGACGGCCAACACGTCCACGCCCACGTCGACCCCCACGGCAACGACTATCGCAACGACGGCCAACACCCCGACGCCGACACCTACTCCGACGGCAACGACGGCCAGCACGTCCACGCCCACGTCGACCCCCATGGCAACGACTATCGCAACGACGGCCAACACCCCGACGTCTACAGCAACGGTTACTCAGCCTCCAAGCCCAACGACTACGGCGACGGTAGCACCAACAATTTCAACAACTTTGACTGTGATACCGCCCACCACATCTACCACGTCCACCGGCGAACTCGAAGGCGACTCGCAATTCGATACAGATCGAGGCGTTGAACCTGTTTCCGCAACACCCGCGCCGTCACCGGCTCCCACAAACGGACCGACTCCCGTTCCGACCTTTGCAAGCACCTCAACGCCCACCACTACACCCGCATCGACTTCGACGAGCACCGCCACGCCATCACCGACTTATACGCCTACGACCACGTCGTCTCCCACCCCGAACCGCGGCATAGTAGCAACTTCCGCGCCGACGTCGACGTCAACACCGTCAACGACCGTTGCGGCATTGCCGGTTCCGACACATTCACCAAGTCCCACTTCCACTGCCACACCCACAACCGCGCCGACCGCTACGCCGACTCGAACCGCAACTGCATCACCAGTGGCTCTTTCGACACCCGAAATCCAGTCCCCAGATACCGAAGCCCCGCAATTCAATGAAACGCGAGACACCGGCCAAAGATGGCGAGACGCCTTGACCGGCATCGAGGGCGCCGCGCGCGAGCGACTAACTCTGATCATCATTTTGCTGATCGCCGGTGTCGCAGCTTCGGGAGTATACCTCTGGCTAGTGCTGAGACGGCGACGATGAACACAACTGCCTTCCGGGAGCATCCCGACGTCCGCGCTTTTCCCGCGTCTGCGTCGTCCGTTATATTCACCGACGACAGCACGACCCTATTCCGCGCAGATCCCAAGCACATCCTTACCCGCGTTATAGTCATCGACCATCCAATCAACCGCCGCCTTCAACGCATCCGGATCATTCTGCTCGAAACAATACGCAGGTTTACCATCCGTCATTTTCTGAGAGCCGCCCCCGACATCATCGAGAACATCGACGATTCCCCCACCGTTCGCCGCGAGGTAAGACAGCACCAGAATGACAACCACGCTCAAGACAAGACCAACAACCAGTTTCACGACTGACTTCCAACCTTTGACCGAGACATGATCATATTCTCACACACGCCGCAACAGCCGCCCACGACAACACCGTCAGCGACGCATTCGACGTCACAGTGAACGCCCCTGCCGCGCAGCAGCAGCAGGTCAACAACGCGCGCGCCCACGGTGTCCAGCGCCATCGCCGACGTGAGCGGCCTAGAGGTGGGAGCCTCGCAGGATGTGTCTCTGTCGGGGGTGTTCAGCGACGCCGACGGGGACGCCCTGACCATCACGGCGTCATCTTCGAACGACGTCAAGGTGACGGTGTCGGAGGCGTCCGACGGCTCCAAGCTCACGCTTGGCGAAGTGGCTGCGGGAACCGCGACGGTCACGGCCCAGGACTCGGACGGCAGCACGGTCAGCGACGCCTTCGAGGTTGTGGTGGTCAAGAAGTACGCGGCGCTCATCGCGCAGGTGTACCAGCGACGCAACGCCCCCAACGGAGCGCATAACAAGAGCCACACCGACCGCTGGGACCGGGCGCTGCTGGCCTTCGGGGAGACGGTGGCGGACACGTCGCTGACGCCGATGACGGAGGAGGAGATCGGCGGTGAACTCGTGGATGATCGCGTACCTCATCATAGGCGATTTCAAATGTGATGCTGAGAGCCGCGGTTGACCCCGATCGATCAGATTCTCGACGTTCGCGCCAGACAGATTCGCGTTCTTGCAAACGTTCGCCGACACCTTCAACCCGATGTTGTGTCATCGCCCGGCCAAGATCGGGATCGCGCAGATGCCCGTTTGGTCGAAGCGCGCGTGGTCGTTCGATACGGCGACGTTGTAGCGGGCCACGAGATCCGGAGTCGGTGTGGGAGTAGGTTCGGGCGTCGGGTCGGGTTCGACCGGGGTATGAGGGTTAGTTGACGGAACTGGACCGGGGTGACCCTGACACGTTCGAAGCCAGTCTCGGATTCAACAGACGGTACCGCAGTCCGATTGAGCTTCCTTCTGCTCTTGGCATTGATATTCGAAAGCGAGTGCTCAGTTGTCACATTGTTTTTCACGCGTCCAACCTGGCAGATGAATTAGTTCTGATGCCTCGGAATAGTCGCGACGTCTCCTCTACGCCTCCGACGCTTCTTCGGTTGATGTCGTTGATGAAGCCTCGGCAGCATCGTCTGCGTCCTCAGCAATGGGAAGCAAAAGTTCCATCAGGTGCATCCGCGCCGCCAGTTCGAACATTGCGAAGAGATGTCCGGAGCCCGGTTTCGTTCCGTTGCGCCACCGGTTCACGCTCCTGACGTTGACGCGCAGTTCCCTCGCCAACCCGCGCCAAGACAGTCCGGCGGCGGTCTTCAAGCTCTCCAGTCGATCAGGGAAATCCGGTGGGAACGACGCCGGTTCGATTCGGTAGACCCACTGCTGGCGTCGTCCCACGCCTCATCCCCGTTTCTGCCGGAGCAGGACCGGCTCCTCCTCGAGCAGCAGATCCAGACCTCCGGGCACATGCCGCGCCAAGCGGACGAGCGACAGCATCGCGCCTCCGTTGGGCGCGCCGCCTTTCCGCCACCTGTGCAGCTGCCGGCTGTCCACGCCCATGCACACGGCCATGCCCTCCCACGACAGCCCGGTCATCTCCTTGAGGACTACGAGCCTTTCGACAAAGTCCTCCGGTATCAATGCGACCCCGAAGGGTATCGGGAACGGGTTGGACACTCGTCTATGCCTATTCATCCACGTTCTCCAGCACGAAAAGGTCTTCGAAATTCGAGACGCCCAGCACCTTCATCAATCGTCTGCGAGTCTCTGGCGAAGGACGTCGGGTGCCGGTCATGAGCTGCGACAGGTAGCCCGAAGAGATTCCAGCCATGCGCGCCAGTTCGTTCTGCGCGATATTCAGACGGTTGAGAAACACCCACACTTTGTAGGCATCCAGTCTCGATTTACACGACGGTTTTCTGCGTGTCACCCGATGCTCTCCTTTCCTTCGGTTGTCGAGTCGCACCTGGCAGCAGAAGCGTCACTAGTTCCTGATCGGTCTTCAAAACTGCCGGGATCGGCCAAGCGTCGGCGCGCGATGATTCGAGCCAGTATCCGGAGGCCGTGCAACCGCAGCTCGTCTTGCTCAGGCGTGAGCCCCGGGTGCTCGCCGGACGGGCGGCGCAGGTCGGTTTCGTCTTCTGGTACACGTGACGCCATGATCGCAACATAGGTCTTGTCGTATCACAAATCGTAACATTTTGACCGATTATCGCAACGATTGCACACGCATTATTGACAAAGTGTTTGCTGATATGTAACAATATAATCGCGCCCAGATGCCAGGATCTGGTTTGAGAATAATCGGGCTTCTCGCACATCGATGCACGGACTGGACGAAAACCTTCAACTCGAAATCGGCCCTCTGCTACGGCAGCTACGGGGTCGCCTC
The DNA here is from genome assembly GCA_002239045.1 of SAR202 cluster bacterium bin127. Taxonomy (GTDB): domain Bacteria; phylum Chloroflexota; class Dehalococcoidia; order Lucifugimonadales; family Lucifugimonadaceae; genus Bin127. The sequence continues at coordinate 4,076 of MPNN01000011.1, forward strand.
AGTCTGCGCGACGTGAACCGGCTCGCGGGGGTTTCCAGCTCGTACCTGTCATCTATCGAACGCGGCGAGCGCCGTCCCGGAAGAAACGTCATCCAGAAGCTGGCTGCGGCGTACGGAGTCGATCCTGCTCCACTACTAGAACGCGCCGGGCACGTCGGCGCCGAACCCGTCGAAGAAGAAGATCCAAACGTCGAGCGCGCCTATCAGTACGTCCTGTCGGACCCGAAGTTCAGGTTCGGAACCCGGCCCGAAGGCCCGCTCTCCACGAGCGCGAAGAAGTTCATCGTCGAGATGTACGAGAGTCTCACGGGTAGAAGGCTTTTGTGACGGCCTACTCGTTGCATGACTTCTGCCGCGAACTGCTCGCGGACCGGTCATTCGACGAGAAGCTGGAGCCGGAGGGCCTGGCCGCCAAGTTCGTCGACTGGTTCCGCGTTTCGCGGCATCCCTCCCTCGAAGAACTGGAGCGCCTGATGCATCGGGCAAGCTTCGGCAGAGTCGAAGCCCGCGCAATGGACACCGCGCTCCGGGGAGCTCATTTCGCCGTATCCGGGAGCAGCTACCTCATCTGCTACCGCAGCGACCTGTGGCGCGGCGCGGCCGAGCACACGGTGCTCCATGAAGCGTTCGAGATCGTCTGCGAAACACTGCTAGACATGCAGGGCCGACTGCCGGCGCCTCGTACGGAGGCGACCTGCAAGAGCGCGGACCGATTCGCGGCAGCGGTGCTGATGCAGCCCGAAGTCTTCGCGGCTCGCGCGAGAGGCTGCGGACTAGATGTGATCGCGTTGCATCGGGAGTTCGGCCGCTCGTTCGCGTCGGTAACGATGCGATTGGCCGAGGTCTTGGACGACCCGGCGTTCATGGCCGTCCTGTACGAGACCAGATACGGTCGGCTCCACCGAGACAGGAAAGGGCAGCGAACCGGCGGCGCGCTGCGCGTGTCGGTGGTCTGTAGCAAGCCGGAGCTTGAATCGCCCCAATGCCTACGCGGATGCGAGCCGATTCTGGGCATGACGCCGAGGAACGGCTCGTTGGCGGAGAGGGCCGCGCGAACCGGAAGGTCGCTGTACGCCGAATCGGAACCAAGCGCCTCCGAGGTAACCGGCTTCGCGGCCATCGCCCGTCCGGTGATCTGGCGAAGAAGGCTCACCAAGGTCATCGTCGTCGCTGTTCCGTACGGGCAACGCGAGTGCCTCTCGCCGCAGCTGTCGGCCTCCAGCTTCGAACACCTGCGAATCGGGATGGCCCTCTCGGACTCGCGGGGCGGACGCCGGCGCCGTGCCCGGCGGTGGGACGAGGCCTTCAGTCTCGGCGCGCTGCGCGAGGAGGAGATTCCGTCCGAATGCCCAACAGACCCGGCTGCGCGGAGCGGTCGACGTCGTGACGGTCGCGGGACTCCCGCGTGAAGAGCGTCGCCCTTCTCGCCAACCGAAACCCCAGAAGAGGCGATACATGCCAGCCTTTAGCGGTATCCCGTCTGTTGGTCGTTGTTGCAAGCAATCGGGAGCTAGCGCCGATGTGCGGACGTTTCGGACTTTACGCAGACTTGGCGGAGCTGTTTGAAATCCTCGGCTTCGAGCTGCCGGTCCCGATGGAGGTTTACGCTCCGCGCTGTGGAACATCGCGCCGACGGACGACGTGTTGACTATCGTTGATGCTGGCGGCGTGCGTGAAGGAGCGATCATGCGTTGGGGTTTGAAACCCGCGTGTGCGAAACCCGAGACTGCATTCAAACGTCCGATGTGCAACGCACGATCGGAAACCGTGGCAGAACGTCACATGTTCTGCAATTCGTTCCATCGGCATCGTTGCCTGGTGCCTTCCAACGGTATCTTCTAGTGGCGACGTGGAAACCTTGAGAGTCCAATGTCCGATGCGGACGCGAACGTGGGAGTTTGAGTCAGGGGAACTGGCGATCACGGACAATGTGCTCTACTCTCTAGCGGAGCAAATCAACGCGTTGAGGATCAAGTTCGTGCGTGATGATTGACGTGCGAACCTAAGCACCTTCACCTCCGCGGGCGCCACGTGATCCTCCGACTTCACTCGCCGAAAGAGCACGCCGTGAAGCCGCTTCGGCACCCCCGGCTAGGGATCGCGCAGGCAGCTCACGATCTGCGAGAGATGGCCGGAGCTGATGCCCGCGCGCCGCCTCGTTGCGGTTGATCTCGTGCGCGTTCAATCGCTCGAACACGGCGTGAAGATCCACCGAGGCGGTTTGTGCCGGGGCGATCTCTGCAGGCGCCTAGAGCACCGATTCGATCCGCGGCCGAAATCTTCGCGCCTATGATCCTGCGGTCCCGGGACGCCTGCACCATGTAGCCGTAGGACACTCCGACGCGTTCGGCCAGGTCCCGCATGCTCCTGCCGAGCTCCCGCGCCCTTTCGCGGATGCGGCTGCTCTCCCGGCTACCGCGTCTTCCTGCCGTTCGACGAAGCCTTGCGCGGGAACCTCTCCCAACGCGGCCTCAGCCTTCTGCCGCGTCTCGGCGGTCCAGCGCTTGCGTCCCGTCGCGATTTGCGACAGGCACCCCGGCGTGACGCAGATCTTCCCCGGAGCTCCTTCATGGTGAGCCCCTTGCACCTGGCGGCGACCCTGAGCGCGGTTTGGACACCGCCGCGGCGCCGTCCAGTAACCGCCGGACTCGATCCGCTTCTCGAGCGTAGGGTCGGGGCGGTCTATGCTGATGGTCTTCATTTCGCTCCCTCCTGCAGTGAAGAAAGCGGGGCCGAGAGACGGTCAAGCACGTTGACTTTCCTAGCCGTTTTTGTTGTACGACACGTTATTAACATGCAGACATCTGATTGATTTATCTTGATCGACATGGCTAGATTCGCTTGTTTCAAGAACCGTTGTGACAACAAGGACGTCAAATCCGCGTTTAGACGCGAGTGTCCCGTCGAGCACCGTGGCGAAGGCAGCCGATTCGCGTCCAAGCTGGTCGGCAAGAGACCTGGTGCGCGGTCATGTTCACCGGTACCGCCGAACATTGCCCGAACGCGGAACAGGCGATGCAGAAAGTCGTGTTGGAGGCGGATCCGCCATGTCATCTTCCATCACATGGTTGTCCGAAGCGTCATTAGGACCCGAATAGTTGGAGAGCAGGCACCGTCGGTCGGCAGTTCAGACGACCGGTTAATGAATCTGCCTGTCGGCGGTCAGGTCATCTCTTCGATGCGGCTTCGAGCAAGTCCTGGCTGAGTGCGACGCTCGAGGCCGATATGAAATCACTGTTCTCGAGACCCTGCACGTGTCGGACCACTAGCCGAGTGCCTACATCGCCCGGGCCGCCAAAGAGCCGCCGAAACATCGAAAGCGCAGCGGACGTGACTTCGCTCGAGACCTCATGCGATTGAAGTATCCCGATCTGCGACGCGATATCAGCAGCGTCGACAACCCGCAGCAGCCTGTAGAGATCGAAGGCGTCTTTGTGGAGATCTTCTCGACGACCCTCGTCAGATTCCCCGACGCGCTCCCAGATTTTGTGAACCTTGGCGACCAACAGCGCGGCCGGTCCTGCCACTTTGAGGACACACTTCCGAGCGGACCCGGGCCTCAAGGAGCCGATCGTCCGCCAGGCATGACTCACAAGTGCACCTTCGAGTCCGCGGACCTTCATCGCCGCAGTATTGCCGTGGACGCTTAGACGAGCTCCTCTGCGACCTGCGCCGCCGACGGCCGCTGGCACCAGCAGATCGACTCTGTGGTGTGCATCCCTCGTGTAAAGCCCTGGCTGGTCACCTAGCACGAAACCGGCGCCGCGCATGGCGTCCACTATCGACGGGGCGTTTCGGAGGAGTAGCGGATCAAGCGCTATGTCGGCATCGTACGTGAACGGGGAAACCGCGAAACTGCCGCTGTCGCTTTCGGTGTGCACGTACACCGCCTGCGCACCTACAAGAATCGCGGCATCGCTGTGGCTTTCCAGAGCGGCTACGGCGTCGAGCAGCGCCTCGCGTGCGTCTATGCGGGATTGGTCAAGCTCAGTTTCCATGTATCCTCGTTGTCCTTCATCCACGCCAAGATCGCCTCTGCTTCCGCAGGGCCTCGTCCCGGCCCCGTCATGAGATCCAGAAGAACCTGAGTCACGCGGGCGTAAGCGATCCCGTCTTCGTGTTCGACTCGCTCGACCGCGACTGCATCAAAGGGGCGCATTATGAAAACGTTGGCCCCGGTATCCGCGGGGCGCAGCTCCAGCGATCTCGCGACGGCTACCGGGTCTTCGGCGTACAAGGAGACGAGACGAGGTTCGGCGAACGGTGCCAGGCGATTCGCCGCGAAGGACCCGGTGACCGCGTAACGGAAATCCGCGCTTCTGAGCCGTACGAGCAACGGTGCGACGCCTCTGGGTTCGAGCCAGGTCGTCGGCACGTTCGACGTGCTGAAGTCGTAGTCCTCCGCCCATCTGTCGGCTAAAGTCTCCCAGTCCACTGAGACGATCCGGCCCCGACGACCTCGCTTGCCCACGATGTCGTCGGATTCCAGCAGGTTGACAACCCTGGAAACCATGGCCGGCGAACTTCCCGTCTCAGCCGCGAGTTCCCGAGTCCCGAACGGAGTGCGGTAGTCCATCAGAGCCCTCACCACCCGGGCGGCGCGTCCCCCTTTCAGAGAACGCAGCGGCCGCTCCTCGCGGATCGGGTTTTTGTCGGCGCCCTGGTTCTGGACGAAAACGGCTGGTCGCTCGACGGCAAGCCTGATGTTTCCGGTCCCGTCGGCGTAGCTGATTCCAGCTTCTATGAGACGTTTCCTCGTCAGGGAGCTCAGATACGGGGAGATCAGCATTGCGACGGGCTCGGTGCCTGCCTTTCCCATCTGCTCGTGTCGCGCTCGCGACGAAGCCTTCAGCCGCGACGCCACATGTGTCAAGAGGTTGGGCTCGGCAGGTCTTGTCTTCACCTCCACGAGGATTTCGGACGAATTTCCGTCGGGTGCCTGGATCTCCAGAATCGCGTCTACCTGAAGCCTGGAGCCCGATGAAGACGACACGTGCTCGCGGGTGTGCAGGTTCCACCCTGTCGGCAGACGCTCGCCTACATCCTCCACAACGTCGTCGACCAATTGTGTTTCGTAAACAATGCTGTTTCGCATCATGTGCAACATGGTATTTCATGCAACAAAGAGGTGTCAAGCCAACCGACGCATAGGGAGCGCACCTTGGTGGTCGAACCTCGCAGCGCTCGCTGGAACGCCAAGTCCACGTCCACGAGACGCGCCAGAGCTGCTGGTCAACTGGCTGGCGGGTTGGAAGGATCATATCGGCTCACCCAGAGGCGCCTTCGGGCCGCTCGTCTCGCAAATGCTTTTCGAGCGTGTCTTTTACGGAGTCGGGGCTCTCGAGTTCCTGCCAATCATCGCGCGCCACCGCTCTGGCGATGCCGCCCCATCCGTCGAACCCTTCCAAGTCCTCACCGTCGTTCAGCATCCAGACGAATTCAGCTTCTTCGAGAAGAAGGACCGGCAGTCCCGGCATGTCGGCCGCCGTCAGTTCCTGGTTGAATCGGTCGTAGTCCCAGAACTCGACACTTTCGAGCCCGTCGAGAAACTCTTTGAACTCCGTTTCGGGATCGGAGGCGGCCCAGTGTTGCATGAACGGATCGGGGTCGTCTGGCGATTCGTCGTCGAGGCTTCCTAGTCTCGACATCGATATGAATATCCCTGTGACCTTCTCGATTGGCACAGGGATTCCCAGCCTCTTCGCGACCACGGAGGGATCCTCGCGGATCGAGTCGATCTTTTCCATGAAACGCTCGATCTCCCACCGCAGTTGGATCTGATTGGTCGACTGTTTCTTGACCTCGACGACTCTGCATTCGCCGAACCCGTCCGAATCGGTGTATCCGACGGCGTCGAGCTCCGCCGAGCCGTTCAGTTCGACGTTGATACTCGCCGGGAAGAATCCGGAACGGACGAGCAACAGTCCCGCCAGCAGCTCGGGGATCGATCCTCGCAGATCGGCGTTGAGGTCCCGCTGCGATTTCCACTGGCGCGCGACGTATTGAAAAGCGCGGTCGCATATCCCGAGCAGGAATCTCGTGCCGATATCTTCGATCACCTCGATCTCGACTCGTTCGTTCAAATCGTCCAAAAGTCGCCAGACGCTGGATTTCATGCGGTCGACGGCGTCGAGCGAGTAGAAGACGTGCCAGTCCCCTCCCACCCTGACGGCCAGCGAGACCGGCGGATGCGGATTCAGGACACGGGGCAAATCGTCGAACGACGGCGGGCGTTTGATCGGCTCCGGCTTGTGCACGATCATCAGCACATTCACGGTCCGATCGTCCGGCAATCCTGCCGCCAAGCCTCGCACGAGCGCTTCGAAGTGGAGTTCGGGGCTGCTGCTCGCGCCGCCCGTCAGAAAAGCGCTGTCGCCCAGAAGGTCTTTCAGACGCTCCCGATGGTCCGGCGATGATTTTTCGAAAGACATGAGGCTCCTGACTGCATTTCTTGGCGGCTCGCCGTTGAACGACATTCCATATTTCAGACTCGGCCACCTGCCCGTCCGAAACTCACGGCGGAGATCGCCGAAGAGTTTCACCTCAGGCGGTGCGACGCGGGCGCCTTCGGCGATGGCGCTGTCGACGCTCGTCGACGCTCCAGAGGCGATCGCGATGGCGGCGTTGAGTCCCATGACCGTGAAATCGTCCACGGTGCGACGACGGTGCGCGATCGTCGAGACGCTGTCCTTGGATGTTTCGACGTCGGACATCCAGTGAACCACGGGAGTCCTGGGTTCGAGCCACTCTTTGCTGCCAACGCTTGCGTAATTCCAGGCGGCGGTCAACGTTGAGTCCGCGGTGTCGAAAACGAAGTCGTGGAGACGCTCCGCCCCGCACACTCGCAAAACATCTCGCGTATCCGGAACCGGTTCAGTAACCCCTTCTCGCAGAAACACCACTTGGCAATCCTCCGCCAGCGACAGCAGCGTAGCCGCGTATGAGTGCACCGTCCACGAACCTGTCCCATCGGTTACCTGCTCGCAACAGACGCAACAGCAGATCGTTGATGTGATTCGCTACGAAAACGGAACCTGGAGCATCTCTGGACGCGAAACTATTCAAGCGGCGAGCCGACTTCTGATCTGTGTTCGACCACCATCGCTGCAGCGCCTCGTCTCCCTGTAGATGCAGAATGTCGGGACAAAAGACGACAAGTTCGATCTGCCTGTACAGCATCGTTTCGACCACGAGCTTGTAGCCCTTGATCAACCCCGTCGTTCGGCGTCCGTCACTCAGCGAGGAGCGCATCCGGTCCAGTCGTTCCTGCGCTTCGGCACCGCACAGCGCATGCAGCATCCAGGAGATCGCGAAAAACTGCATCCTCGTTTTGAGAACGTATTTCAAGTGGAACGTCATTGAACATTGGGGCGCGTGCACCGTTCGACACATCGACCAGCCCGCGACTCATACTCAATCGTAGGATGAATCCAGCTAATCGTGCTCGGTTAGGCGAGTTTCGTTCAGTTGGTACTTCATCGAATGTTTCGGGAATTTCGGAAAAGCGTCCCGAGAATCGCGATGCGTCAATGCCGTCGTCGTCGTTCCATCCGTCGAATCGGTTCGCGAGATCGTGTGGATGCCCTGCCCGTGGTTGTAGCTGGAACCTCATGATCACCTCCGCGCTGTTGGTCGTCGATTGCCTTTCTGATTCCCCTTCGGAACGTCCGCCTCCTACCGGTCTGTTCGATGGTTGACGCGAGGTTTAGGTGCGGGTGTGGGCGATGTTCGGCGCAACTTTTTCTGTGGCGAAACTCGCAGCGCAGTAGTTCAATCGTCTGCTCTGCCGCTAAGATGGACGCTAAATCTCGACGTCTCGTGTGCATCTCAGGTCGTTTTCGGTACAGTATCCCGTCAACCGGTTCGAAGCCTCTTCCCAAGAACCAGCGACCGGGCGGCCATTGGTCGGGCGAACAATGGCGGAGAAGTAGCGACCGGCTCATTACTTGTCGTTGAGGTTCGCCGTTCGACATTTCGGATTCTCCGCTTGGGAACTCTAGTGACACGCTCCCTGCTGCCAAGTTTCGCCCTGCGTTCGGCGCCAACGATCGTTGTCTCAACCGCAACCGCCAACGCGCCGACCGACAGGATCAACGACGCGAACGCCACGCAGTACTCGAGATTCCGCCTCTACCAAAACCCTCCGTGCAGGTGGCGTTCGAACGCGTCGATGTTTCCGACCATCTCCCACAGCCAGAGCGCGGGTGCGAACGCTCCGACCGACAACGATCTGATCATGAAATTCAACCCTGCGACTTCCTGTTCGGCGCCTTCGTGTGAGGACTGCCGGGACAACTGCAATGCCCGTTGTCGAATCGATCATCGCTCCGTGCCGAACACCGACCGGGATTTCCGATCCCCAGACTAAACGGATCGCAGCCGCGGTGCTCGACGTTGCGGCGAAGGGGCGAATGGTTCCGCCGACCATGTTCGCCGATTCCCCTTCGGGATCCCGCATCGTCTCGGACCTGCGCATCCGGCCATGCTGGTGATTATCGGCCGGCTGGAGAACGACTTCGAAGTAGAGCGCACGGAACGGCGTGGTCTCGACGAGGAGCTGGAGAAGGGGCAAAACCTTGCCCGTCCGGATGTCGCGCTGACCCCGAACGACTCAGATGCCGCGCCCATCGCGGTGGCGTTCACGACCTTTCCTGGTCTTCATGTCCGATTCGGGCGGTGGTACATCGAGCCGTTCCCTGACTGTGGCTGCGATGCGTGCGATGAGTCAACAGGAGACGAGATCGAACGGCTCGGCGATATGGTCGACGACGTAACTGCCGGGAGATTTCGCGAGACGATCGAGATTCCCGCATTATCCTTCATGGGGTCGGGTTGGAGAGAAACGAGGTTCTGGTCGCCTGACGATGGGCGAAACTCGACGAGATTCCGAAGCAGGTCTCGTGTCGAGGGTCTCCGCGCACGTGAGATGTCTGAGGGTCGTCGCCGGCTGGACCTGAACTGGAAGCCGTGGCGACTTCGGGAGACCACCAAAAAGCGGCAGGTCTGTTGATTAATTTGATCGAAAACCTTCCAGTCGAGGTTCGGGTTGCTGACGCGGGCAAATGCTTCGTTGACCCTGTGAACTGTTTGATGCTATAGTGCAAACATGGCAGACATAACAGAACGACAGTCGATCTCTCCAACTCTGCAAGCCATCCGCGCGAGGCTGGACCTGACACAGGAGCAGCTCGCGGAGCGGCTCGGCGTCTCGTTCGCGACAGTGAACCGGTGGGAGGGCGGCGTGACGATGCCCCAAAAAGCCGCCCGGACAGCCATCGCCGCGCTGGCGGCCGAGGTTGGCATCGATACGGCTGAGCCAGTCTTGGACGAAGCGGAAGCTGCTGCCGGCGTAACTCGCAGGCGGTCCAGCCGACGGCAGGCGACCAACCTCGCCTCGGGGCCTATGGACATGCAAGAGATGGAGCAGATGCTTTGGGACGCCGCCTGCTCGATACGGGGCGAAAAGGATGCGGCGAAGTTCAAGGACTATCTGTTGCCTCTGCTGTTCCTCAAGCGGCTTTCGGATGTTTTCGATGACGAGATCCAGCGACTTGCCGAGGTGGTTGGAGATCGAGAACGGGCTATGGAAATCGTCGAAAATGATCACAGTGTGGTCCGCTTCTACTTACCGCATGCAGCGCGTTGGGGCATCATCAACGGTCGGGTTGAATACGAGTGGCCATGCGATATCGGTGGGCAAAGCACTCGACCACGGGACATCGGAGAACATTTGACTACCGCGGTGCGCGCCGTTGTCAGGCATAATCCCTCGCTCTCAGGCGTCATCGACGTGGTGAAATTCGAAGAGGAACGCAATGGAGAGCGCGACATCAACCCGTCGAAACTCGCTGAGGTGGTCGAAACCTTCTCCGATCCGCGCTACCGACTCGGACTCGCCGATGTTCAACCCGATTTCCTCGGACGTGCCTACGAGTACCTGCTGCGGAAATTTGCCGAGGGTTCCGGTCAGAGCGCAGGCGAGTTCTTTACGCCCACCGAAGTGGGCTATCTGATGGCGAACCTCATGCGTCCGCGTCCGGGCGAGACGTGCCACGACTATGCATGTGGTTCGGCGGGACTGCTGATCAAACTGCAACTCATCGCGCGCGATCTCGACCCGACAAGCCGCATCCCGCTCAAACTCTGTGGACAGGAGTTGCAGGCCGACAGCTACGCCATCGCGCACATGAACGCCATCATCCACGATATGGATGTGAAGATCGAGCGTGGCGACACGATGATCAATCCCAAATTCAAGACGCCGGCGGGCGGTGTCGACACGTACGACATCGTGGTCGCCAATCCGATGTGGAACCAGCCCTTCAACCCGGACATTTTCGCCAACGACCAGTTCGACCGTTTCCGCACCGTGGGCGGTGTCACGACCGGCAGAGGCGACTGGGCTTGGCTACAGCACACCCTTGCATGCATGAACGAACGCGGACGCGCGGCGGTAGTGCTAGACACTGGCGCAGTGACGCGCGGATCCGGCAGCAGGAACGAAGACCGAGAGCGCAACATCCGAAAGTGGTTCGTAGACCACGACCTGATCGACGGCGTGATCCTCTTGCCCGACAACCTCTTCTACAACACCAGCGCTGCGGGCATCATCGTGGTGCTTTCGAAGCGCAAACCGGCGGAACGCAAAGACAAGATCGTACTGCTGAATGCCAGTCGACGCGTGAGCAAAGGGCGTCCGAAGAACTACATCCCTGAGAATGACATCCGTCCGTTGGCGGAGATGTTCCTGGCAGGCGATCCGGTAGAGAACGAGGTTGCTGTAATCACGCGGGAAAAGGCGGCGGAGGCCGACTACAACCTCAGTCCGAGTAGGTGGGTGGGAACATCGACCATGGCGGGTGAAGCCGATCTTAACGACATCCTCGGCAGGTTTGAGTCCATCGTTGCTGAGGAAGTCGCGGTGTCATCGCAACTCAATGAAGCGCTTCAAAGGCTTAGGGAGGTGGTATGACTGAGCGATCGACAGTTCGAATCGCTGATTTGTGCGACTTGGTCCGGGAATCGGTCAAACCCGGAACGCGGCCGGATGCGCTTTATCTCGGTCTCGAACATCTCGCGTCGGGACGACTTACACGTATCGGGGGTGGTCAAGCCTCAGAGATGCGAAGCACCACATCCGCATTTGAACCCGGTGATGTGCTTTACGGAAAACTACGTCCGTATCTGGACAAAGCAGTGCTCGCCGATGAAGCTGGTGTTTGCACAACTGAGTTGCTGCCGCTACGCTCAAAATCAGACGTTGAAGCAAGATTCATCGCCTCCGTCCTCCATTCGCCCGATTTCGTTGAGTACGCTGTCGCCGGAACCACTGGAGTGCAGCACCCCAGGACATCATGGGCGCACATTCAGGAGTTCGAGATACCGGCATTCTCGCTTGATGAACAACGAGAGATTGCCGATCTGCTTTGGCTCGTGCATGATGCAATCAGTCGATCTGAAAAACTGATTGAAGAAGCTCAAGCCCTCAAACGCACCGCCATGCATACTCTGTTTACTCGCGGCCTGCGCGGCGAACGTCAGAAGGAGACGGAGATCGGGTTGGTGCCGGAGAGTTGGGGACAAACAATACTCGGAGATTTGTGTAAGGAACCAGAAGGAGTTATTCAGACCGGACCGTTCGGAAGTCAGCTTCACAAGGATGACTATCAGGAAACCGGAGTGCCTGCAGTAAACCCAACACACCTAAACGCGGGGCGTATCAACCACGAGAACGTCCCTAGGATTAGCGAAGAGAATGCCATCCGTCTCGGGCGGCACCGACTTTGCGTAGGTGACATTGTTCTTGCTCGCCGGGGCCAAATAGGTCGAATGGCACTCGTGACCGAATATGAAGAGGGATGGCTTTGTGGCACTGGATCGTTCTTAGTCCGCGCCAGGCAACCGATTGTCGATAATCGATTCCTACACTATCAGCTTTCAACTGAGCCCCTAACGAGATGGCTCGTTGCACACGCTGCGGGAGCGATTATGCCGAACCTTAACAACGTGGTCTTGAGACAGATTCCTGTCTTCTTGCCATCCGTTGACGAACAGATCGAAATCGTCGACATCCTCGAAGTTATCGACTGCAAGGTCACCTTGCATTGTCGGAAGCGTGCAGTGTTGGAGGAGTTGTTCAAGGCTTTGTTGCATGGGTTGATGACGGGGGAGATTGGAGTGGGGGAATTGAATCTCGGTCTGACTTCTGGCTGCGACATTTCAAATAGAACCGAGCAGAAGTACCTAAACAATCTGCCTATCGCACATGCTAGCAACCTTGAATCTTGTAACACATCCCTTGTAGTTAAGGAGTCATAATGCCAGACGAAACAAATATCTCGGTCGTAAGTCTGGGGAATCTAGCCAAACCCGCTAATACGCTCATCAAAAAGGTCTCGAATGCTGTTGGGGGGCTTTACACTCCGCGACACATCCGTCAGCTCGCGTCTGCTAACAAAGATGCCAAGCTGATCGAAGCAGATGCCGCAAGAGAAATTGCAAAGATTCAAGCAGAATCTGAGATCGAAGTTACCGATCTGCATCAACGCGCTGCTAACCGTTGGATTGACGAAGAAGCACGGCGGCAAAAAAACATCGAAGACATTACCGTGCAAGCCGCTGAAAATCTGGTGCCAGAGGCCCGCCCCGACGCCATGGATGACGATTGGATCGTCAATTTTTTCGATAGGTCTCGGATCGTTTCTGATGCTGAGATGCAGATTCTATGGTCGAGAGTTCTCGCCGGTGAAGCAAACTCACCAGGTACCTACTCAAAGAGAACTGTGAATTTCCTTTCCGATCTCGACAAATCTGAAGCCGAGTCATTTACGAATCTTTGCAAGTTCATCTGGGTAATTGGTGCGCTTCAAATACCTTTAGTAATGAGTCACACCGAATCTATTTATACATCGCAACATCTCAATTTCTACGAATTGGATCAACTTAACGGTATCGGTTTAATTCAGTTTCGTACAACAGGTCATGCTTTTAATGTGAATGAATATAGTGATTTTACAGTACAATACTTTGGTAAGGAATTGATCTTGAGCCCCGCCAAAATCAATTCTGGAGACCTCAATATCGGCAATGTATTGCTCACGAAAATCGGAGAGCAACTAGCTCCGTTATGTGTAGGTGAGCCAGTGGATGGGTTTTATGAGTACATAAGAAACAAATGGGCACAATACCAACCGGATCAAGGGTAGTCTTGAACGGGACGAATGCCCCCTTTCGACATTCAAGTGAGAACTACCTTGACGACTGACCAAATCATAACCCTGGCAGCATCCGGCGAATCTGAAACTCTGGAGTTCAAAGAGACCACCGGGTCGCGCCGAGAAGCCGCGATGACGGTGTGTGCTTTTCTGAATCGGAGTGGCGGTCAGGTGTTGTTCGGTGTGAAGGACAACGGGGAGGTCGTCGGCCAACAAGTCGGTGGGCAGACGATCGAGGATCTCAGCGCTGAACTCGGGCGGATCGATCCTCCGGCGTTTCCAAGCATCGAACGCGTCCGCGTGGATGATGAACGCGAGGTCATAGTAGTTAGCATGAGCCAAGGGGCATCTAGGCCGTATGCGTATCGTGGCACGGCATACCGTCGGGTAGGTAACACGACAGTGGCGATGTCTGCCGAAGATTACAACTGGATGCTGTTCGAGCGTATGCACAGCGAACAGCGCTGGGAGAATCAACCCGCCGATGGGTGGACGGTTGCTGACCTCGACACCGCCGAGATTCAGCGTACGGTAGCGGAGGCGGTACGGCGTGGGCGGCTCGAGGAGCCGTTGAGCCGGGAACCTTCCGACATGCTTCGTGGGCTGGGCCTGTTGCGCGATGACGTGCTGTTGAGGGCGGCGGTTGTTCTCTTTGGCGATACTAGGCGCATGGAGTTCGATATGCCGCAGTGTCTGCTGCGCGTTGCCCGTTTCCGCGGGATCGATCGGATGGATTTTTCGGACAATCGCCAGTTCAATGGCAATGCATTCACTCTATTCGGAAATGCCGAGAAATTCCTTCGCGACACGCTGCCCATTGCCGGACGGTTCGAGGATGACCGCTTCGAGCGAATCGACGAGCCACTGTATCCGCCGTTGGCCACTCGTGAGGCGATAGCGAACGCGTTGTGCCATCGCGACTATTCCATCGGTGGCGGTTCGGTCGGTATTGCGGTATACGACGATCGGCTAGAGGTAACATCTTCAGGCTCGTTGCACTTTGGTCTGACGCCGGAGATGTTGTTCGCACCGCATGAATCGCGGCCGTGGAATCCGCTGATAGCGCGCACCTTCTATCGTCGTGGGATCATTGAGGAATGGGGAAGTGGAACGCTTAAGATGGCGGATCTGGCTAGAGGTGCCGGACTTCCGACGCCCGAGATAGCAGATGAAGGCGGTGCGGTGACGGTGCGCTTCCGCCCCGGAAATTACGTGGACACTACGGGAATAAGCATCAATAACCCTGCCGAACGCCGCGATGCCATACTCGTATTGCTGGACAGCGCGGATAACGGGTTGTCGCGTCGTGAAATTCACGCCCTTCTAGGCCCCGGTGTCAGCGAGCGTCAGGTGCGAAGAGAGCTGACTGCGTTGAGCAACAGAGGGCTGATCGAATCCATGGGTCGCGGTCCGCTGACACGTTGGATGCGTGTGTCGGGGTCAGACCGGGCAAATAGAGGTCAGACCGGGCAGACAGGGGGCAGATGCTAATCCAATGAGATGCGGGACAACATACCCCTTAGGGGTGCTGTGCACAACCCGCCCCCTTGATGCCCAAGGGGGAATTAAAGGGGGTTTAGACTTGGCGTTTCGCTTTGCACTCCGTTGCCCGCCCCCTCTGGATTCCGGCTTTCGCCGGAATGACGGTAGTTGTGCACAGCACCCAGATGCCAAGCACATGAGATAGGACACCGTACAACTTCTTCGGAGACAGATAAGGGTCAGACCGTGGTCAGACATGGGTCAGATAGAGGGCAGACCACCCAGACGCGCACAGTGACTGAACTCAACATAACGGAAGCATCAACGGCGCAGTTCCCGATGGTTCGCCACGCCGCGGAGATGGGGTGGGTGCCGATTGAGCCGCGTGATGCCACTCGGAAGCGTGGCGGCGTGTCCGGGCTGTTGTTCCGAGACGAGTTGGAATCGACTTTGCGGCGTTTCAATCCTTGGATGACGGATGATGCCATCCGCTCGGTGATCGAGTATCTGGAGGCATTGCCGGCAACGATCGAGGGGAATCGTCAGGTTTTGGCCTGGTTGCGGGGAGAGCGGCAATGGTTCGACGACGCGGCGAACCGGCATCGACGAGTTCGGATCATCGATTTCGAGACACCTGAGAACAACTCGTTACACGTCACTTGGGAATGGACACTCAGGCCGCCAGCCCGTAAGTCCAACCGTGCGGATGTGATGTTCCTGATCAATGGCGTGCCGGTCGCTATCGTCGAGCATAAGAATCCTAAGGATGCCGATGCCATCGAGCGGGGCGTTACTCAACTGCAACGCTACGAGATCGAAACGCCGGAACTGACGGGAATGGCGCAGCTCTTCAACGTAACGCATCTCTTCGACTACTGGTACGGCGTAACTTGGAACATCTCACGTCGCTACATGGCGCGTTGGAAGGAAAGCCCGGAGGAAACCTATCGCTTCGCCGTGCAGTCGTTCTTTGAGCCGACCGATTTTCTGCGTACGTTGCGAGATTGGATTCTGTTCTACGTCGAAGACGACGAGATGCGGAAGTCGGTGCTAAGGCAGCACCAGCGTCGCGCGGTCGAGTTAATAATTCAACGCTGTTCAGAGCCGAACAAGAAGCGCGGACTGATCTGGCATACGCAAGGGTCCGGAAAGACATTCACGCTTCTCACCGCTGCACGTCTGATATTGGAACGTAGGGCGGATTTCAGCACGGCAACAGTGATAGTGGTGGTTGACCGTACCGAACTTGAGGGGCAACTGCGCGGGTGGGTAGACAGACTGCTCGGCGAGATGCAGCAGCAGGACATTCCGGTGTGGCGTGCCGAATCGCGCGCGGATCTTCGTGACCTGATGCGAAGCGACCGACGGGGTCTCATCATCTCGATGATCCACAAGTTCGAGGGCATCAGAAAGGATAGCAATAGACGAGGCAACATCTACGTCTTCATAGACGAGGCGCATCGTTCGGTTGCGAAGGACTTGGGAACGTATCTGATGGGCGCACTGCCCAATGCGACGATCATCGGTTTCACCGGCACTCCAATCGCTCGAACCGAATACGGTGAGGGCACGTTCAAGATCTTCGGCAATGACGACGATCTGGGATATCTCGACAAGTACACCATCGCCGAGTCGATAGAAGACGAGACGACCTTGCCGATCCGGCACACGTTGGCACCGAGCGAATTGGCCGTACCTGTCGAACAACTTGATAAAGAGTTCTTCGAGTTGGCGGAGAGTGAGGGTGTAACAGATATTGACGAGTTGAACCGGGTTTTGGATCGTGCCGTCAACCTTCGGACATTTTTATCCGCGGATGATCGTGTCGAAAAGGTCGCCGCGTTTGTGGCCGAACACTTCAGGGACAACGTCGATCCTCTTGGTTATAAAGCGTTTCTAGTAGCTGTCAACCGCGAGGCGTGTGCCAAGTACAAACGCGCCCTCGACCAACATCTTCCACCGGAGTGGTCCGTACCTGTATACACGGAGAACTCCGAAGACATCGTAAAACGTCCGCTTGTTGCCGATTTACAGCTTTCTCCCGAAGAAGAGGCGGATGCGCGCCTGATGTTCAAGAAAGCCAAGGCAGAGCCGAGAATTCTGATCGTCACTGATAAGTTGCTGACCGGATTCGATGCTCCGCTGCTATATTGCATGTATCTGGACAAACCGATGCGAGATCATGTCCTGCTACAGGCCATAGCACGCGTGAACCGGCCGTACGTCGACACGGAAGGCATAAGCAAATCCATCGGCCTCGTCGTCGATTTCGTCGGCGTCTTGCGCGAGTTGAAGAAGGCGTTGCAGTTCGATTCCTCCGATATCAGCGGCGCGATCGAGGGTCTCGACGTCCTGATGGATGATCTTCAAAGCAAACTCGAACAGGCACGAGAAAAGTATCTAGATCAAGAATCAAATACTAATGAGCCGAATTTTGTTGGCGATGATGGAGAACCATTCGACGCTGGCGGGCAAGTTACGGATGCAGACCTGGAACAGGTTGTGTATCAGCATTTCTTGGATCCCGACGAGCGAAAAGCCTTCTTCACCGCGTTCAAAGAGATTGAGGCATTGTGGGAGATACTGTCACCGTCAGCTGAACTGCGCGATCACCTCGACACCTTCAAGCGCCTTGCTGAACTTTACGCTGCGGTTCGCTCGTCTCTATCAGTGGATTCACCACGAGATCATGACCTAGCAAAGAAGACGAAGCGGCTTGTCGAGAATTCAGCGAATTTGGAGGCGCTCGGAGAATCGACGCGCTCATTGACGTTCGACTCTCAGACCTTGGAGAGATTGCGCCGCAAACCCGGCCCACCAGAACCGAAAGTGTTTAACTTCGTTCGGAGCTTCCAAAGAGAAAGGTCCGATCATGAACCGGTGCTAAGGCCGTTAAAGGACCGTGCTGAGCAAATCCTAAGCGATATCAGTGATCTAAAGACGTCAGGTATTCAGGCGATGGAAATGCTTGCCGCTTTAGCCGGAGAGAAGGAAGCGGCCTTGCAAGCCGCTAAGAACAGCGGTCTCACGTCACGCGGTTTCAACGTATTTTGGTCGTTGAAAGAAAGTCAAGTCCTCGATTCCGCCGGGATTAGTCCATTCCGTTTGGCTCGCGAAGTTGAAACGATTTTGGGTCGATTCCCGAATGCCGCGGTCAATGCCGACGAAGAGAGGCAACTTAGGATGGCTCTCTACCTGCCACTTCTGGACCTTAGTGGCGACGAACGAGCGCGAACTGTGGATCAAATCATCGAGATATTGCTTGATCGGAATATCGATGGTGACGATTGATAATCGGCGAGATGCTGTCCGCAAGCGTGTAGAACATTGGGCCTGCGTTCTCAGTGTGCCTATGCCGCGAGTACGCATTCGCCACATGACACGCAAATGGGGTTCTTGTTCGACCTCTGGCATTATCACTTTGTCCGACGACCTGACAGACCAAGACACGGGCTTCCAAGACTTCGTAATCGCCCACGAACTCCTTCACCTGCGATTGCCAAACCACGGAAAACTTTTCAAGGCTCTGTTGGCAGCACATGTGCCAGACTGGAGAGAGCAGAACATAGCGAGGTAGATCAACGGGCCGTTAGTCTATTTTTGGACTTTTCGAAGTACTCAGGGACTTGCCCGCCATTGCTCCCCTCGCTCTCCGCGCCAGCGCATTGTAATGCTCTGACATCGGTCCGATCTTGGTATCCAACCCCTCGAGTGCAGCACTTTGCAGTGCATTGTGTTTGACGGATCTTCTCTCCACAACAGGACATCGGAGCGTCTTGACCAACGGAGGTCGAATGATCGCTGCAGAGCTGGAAGGCGGCGATCACGCCGCAAAACCGGAGCGACCACGGAGAAATCCGCCCGCGGCTAATCTGGTTGAGGCCAACCACGGGGCGCTTCACGCCTGGGAAAATGCAGTTGCTGGAATGCGACAGCGGCAATCAACTCTGTGTCGAGCCGCGAAAAAGACGACTAGAAAAAGGCGACTACATACGATCCTAGCCGCGTCGAGCGGGTCGGAGCGAACTTCGTCTTCGCCGAAGTGTGCATGGTGCGCCGATCTTGGAATCTGGAACAATTACGCCGCAGTTGCGTATGAGCGGCGTTTTGTCGGGTGATTTCACGGAATGAAGCAATTTAACGGCTGGCGCAACGATGGCATGTTGCCATGGGACTTCAAAGTCAACGGTATCGATTTCAGATGATGGCGCTTCCGGGCTGACCAGCGCAATACTCCCATTGCCAAACGTATCGTTTTTGCGATTGCGTTTGATGGTGTGAGCGTGTTGTTTATCAGCCACCGACTGGATGACCTCTCTGACTGACAGAGCGCGTCCGTGTTGGAAGGCAATTTCTTGGTCAAGCCACTTCTCCAATGGCATCAGCAAATCGTTGATGTGATTCGCAGAGAACAAGGAATCAGGAGCGTCGCTGGACACGAATCCTTTTAGACGGCGAACCGACTTCTGATCTGTGTTCGACCACCGTAGCTGCAGCGCCTCGTCTCCCTGTAGCTTGACGAATCCGATTGTGACAGTGAGCATGCCGCGCTCGCAGGGATGAGCGGCCTAGGACTGCGAAGGACCGGAATCAAAAAAAGACTGTATACATCGGGATGAAGCGGTGAATCCGTCCCATTTCCCAAGGCCCGAAACGCAAAAAAGGCTACATACATGGGGTTGCAGGGGCAGGCCGCCATATGATTGGCGGCCTGCCCCTGCGTCTCCGGCTCCTGGGTTTGCGTCGACCGGCTCCGCGCACCTAGAACAGCCTCGGCGCCTGCTGCTCCTGGGCCGCGCCTTGCTGACGCCGGTTGCGACGCCGAGCGGCAGGAGCGGGCCGTTCGTAGGCGGGATGCTTGGGCGTCTCCTCCCAAGTGGCCCTCGCTCTTTCTGTCACCGCGGCGACCTCCTGCGCCAGCACCGTCAGATCGGCGGCGTCGAACGTCTCGATGTGCGGATCCGACGAGGGCTGCTGCACCCCGACGGTCGCCCTTCGCCCCTTGATCGAGACGACGACCTTCAGTCCCTCCGCTGCGTCGGCCTGCGCTTCGGCGCCGCCAGGTTCCCCGGCGTCATTGGACCCCTGACAGTCCTGCACCGTCTCCTCGCCGGTGTCAGGTTCGTCGACGACCGTGGCGTCAAGTCGGGTTGTTTCCTTTCCCTTCTCGTCAGGCATGGATCTTCTCCTTTCCTTCGTTTTTGCTCCGGCTGTTTGCGATGGCTACGCCGCCATCCTCGACGACGTTCTCCTGATCTCCCCGATGGTCTTCGGTTCCCAGTAGAGGTCGCGTTCGATGGCGGGGACGCCGCCGAACACCTTCGTCTCCGCGAGCTCCGTCAGTCCGAAGTAACCCCACTCCGTCTCGAAGCCCTCGACGAGGCCGAAGCAGAGTCCGGTCTCGGCCTCCCACTCGGTGACGTACCAGGTCCAATTGCTGTAGGGGCTGAACAGCTTCACTTGGGCGACCGCGTCGTCGCAGTCCTTGACGTTTTCGTTGGCGCCGAGCGCGGGAATCTTCTCTCCGAGCTCCGTCGTCACCAGTTCGTGCCCGCGCAACCCGCTGCAGTTGTCCTGCCATGTCGTCGTGGTCCTCTTTTCGTCAGACATGGTTTCTCCTCTCTGTTTTTCATCCGATGGATTCACGCGCGCCTGTCGCGGGGCGATAGCGCCCCGGCGGCGCGTTGGCTACGCCCGGCCTTCCGGGTCGGAGTCGGCTCCCACCAGCCGCTCCACGGCTTCGGGAGTGACGTAGGTGGGGTTGACCGTCCCTTGGTCCATGTCCAGGTAGAGGCCCATGAAGGGGCAGGTCCCCGCCGCCATGCGGCGGACCACCTGTAACACCAGCGACGCCATCATCTGGTTGATGGTGGGGTCCTGGTCGGTCAGGTCGAGGGCCGCCGCGCAGTCCGCGTCGGGCGGCCTTGTCGACACGGCGGTCAGCAGGTCGGGCCGTTGCAGCGTCGGCGCGGGTGCCATGTGGCAGGTCTCGCCGGTGAAGGGCGGTTCCTCCAGAACCACCCGCTCGGCGACGTTGCCTACGAGAACCTGACCCCAGTTGGTGTCGTTGCCCGCGTCGATGAGCCAGCGACGCGGGTCGCCCGGCAGGCACTCGGCCATCGCCCTGCGTGCGGCGGCGTTGTCGGCGCAGCCGATGACGAGGCT
The DNA here is from genome assembly GCA_002239045.1 of SAR202 cluster bacterium bin127. GTDB lineage: Bacteria > Chloroflexota > Dehalococcoidia > Lucifugimonadales > Lucifugimonadaceae > Bin127. The sequence goes on from MPNN01000011.1 coordinate 24,937, forward strand.
GTCTCCGTAGGCGGGCAGGCCGGGGTAGCCGTGTCCGTCAGGGCGAAAGTCGTGGTCGTACTCCCGGAAGGGGTGGACGGAGTAGCCGACCGGACGTCCGTAGGCCCTCGCCAGCCGGTCGGCCAACGCTCTGCTTTTGAACTCCCCCACGTCTTCCGCGTAGAAGTTCTGGCGCAGCAGGTTGTGAGGCTCCACCCGGTCGTGGTCGACCAGGACGATGGTGGCTTGCCTGCCTTGGAACAGTCTGCACAGTCCTTCGGCGACGAAGCCTCCGGTCCCTCCGCAGCCGACCACGGTGATCCAGGGGTCGTCCAGCAGGAACGCGTTGTCCATGTAGTAGGGCATTCGCTGTCACCTCTTTGTTGCTGGTTGCTTGTCTGGTGCCGAATCAGGCCCTTCGGCCATCAGTCGGACGCTCGGTTGCGGGCCGCCGAAAACCTGCGACCATTCCACCGGGGCGAAATGGCCGTAGACGCCGACCCTAAGGCTCAGCTCGGGCCGGTCGGTGTCGAGGCGTCCCACAACGCCGTAGATGCGGAATCCCTGCTCGTCTTCGTCGTCGGTCTTCGAGAAGAAGGCGCGGAAGGTTCCGTGCGAGTGGAACTCGGCCACCACGCCTGCGGGCGGCAGGTATTCGAGCGACGAAGCCGTCCCTTCCTGCGGGGGAACCACCGGACGGTAGGCGCCGCCGTCCCAACGCACGGCGAAGAGCCGCTCGGTGCGCGGTTCGTCGCGGAACCAGCGCAGCCCCGCCTCGAAAAGGCGTGCCGGGATGGGGCCGTTGGCGAGTTCCACCTTCTCGGCCACGGCGGCAAGCCCCCGCACCTCGCAGGGAGCGACGAGGACTCTCGCGGTCAGGTTTGCGCTCTCGGACTGGACGTACACGCCGCCCGATCCGAGCACGTAGTCGAAGCCGATTCCTTGGGAACCGACGAGTCCCGTCATGTGATTGACGAGGTGACCCACGGGCATCGATCGGACGTTGGCGGATGGCCCGTCACCGGCGGCGGCCCCGCCTCCCCTCCGAGACCGCGATCGCCTGGGCCACGGTGCATTGGGGAACAAGGTCCTCGACCGGGTACTCGGTCCGTCCATCTATCTCCTCCCACAGCACTAGCAGGTTGTCGGGGTGTTTCTTCGAGCGGTCGTTCGAATCTCCTGTAAGGGAGAAGTAGGACCGGAAAAAGGAGTCCGGTATCTCTCCCGACTCGTCGGGGAACCTGTGGCTTCCGGGGCAGACCCGTCCGTCCCTGAAGACGTTGAAGGCGGGCATGCGGTAGAGCATCTGCTCGGGGTCGGCGGGCCTTCTCAGCGCGGCGTAGACCCAGGGCGCTCGGCCCGGCGAGCAGACGAAGACCAGCCCCGGCATGGGGAGCCGGAGCCGCGCGGGCGGCTCGAACGCCTCTCTCTGAAGCGCGATCGGCCAGACCCGCGGAGGCCCCCCCCGGCCGACCGTCTCCCCCGCCCTCCCCCCTGAACGCCGGCCGCCCAGCCCCGCGGGGGCCGCCACAGGCCGACGGTCTCCCCGGTCTCCCCCTGCCCCCACCAGAGGGTGTTCTCCGCCAGCAGACCCGAGGAGAACCCGATCTGCTGTGTGAACACGTTGGCGATCTCGTCGGCCGAGACCGTCCTGACCCAGTTGGCTTCGCGTTCGAAGCCCCGCAGGAGAATCGTCTCCCCGTAGACTTCCAGCTGCACCTTCAAGGTGTCCTTGGGCGCGTCCGCCGCGCCCGGCAGGGACCACTCGGTCCCGTCGGCTTCACTTCTGTTCATCGTGGCAGTCCTCCTGTTCGTATTCGGGCAGCCGCGGCAGAATGAAGTCCAGCATCTCCGTGTAGCGGGCGGGAAGGTCTTCCTCAAGCCGGTCGACGAGCCGTCCCACCGAGTCCATGTGGCTCCTGGCCCTGCGCCACTCCGCGGTGCCTTCGGCGATGATCTCGTCTTCCCACGGGTCGGCGTAGCCGTCGTACCACCCGTCGTCGTAGCTGTGGTCCAGGAAGAAGTTGCCGGTTTCGGCGAACACCCAGGAGCAGGCCAGGGCCGCCCCCTCGAAACGTGTCCCCTTCACCGCTTCCGTCAGGTCGCCGATGGGTATGCCGCCCTGCGGAATCCTCTGGAGCGTCTCCTTCGGGATGCGTTCGCCGGCCGACTCCAGCCACGCGGTCCGTATCCCGTCGGCGCCGTAGAAGAAGGCGTCCGAAGGCTTGACCAGCAGCGCCAGCGCCGAGATTCCGTCGGAGCAGCAGTCCCACAGTTCGTGGAGGGAGTCGTAGCCGAAACCCGCCAGATCGAATGGGATGCCCCTCCGCAGCCAGGACCACGGGGGTTCGTCCTCCTCGACCTCGGTCCAGTACTCGACGAAGGGCGCGTAGAGGGGGAAGTGCCGCTCCGCGAAGAGATCCGCGAACCGCTCCACCCTCGCGCGCACGCCCGGCGCGGAAAGCACCGTTTCCGCCTCTTCCGGGAAGAGGCGGCGCACCAGCTCCGCGAACCATGCGTAGTCGTCGGCGTACCCGACGATCACGACCATCTCCCGCAGCGACGGCGGACGCCGCAGGAGTTTGACGGCGAGACCGCTCAGGAGCGGCGGGAACGCAGCTTCCACCGCATAGCCTCCATGAGGCGTCCCGTTGCCGAGGCGTAGTTCTGCGCTTGGACGCATGCCATCTCCACCTCCGGCTGTCGAGCGGCCGCGGCGTCCAGGTCGAGGGAGCCGTCGGGCCGTGTGAGCTCTGCAGCGAGCTCGATGATGCGCAGTTCCGCCGGCGGCACGGCCGTCAGCAGACCCGCGAGGTTACGGTTGTCCATGCGACGCCCCCCTCCAGGTCCGGGCGCAGGTTGAGGCGCCCTTGGTGCCCACCCTGCGCTGGAACTCGAAGATAGTGTCGTCGCCCCTGGCCGTCTCCTTGACCGAGGCGTTGGCGATCTCCCCGTAGAAATCGGCCAGCGTGGACTTCACCTGTTCGACGCTCATCTCGGGGTCGGGGTCCGGGAACTCCCGGTCGTCGTAAACGAAGATCCTTGCCATCGTTCTTCTCCTTCGCTTGTGTCGTTTCTCGTTTCGTCGCCGTGCGGAGAAGGCCGCCGCCGATGAAGCGGCGGTCTCTCCGTGAATCGCGGTCCAGCGTCACGCGCCGACCGCCTGCTTCTCTTTTTCCTGCTCCATCGCCCACTCGAACATCGAGAGGCTTGCGGGCCGGGTTTTCTCGTTGCGGCGCTTCGGCTTCGCCGGCTCGGCCATGAACTCGGCCCAGGAGAACAGCGACCCTTGCGCCTCGTCGGCCTCGTCGTGGAGGCCGTCGCCGCTTGGGTTCGTGCGCCCGTCGGCCTGGACGATCTCCACCGTCGAACCGACGACGAACGGGTCGTGGCGGCCGTTGGGGTCGTGGCGGCCGTTGGGGTCGTGGCCGTTCCAGTCGACCTCCACGGCCTCCGGCTCGATCTCGACGGTCTGCCATCCCGCGTCCACCAGCAGCTCCTCGGCCTCGCCCTCGGCGTCCCTGGCCATCGCGAAGACCTCTTCGATGGTCTCCGCGCCGTCCTGCTCGCCGTCGACGATCCGCTTGGCCAGCGCCATCATCAGGTCGTCGCCGTCGTCGCCGTAGGCCGCGAGACCGTCCTTGGGGAGCTCGCCCTCCACGGCCAGAGAGCTCTGGAGCTTCTGCGCAACCAGCTTCAGGGCGTCGGCCTGAAGCGTGTTCCGGTAGGCCATGAAGACCACCTTCACCGGCCGCGTCTGTCCGATCCGCCACGAGCGCCTCGAAGCCTGGCGCATCACGTAGACCGAGTAGTCGGTCTCGTACCAGCAGATCGTCGGGAAGTCGATCAGGTCGAGGCCCGTCTGAACCAGCCTGGGGTGGCAGATCAGGACGTCGATCCCCTGCTTCACCTTCTCCGCGACCCACTTCTCTCGGCGGTCCGGCGCCACCGCGCCCGCCTTCATCACGGCGGCCCGGAAGCCGTGCCGCTCGAGCATCTCCTGCATCCGTACCGTGATGTCGCGGGTGCCGGTGTGGGTGGCGTAGACCAGCACGCGCCTTCCCGCAAGACGCTCGGCGGCTACGAGGTCGACGAGCGCCTTCTCCTTCGGGTAGAGCCGTTCCTCCGAGAGCGGCGGGACCTGCACCAGCACGTCCCCGGTCTCGGGATCGAACGCCGTCTCGCCTCTGGTGCAGCCGTCGGGGTACGCGAGCAGCGTCTGCAGGTAGGTGGCGAGCAGCCTTTTGGAGCCGGACTTCAGCGCCTTCGACAGCTCCGCCTTCAGCTTCTCGAACACGTGGCTGTATGCGCTGCGCTGGGAGAAGCCAGTCCCGTCTACCCCCGGGTCCATCGACGACAGCAGGATCTGCTCGTCGTATGCGGGCAGCCCCGACGCCACGTCGGAGAGGCGCAGGAACACCGTGTTCCCGATGATGTGGAACAGCGCCGAGGGCACCAGCCCCGGCCTCTCCCTCACCACCTTCCGGTACTTCCGCCTCCGGCTCGCCCGACCGTCCTCGACCGCGTCGTCGTCGGGTTTCCCGATCGTGTGCTCCTCGAAGCCGTATCGCTGCACCCAGCGACGCTCGTCGGATCGTGCGAACTCGTTCCTGATCTCCGGAGAGAACCTGTAGAGCAGGTGGAAGAGCGTCGAGCTGTACCCTCCCATCAGCGTGCCGGAGAGGCTCAGCGACTTCCCGCAGACGTCGGCGAGGATGCCGGCGGCGACTCCCTGCGCCGATCCCCGGCCCTTGTACTCGTGCACCTCGTCTCCGATCAGCAGGTCGAAGAATCCCTTCATCCGGTGCTTCACGTAGTCGGCGAGCGGATACCGCTTCGGTCCCGCGTTGTCGGCCTGCCACAGGCCGGAGCCGCAGACCGCGCATTTGCGCCTGCGCCGTTCGAGCTCTTTCCGGGTCAGGGGCACTCCGTCCTTGTCCACCACCTGGACGGAGCAGGTCGGACAGGTCGGGACGCGCACCGGCTCGCCTGTCTCCTCGTCTCGCACGAGCCGTCCCTTCGCCGCGGCCCATCGCTCGACGACCGCGGGTTTCCAGCGGTACGAGAGCTTGGCGCGCTCCCGCGACATGACCGCGAACAGGGGCCCGTGGCCGGACGAGAGCCTGAGCATCTCCAGGTCGGTGATCGACTTGACGACCGAGGCGCGTGCGAGGGGCACCGTCTCCTCGACCTCCCGCTTCCACTTGTTCACGAGGTGCGGCGGGCAGAGCACCAGGACCCGATCGAAACCCGCCATGTGCGCCGCGGCGGCGGCGATGAAGGTCTTGCCGGTGCCCATCTCGCCGACCACCGTCGTGCCGCGCCTCGCCTCCAGCGAGAGCGCCGCGCCGCGCACGGCGTCGACCTGCGCCCCGAGGGGCGTCCTCAGCAGCCGCGGAAGCCCGCGGCCGTTCTCGGAGGGACGGGACCGCGGCGGGGCGGGGGGTCCCGCGGCCGTTGTCGGAGGGACGGTACAGCGGCGGGTACGATTCCACGACCCGCCGCGCTATCGCGTCCCTGTAGGTGTCGATGAACTCTCCTAGGTCCATCTCGTCCTCCTTTCCCGGCCGTCAGGCCGCTATGTCCTCCATCGCGCCGCTCGCAAGGTCGAGCGCGACCACCGTCGTCACGAGCCGCTCGCGGTACACCTCCTTTTCGGGGCGGTCCTCCGCGAGCGCCATCTCCTTCGCCGTCCGGCCCTTGACCAGAACGCGGCGGCCTTCGGATTCGAGGACGAGGTTGTCGAGGAACCCGGCGGCGACCAGCATCGCCATGTGTCCCCGCCTGAGCGGCATCAGCGGACGTTCCCGCCTGTCCTCGGCGGGCCAGAGCGAGTCCGTGACGTCCGGGTCCGCCCACAGCCCTGACCGCCGCGCCTCGGAAGCCGCCGCGCCGGGGTCGACCGTTCGGGTGGCGAACAGCACGTCTCCCGACGGAGCTGCCGGAGCTCGGAATTCGGGGTAGCGTGACGGGCCGAGCGGCTCGGGTTCCCCCGACGACCATTCGAGCACCTGCTGCTCGGAGCGCGCGTCGGCGAACGGCTCCGGCTTTCGGCGGGCGATCAGCACGACCTGGTCGAAGATCTCCCGCTCCGGCTCCGGGAACGACCAGCACCGAATCCGTCCGTAGTGGGACGAGAGGTACCGCGCCGACACCGCCAGCCGCGAACGGGGCACGACGAAGACCAGAAGGCCGCCGTCGGAGATGTAGCGCGTGCACTGCGTCAGGAACGCGTGCTCGACCCGGCGCTTGTCGGCGGAGTCCCAGTCGTACGGCGGGTTCAGGTAGCAGAGCCCGAAGGCGCCGTTCGCCATCGACGCTCGGAACAGGTCCGAGGCCAGCACGTGGTCGAGCCGCCTTTCCGCCTCCTCCGCCCTCTCGCCGTGCAGCTCGACTCCGTAGGTCTCCACCGGCACTCCCGAGGAATCCCTGAGACGCTCCGCTAAGCGTTGCGCCGCCAGACCCTCGCCGCAGCACGGGTCCAGCAGCCGGAGCGTCTCGATTCTGCGCCGGCCGTAGCCGGCGTCGGCGCGGATCAGATCCGCGATCATGTCCACCACCCGCTCGGGAGCGGGGTAGTATCCTCCCTTGGCCTGCGCCGCCAGTCTCATGGCGCGCCTCCTTTCAAGTAGTCAGCTTGTTCAGGCGCGCCCTCCGAGGGCAGCGAGAGCCTCCCCGACGCGACCGCGTGCGACAGGTCGTCGCGGAGCCTGTCGGCGTTCGGCGCGCACCTGTAGGCGGAGAGGCCCACAGATTCCAGCGGCGTGATCTCGCCGTTCGCCAGCCCCCGGTCCCACAGCCACATCGACCATGAGCCGTGGAGCGGCAGCGGGCAGCGCCGGTCGAGGAACCGCCGGTGCAGCGCGGGGCCGTCGTCCCCTTCCCGGGCCAGCAGCAGGAACGAGTCCCGCTCGAAGCCCAGTTCCGCGGTCTTGGTGTAGACGAGCGCGTGCCACCCTCCTGACATGGGCAGCTTCGCGATCTTCGTGGTCCACGTCCCGACCGTTTCGTGCGGGACGGCGCATCTGCGGTAGCCGCCCGACAGGGCCTCGCCGTCCGCTCCTCTGATTACGTGCGCCTGATCGGGGGGCTGCTTGAGCAGCGACGCCCAGATGGCCTTCAGCGCCGTCTGCGATCCCACCATCGAGAGGAACCACAGCGTATCGTCCCTGGCGTCTCTGGCGAACGCGTCCGCCGTCGCCGAGAAGCCCCCGGCCGTCACCGTCCAGAGCTCGTCGGCGCGTTCGGCGATTTCAGTCTCGCCCATCGATGCCTCCTTTGTTCGAGTTCCATCGTCCGGCGCGGGGATCATTCCCCGCGTGAAGCCCGTCGGTCGTGCCGCCGGGTCTTGCGAGTCGCCGCCGCCTAGAACGGGGACGCCGCATCGTCCGTCGGGCGGCCGCGGCCATGGCCGTTGCCGTTCCTCGAATCGAGGAACACGACCTCGTAGGCGTGCACCTCGGCGCGGCTGCGCGTCTGGCCGTCGTCGCCCTGCCAGACGTTCTGCACCAGGCGTCCGGAGAGGTACACCCGGTCGCCCTTTCCCAGATACCTGCCCACCGCGTCGGCCTGGCCGGCCCAGCACACCACCGTGTGCCAGTCGGTCTCCGGTTCGCCGTCCTTCACCCGGCGTTCCGTCGCCAAGCTGAGGTTCGCAACGGTCGTCCCGCCGCTCGTGGTCCTTACTTCGGGGTCCGCGCCCAGGCGTCCCAGAAGCTCCACTTTGTTCACTGTCCTCGACATCTCTGTTCTCCTCTCGCTGCTGTTCGGCGCGGCAGTAAAGCCGCGCCTTTTTCTTCGATGCGGCGCAGTCCCGTCTCCGGGCCTCCACCGTCCGTGCTCCCCTGGCATGGGAAGTCGAGCAGAGACCGTCTACGTCACGCGCACGTGTTCGGAGACGGTCTCCGAAACGATCCGGCGCCTGGCCTCCGGATCCAGCATCTCGTTGAGCCTTCGATGGTCGACCGAGAATCTTCTGGTCTCCACAAGGCTCACCTTCCGCCCGTCGAGCGTCGCCTTCGTCTCGCCTCGCCCGCGCATCCACGCCTTCAGCGTGTCCAGCGCGGCTCGGCGGACGGTCCCCGGATCCTTCATGGCGGTTCGCGCTTCGTCGTACGACGCGATCGCCTTCCGCGCCTCGGCGTCCGTGATCGGCGTCGCTCCGGCGTCGACGGCATTCGGTGGAACAGGCGCCGCGTCGCCGGGAAGGCAGGCGGACAGCCACGGACAGCGTCGGGATCGGGGCCGTTCAGAGCCAGGTGCCGGCCCAGCTCCGACAGCCGTTCGCAGGCGTCCTCGAGGGCGCGACTGACACGGTCGGCGGGGACGACCTCGAAGTCCCACCGGCGGGGGCCGGGGTCCCTCGTCGCGATCCCCGCGTCCCCCGCCCCGCCGCACCGCCCCGTGGGGGGTAAGGGCGCCCGCCCGCCGGCGCGCTCCCGAAAAGGAGCATGCCGATCCTCGACGCCTCTTCCGATGCGGGGTCGGGCTTCAGCGGCATCCTGCCGGTCGCGTCCGGATGTCCGACGACCCGGACGTTCGGCGCGGCCTCGACCGACACCTCCTCCGGCGCCGCGGGATCGGCATGGTCGATCTCCCAGCCAGCGCGCTCCATCGCGTGCAGCACCACGGGCTCCAGCGCCCTTCCGGTCTCCATGACCGTCAGCGACTCGTCGTCCGGCGGATCCGTGGCGTCGCGACCGGTCGCCGCGTACCACAGGGCTCTGCGGCAGCCCGCGGCGGCAGACGCGCGGACTTCCAAGCTTCCGTCCCCGACGAACCGCGCCGCCGGGCGCGAGTAGACGTCGGGACGCGCTTCTGATGCGTTCATCTCTTCTCGTGTCCTTTCGTTGGTTCCGTGTGCTGCGCTCTCCGAGGAACGGCTTCGGCGTCCACGACGCAGCTCCTGAGCACGTGGGCGATCCCGTCGCCCAGGCCGTGCACCATCACCGCTTCTCCGTCGCCGATCCGGTTCGGGAACGGCTGCATCTCCGAGATGCCCTGGCACTCGGAGACGATGTCCCGCGCCGGCGCCCCGTTCCGGAGCGCCAGCGTCGCCAGCCGGCAGGCGAGCTCGGTCACGCCGTGCTCGAAGCTGCCGGCCTTGCCGAGCCTGCCGAACACCTCGACGGGAGAGCCCGAAGGGTCCGTCGTGACCGTCACGAACAGCTCGCCGCGCTCTATGTTCAGCCGCGTTGTGACGCCTTCGAGCACGTCCGGGCGCGGTGGTGCCGCCGGGGGCATTCGGCTGCCTCCTTCCTCCTGCCGTGGTCCGAGCTGCAACGCCGGCGGGTCAATCCGCCCTCATCTCGCGCACCTTGGCGTAGGCGGCGTCGACGAGTTCTTCGAGGTCGGAGGTCGGCAGTTCCTCCAATTCGCGTCCCGTCCGGCTACGGACGGCGGCGCGCACCGCGTCCTCGTCGAACCCCTGTTCGTCGCCGAGGTCCAGCAGCCGGGCCCGGAGCCTGACGAGCTTCGACCGGGACTCGTCGGCATTCGAACCGACTTGCCCCGTCGCAGGACGGGACGGGCCGTATAGCCCGTTGCCGAACCGGTCCCCGAAGCTCCGCAGCGCCCGCTTCAGACCGTCGGTCACCGCGCCCTTGCAGGCGGTCTCGTGCCCTTCGGCCGAATCGTCGGCCACGGAGTGGAAGCCCACGTCGGTGCGTGGCGGCGCCCCCGGCACCGTGACCCTCACCGGCGCGCTGTAGGCGCGGACCGTGCGCATTTCGCCGGTGTCGGGATCCACCGTCTCGATCTCACGGAACCCGACGTCGCCTGCGAGTTCGTACCCCCAGCCGCCGAAGCCGAAGATGCGGTTCGCCTCCGCGATCGCCCCGTGCCCCTCGATGTAGTCGTAGTACCGCCCGGCGCGGCCCTTGCGCCGCGACACCAGCGAGGAATCGAGCGACCCCTCCAGCTGCCGCACCACCGACGGCGGCAGGCCGTCCCACATCAGCGCCTCCGAGGCGGTCGGATCGGGCTCCGACGGCGCGTGTCCGTTCCTGTAGGCGGCCGGAGCGGTCGTCGCCCCGTTAGATGCCGCGCTTCCGTTGGCGTGTCCGTTGTTCGCCATGGTCTGTTCTCCTTCGTTTTCGCTTGTCTTGTTCGGTCGTCGGATGCGGACGGTTCATCGTCCTTGCAGCGGCCCGACCCGTGGAGAGCCGCGCCGAATTCCCACTCCTTTAAGGGAGCGGGTTATGTGCGGTTGGAACGTCGCGTCGGCTGCGCGACGCTCCCTACGCGCGCGTTCTCGGAGTCTCCCTCCGCCGGGACGCGGCCCGGCGAAGCATCTCCATGAACCTTGCGCGCCCGTCGGCGCGCTGCGCGAGTTCTCCCACGTCGCCGATCCCCGACGGGAGCTCGGCGACTGCCGCCCTGCCCCCGAGCAGGCGTTCCAGGTGGCGGGCCGCGTCGCTGCCCGCGTCGTCCGAGTCGAAGGCCAGGAACACCTGGCCTGCGACCCGGAGCGCCTCTGCGACCCGGTCGACGCCGTGCGTGCCCAGAGCCGCGCACGCCGGGATGTTCCAGGCCGCCAGCGCCAGCCAGTCCATCAGACCCTCGGCGACGACGACACGTTCCGGCGCCGCGCCGAGGCGGCCGAGGCCGAGAACCGGCTTCGCGCCGGGCAGGGCCTGGAACCGGGGCTTCGCGGAAGGTTTCACCGCCCGTCCAGCGAGCCAGATGACGCGCCCCAAGACGTCGGTCTCGGGAGCGACGACCATCCCGGCGAACCGTTCCGCGCCCCGCGCGGTAAACAGTCCTGAGGCGTCCATGCGGCTCTCGGAGAAACCTGCGCTCCGGAGCGACCGGCGCAGGCCGCCGCCGGGCGCGAACCCGGTCCCGATTCGGAGCGCCGCTGACGGCGCGATCCCACGCGATGCGATGTACCTTTTGGCACAGTTGTTGCGTCGGAACGCACCGACGTAGAAGCGCGCCGACGACGTCAGCAGCGGCACGTCTCGATACGGCGATGGCACCGGCGCCGCGCGCCGGTCCGTCTTGAGCCGACGACCTGCGGGCGATGCCCTCCCAGCCGCGGGAGAAAGGCTAGGCCGTCCCGCGCCGAGGAGCGCGATGGCCTCCGCGAGACCGACGCCCTCGCGTCTCTGGACGAAATCCAGAACGTCGCCGCCGGCGCCGCAGCCGAAGCAGTACCAGCGCTCCGTGTCTGCGTAGACCGTGAAGCTGCCCTCCTTCTCCTCGTGGAAGGGGCACAGCCCTTGCCGCACCCGGCGGCCCTCGCCGTTTAGCTTCACCCCCGACGCCACCACGAAGTCGCCCAGCGGATGCGCCGCCTTGAGCGCGGGGATGTCAACCCGGGACGTCTTCATCGCCGTCGCCGTTTCCCGCCCCTCCTGAGCGGCCGCAGCCCTTTGAGGGATCGCTGCGAAACGATCTTGCCGGAACGCCAGCGCATACCCAGCACCGCCAGAGCTTCCAGCCGTCCGTTTCCGACCGGCGTCAGCGCCGCGGCACGGCCCGGGCCCGCGTTGTAGACGAGAACCTCCCGGTCCCCGAACCGTCGCCTCACGACGTCGGCCCACTCCGCGTGCGCCCACCGCGCCTCGTCCGGCGTGCCCGTCGAGGCGTCCATGCCTTCGAGCACCGCCAGCGCACCGTCGAGGTCGCCCCTGCGGCGCAACCGCCGGGCGTCGTGGATGCCGCGCCCGACGCTCTGATCCCAAGTGCCCGGCGCGGTCCCAAACAGCGTCTCGACCAGGTTTCGCGCCAGCTCCTCCAGCGAGCGGCCCGACCGGCCACCCGGTCGCTGGTTATTTTGTCGTGTCGCGGCGATGCCGCCGGTCAATGTCGCAGTCGTCATCTCGATCTCCTCTCGTGTCGACTCGGTCCGGCCGCGCGGCATCCCCGGCGCGGGCCGGTGTTTAAGTTGGTGGGTGGGACTGTCAGACGGGAGACGTCCGCCGTCCGCGGGAGATGCGACGCGGGGACGAACGTGAAGCGGAGCAGACCCGGCTCGTCCGACCTCCCGGCGCAGAGCCAGGTGTCGAGGCGAAACGGTCTGTGGGAGAAGCCGCCGGAGACGAATTCCGGGCGGACCAGTCGACGAAGCGGACGCGTTGACGGGTGCCCGTCGCAGCATGCCGCGATCGATCTGAGGCGTCGTTGCGGGACTCGCCGGAGCGGCGTCCCGGACGCGTGGAGCCGGCCGAGGCGCACGTGCGCTTCGAACCGACAGTGCCTCAGCGAGGGGTGTTCGACACCGTCGCCGAGAGCGTCCCTGCTTTCGATTTGCCCTTGGGAGCGATGCTCGACCTTCGGACAATCTCGCGCCGCGGGGAGGCGTTTGGTTCCTTTCGTTCGGCGCTAGGCGAGGAGAGCGGTGCTCGATCCTTCACGGCGCTCAGGGTCTGGGACGGACCCTCCGGGTTGTCTCAGGCGGGAAACCCGGGAAAAGCCTGACAGCGATTTCGATTATGTGCCAGGGAGCAGCGGATTGGATAGATTCAGCGCTGATTGCTCGCGTACATTCGGCAGTCACATCGCGGGCGTGTGACTGCTCTGTTCCGAGTGCGGGACGCGTCCGCTTCGGCGGTCGATGCAGTTCTCCGCGCTCCCCGGCGGAAGCCGCCGACCCGATCGCACGAACATGCGAACGAATGTCGAGAAATGCCGGCTTGCCGCAGCGATATCGCACCTGTCCATCGCGGTTTGCGGCAGCAGAGACTCAGCTTCGCCAGACCCCCAGAGTGCAGACGCGGCGGATCCGCCGGAGCATCTCCTCGCGGCGAATCTCCTTTCGCACCACGGCCAGCCTGCGCTTTCGCCGACGCGTCTGGTCTTCGAGGTCGAAACGGTCCCACGGGTAGTCCGCGGGAGGCAGCGTCACGCCGCAGCAGCCGACCAGCACCATCTCCAGCTCGAGCAGATCCTCCTCGGCCCGCAGCTTCGCGAGAGCATCGGATGCACCGCAATACTCCTCGCGCAGGTGCCGCCATTCGGCGACCAACGGCGCAGTCGCGCCGAACCGCTTCTCATCGTCGCCGGGGACGGGATGCAGCGACACGACAAGCTGCTCCAAAGGCAATCGCTCCGTAACTGGTTCGGACGCGGGTGGAGGCCCCGGCAGGCCGTGACGCGTCTCTAAGCCTTCGACGCGCTTGGACAGGCTCTCCATCTCGTCTTTCAGGCGACCGAGCGTGTCATCGACATCTTCCGTCCTAACGACATAGCCGACCTGGGACTCTTCGCCCTCGGGCTCCTTCCTCGCGATGTCCTCCAACCCGGCCACGCGACGCTCCAGATCCGCCAGATTCTCCATCTGCTCCGCCGTCGCCTGAGGATCAGCGCCCTCCAGTAGATGCCTCGTCAGAGCGTCGCGCATGCGGCCCGTCAGACGGCCGGTGTCCGCGGCACGGGCCAGCGCGCCGTAACTCACGCCCAGCGTCTCCGCAGCCTTCACGCGGCCTTGGGCTTCGACCAGGTCGAACAGCAGCGCCGTCAGCCGCAGATCGTGGACGTCGGCCAAGCTCCTCGACTTCTTTTGCGCATTCGCGGCATCTTCGCTGGTCTTCCTCATGATGTCGTTCTCGTTGCTCGCGATTCCGCGATTCCCGTGCGGGGCGTCGATGAACCGGCCTCCGCCCGTCCCCTCGCGGAAACGCGCGGTTTGAACTTGGGCACGTCCTGTAGGGGTGGAACCAGCACTGGACGTCTTTCGCTCGCGGGCATGTGGCAGTCATCGCCCGTCGCCCCCTCTTCCGAACCGGTTTCCGCTTTGGCACGGATCGAATCGCGTTTCCGCGACATTGCCCGTTTCCCTGTACACGGCAATGACATCACACGACTGCCTGCGCCCGCAACGCCTCATAAGGGGGGACGCGCGTGTCCCTCATTTCGGTGTCGCGACCGAGCCGCCAGATCGGGGGCATGGCGCCCACCCCGATTCGTGATCCGCCAACTTTCGACGGTCGGCACTGAAGGCCGTCCCGACGAATCGCGACCGACTCGATAAAATTAAACGCGGCCGAGACCGGCGGTCGACGCTGGCGGCTAGGTTACCGGAGATGGGACATCGAAACTGAATCCCGCAACATTGCGATGCTGATCGACGACGACAACGCTCAGCCGTCGCTCATGGAGCACGTCCTGGCCGAGACCGCGAAATACGGCGTCGTCACGACCCGCCGGATCACCGGAGATGTCCAGCTGGAAGGAAGCCTTGCACTCCCACGCGGTTCAGCCGATACAGCAGTCCCGCTACACCGTCGGCAAGAACGCAACGGACAGCGCGCTCATCATCGACGCCATGGACCTTCTCCACTCCGCCGCCGCCGACGGTATTTGCATCGTCTCGAGCGACAGCGACTACACGAGGTTGGCCACCAGGATCCGGGAGCAGGGACTCTTCGTCATGGGCATCGGCAGGTCCGGCACGCCGAAATCGTTCGTCAACGCCTGTGAGCTGTTCGTGTACTCCGAGATCCTGTCGCCGCCCGCGGACGAAAACACCCAGGCCGAGGACCCGGGTTCCGCGGAATGGACCGGCACGGCGGCGCGGGCGGTGGAGATGGCGACCCAGGAGGACGGGTGGGCCTTTCTCGGCGCGGTGGGCAGCCATCTGCTACAGCGAATCTGGGGTCCGGAGAAAGTCGGCGAACCCTGGCTGGTGCGGGACATGGTGAGGAGGCTACGCCGCAAGCTGGGCGACGATGCCGACAACCCCATCTACATCTTCACCGAGCCCCGCGTCGGCTACCGGATGCCGGAGGGGGAGGGGGCGGGCGAGGAACCGCCCATCACACCCTGAGTGCGGGGAGCTATGGGTGGTGAGGAGGAGAAGTGACATGACGACTGGGCGGGACTTCCTGGAAGCCATCGGTGCTCAGAACAACGCGTTCGAGCGGATGTTTTTCGAGTGGATAGAGTCCTACAACGGCGAGGGCGATCTGGACATCTTGGAAGCCTTCGGGGAGATGATGCTGGCCCTCGACAGGTTCATTGATTGCGGATGGGGTTGCGATGATGACCACCCGGAAGAGCACTTGTTGGCGATTTGCGTCACCCGCATCAGAGCGATTCTCCCCCTCACTGCCTGCGGATACCCCAGCGAGGCTGGCGCACTCTTTCGGCCGTTGGGGGAGACGGTCAATCTCATGGCGCTCTTGATGGCCTCCCGCGACGAGCTTGAGGCTTACCGGCTTGGCGACAGGAGGCAGAGGAGGAAAAGGTTCAGCGCGGAGAATGTGAGGGGGATGCTGAAGCGGGAGCGTTTCCCGGTTCCTCTAAACGCGAGGGCTTACGGTACGGTCAGCGACTTCTACCTGCATCCGAACGCGCTGGACCACATCTTCGCCCATCGAACCTCGCACGAAGGGGAAGGGTTTGTCATTCCCTACTTCCACAGAGACCTATGCGTCATTTTCTTCATAAACCTGGTCTCGGCAGCCGCTACAGCCCTCCTCTTCTGGGCCTGCGCTCGGGAGGACGATAGCGACTTTAGGCTCGC
Source organism: SAR202 cluster bacterium bin127 (assembly GCA_002239045.1). Lineage (GTDB taxonomy): Bacteria > Chloroflexota > Dehalococcoidia > Lucifugimonadales > Lucifugimonadaceae > Bin127. The sequence goes on from MPNN01000011.1 coordinate 40,385, forward strand.
CCATGCCTTTAACGAGAGGACAAACAAGGCATTGCGTGCCTTCACCGCAAAGATGGCTCAGGACCCAACAGTCGAACGTGTACCTATCGTCGAGGCCGCTCAGCAATCCGAATAATCGGTTAACCCCCTTTGTCGGAAAGCAGTCTACAGACCGGGAGAGGCTAGTTTTGCACTTGCCTCAGCTATTCCAGTGTAGATGTTGACTTTCAACTCAACATCCGTATATCCTCTATGAGAGGTGACGATATGGACTTCCCAGAGCATCTACGAACATTACGCAAGGAAGCTCGGATGAGCCAGCGGGAGCTTGCAGAGCGGGTCGATGTGGATTTCACGTACCTGAGCAAGATTGAGAACGGCCGGGTTGAGCCTCCCAGTGAGACCGTTCTGAAGAAGATTGCAAAGGAGTTGGCGGTCGCATTGGGCCAGGATGAAACTGAGCTTTCCGACGACCTTATCACTCTGGCCGGGAAGATTCCGTCGGACCTCGCCGAGACACTGGCCCGGAATCCACAGGCCGTTCAGTTTCTGCGGTCAATCGGAGACGATGTACGATCACCTTCTGAGTGGCAGAGACTCATCCGCGGCAGATCGCAGGATCAGGAATGACAACCAAATTCTTATCGGACTCTCAGCTTGAGGAGATGGCGGCCCGTGTGCTACGGCGCTACGAATCCTCTCATGGAGCGGTTAACAATCCCCCGGTCCCTGTGGAGCGGATTCTGGAAGACCTCCTGGACCTCAATATTCTTTGGGACGACATCTCCGAACCACCGCGTCAGTCCATACTCGCTGCACTTGATCCCAGTTCCAAGACCGTGGTGTTCAACGAATCAAGGCGGACACTCATTACCGACACCCCGGGTCTGTACTACACAGTTCTCGCTCATGAAGCGGGACATTGGGAGGTCCATGTCGACCATGGGATCTTGGCCCAGCTACCCTTGCCTACCCTTGAGCGGGATTTCAGCTGCCTCTACAGGAGTTCCGGGCCTGGCCAGGATTTGCGGGAGGTCCAGGCCCACAGGTTCATGGGGTTTCTTCTCATGCCCTCAGAGATGCTGAGGGAAGCGATCAAAGATGTTGAGTTGCTCAGGTGGCCCGCGCTCTACGAGCTGCGCGACAGGTTCCAGGTGACCATTACGGCCCTCAAGGTCAGGCTGGAGAGACTCGGCCTCTTGTATGTGACAGAGGATGGGGACCTGTATCCGTCCCAGCAGGAGTATGAAGGACAGGTGCGCCTAAGAAGTTAAGTCTGATTAAGCATTTTGTAGTTGAGTTGAATCCCAACGCATTTGACATTTCAAATCTCTATCAGGTGAAAGGCTAAAGATGCAAACCTCTACAGCTCAAGGTAGCCCCTTCGCCATACTCGCCCTGGATGGGGGCGGCACAAGGGGAGTTTACTCGGCTCAGGTTCTTGCTCGTATAGAACAGGAGACCGGCGAACCTACAAGGGAGCTCTTCGACCTGATAGCTGGCACAAGCACGGGATCAATCATCGCGGGAGCCGCAGCAGTGGGCATTCCCATGTCCGAAGTAGTCCGGCTCTTCGAGGAGGAGTCGAAACGCATCTTCCAGAGGAGGCGGCTGGGCTCGTTCCACATCCGAAGCAAATACTCGGGGCGGTCTCTCGAACAGGTCATCCGCGGCTGCGTGTCCGACCTGACCCTGGGTCAAATCTCGACGCCCCTGATGATAATGGGATCGGACATCTCGACCGGCGGTGTGCATGTGTTCAAGTCCGCATACCCGAAAGTGCTTGGAGAGCCCTACGTGAGAGACTCGGATGTCGCCCTTAGCGACGCCATCCTAGCGTCGTGTGCCGCACCCACGTACTTCGACCCCGTACCGGTTGGTGATTTCCTTCTGGCAGACGGCGGCCTGTGGGCCAACAACCCATCAATCATGGCGCTGACGGAGGCCATTTCAAAGTTCAGGCGGTCGGTTGACCAGGTACGCATCCTGTCAGTCGGCACCGGACACTCCATCAATATTTATTCCCGGCGCAGGCTTTGGGGCCTCATCACCGGTTGGGGCCGGGAGAAGTTGGTCTCGTATGTGCTCAGACTGCAATCTGACGCCTCGGCAAATATGACTAAGTTGTTGCTCCGAGACAGGTACCTGAGGCTTGACCCCGAGATCGAGGCGTGGGATCTGGACGACACCGAGCATCTGGCCAGTCTCAAGGCACTCGCGACGAGAGATTTCGCCCTGCGCAGCGACGCCATCAGGAGAAACCTAAAGCCGGCGCAGTGACGACGCAGTCAATGCAAAGGAAAACATTCTCAAAGGAAAAAGGTATGACCAAGAACAATCAGGACTTTCAAGACTTCCTCAGGGATGAGGTCAATCTCAATGAGAGGCGGCTTCGTCGACTGGAGACCGGCGTGGGTGCCGTGAGCGCTTACCTCAAGGACCATCTTACGGGCTACCAGAAGATGGAGCCGCAAGGTTCATACGCTCTTAGAACTCTCATCAAGCCAGTTGATGACAACGATGAGTATGACGCCGACATCCAGATCGGGATGAATCCCAACCCACGGTGGGAGCCCAAAGACTACATCCAAGCGATCTACACGACTCTGAAGCAGAACCAGAACTACGCAAGCAAGCTCCGGCTCAAGACTCGGTGTGTCACCATAGACTACGCCGGCGACTTCCACTTGGACGTGGTCCCCCGGGTGACCTCTGGTGGCAAACACTACGTTTGCAACCGAATCGAAAACAGATTCGAGGCAACGGACGGGACCGGATACCGGGACTGGTTCAACGACAAGAATCGGATAACGGGCGGCAATCTCAAGCGGGTCGTCAGAATCCTCAAGTACCTCCGAGACCACAAGAACAACTACACCGCCAAGTCAATCCTGCTCACCACCCTGGCGGGCAACACCATCAAGCCGTCCGATGAAGGGACCGAGGCCGTCAGCACCGTGGCCGACACGCTGGTGACTGTGCTCACGAGGATAGACGACTACCTACAGGGGAATCCCTACATGCCGGAGATTAGGAACCCTGTGTTACCGGGCGAGACCTTCAACCGTCATTGGGACCAGAGGAGATACTCCAACTTCAGAAACAAAGTCCACTCCCATGCGTTGACGGCGAGGAACGCCAAGGCAGAATCGTCGAGTGAACGGCCTATCAAAATCTGGCAGGATCTGTTCGGGGAGAGCTTCGGCAAGGGTTCGTCCGGTGGGGGCGGAGGTGGAGGAGGCAACGGTTCATCAAGCCGAGGGAGCACCGCCGCCGTGGGAGCGACATCTGGAGTGGGTTCCACGGCAGCGCGCCGACGCAATGAGGCCCAGGGGTTTGGGTAGATATGACTACGGACGATCACTTTGATCAGGAGTCGCTACAGGCATTCATCAGAGAACTGACGGATGCTGGCTTCCAGCTGATCCCCGAATCCAATCCTCAACGATGGACGGGGGAGATTCATCCTGACTTTGGGCCGCTGACCGAAGCTACTACTATGGACATCGTCATAGTTCCAGGTTGGCCGTTCCAACCCCCGGCACTGTTCGTCCAGGGCCTGAACACCAATCACTCAACCCTTGATGGCCTAGTGTGCATGTGGCGTGAAGGAGATTTCAGTCACGACTGGACCACTGTGGGTGGGTTTTTCTCCAGGATTGAAGAATGGTGTGAGGACGCGAAGCATGGGTGGAAGGACGACCGACTTAACCAGGACGCCTTTCTGAATTTCCGGTCGAATTCTCGGCTTGCCGCCACCTTCGACCTTCCGGCAATGGGCATTGCAGAGGGGAGTTGGGGTGAATGTCACAGCGTCCTTGGTCAGAGGCCGCCCCGAGTGGACATTATGCCGGGGCCCAAGCGGTCGACGGATCAACTGCGAGTACTCTGGTTTCACGTTGGGTCACTGAACGCACCGCCGCCACGGAACCTCTCCGAGGTTTCCACGTGCCTGCCAAGAACGCAGCGCAGACAGCTGAAGCGAGCATTGGCAGACAGACGCAAGCCTGAATTCCTGACCGCCAGCGGTGGAGTGGATGTCATCCTCTTCTGCTGGGAACGTCACGGCCGGCCCGACCTCTTGGTAATGGCATGTACGGGCACAAATGACGAGGTCGCGGCAGTCGCCCTGCAGGCTGCCCCGAGAGACGAACAGAGCCTAATTCTGCGCGCGGGGCCTGACGCAAAGGTGTTGGGTAAGTGCAGAGCCACGGTATTCGGGGCGGGAGCGCTTGGTGGGTACACCGCGACGCTGCTGGCCGAAAGTGGTGTCGGGGCTGTGGACATAGTCGATCCCGATGTACTGCTACCAGGCAATGTAGTAAGGCACTTGTCCGGTCATTCCGTGGTAGGGGCGCCCAAGGCGCATGCGGTCCAGGCTGTGATAGGAGACCACGCTCCCTGGACTGAGGTTTCGGGATTTCTGGAAGGACCTCGAACCCGAAGGGAGATCCAAGAGCGCATACTGCCCGCCGACATCGTTGTGGACACGACAGGCAACGAAGCCCTGGTTAGATCGCTGGCCATAGTGGCGCAAGAGCATGAAAAGCGACTGGTCACGGGTGCGCTTTACCGAGGCGGCTTCATCGCTCGCGTCCGCAGACAGGCGATACCTGGAGATACACCAATTCATCTGCGAGACGACCTGACGCGCTATCCACTAATACCCGCAGGACCAGAGGGCGAGGACTTCGCCGCACCCCAGTTGGGCTGCTCAGCACCCGTCAACAACGCGCCACCTTCAGCAGTGTCGGCATGTGCTTCCCTCATAGCGCAAGCCGCAATAGATGTGATGACGGAGCGGTATGAGTTTACCGATGAGGTAATTGATGTTTACCGGTCCATACCGGAGCCGCCGTTCCACCAGATTGGAAGGGTTGGACGGGGGGGATGCGTTACGTCCCAAGAATCTGCGCTACAGCGAGCGGTCGAAGACGTAACAAGCCTGATGTCGTAAACTACATCAGGGCATCAAACCAACTAGGATCGAGCCATGAACATACCCGCAGAACACACCGTACCCCAAGCGGCGTCATACCTCAAAGTGGGTGAAGAGACGGTCCGCAGAAACATCAGGTCAAAGCTCCTAAAAGCCTTGCGCCGCGGAACCCAGTGGTTCATCCCCCACGATGTCCTCGTGGTCTTCGCCAACAGCTATGACCCGAAGACGGGCCAAGTACGAAAAATGCTATAGCCCATCGGAGTTCATGTGACCGCAGAGGACTACTAACTACGTCACACCTGAGGAGACGATATGTCGAAGCTTGAGAACTTCACACTACCGGATAGGGGATTTGTCTTTTGGCCAGTGGGGTCAGGGGACAGTACAACCATTGTTATTGATGACGATCACGTCATGCAGGTAGACCTGCGACAATTGGAATCGAGCTCTGAAGAGGACGACCCTCACGCTCCTGTGGCCGATCTTCTGGAGAAACTCTTGCCTCAGAAAGATGGCAAGCCATATCTAGCCGCCTTTGTCCTAACTCACCCCGACAAGGACCACTGCCAGGGGTTTGCTGACCTAATGGACAAAGTCTCGATCGGGGAGATTTGGATATCACCCCGTGTCCTGAGTGAATTCGACGAAGACCTGTGCGATGACGCTGAAGCTCTCAAAGACGAGGCTGAGCGAAGAGTCAAACAGGCTAGGAATGGCAAGACGAGCTCGGGAGATCGCGTTCGAATCATTGGATATGCCGACATCCTTGATGAGGATGACTATGAAGGGTTCCCAGAGGAAATGCTGACTATTCCTGGCAATGAGGTTACGGAAATTGATGGAGAGGAGCTGTCTTCAACATTCCGCGCCTTTGTGCATGCCCCTTTCAAGGACGATGCCGAGGCAGAACGCAACGATACCAGCGTTGCCCTACAGATTACACTGAAAACTACAGGTGCTTCCTGCAGGGCGTTGCTCCTTGGCGACCTCAGTAATCCCACCGTGAACAGAATCTTCTCCATCAGCGACGACGCGGACATGGAGTGGAATGTACTACTCGCACCCCACCACTGCTCGAAGACAGTCATGTACGTAGCTGATGATGACGGCAACGACGTGCTCGACAGGGAGTTGATGTCCAAGATAGAGGATGCGGGAGGAGAGTGTCGCTACATAGTCTCTAGCTCAGAGCCGATCCCGGCCAGGAATCAATCGGGCGACAACCCTCCTCATGCAAAAGCAAAGAACCGCTACGAGGAGATTGTCGAGACAGGTCACTTCCTCTGCACACATGAACGCCCATCGGAGGATAAGCCCGAACCGATAGTAGTACGAGTTTCGGACGAAGGCTGCGACCTAGATCCGGTTGAAGAATCAAGTGCAGACCTTTCTGGGGGCGTATCGGCTGCCATCATCGAGGCACGAGGGACCGACACTCCACCAACCAGACAGGTTGGCTTTGGGGCGTCATGAATGTAAGCCCTGGGCAACAGAACGGACTCCGCGACCTAGAATCAATTACCCAATGGGGGGATGCTCTAGAAATAATCGCGGTGACCGAACCCAAAGACGAGGGTGGCCTTCTAACCGTGGAGATCGCTCTCTCACTCAAGGGTGTTGTTCGAACTGCAAGTGGCATCCCGTTGCGTCAGAGGGAACGGTTCTTCCTACTGGTCCCATTCAAGTTTCCTTTCCGCCACCCCTCTGTATTCGTTCCTCATCAGCGATGGGCTTCTTGGCCTCACGTTCAATGGACGAGGGTACTCTGCCTCTATCAGGCACCTGAGACGGAGTGGAATCCCGGCGATGGGATGTTCGGGCTCATTGACCGACTGTACACGTGGGTGAAGCAGGCCGCCGTCGATCAGCTCGACCCAGGTGGAGCGCCTCTACATCCGCCAGTGGCATATGTCAGTAACTCGCCTGGCCCACTCGTCATCCCGTACTCTAATACTCCGGCAGTTGAGAACGACCCGTGGATAGGCTTCGGATGTATTCGTCAGAATTCAGACAACAGGATAGATGTCGTCGGTTGGTGTGGATTGGATGAGACCCCCACCAGCGAAGCCGTTGCTGCCGCCATACTTCTTCCTCGGGCCGCATCTTTCGAGTTCCCTGAGCGGGTCCGGGATTTGCTCGCCATGTTGGAGAGTCAGGGCATCTCTCGAAGTGACTTGATTAAGGCACTGGGGGATGCGGCGGACACAAACGGCAAGGACACTCAACTTCTAGTTTTGATAGGCACGCCAACTCGTGGAATCAGCGAGTCAGGTGAGTACCCGCAGCACCTAGTAGCTTGGCTGCTAGAGCCAACAATCGCTAACGGCCTCAGATTGGCCCTCGAGCAGTTCTCACCTCACGAGAAGCTACAAGAAATAGGTCGAGAATGTGAACGAATAGTTATTGAATGGTCGGAAAAGGCTGAGGTCAATTGGTGCCGGGTAAGGGAAGCACGGCCGGAAGTTACAGTCCGACGAGACGAAGGCTCTCCTCTTGGTTGGTTCAGGGGCAAATCAGTGGCCGTTTGGGGCTGCGGAGCAATTGGTGGTCATGTAGCCGAAGCTCTGGCCCGAGCCGGCGCGGATAAGTTGGTACTGCGGGACAAGAGCGTGGTCACTCCGGGAGTGTTAGTACGCCAGCCATTCGAAGATTCCGACATTGGGAAGAGCAAGGCTGTCGCAACGCGGGAACGTTTGCGAAGAATAATCCCCGGCCTGTCTATAGACGTGATGGATGGGGACATTCTTGACGGCCCAATCGACCAGACCGATCAGGCCGACGACGTCGACATGGTGATTAACGCCACTGCATCGTGGCCAATTGCCCAATACCTAGAGGCGCGCCGACGCTCGGATGCAGCAAGCAGGACCGTGATTGCTTCCATGGTACTGGGTCGTCATGCTCAACGATCTATGTTGAATGTAGCCAAAGGAGACTACACGGGCGGCGCTGTCGATCTGGCGCGAAAGACCAAGATTGAGACATTGAAGCACGGGCGCTTATCTCATTTTCTTGACGACTTCTGGCCCGACGTACCGCAGCAATCCTTCCAACCCGAGCCCGGTTGCTCTGAACCCACATTTGTCGGGTCGCAAGGTGAGGTGATCGGGCTGGTTGGAATGATGTTGAGCAAACTGGGCAGGGAGATGACGCGAGACAGTTCCGCTGCGGCATCAAGTCACTTGTTCACAGCTTCTGGTGTGGACATCGGAAAAGAAGAACTCAAGGAGTGGGACTTCTACTTTGATGCAGACATCTGTCTCCGAGACAACGTGGATGGCTACGCCGTCACGATAGCACCCCAGGCACTTACACAGCTCCAAGCTTGGGTACGGCAGTCCGAAGAGATCAATGGCCCTCTGGTAGAGACCGGAGGCCACATTTTCGGTGAGCGGAACGATGCAGCCCGAGTCATCTGGGTGTCAGAGGTTTTGGGGCCTCCGCCAGACAGCAAGGCCAGCCCCGATGGTTTTGTGTGCGGGATCGAAGGGGTGGCGGAGGCATCGAAGGACAAGTCCCGCTCCAGCGGAGGGTCCATCAGGTTCGTGGGAATGTGGCATACACATCCAAAGGGGTCCCCGAGGCCTAGTGATACTGACTATCAGTCAATGCAAGAGATAGTGGACAGTCCCGCGCTCTCTTGCCCCCGCAGCCTGCTGTTGATTATAGGGACCACACACGAACAAAGGGCCTTTATAGCCACGACCTTGCTCTTTTCTAAGGGCCGAGTGCCGCCCTTCCACGAGCTAGCCAGACAAGCCGAACCTGCAACAATCACTCTGCCGGAGAATCCAGACCCAGTAGAGGATGCAGTCGAGCGCTCGATAGCAAAGATACCTATGTGGAAGAGATTGCTTCGAAGGAACAAGGCATAGAGTCGATGCATGGAACAACGGAGGAGCCACTTGACGCTGAGGTTCATAACTTGGAACGTTGAGCATGGAAGTGCGGCCCTGATCCAGACGCCGAATGGCCAACAGATAGCTGTAGACCTCGGATCAGATGCAGGGTTCAGCCCGCTTCAGCACATGAAATACCGCATGGGAATCGACCAACTGGACAAAGTCATTATCACCCATCCTCACATGGACCACATTGAGGACATATTGAATTTCGACTTGTTGAGCCCACGAATACTGATGAGGCCGCGCCAACTCACTGCAGACGACATCAGCGCAGGACATAACAACGTGGGGCCAGAAGCCGTTCAGATTTACCAGAAATACCTGGAGATAAATGCTAGATATACGAGCCCGGTAGAGAGTGCGAATGACCCCGATATCGCGGCAAACAACGGGGGAGCGTCCATCCTCACCTTCTCACCCTCGCGCTCTCTTAAGACAAACCTGAACAACCACAGCATCGTTACTGTGATTGAGTATCAAGGTGTGAAGATACTGTCTCCAGGGGACAACGAGCCTCCATCGTGGGAGGAACTGCTCGCCAACATGGCATTCAGGGAGGCCATAAATAACACCCATGTCCTTGTTGCACCGCATCATGGTCGGGAGTCAGGGTTTCACTCGGATCTATTCAATTTCATTTCTCCGCTGTTGACCATCATTTCGGACGGAAGGACGGTGGACACGAGTGCCACCGGTCGATACTCCACCAGGACCGAAGGATGGAAAGTGTTGAGAAGGAATGGCAGCTCTGCGGTCAGGAAATGTGTCACGACACGAAATGATGGGATGATCGAAGCCATCATCTCGCCCAACCAAAAGGGAATCGGGTCGCTCGACGTAATAGTGGATTGAATGCGTGAGGCTGATGGAACGAGATTCAGGAAACGTGGGAATCGGGATCGCGCTCTCCGGAGGTGGTTTCAGAGCCACACTCTTCCATATGGGAACCCTGTGGCGAATCAATGAGATGGGGATGCTTCCAAGCTTATCCGCAATATCTGCGGTGTCGGGAGGGTCCCTCGTTGCAGGACTCTTGGGGATCCGCTGGGAAAGGCTGCGGTTCCAGAATGACGTTGCTACGCACTTTGCCGAGGAGGTGGCTGAACCGACACTCAGCTTTTGTAGGGTAAACGTCGACTTGAAGAGCATTCTCTTAGGGTTCTTGGCGGGTTCAAGCACTTTGGAAGGTTTCTACGAGAAGCACTTGGTCGGCAAGACTACTCTGCAAGACCTCCCTGATTACCCCGAGTTCATATTCAACGCTTACCACTTGGAAACAGGACGCAACTGGAGATTCTCCAAGGCGAGGACTCACACTTGGCGGATAGGCGACATCAAGCGCCCTACAACGCCGATGAAGAAGGTTCTCGCCGCATCGACTGCCTTCCCACCGTGGCTCCCTCCAGTCAGGCTAAGAATGAACCCAGAGGAGTTTGAAGAATCGGAATTCGCAGACCACTTTCAGGAGCCGCGGCTAAGAACCAGGGTTACGCTGGGCGACGGTGGGGTTTACGACAATCTAGGATTCCATCCCCTAAGGGAGATGAAGGACATCCTGGTGTCGAATGGCAGCAGCCCGCTGCACGTCGAGACGATGTCGAAATGGAAGTTTTGGGTCGATAGAGCCATACGTCCTCTTGGAGCAGCACTGGAGCAGACTAGGGCACTCCGAATAAATGCGTTGATGAGCGATCTGACAGGAGGACGGAAAAGCGGGGCTCTCTGGATGATCAGTACCGACCCAACGAGATATACGGCAGACAATCCATTCGACATTGCCGAAGGATGGCCTGAGACCCTCGGACGGATTAGAACTAGACTAAGCAGGTTCACTGAAGAGGAACAGAAACGGTTGGTCAACTGGGGATACATCCAGGCCGACCTAGCCATCAGAAGTTACTACCGGCCGGAGATAGAGCCTCCAGACCGTTTGCCGTTTCCTGAGTACGGCTTCGATGTCTAGCAGATGGTGTGAGTCACAAGATGTACGCCCTAAGCGGGCAAGGCTACCGGATGGCGAAACTAGATCCGTGATCAACTAAGGTACCGGAGATCAAAGGCCCCCGAGCCAAAGTTCAAAGACGGTTCTGTCTACCGTATACGTTGGTGGACCAAAGGCGAGCCGGGCCGTACTGCTGACCATCGTCGTCCTTCGGGTCAAGCGCGACGATTTTCGACTGCACTGTGCGCGGCAGATCTGCCGTCCAGATCGTGTGTTTTTCAGGACTGGACCAGCGGTCAGCTTCCAACTCGGCGAGCCGCCTATCCAGCGTTTCATGTGCGCCTCCTCCATCGGCCCGCAGCGCCTCGGTCCCGGACCGAGTTGGTTCAATCACGTCGGTCAGTTTCCCCTCCATAGCGTCAATCTGATTCTCTAACTCTACGGCACCCTCGTTTCACTCATCCGCCGAAGAACGAACGTCGCGCAGGAGGTGACATTCCAAAGCGTCGGCCATCCGTCCAGTGAGCCGACCGGTGTCCGCGGCCCGCGCCAGCGTCGGGTAGCTGACGCCCAGCAACTTCGACGCGTTCACACGGCCGTTGCCTTCGACCAAATCTCGAAGCAGCGCCATCATCTGCGGATGACGAACGTTCTCGACGCTCGGGCCCCATTCCATTCTTGAATCTCCGTCTTTCACGTTCACTGCTTCTCCAGGCGCATTTCGTCAATTGCAGCGCGCGAAAGCGGACTCGCGTCCGACCCTTCGTCTACTTGAAGAGTGCAATTCGCAACGCCTCGCCATGAATATCGTGGAAACAGGTCTGGAACCGAATCGCTCGCGGAAGTTCGACACGACATGCTCTTGACGACGTTCATTCAACCGGATTTCGCTTCGAGGCGCTCCAGACCGCGCATCTGCATTTCGAAGCGCCCACCCGCGCATGGATATGACACCACGCGATGCACCGCCGCGCCAATTCCTCTTAAGGGTGGACTAGGGCGTCCCCCCTTAAGAGTCGTTGCGCAGTCTCCCTTCTTCGCCCCACACTGTCTCGGAGCGTGATCGAACCGCGACCGAAAAGGAGGCGAAGAAGATGAAAATCCATTACTCGAAGACTGGCAGAAGAACCGTCGCGCTGGTGGCCGCTGCGGTTATGACGGCGATGGTCGTCTTGCCTGCCCATGGCCAGGCGACTGCCCAGGAACCGCCCGCGTCGACGCTGACGCTTGTCAACGCCGACCGGGAGTTCGTGGAACGCAAGAAGAAGGGCGAGTTCATCGCCCGACCCGTGTTCAGCGCGCAGCTCGACGTCCTCTTCTACGGCCTCCGAGACGGCGAGACCGGCGATTGGCTGACCTCGATGTACCGGATCCAGGGAGGCGAAAAGCGCTTGGCGCACGGCTGGGAATATACGTTCGAGTATCCCGCTCTCGACGATCATCCCGATCTCGACCCGGAGCGCGTCTACCTGATGGTCATGCTCGCCGCGACGCCTGATTCGGACGGTCCGACCGATTTCTACACCGTCGTTCCGGTGCACCAGCCTACGGGTTTGTGGGACCGTGTCCTCGGAGCGCTTGATCCCGAAAGATGGGCCAGGGCGCTCGCCGGATGGATCGTCCAAGCGGCTCACGGCTTCCTTTGCGGGGTCGTGGACCGCGCCGGCGGAGGTGGGGTCGCGTGCCGCCGGAGGGTGTCGGCGTGAGCGACATAATCACCGGCACTCCGCCCGAACTCACCTACGACCATCGGCTCGTGCGCGAGGCGTGGACCGTCTCATGGATCATCGCCTCGGGCGCGCTCGCCGCGATCATAGGCTGGGCCGGCCTGAGCATGATCGTCCAGGAGCATCTTGGACAGATGCAGACGGGTTGGCGGGAGATCGTCCCGCGCCTGGTGCTCGGGATCGTGGCCGCCGCGTCTTCGCTTTGGTGGTGCGCGCTGGTGATCGACATCGCCGACGCGGTGTCGGGGTACATCGCCGCGTCCCTCGGCGTCACCGTCGGAGACCTCTTGCGGGCGAACCTCACGACGCTCATGACCGCGGTCGAGGCGGGAACCGTGGGGATCGCGATCCTCGTGGCCATCCTGTACCTCGTCTACTGCCTCTTCGTCGTCTACGTCCTGGTGCAGATGGTGGTGCGTCTCGCTCTCGTCGACGTGCTGCTCGCCATCGCGCCGATCGCGCTCGGACTTTGGATCCTGCCGCACACCGCCAGCTGGGGCCGTCACTGGCTGCGGCTCTTCACCGCGGCGGTGTTCCAGCAGGCCGTCCAGCTGGTCGCTCTCGCTCTCGGCTTCGGCTTCCTCTCCGAGTTCGCGGGCATCGCCACCTTCGAGCCCGTCCGCGACCTCGTCTGGAAGCTGTTGCTCTAGCTGGGCTTCATCGTGGTGGCGAGCCGCGTCCCATCGATGATGGGCGGCCACAGCACGTTCGACGCTTGGCTGCACACCATCCATTTCGGCGCCTCGCTACCGACGACCGCGTACCGGTCCGCCCGGTCTTTCGGGCTGATCGCCGGTGGATCCGCGGCAGGACCTGCAGGCGCCGCAGTAGCCGCCGCCGGCATAGGCGCTGCGAAAGGGGCGGCATCTGCGACGACCGGCTCCATGGGACCCGCGCCTGGATCCTCGAATTCAGGTGCGGCGCCCCGGAGCAGCGGCGAGTGAAAACCATCGTCGGGCCCGCGGGTCCGACATACAACCACATCCGGGCGCAGGCCCGGTCAAAAGATTGGAGAACCATCCATGGAAGACCTCACACAGACCGTCTCGAACCTGGTCGGCATCCTCATAGGAATCGTCGGCGTGGTAGGCGCCGGCTTCTTCATATACGGCGCGTACCTCTACCTCACCGCCAGCGGCGCTCCTCATCAGATGGAGCGCGGGAAGAGCGCGATGATGACCGCGCTCGCCGGAATCGTGCTGGCCCTGGTGGCGTTCGGCGTCGTCGAACTGGTCATGAACGCCGTCGTCGGCGCCCCGGTCGAAACCCCGCAGCTTCCGGATCCCGCGGCTGCAGGAGGTTCGGCAGATGATTCCGACGGATAGCCGCGGCGAAGAAAGGACAAACACATGCAAGAACATGAAGTACCGACCCATCTCCAGGCCGAGGACAAAGTCCTGCTGGGACTCACGTTCCCGCAGATCGTCGCAGCCTGCGCGGTCTGCGCGACGGCCTACGGCGTCTACCGCTACGCTCCTTTCGGCCCCTACGAGGTCCGGATCGCAGCCGCGGTGCTTTTCGCCGCAGGCGGGATCGCCCTCGTGGCGGGCAGACTCGGCGGACGCAGGCTGCCGCTGATCGCAGCCGACCTGCTCAAATACAGGCTGGGCGCGAGACGCTTCGTCGGACCCCCGGCGGAAATCGTGCGCGCAGTCGATCCCGCTCCGCCGCGAAGCAAAGGCGGCCTCCCCGCTCTGTTCAGCCGCGCCGTTCGCAGGACGCGCATCGCCCTGCGTCGTCGTCGCCGCCGGACCAAGGGCGGTCGACGGACGGTGTTACGACCCAGGCAATGGTTCCGGCGTCGCAACGCACGACGGTACGAGGATGGGGACGGAGCAAATGGACCGCCTTCGAAAAACGACGTGAAGCGCAAAAAACCACGAGCGCCGTGGCGGTCCTTCTTCGCCATGGCCGTCGTCGCCGCATTCGCTTTCTCTGCGGCCGCGCCTGCGGCGCTGGCCGACGGAGGCGAGGAAGGCGTGGACGACGAAACGGAACTGACGGGCTGGACCTCGCCCGAAATCGACTTTCAGCCGCCGCCGCCGGTCGAAGGCAGACGCCTCTTCGTGGAGAGACTCGAGATCTTGGAAGACCGTGCCATTGTCGACCTGCGCGCCGCCGCCGGGATCGACCTCGCCGCGCGCACCTTCTCGGGAACCGACCGCTCGCTGCCCATCCATCACGCCTCGGCGCGTCTGGAGCAGGGCGAGCTCTCAACCTACGAGACGCCCGTCGGGGGCCCGTCGCCGTCCATGGTCTTTTCATGGCGCGACGATCTGGGTTTCGGCGGCGCTCTGGCGCTGAAGGGCGACCAGATCCCGCATCCCCTGCCCGAGATGGAAGGCGATCTGTGCGATCTGCGCCTGCTGTGGCTGAAGTGGACGCCCGGGACGGTCGAGGGCGCCGTCGAATCCCGGTGCGTGCAGCGCATCGAGGAGACCTTCGACGTCACTGTCGTGACCGGACATGCCAGCGTCGAGCTGAAGTCCGTGATGGACGCCGAAGTCGACGCTGTCGCAGGCCGACTCGCCGTCGAAGGCGGCGGGGCCCACGAACGTTTCCCGTTCATCCCAGACGGCGAGACCCGGTTCAACCTGCCCGCAGACTCCACGAGCCGCACACTCGACCTGACCATCGAGGCCGTCCTTCGGGCGTCGCTCAGCGTCCCAATGCCGCCCGCGGTGCACCTGACCCACCATCCCGAGAGGATCGAGATGGTCACAGGAACGGTGCCGGTTCTCTGCCCCGGAACGTCGAGGGTCGTGGAAGAGGTGGTGGAGTTGAAGCTGCCCGAAGGCGAGATTCTGGAGCACGAGGTGTCGCGCACGCTGACAGTTCCCGAAACGGAGCGTGACGAGACGGTTACGCTCCCTTACCTCCACGAAGAGCACGTGAGAGCCGAGGTTTCGGAAAGATCGCCCGAACGGCGGACGAGGGACGAGGAAATCGTCGCTGAGGTGACCATCGGAACCGATGACCCGTTCGAGGTTTTCGCGCCTCCGCCTCCGCCGCCTCCGCCCGATATCTCGCGTCAAGCTCCTGCCGGCCCCGGTCTTCTCGGCGGATGGTTCGGGACGCTGGGATGGGATTGGCCATGGCGATGAGAATCGCGCGGATCATTGCCGTCTCTCTCGCCGCGCTGTCCGCGTCGGGCGCCGCGCCGGGCGAGGAGAG
Source organism: SAR202 cluster bacterium bin127 (assembly GCA_002239045.1). Classification (GTDB taxonomy): domain Bacteria; phylum Chloroflexota; class Dehalococcoidia; order Lucifugimonadales; family Lucifugimonadaceae; genus Bin127. The sequence continues at coordinate 56,054 of MPNN01000011.1, forward strand.
GCATATGCTCGAGTCCTTCGAAAAAGCCCTCGGCGCGATGTCCGGCATCGCCGGCGTGCTCTGCGTCTTCGCCCTGGTATGGGCCGGATTCGCAGCGATGGCCGACGGCGCCGAGGAACGTGGCGGCCGCGCACGCAAGGCGGTCGTGCTCGCGGTGGTCGGTCTAGCCCTCGTGCTGGCCGCGCGGGGAATCGCGGCGCTGATCCGCGCCGGCGTCGTTCCGATACCGCCCGGCTAGAAAGCAGGTTACACAGATGCTGAAACCCTTTGTCGAAAAGCTCCGTGATCGGCTGCCGGTCCGACGTGCGGAACAAGAGCCCGAACCGCCTCCGACCCTGGCAAGCCTGTTCATGGTCTCGTGCGTCGAGGACGACGGTCCCGTCCGGGCGGACGGCGAGAAGCTGGCCGTCTGCGAGGCTCTCGGACTCGAGATGGACGAGCCCGGGATAGGAGCATTCGCGGGCGCGCTCAACGCCTGCGACTTTCCCTTCCAGCTGCTCGTCCGCCAGCATCCTCCCCGTCTCGACGGCCTTCGTGCGGCGCTCGAGCGCGCCGAGCCTGAAAAATTGTCGAAGCGCGCCCGCGCCGCGGCCGCATCCACGCGCCGGCTCCTCGTAGATCTCGAGAACCGCGACGGCGTACTCGACCGCAGGTTCTACGCCGTGTGCGCGGCCGCGCACGCCAAAACTCTTCGAGGGCTGCTCGTGCGAGCAGGACTGTCGGTCCACGCTTTGGAGGGCCGGAGCCTTCGAATGCTCATGCTCTCCGCCGCGCTGGGCGGCGCACCCGGCGAACGAGACGTCGAAGGATGCGTCGAAGCCTTTATCGGGCGGCGCGACGTCAGGATCGGCGGCCGCCACGTCAGATCGCTGCACCTCGGCCGTTGGCCCCGCACCCTCGCGCCTGGATTCCTCCAAGGTCTGATGGCCGCGGGCGCGCCCATGGATCTCGCCATCCATCTGGGCCCTATTCCGGCGGAACAGGCCGCCCGGACACTCGAATGGCAGAAGGTCCGCTTCGAATCGGCGCGATCCCTCACGTTCCGGCGCGGGCGCAGCCCGTCGCCGGAAACCGAGATCGCGCTCGAGGACGTCGACCGGCTGCGCGACGAGGTCCAGCGGGGGCGCGAGCGGCTCTTCCACGCCTCGCTCTCGGTCACCCTCCACGCCGACGAACTCGAGACGCTAGACGAGATGACGCGACGCGCGTCGGGCCACTTCGCCGCCGCGCTGGGAAAGCTCGACCCCATGACATTCCGGCAGCGAGAGGGCTTGCTGTCGACGATGCCCCTGGCCCTTAACGCGGTGGCCGTCTGGCGCACCTTGGACACCTCCAGCGCCGCCAGGCTCTTTCCCTTCTCCCCGCCCGATCTCGACACCAGAAGCGGCACTCTGCAGGGAATCGACCTGCGAGCCCGGGCCCCGATCGTGTACGACCCTTGGGACGGAACACATCTCAACGCCAACACGGCCGTCCTCGCGCGCTCCGGCGCCGGGAAGTCGTTCGCCACCAAACTCGGAGTGCTGCGCGGCCTCTGCCGCGGCGTCGTCTGCTACGTCATCGATCCCGAGGGCGAATACGCGGCGATGGCGCGGGACGCGGGAGGGAGAGTCGTATCGCCCGGCGTTCCCGGAGAGGGACTCAACCCGTTCGTCATCGACCGCCGCGATCCGGAGGAGCTGCTCCAGCGCATAGGCAGCCTGAGACGGCTCATCGAAGTGATGGTCGGCGAACGACTGGGAGCCGAGATGCGCGCCGCCCTCGACCACGCTCTGGCCGGGTACTACGCCAAGACCGAAGGACGTTCGGGCTTCCAAGGCTTCTACTCCCACCTGGAGCAGGAGAGCGATCCGGTCATCGCCAGGCTCCTGAGGCCCTTCGCCACGGGGAGCCTGCGGCACCTGCTCTCCGACGAGGGCGGCGATCTTCTCGCCGACGAAGCGCCCGTGACCGTGTTCGACCTCCGGCTACTCGAACCCGAGCTGCGACCCGCCGCCGCGATGGTGTGCACCGAGACCGTCTGGGCCGCGGCCGCCGGCGATCCCAAGCCCAGGCTGCTGGTCGTCGACGAGGTGTGGAGCATCATGCAGCACCCGGAAGGCGCCGCTTTCATGGTTAGCATGGCCAAGCGCGCCCGCAAGCATCGCCTCGGGCTCCAGTTCATCACCCAGGACGTCCAGGACCTCCTGTCGGAGGACACCTCGCGAACCATCACTGGGCACTCGGGACGCGCGCTGCTCCAGAACGCCGCGTTCAAGCTTCTGCTGCAGCAGGACGCCGCAGCCGTCGCCACCGTCGGAGAGGCGTTCGACCTCCCCGAAGAGCTGCAGCGGTGGCTGCTCTCGTGCCCGCGGGGCGACGGACTGCTCCTCGCCCGCGGCAGCCGGTTCCCGGTCCGCATCGAAGCCTCCCCCGAAGAAGCCAGCGTCGTGGACTACCGTCCCGGAAGACGGGGCGGAGACGAAGATTAGGCCCTTTTGGAACCGCACATTGAGGACGACCCGATGAGATTCACCTCGTTCCGCCTCTGGCGCAGAGCCGCCGAAACCGACCCGCTTTCTCTCTTGACGGTCACGCCGCCCGGCTCCGGCGAACGAACGCTCGTGGGCGTCGAGAACATGCTGCAGGCCATCGCCACGCGGGAGCCGTTCTCGCTCGAGGTCGCGGCCGACGCCGACGGCGCAGCGCTCATGGTGAGGTGCCCGGCCAGTGAGATCGTGCGCGGGCAGATATCGGCGCACTACCCGCAGGCGGTCATCGCGGAGATCGGTCCGGAGGACGATCCGCTGCGCCCCCTCACTGGCGAAACCGTTAGGAGCGTGTCTCTCAGATCCGCCGGACCCGAACACGCCCCCTTGCGCACCTTTCGCGACCGCGACCTGCTCGATCCGGGATCCGACCCTTTCCTCGGCGTCCTGGGAGCGATGTCGCCTCTCGCCGGCGGCGAGCGGATCGTCGCCCAGCTTCTCCTCCGCCCGCTCGGGCCGGACTGGTCGTTCAGACATGTCGCCGACGCGTACGAACCGCCTTCGGTCCGGCCAAACAGTATCGTTCCGTCCGGCTCCGACGCTTCCGGTCCGGGCAATCCCAAAACGATGGCAGTCTTCGGGGCGGTCGCGCTCGCCGGGTTGCGCGCGTACACCTGGATCCAGGCCGGCGAAACGTGGAAGGCCGTCGTTCTCGGCGCGGTCTTGGTTTTCGGCCTCGGGGCCGGAGCATGGGTGTGGAATCGTTGGCGGTCCGGCCGCGAAGGGTCCTTCGATCCGGCCGCGGTGCGCGATAAAGTTTCGAGCCCCGCGTTCGAAGCCGAGATCTGCATCACGGCGTTCGTGCCGGACGAGGGCGATGGGGACGCGGACCGCAGGGCCGGAGAACTCGTGGACCGGGTCGCGACGGCGTACCGCCGATTCGACAACCCGGCCGGAGCACGTCTGGAAACAGCGAGGCTTCTGGAACAAGCGCCTGATCCCGATGAAGTGACGCCGACCGTAGCCGGTTTTCTAAGACCCCGGAGCATCTTCGGAGCCCGCGAGGCTGCAGGGCTGTGGCATCCTCCCGGCGCCGGGGACGAAACCCCGCTGGTCGAACGCTCCGGAGCGCGGGCGCTCCTGCCGTCCGTCAGGGGCGTCCGCGGAGGGGCCCACGCCGGGGGCGGGGGACGAATCCCCGCTGGTCGACGGCTCGGGAGCGCGGGCGCTCCGGCCGCCCGTCAGGGGCGTCCGAGGAGGAGCCCACGTCGGAGACACTGTAGCCTCCAAGCCGCGCCACGTCAAATTCCCCGAGGATCTCCTTCGGCGGCACCACTTTTACGTCGCCCGCACCCGGATGGGGAAATCCACACTCATGCGCCACGTCGTCGAGTACAAGATGTCCGAGAAGGCCGCGGGCAGGGACGGCGACGCCATCGTCGTCGTCGATCCCCACGCCGATCTCGTCGAAGGACTGCTCGAACTCGTGCCGCCGGCCGTCGCGGACAGCGTCCGCCTCATCGATCTCGCTGATCCGCGCGGCGCGCCCGGGGTCAACCTGGTCGACACGCGCGTCTTCTCGGACCGCGACCGCACCGCCGACTCCGTCGTGCGCGTCGCCAAGGGCCTGTGGGACCAGTGGGGGCCGAGGATGCAGTCGATTCTCGAGCACGCGGTTAAGACGCTCCACGAGGCCAACGAGCACACTGACACCGACGAACACGCCCAGCACACGATCCTCGACGGGCTGCGTCTGCTGTCCGACGACGCGTTCCGCGCGGGCGTCCTCGCCAAGGTGTCCGACCCGTTCATCCTCGAATGGTGGGCCAGAGACTTCGGTTCCTGGCATCGCAGCTACCGCGCCGAGGCGCTCGCGCCGGTCCAGACCCGTCTCTCCTACTACGCTTCGAGCAAGAGGGCGCGTTCCGTCCTCGGACAGCCCAGATGCACCGTGGACATCGCCGAGATGATCTCTGACGGCGGCGTCTTGTTCGTGTCGACCGCGCAGGGCGCAGTCGGACGGGACGTGTCCGCCCTCGTCGGCGCGTCGCTTCTGAACCTCGTCGACGCGGTCGTCAGGGAGCAGGGAACGTTGCCGCCCGCGCAGCGTCGAGGGGTCCTCGTCGTGGTCGACGAGATGCAGTCGATGCCCGGCGTCGACTACGAGGCGATGCTCTCGGAGCTCGGCAAGTTCGGCGCCTCCTTCGTTCTCGCCACGCAGAGCCTCTCCAGGCTCGACGACCTCTCCCCGACCATGCGCGACTCGCTCATGGCCAACGTCGGATGCCTCTCGGTGTTCCAAGTCGCGGGGAGCGACGCGCGCCGGCTAGTCTACGAGCTCGGAAGGGACCGCGTGTCCGAGGAGGACATAGTCTCCCTGCCCGTACACTGCTGCTACGTGCGCGCCACGGTGGGCGCCGACAGGATGCCCGCGTTCTCCATGAAGGTGCGGCCGCCCGGTCCCGGAAATCCCGCGACCGCGGCGCGCATCCGCGCCGCCGCGGCGGCGTACATCACCCCTGTCGAGGAGATCGAGGCGCGTCAGGCGGAAGGCCGCGTTAGGGCGGAACGTTACCGCGCCGGAGTCGAAGCCCTCGCGGAGATGTCCAGTGCAGAACCCGACCGACCTTCTAGATCCGAACGCTCGCGCCGCCGGACCAGACGCCGGCGGAATTCGGAGGACAATGCGGGATGAATCTCGAGAATCAACTGCTCCGCGCGATCGCGGTAACTCCGCTCGCAGACCGTCTCGACCTCGTCGCGCTGACGGGATGGTCCCGAGGCGGCGTCTACGGCGGCGTTCGAATGCTCGTCGACGCCGGCCTCGCCGAATCCGTCCCGCATTCGTCGCCCGTCCTTCCGCCGACGCGCCGGTTCATGCCGACCGCTGAAGGTCTCCGAAGACTCGCGGATATCGAACGCGTCGACTTCGACGATATGCTCAGGAACTGTCCAGTCTCCGAAGAATACAGAAGACTGCTCTTGGCACGCCTCGACGCAGTAGCCGTCACATACCGCGTCGCCTGCGCTCTGTCCGACGTCGCCAGGCCTTTGAAAGTCGTCTGGCGGCGCGGGGAGCCGCAGGACGCGGATCTCGTCCTGCCCGGAGAGACCGTCCTGCAAGTCGTCAGACTGGGCCGCGCCGCCGACAGGACTTCGACCGCGAAACGCCTTTGGAGGCTGTTCGAAACCGCAGGAGGCTCCGCCGTCCTCGTCCTCGCACCCGACGAGGTCCGAGTGCGCCACACCCGCCGGCTGTTGGCACGGTCCCCAGGGGTCGCGTTCATCGCTCTCGAAAGCGGCGCTGCGCATGCCACCGCCGACGATCCGGTATGGGCGATGCCTTCCGCCGCATCGCCGATTGACCTGAGAGCAATCGTGCAGATCATCGGTCCGGCCCCGCCGCCGGCGGGCGAGACCGGACGCGAAAGATCGAACGCGCCTGACAAAATCGACGTCGAACGCGCCGACCACGAAGGCCCCGCATGGCTCTTGCCGGCGGTGTTGAAGCCGTCCGAGAAGAACGCCGTCGACATCGTGCTCGACTGGCCGTGGATCGCGCCCGATCATTTGGGCGCTCTGCTGGGCGTCGGACGATCGAGGACCTCGCAACTGCTGAAACGCCTGTGCCGTCTCGGAATCGTCGAAAGGTTCCGCATCGCCGGCGGCACGGCTCTCGCGGTCACGGACCGCGGCATCGCGCTTGTCGGCAGAAGGGACCGCGTCTCGATCGGAGCGCTCAAGAAGCGCTTGAGCGTGGCCCGTGGCAGCTACGACGAAAACCTCGACTGGCGAGCCGTATCGGGAAGGCGGACCCGCCAGTTGCTCCGCAACGTCGAGCACACCCGCGCCGTGCATTCTTTCACCGCGATGCTCGCTCGACAAGCCCGCAGCCGTTCGCTGGAGATCGTGCAGATCGATCCGCCGGCGAGAGCATCCAGATATTTCCGGCTGAAGGCGGCGTTGAGATCGGTGCAGCCCGACGCATATTTCGCGATTCGCCTCGGGAACCAGCTGTGCCCTTTCTTTCTCGAATGGGAGCGACGCGCGGTGAGACCGGCAACTATGGCCGCTCGCATCGCGCCCTACATCCGTTACTACTCGACGCGCGGTCCGCTCGACGATCACGGCGCCGAACCTGTCGTCATGATCGTATTCGAGGATCGCGTCGCCCAGTCGCGGTTCCTCGGCGTGGCCCGCGAAGAGATGGAGCGCGCGGGCGTGCGCGTGCCTCTGCTGGTGTCGCGAAGATCGATGATCGGTGAACACGGACCGTTGGGCCGAGTTTGGATTCCAGCAGACGGAGGAATGTTGCAACACCCGTTTACGCGTGTTCGATGACGAGCGCATCGATTCGACACCGCAAAACCCGTCCGCCGCGCCCCCTGTTCGTCGTTGCCGTCCGGAATGAGTCGTCCACAGACCAGTAAGAAGCACCTCGGTGGTTCGCCTGTCAGAGCGCTCAACCGCATTCGCGTCTTCGACCCGGCCCGTTGACACGACATTCTCCATTTACGAAAATAACAGTTGTGGACGCGGTACAGGAAATCGAATGGTGGATCAAAGCCATCAGGGACATGCGGATGCGCGTCGGAGACCGCCGAGTCATCTTCGGCGTCGAGCGCAGCCATACCGCGTCGATGGTCGTACTGGGAGTCCGGAACAGGAGCGAAGCCCATGACTGGCGAAGACACCGTCACGCTGGCCCGCGAGGAGTACGACGCTCTGATCGAGCGCATCGCCGAACTCGAGGACCGGCTCGCAGCAGTCGACGCTGACGACGGCGCCCGGGTTCCCCACGAGGTGGCCCGTGCCATCATCGGCGGCGAGAAACCCGCCGTCGCGTTTCGCAAACATCGCGGCTTCACGTTGCAGGAGCTGTCGGAAAGGGCGGGGCTGGCCGTCGGCTATCTCTCCGAGATCGAGCGCGGAGTCAAGCCGGGTTCCGCCTCTGCTCTGGTCCGGATGGCGAGCGCGCTCGGAACCACGATCGACGTGCTGGTGGGCGAGGCGCCGAAGCGAAGGCCTTACAGGCAAGTATCTCACGTAGATGTCAAAGGAGGACAGGATGAGTAAAAACGAACAGCCGCTCACGCCGGCGGCGCTGTACGCGAGAGTCTCCAGCGACCGGCAGGACGTCGACCTCTCGGTCGCCGCGCAGCTGAGGGCGCTTAGGGACTACGCGGAAAAGAACGGTTACATCGTGGCCCGCGAATACGTCGACGAGGCCGAGAGCGGACGCGTCGCGGACAGACCCCAGTTTCGCAGGATGCTCGACGACGCCGGAAGGCCCGAATCCCCTTTCGAGGAGATCCTCGTCTGGAAGTTCTCCCGCTTCACCCGCAAGAGGGAACACGCCGTCGCGTTCAAGGCGATGCTCCGCAGGCGCGGCATACGCGTCGTCTCCATCACCGAGCACGCCGACGACTCTCCGACCGGCAGGCTCATGGAAGCCATAATCGAGAGCGTCGACGAGTTCTACAGCGAGAACCTCGCCCAGGAGGTCACGCGCGGCATGCGCGAGGCTGCGTCGCGTGGCTTCTGGATCACCAGCCGCGCGCCTTACGGATACCGGAAGGTCTACGTCCAGGACGGAGCCAAGTCGCGTGCCAGACTGGAACTCGCACCTCCGAACGACTCCGTCGTCCGACGCATCTTCGACGCGGCGCTCGAGGGCAGAACCTCCCTCGAGATCGCCCGAGTGCTCGACGCCGAAGGCCTCGCCAGTTCCAAAGGCAGGAGGTGGACGGCGACGGCGGTCCACAAAGTGCTCGCCAACGAAGCCTACACCGGTACGCTGATATGGGGCGCCACCGCGAAGGACGGCGCGCCGCCGGTGAGGGTGGAGGATGCGTTCCCCGCAATCGTATCCCGCAGTGAGTTCGAGAGGGTCGCCGGTCTGCTCGCGTCCCGGTCGCCCAAGAAGATGCATCCTAGACGTGCGTCCAGTCCCTACCTGCTCAGCGGAATCGCGAAGTGCGGCAGGTGCGGACGAACAATGACTTCGGCAGACGCTCACAGCGGCAGGTACAGATACTACGTCTGCCACTCCCTGATCAAACACGGCAAAGGCTCGTGCGACACCCCTCGGCTCAACGCCCGGCGCTTCGAAAGGCTGATCATCGACCAGATCAGGGAGAACGTGCTCACCGAGAGCAACATCCGGGAACTCGTGAAGATCCTCGACGAGGAGATGGACGCAGAGACGATCGATCAGCGCCGGAATCTGGAGACGATCGAGAAGGAGCTCGCGGAAGTCCGCCGGAAGCTCGACCGCGTCTGGCACATCGTCGAGACCACGGATCTCGGCGTCTCCGACGCCGCTACACGCATCCAGGACCACCGGGAGCGGCAGCAGCGGCTGGAGAAGGCCGCCGAAGAGACCCGTACCGCCCTCGCTCAGCGCCGGGCCGTGCTGGACAGCGCCGACACCATCGCCGCGTTCGCGGAGGACATGAGCGAGTTCCTGAAGACGAGCGAGATAGCGGAGACCCGGGCATTCGTGCGGTCCTTTGTAGAGGAGGTCGCCGTCGAGCCGGGAAAGGCGGTTGTTCGCTACACCATACCCACGCCCTACGACAGTCCCTTAAGAGGTTCGGACAATGCCGAGATCGAGTTCGAACCTCGATTTATGGCTACCGGAATCGGTGGTGGAGCTGAGGGGATTCGAACCCCTGACCTCATCAATGCCATTGACGCGCTCTCCCAACTGAGCTACAGCCCCACCGTGAAGGGATGGGCATGGCGACGAAACGTGAAGTTTACGTCGTCGCTACGCCGCGTAGCTTTCAATTCTAATGCGTTAGCGCTCAATTTTCGGGCTCCCCTACTTTGGGCTCCGTTTTTGGGTCATCGTGGATTCGTAGTTGAGGGATCGCCGTGTTTCAGTGGAGGCTTTGCAACTCAGGTCTGATCAAGGGACCGCAACCTCGGTGACGAATTCACCGTTGACGATTGCATTTGGCGTGCTTGGTTTTTCTCTGGGTTCCCGCGTCCGCGGGAATGACGGTGGCTTTGGCGACATCAACCTCGGAAATTGGTCTTCGTGCGGCGAAGCGCTTCGTTCCAACCGGCCATGAGGCGTATGCGCTCGCTTTGGGACATGTCGGGTTCGTATCGATGGGCGCAGCGCCAAAGGTCGGCGAGTTCGCGCTCGGTTCGCCAGACACCAGCCGCGCGTCCGGCGAGGAATGCGGCACCAAGCGCGGTGGTTTCATCGACGGCGGAGACTTCGATTGGACGATCCAGAAGGTCAGCCTGGAACTGCATCAGGAACGGATTGCGGGTTTGGCCGCCATCAACGCGTATGACGCGTTCCCGGCGATTGCCACGCCGTGATACCCGCAGCCGAGAATCCATGATGTCGACCACCTCCTTGACCTGGAACGCGGTCGATTCGAGGGCAGCACGGATGATGTGGTCTCTGGTGGTTCCGCGGCTGATGCCGGTGATGGACGCTCGGGCATGTGGGTCCCAGTGTGGAGATCCGAGCCCGGAAAATGCCGGCACTAGATACACGCCCGCGTTGTCTCCGAGCATGACGGCAACATCAGAAGAATCCGCGGCATTGCTGAGGATGCCTAGGCCGTCGCGGAGCCATTGCGTGGTCGACCCGGTGTTGAATATCGAAGCCTCGAGCGCGTACGTCTTCGCGCCGCCGGACTGCCAACCCAGTGTGAATAGAAGGCCAGCGTTCGCTTCGTCGAGATCAGCGGTCGACATTTCACCGGAACCCGACGCGCCGGTGAAAAGGTCAACGTTTGCTCCTGCGTTGGCGAGCAGAAACGCACCAGTCCCATAAGTGCACTTCATGTCGCCTCTGGTGAAACATGCTTGGCCGTAAAGCGCGGCGTGTTGGTCACCCGCGACGCCAGTGACCGGGATTTCGCGACCGAAGATCGAAGCGTGGACGGTGGTGAAGGTGCCAGCCGACGGCATGGGAGTCGGCAATGCAGCTTCAGGGATGCCGAAGATGCGCAACAGGTCCGGGTCCCACGTCAGATCGTGGATATTAAGGAGCATGGTGCGCGATGCGTTGGTGACGTCGGTCAGGTGCGGGACGTCATAGCGCGGCGCGTCTGAGATTCGTCCCGATCGCTCACCGCGTGATAGCTGGTCGATTAGCCAAGTGTCGACGGTCCCGAATCGGACGTCGCCGTTTTCTGCGCGGCCTTGCAGGTTCGGGATCGGCAGATGGTCGAGCATCCAGCGCATCTTTGTGGCGGAGAAGTACGGGTCGACAATAAGTCCGGTGCGCGACCAGATATCGTCGGCCAGCCCGGCGTCGCTGATCTCGTTACAGATTTCGGCGGTGCGATGGTCCTGCCAGACGATGGCGTTCGACAACGGCCTCCCCGTGGAACTCTCCCAAACAACCGTGGTTTCGCGTTGGTTGGCGATGCCTACGGCCGCGACATCGTCAACGGAAGCATTGGCCGTTTGCAATGCTTGCCGTGCGACACCGATGGCCGATTCTGCGATCTCGACCGGATCATGCTCCACCCACCCGGATCGTGGGAAGATCTGCGTCAATTCTTTCTGGGCGGAGCCGAGAGGTTCCGCCGTTTCGTCGAAAACAATGGCACGCGTCGACGTTGTGCCCTGGTCGATGGTGAGGATTACGGACTTTGAGGGCATGGCGACGTGTTGTTCTAAACCCCCTTGATCATCAAGGGGGAGGTTTAGCTTCTACCCGAAGAGCGGGTTGTTACCGCCGAATGCATCAATCGCGGTCCCGGTCACCGCAGAGGATTTTTCCGAAGCGAGGAAGACGGCCAGATTGGCGATCTCCGACGGAAGTATCAGATTTGGATGATCCTCGCGTCCCCGGTTGTTGAATGCCTCGCGGTACCCTTCTGTGTCGGTTCCACCCGGGCAGATTGCGTTGACGTTGATGCCGTGATCGTGCAGCTCGGCGGCAAGGCTCTGGGTGAGGCTGATCAAGGCCGATTTGGTGACGCGGTACGCGCTGCGTCCTCGTGCGCCGGATCGCCCGCCGATGCTGGAGATATTGATTATGTTGCCGCTGCCCTGCTCGATCATCGTCGGCATAGCCGCCTTAGTCAGCATCGCGGCTGCATTTAGGTTGACCTCGATCACGTCGTACCACGTATCATCGCCGAGGTTAACGAGGTCGATACGAGGGTGGATGATGGCGGCGTTGTTGACAAGGATGTCGATCCTACCGAACTTGGCCAAGACGGCCGGGACGACTCCAGCGACCTGCGCCCGATCGGTGAAATCAGATTGGCAGACCAACGCCTCAGCACCGATTTTACGTACGTGATCTGCCGTGGCCTTTAGCTCGGACACAGTACGCCCGGTTACCGCGACATTAGCGCCTTCAAGCGCGAAGGCGTAGGCGCACGCCCTTCCGATGCCCTTCGACCCGCCCGTGACGAGCGCTACCTTACCGTCGAATTCGCCGCTCATCGCTGCACCCTTCCGCTAACGTTGCCACCGGCGACGCTCATCACTTCACTCACCGAGACCAGATTGAAGTCGCCATGGAAGGTGTGAGCTAGTGCAGAGGCCGCAGCCGCGAATTCCAACGTTTGAGCCGATGTCCAACCATCTTGCAAGTTGCCGTAGATTAGGCCGGCCGAAAATGCGTCCCCGCCGCCAACGCGGTCGACGATGCGGACCGAGTATTTCGGGGCCATCAGGATTTCGTCGCCATCGTAGTAGATCGCCGACCAGTCGTTATCGTCTGCCGACTGCGATTCACGGAGCGTAATACCCACTTGTTCGAAACCGAACTCCTCGACGAGGCGGTTCACCACGGGTTCATACGCAGTGGCGTCGATCTCGCCGCTCGTCACGTCCACCCCTTCGGGAGCGACGCCCAAGGACATCTCAGCATCTTCCTCATTGCCGATCGCAACGTCGACGTATTTCATCATCGGCCGCATCACAGCTTGGGCCTCGGCGGGAGTCCAGAGGTTTTTACGGTAGTTCATGTCCGCTGAAACGGTGAGTCCCATCGCCTTCGCGATGGACGCCGCTTCGTCGCAAGCCCGGGCCGCCGATTCGGAAATCGCTGGTGTTATACCGGTGAAATGAAACCAGTCTTTTCCATCGAAGATGCGTTCCCATTCGATCTCGCCCGGCTGAAGTTCGGCGATCGAAGACGCGGCGCGGTCGTAGATGACTTTGGATGCCCGCATGGCCGCGCCGTTTTCGAGATAGTAGGTTCCGAGGCGTTGGCCTTGCCGAACGATCTCCGATGTGTCGACGCCCCATTGTCGGACATAGTTGATACATGCCTGACCGATGTCGTTATCTGGTAGCACGGTGACGTAGGTCGAATCGAATCCGAAGTTGGCCAACGAAACCGCGACGTTGCATTCTCCGCCGCCGTACGTGACCTCAAACTCGCGAGCTTGGGTGAAACGCTCTCGGCGGTTCGTCGCGAGACGCAACATGATCTCACCGAACGTTACGACTGATGGCATTGATTGAATCTCCTCGGTTCTGACTGCATGTTGTGGTTGTCAGTGTCTAATAGAAGGTCGCGTTGTCGTCATCGCCGTCGCCGCCGGAACCGGATACGACGTTCGCGAGCTCGGTGTCGACCGCGGATTTCAGCAGACGGACATCGGAAGCAATAGGGAACCAAGTCATGCCCTGTTGAATACGGCGGGCGGCCTCGGTGCCGTCGATGCAGTGGATGCCCGTCGCAACACCGTGACGCTTACCCGCGGCGACGACAGTCTCGACCGCTTTGATGTGATCGGGATGCTTGTTGTCGAGACCAGTGGGGACGCCGAGGGTGCTTGCCAGATCGTTGGGTCCGACGAAGCACACATCCAGATCGGGAACTTCCATGATTTTGTCGATGCGGTCGACCGCCCGCCAATCCTCAATCATGCAGACGACCATGATGAGGTCGTTGGCATTTTCGTAGTAGTTGCTGCCATAGACGAGTTGGCCACGGGTGGAGCCGATACCGCGTAGACCACGCGGCCGATACTTCGCAGCCACCACCGCACGTTCAGCCTCTTCTTCGTCCTTGACATCCGGCACCACGATGCCAGTGAAGCCGATGTCTAGAACGCGTTTCACCCAGATCGGGTCGTTGCTCGGAATGCGGGCGAACATCGGTTTGCCTGAGCCATTACCGGCGCGGAGGCAATGCACCGCGGTCGATACGTCGATTGCGTTGTGTTCGAAATCGAGCGTTACCCAGTCGAACTCAGTGGTGTGCAACAGCGTCTCGATGACTGAAGGGTCGCCGCTTGCCGACCATGTGCCGAGCGATGGCAATTTCTGGGCGAGTTTCGCCTTAACTGGGTTGACGTCCATGTTTTCAAACCTCTCAGGATTCCACGCGAAATGAGACTAACACAACGAGATTATGAGGACCAGACAGGCAAGCGATAGACTCGGAATCGTTGACGAAAGAAACGGTTCCTGGAGATATGGAATGGCACGGCACACCAAGCTTGAAGCTTTGAACGCGATGCATGAAATCGGCGTTGTCCCGGTGTTCTACAACGGCGACATCGAGAAAGCCCAGAACATCGCGCGCGCATGTGTGGCCGGCGGAATTCGGGTCTTGGAGTTCACGAACCGTGGTGATCATGCCTGGGAGGTGTTTTCGAGCTTGGACAGGTTCTGCGCCGCGGAGCTGCCCGACGCGATTTTAGGTGCCGGATCGGTGCTCGACGCGGGAACCGCCTCGATCTACATCAGCAACGGAGCGAGTTTCATTGTTGGACCGGTCACCAATCCCGACGTCGCCAAGGTCTGCAACCGCAGGAAGGTGCCTTACATTCCGGGCTGCGGCACGGCTTCGGAGATTTCAGCTGCCGAAGAACTCGGGGCAGATATCGTCAAGATCTTCCCCGGCTCGGCCGTTGGTGGACCGGGTTTCGTCAAAGACGTCCTAGCACCAATGCCGTGGTCTTCGATCATGCCTACCGGCGGTGTCGACATCACCGAGGAATCGTTGCGACCTTGGTTTGAAGCCGGTGTCTGCGCCGTGGGGATGGGTTCACGGCTCGCTTCAAGTGACGTCGTGGCCAACGGGGACTGGGACACTCTGGAGACGCGCAGCCGTGATGTGGTGGCTTTGATCCGGCGGATACGGGGCAACTAAGACCGCGAAGCGTACGATTCAAGCCATGGAATTGTACGCATTGTTGAAACAGTAGCAAGCGACTGTACATGTTAATCACGATGTGCGCAAAAACTAGGCGGTTTTTATACACATCAAGTTCATCCATCAATGAAGTGAACGATGCTCTCCATATCGTCGGATTGACCGATCAGGATGTCGATGAGGTCGTGGTTCCTGAAAAGCTGGTGCCGGCCGGATTTGATGCGCTCCAACATGCCGGCTCTGGTGAGCGCCTCTAAACGCGAACGCGCCGTGGCCCGGGTCACCCCTTCGACTTCCTGCACCATCCTCGTGGTTGTGTAAGGGCGCATAAAGAGCAGGTCGATCAATTGCTCGGATGCTGCGGTGGGAGCGTCTACCCGTGCTCTTTCGGCGAACTCCTTGCGCAACTCCCTGATTCTGATCAGATCATTGCGCCCTTCCTCAGCCACCTCTCTTATGCCGGCCAATATGTAGCGCACCCACTCTTCCCACGCGCCTGATTCAGTGACGGCACGCAGTCCGGCGTAGTACTCACGGCGGCGGCGAAGGAAATAACGGCTGAGATACAGGACGGGTTGATCCAATAATCCCCTGTGCATCAGATAGAGGATGTTGATGATGCGGCCTGTCCTTCCGTTGCCGTCCGGGAACGGATGTATGGCTTCGAACTGGTAATGCATGATCGCCATCTTGATGATGGGATCCAAACCGGTCGAGTTCTCGTTAGCGAAATTGATGAGATTCTCCAAGAGGCGGAGCAAGGTGGGCTTCCCGAAAGGCGGCGTGTAGACCACAAATCGCGCGCGCAGATTACCGATGAGGACCGCGGAATCTCTCACATCCGTCTGGGTGCCGAGAATCTGGCTGCATATGTCGACGAACAACTGGGTATCCAAATTCGGATGAGTCGATAACCGATCGATGGCCGTCGAAAGCGCGGGACGGTAGCGTGCAGCTTCCTTGGTGGCATCAGAAGCGCGTTCGTTGCCAACCGCCATGAATCTGAACAGTTCGTCGCTCGTGGTGTTGACATTCTCGATCTCCGAGCTGGCCACCGCCTCAGTAATGGCAAACGCGTCGATCAGCAATTGTGGATTGGGCACGCTGAGCGCGGTACCGTTGAGATTCGCCAACGCGCGGCTGGCCAAGTTGAGCTCCCGCATCACACCGATGGTCTCGATTTCGATCGCGGGTGGTAGCTGCGGAAGTTCGTTGTACGGTCGCTTCGGATCATACGTTGACATGAAACCCGCCTGACTGTTCGTAGATATGTATAATTTTACCCTTTAAATTATACATATCCCTCGCGTCATGTACGACCATCGTACCAACTCACCCGGACATGTACGAATTTTTGCTATTTTTGCACACGTTGCCAACGACGTGTGCAACGGCTATACCTATCCGGTTCGATATGTACTATTTTACGCGTATTTTTGCACACGTTAACATCGAATTACGGCAACCCGTCAATCTTTAGCACATGCCGCTTCGAGGGCGCGGTCGAAATCCACCACCCAAGGGCCGTTGGTATCGATGCGTACCGATGCGCTCATCCCGTCCAGCAGCTCAACCTCACGCTCCCCATCCAACGCGATCGTGCCTCGTGCTGCTCGGATTTTCACCGTTTCGCCGGGGACGATGATCTGCCAACTCTCGATAGGCACGTCGCGCACCATTCCGGGAGCGATGGGTGCGGTCGATGTTGATGTGCCGGAACTGCCCGGCGTCGGGAACTGGATGTGAAGCCCGCGCGGTTCGTCCAGTCCGATCAACGCTAACCTGGCACCGATCGATGCGATGCCTATGCTGGACGCCTCCGCGCGCGTCAGAAACACCGAGTCGAGAGTCCCGACGTCCCATAGTGCGCGGGCGCCGACCATCGTCTGACGCGAAACGGCGGCATCTACTAGCGCGATATCGCGCAGGTCATCGTTGACGAAAACCTCGATCTTCTTCGAACGACGGCACACGCGGTGGCGGGTTGATCGGTCCGTTGCAACAATTGCGGCTGCGATGCCGGCGAGTGTTCCTTCGATCTCCTTGGGGAAGACGTTGTTTGTTCCGGTCGATATCGGTGCTATCGGCACATCGCCGCATCCTTTGGCGACCAATCGGTTCGTGCCGTCGCCACCGAGGGTAACGATGCAATCTGCGCCGGCGTCGCGCATTATTCGGGCGGCGAGTGTCGAGTCGTTCTGGCTACCGGATGGAGTTTGTTGTATGAACTCTGAATGCATTTCATCTTGGGTGTCGGCCATCGCGGCGCGCGCCAATCCGGCCATATCCGGCATGACGATGACTTTGGTCACGCCGTGGGATTGGAGGCCGGCAAAAACCCGGCGAAGCGTGTTCGATTTCTCTTGGTTGGATACGACGCGCCCCTGAGCAACCAACCGTCGAATGTCTTTGCCGGCTGCGGGGTTTGCGATTATGCCTACTGTGGGCATGTTGAATATGCTCGCTTCCGTTAGTGGTCAGCTACGGCTGGAGCTAGCACCTCGGCTAGAAATAGGGCCGGGCGACTCAACTCATCTTCGATCTGCTGTTTGCAGGAAACGCCGGTGATGGCGAACTTTGTATCTGGGCTGGCCTTGCGCAGCGCCGGGAACAGGCGGTCTTCGCCGACTTGCTGCGCAACGTCGTAATGCTCCTTGGCGTAACCGAAGGAACCGGCCATACCGCAACACCCCGCATCGATGAGATCGGCGCGGTAGTTGGGTGGCAGGTTGAGAGCGGCAACTGCTTGCGTAGTTCCGATCAGAGCGCGCTCGTGACAGTGGACGTGTAGGAGTATCTCGGCCGCGAAATCGTTCCATTCGATTTGTTGGCCTCCGTCGTTGTGGGTGGCAACGAGGATCTCTTCAAGCATCATCGATGCGTTGGCGACGGTTTTGGCACTTTGGTCCGAGCCCAGAAGATCGGGATACTCGTCTTTGATGGTCAAGATGCAGCTGCTTTCGCACCCTATGATCTTGGCTCCCGTATCAACGTATGGCTTCAATATGGCGACATTTTCCTTGGCGTTTTCGATCGCGCGATCCAAGAGCCCGGAAGAGACCATTGTTCGCCCGCAACACGCGCGGTCAACCAATTGGATGCGGTAACCGAGCGCCTCGAGCAGTTTTACAGCGGCTTTCCCGGATTCCGGGTGGTTGAAGTTCATAAAGGTGTCATGGAAAAGCACGATGTCGCCGCGCGAACCTGTTGTGTTAGGCTGCCGCCGCTCGAACCATTGCTCAAACGTTTGGCTCATGATTTTCGGCAATTTACGCCGTCGATCGACCTTGAAGAATTTCTCCGATGCCCATCTAGCCGGTGCTGATCGATTTATGACGTTGGCGAGCGGCGCGAGCGGGCCAGGCGCGAGGGAGTTGAGGCGATGGATGTTCGCCACCAATCGCGACCGCAGCGGGACGGAGTGTGTCTGATAGTAGAGATCAAGAAACTCGTACTTTATCTTCGCCATATCAACGTTCGAGGGGCATTCAGATTTACACGACTTGCACTCGAGGCAGAGATCAAGGACCTCGAACATTCGCTCCGAACGGATTTCATCGATGGGCAATGCGCCGGACATCGCGGCTCGGAGTGCGTTGGCGCGTCCGCGGGTGGAGTGCTCCTCCTCTCGGGTCGCCATGTACGAGGGACACATCGCACCGGCGTTGACTTTCCGGCAAGCGCCGACCCCGTTGCATCGTTCGATCGCGCCGGCAAACCCGCCGTCGGCGCTCCAATCGAGTTTGGTCGCGACGGTTTCGGTGGAATAGTCTTCGCCGTAGCGGAGGTTCTCACGCATGTCCGGCGTGTCGAAGACTTTTCCGGGATTCATGATGCCTTCCGGATCGAACAAGCCTTTTACTTCCCGGAAATGTTCGACCAACTCGGGGCCGAACATCTTCTCGGCCCACGCTCCGCGAACTATGCCGTCGCCATGTTCGCCGCTCAGCGAACCGCCGAATTCCAGAACGAGATCGGAAATCTCGTTGGCGATGTCGTACATCCGGTCGATCCCTGTGGACTGCTTAAGATTGACGAGCGGACGGATGTGGAGGCATCCTACGCTGGCGTGCCCATAGTATCCGGCTTCGGTTCCGTGACGTTTCACGATCTCGTCGAAACGTTCGACATATTCCGGCAGCCGCTCAGGTGAAACAGCGGTGTCCTCAACGAACGGCAGTGGTTTGGCGTCGCCCTCTACGTTCATCATCAGGCCGAGACCCGCTTCACGCATCGCCCATACTTGTCTTTGCTCATTCGGCTCGAGCAGAATCGTCACTGCATAAGCCGCCGTTTCGTGCGTGATCGAGTTGCCGAAGGCCTCAAGTTTGGATCGGGTTTCGGAGACGTTTTCTCCGGTCATCTCGACTACCAGGATGTCCGAAGGGTCTTCTTGCAAGAAGCCGAGACCGCGCGAGAAGCCGAGCGATTTACGGGCTTGGTTGATGATGATCTCGCCGATATGCTCCACCGCGCTCACGTCGTGCTCGAGAGTGGCCACGGTGGCCTCCATGGTCTCGCGCAATGTTCGGAAATGAAGGACGGCTAATCCTTTCGATTTCGGGATGTCCCAGAGCTTCAATCGGGCATCGGTTACCGCGGCAAGCGTTCCTTCGGAACCGACCATCACTTGTGTTAGGTCGATGATGGGGCCATCGGTGATCGGGGAGTAGACGCGGTCGATGTTGTAGCCACCGACCCGTCGCAATATCTTCGGGAACCGCCTGTCGACTTCGTCAGTCGCGCGGTCGGCAATGCTGGGTATGCCTCGGTATATCTGACCTTCCAAGTTGGAGAGCGACATTTTGCCTTCGAGTTGGGGCGCGGTCAGGGCTTGGAAGGAAGCCGGAGAACCGTCTGACAGCACAACGGACATCTGCTGGACTTGGTCTACGGTTTTGCCGTAGATGATGGAGTGCGAGCCGCAAGAGTTGTTGCCCATCGCACCGCCGATGTTGGCGCGCGACGAAGTGCTCGGGTCCGGGGTGAAGTATTTTCCGGTATGCGCTACTCGTCGATTGAGTTCGTCGATGGTGATACCGGGTTGGGTGTGCACCCAGCCCTCTTCGCCATTTATCTCGATAACGTCGTGCATGAATTTCGAGAAGTCGATGACGACGCCTCGATTTACGGTCTGGCCTGATAGACCTGTTCCACCGCCCCGAGGTAGGACGGAAACGCCGGCGTTGTTGCAGGTTTCGATGACTGCGCTGACGTCGTTGGCGTCGCGAGGGAGGACGACGCCGAGAGGAGTCATCTTGTAGATTGACGCGTCGGTGGCGTAAAGCTGGCGAGAGTAGCGGTCGAATCTTACTTCGCCGGCAACCACATTTTTGAGTTCTTCTGCGAGTTGCGATCGCGTCGATCTGCTCGCGGTTGTCACGCCGCGGCCTCGTCTTGGGAATGGTGATCGCCTTCGGATTGAGGGAGTATTACGGAGGCGATGACGCTGAGGATAAGGATGGCGATGACGATTGCCAAGGATCCGAGGGTAATGGTGATGGATACCGAGTCGCCGGGAACGCCGATGTCGTGAATGAAGTTGTGGAACTGGTCGTGGATTGCGGTTTCGACGATGATCTTAACGCCGATGAACGCGAGAATGGCAGCTAGGCCGTAGGAAAGGAAACGGAAGAGGTTGACGAGGCCTTCGAGTAGGAAGAACAGGGGTCTCATCCCTAGGACGGCCATGGCGTTCGACGACCAAATGATGAACTGGTTCTTTGAGATGCCGACAACGGTGGGGATGGAGTCGATGGCGAAGACAACGTCGGTAGACCCGAGCACAATGACGACGAGAGCGAATGGAGTAGCCATGCGGATGCCGTTTTTGACGGTGAAGAAGTTGTGGCCGTCGTATTCGTCGGAAACCGGGTAGATCCGGCGGAACACTCTTGCGACTATGTTTTTGGATGGATCGACATCATCGCCATGCGACGTGATGAGTTTGTATGCGGTGTAGATGAGAATTGCGGCGAGGAGATAAAGGACGGGTTCGAAAACGGCGATGATTCCGACAGCGAAGAATATGAAAATGGCGCGGGCGATGAGTGCGCCAACGATACCGAAGAGAAGAGCGCGTGATCGGAAAAGGTCCGGAAGGGCAAAGTAGTTAAAGATGACAAGGAATACGAAAAGGTTATCGATGCTGAGGGCGCGTTCGGCAACATAGGCGGTGGTGTATTCGATGCCAAGTTCGGTTCCGCCGGCGATGAAAACCCAGACACCGACAGCCGCCGCGACAAGCGTCCACAAAACGGTGAGGAGGCCGGCCTCCTTCATCCCGACGTGGTGGTCTTTACCGCTTAGAAGGAGGAGATCGATGAGGAGTAGAACAAAGACTCCGACGGTAAATGCCACGAGGATGGTGAAGCTGTCGAAGTATCCTTCCACTGCGGGGATTTTTCTCGAACTAGCCGGATTTAGTCACGCGAACGGTGAACGAGGATTGTTGACCAGTCAACAGTCAAATGCTCAGAAAATTGCAGCGACCGAAAAATCCTGCGAGCCAGCCGGTGCCTTGACCGTGACTTGGTCGCCGATTTTGCAACCCAGAATCGCGCTTCCGAGAGGTGAGATGTCTGAGATCTTGTTGCGTAGCGGGTTGGCCTCGTTCGCAGCCACAACTTGGTAGTCGACGCTCATGCCGGAACCACTCTTAGACAGAGTCACCCATGATCCGATCTGAACTTGGTCGTTGATCCGTTCAGATTCTTCGATGATGGTAGCGACCTTCAATGTCGATTCCAAGCGGTTGATCTGAGCCTGAACCATTCCCTGGTTCTCTCTGGCAGCTTCGAGCGGCGAGTTTTCGCGAACGTCACCGCTTGCTGCCGCACGTTCGATCTCCTCAGCCAATCGAACCGTCTCGTTCCGAAGCACTTCTAGCCGGTTGACCATTTCGTCGTAACCTTGGCGAGTGATCTGGACTTCGCTGTTGCGTCGGCGCATCGCGGTGCCACGCACTGCGTTGAGCGTGGGCTTGCGGACGCGGATGTGTGGCGCCAAGCTGATGTCGATATAGCCCTTTTTCTTTACGTAGTTCAGGAAATCTTTGACCGCCGCGACGCGTTGTTTGTTGGCATCAGATGCGCTGGTACCGAACGTCTCAGAATAAGGGCTCACGTCTGACGGTCGGAGCGACGTCAAAACGTTGGTGCCTCCGATCCAACGGGCGAACTTGGTCAGCTCAGGATGAATCATCCGCTTCTTCTCATCCGCGATCGTCATGACGTATTCGGTGATCGCGTCTTGGACGGTGAAATCCTCAGATTCGGTTGAGACTGCGGGATCGTCGGTCTGGATTACCAAGATTTTTTCCTCAATGACGGCTAGTGGCCAGGAGTACGAGAAATCGACGTGCGCGGGCATGCGAGTCGATTCGGGATAAGACGCATATTTCTAGTTTACGAGAATAGCGGAGTTTTGCAAAAGTCTCGGGAGGGAGAGGAAGGATAGGCTCCGCTGGGATGGTGCCGTCTGTCGCTTGCCCCGGGCATCCCCTGCGTTCGCTTCGCTCCGCGTCCCCTTCGCTTCGCGAAGGGGAGGATGCGCGTTGAAGTGGCGGAGGTGATTTCCGCGGGTTTGGTTGTTATGGCTGCCCGGGTTTAGTGGTTGGGGGCAGTGGTTGTGTTTTTGCCGTTGAAGGGGATTGGCACCTTTCGCGTGAGGTGCCAATCCATCAGGCGTTGCCGCTTTGTGCGAGATATTGAACTGCTAGCTTCCCTCGTCCGGTCACTGCCCACGTTGCCAGACCGTGGGCCCGGGTTGCGGCCTTGAGTTTGAGCTCGGCCGCTTCCCATCGGGTAGTTTTGCACATCCTCGTGCCGTAGCCGCGAC
>MPNN01000019.1 GCA_002239045.1 SAR202 cluster bacterium bin127
CCCCCCGCCGGTCCCCGCCGGCGTCCGTTTCGTGCCGTCACAAAGGCGGCCCCACGCCCCCCACGACGCCTAAATCCGCGTCATGCTGGACGTGGTGGCGTCTCTGTGGAAAAATACTATCCACAGAGACGCCACCTTGCCTGTGGCGTGGTCAAAACCAAGGCACGGCGGCCCCCCGGCCGCCCGCTCCGCGCTTGGAGGCCCTCCCTGGTGGGACGCCCTCGCAAACCAAAAACACCCTCGCCGCGCACGAAAAATCGTCACGCGAGGCTCCGGATCGACGCACGACGCGTCGACTTAGACCGGCTTTTGCGCATGGGTTTCACCCACCGCGACCTCCTCGGATGGCTGGAAACGCAGGAAGATGTCCAGGTGGATGAGGCACAACTGCGGCATTTTCTGGAACACGGAGAGGCAGACGATGCGCGCAAGCGCATCGACCTGGACGACAAAGACGACGATAGATAGAGGAACAAGTCATGCCGGCATTCAATGCAAAGCGGCAGGCGTTGGAACTGCTGTCACCTTTCATTTCTCACACGCCAAAACCACGTCCGGAGAAGAGGAAAGGCAACAAAAAAATTCGCGCAGTCTCCACGAAACACACGTACACGGGAACGATGACGGCGATTGCGCGCTGGCAAAAAAAGGAGCACGGGGGCACACTGCACCGCATGACGCGGCAACATGCGCTACAATACCTGGAGGGGCGTAGTCACGTTGTGTCACAGAAAACGCTTGACCGAGACCGCGTCGTGCTCCAATTTTTGCCCAGGACGGGCAAATCGGGGCTGCCGCGCATCAAATCCAGCGTTGATCCTGGCGCACTTTCGACAGAATCGCGGGCCTACGAGCACGCGCAGCTCGCCCAAATCACGTCACGACAGGGCGCACGAAATGCCCTCTCAACCGAATTGTCGTGGCGTTGCGGATGGCGGGCGCATGAACTTTTGACGGTGCGAAGGTGGGATTCGCTGACAAAAGAGGAGCAGGAACAGCTCTTGGCGCACGGAAAATGGGACCCCCGGATCTGGGAAAACCGTCCTGGGGAGTGGTACGTGGTCGACGGGAAAGGCGGTCTGGACCGGATTTCCGTCGTCCCCCCGGACCTGGTCGAGCGCCTGGAAGCCCGAAAACTGCCAGAGGGCGGGCGGATTGTCCAGGACAGAGAGATCGACTACCGGCAATTTTACGACCTCGCGGGCGGGGTCAAGTGGTCGTCAAGCTTCTCAAAAGCGTCACAAAGGTGCTTCGGATGGTCCAGCGGCGGGCACGGATGCCGGCATACATACGCCCAAGACCGGTACTCAGCGTACCGGGCAGAAGGCATGGACCCCACGACCGCCCGCGAGCTCGTCGCGCAGGAGATGGGGCATTTCCGGGATCGAGTGACGATGGTCTACCTCCGCTGAAGGCCCCGTGGTACGATAAACGCCTTACTCGGCCTGCGATCCCGTTCGCGTTCCGTTCGGCAGGCCCGGACTTTTCCGCATCACCCCGCGGTGATACGACACCAGATTCGGAGGGACTGCCTGGCGCCGGCGGCCCCTCCCACTTGCACTTGCTGCAGCAACCTCGCGCCGGCCAGGCCCGCATGACGGCCTGACAACGTGGAACTCTGGCAGCACGGAACACCGAGCGGAGGCAAGAAATTGCCTCCGCCTAGCCCCCCCGGGGCGAGTCAACACCGAAAGGTGTTTGGCGGCGACGCGCCAGTCGCTTGAGACTCAAAGTGCCCCATAGCGTGACTGCCAATGCGAGCGCGAGAGCTGCAAAGGCCCCTCGACCAACCAGGTCGAGGGGCCGCTTTTTTGGCCTGGCCGCGGCCTTGCCCGAGACTCCGCCACGAGCAGGGCCTCGACAGTCTCACCGCCTACGACGACAGCTACCGCGACAGCCGCCTCTATGCGTACTAGGACAAACGCCATATCCATTACTTGGACAGACCACCACAGACCCAGCACTGACCCTCAACCAAGAAATTCTGGACCCTGCCACAGTCACGGCAGTTAACCAAAAACTGATCCGCCGGCGGGTCCGCCCCAGAAGGCTCAATCTGGACACCACCACCGCCCCTCGCCAAAGACAACACCGACAGTTCCACCAGCGCCGACCGGATGGCCCCTGGCCGAAGCCGCCAAACCGTGAGAATCTCATCAACCTTACGGCTGCCCCGCCTAGACTCTACGGACTGGTACAAATACACCGCATCACCTGTCCTCAGGTATTCCCCAAGCCGCCCCGTCCAACGCGTACGCTGCGGCGCATACGTGCGCACCTCACCGGTCGACTCGTCCAACACATCGACGCTCCCCAGCTTCACGCCAAGGAGCTTGCGTGCCACATCATTAATGGCCCCCAAACGTCTTGCGCCTTCCAATGTCGGCGTCACCACCGGAACCTGGTAAAACGGTCGCATCCGCTCCTTGTTAATGACACCCCACGTACGCCCGGTCTTTTGTCGCTCCTCTACTGGCATCTGGGCCCGTTTCGCAAGTTCCGCCCCCAGCTGCTTAATCAAGTACCGCCCAACACGATCAGGTGCTTCATCCACATCCTCAATAGCAACTGCATACCGTTTACGGTGTTTTGCCTCGGACCCCTCA
The DNA here is from genome assembly GCA_002239045.1 of SAR202 cluster bacterium bin127. Taxonomy (GTDB): domain Bacteria; phylum Chloroflexota; class Dehalococcoidia; order Lucifugimonadales; family Lucifugimonadaceae; genus Bin127. The sequence goes on from MPNN01000019.1 coordinate 2,607, forward strand.
TCACCAGTCAGCTCCCGCCACTTGTAACCGATATATCCATCATCACGACCGGCCCGCGACTTCTCCCAACGACTGCGATCCACACCACAAAGTTCATCCAGACCCTCCACATCCCCGAAGACCCGCAACAACAGATGGTAGTGGGGCGCTCCGCGCCGCTGTAACTCCGGCACATAGAAACCCGCCAAGTCCAACGGCCGCTTCGCAAGCCACGACCGCAAATCATCTCGAAAGCGCTTGAACGCAGTTTTCGACTCTTCCCAATCCGGATAATCCTTGCCGTGCGTGAGGGTAACGAAGATGCAAGGCGCAGGCGGAGCAAATAACAACTGGTAATCTGCGATTGCCTCGATTAGTCGCCAACGAGCTGGCGACGACCGGCCTCGAATTGTCCCGCGTGTTGAGCGGTCCTGGTCAGCGGCCAACTCTCTCAACGCCTCGACCCTCTTTTCAGACGGCCGAATAACTGCACGTGAGACCGTGAAAACCTCCTCAAATCCGTGAGTCAGGATGCTTGTGACGGTGCCCGAGACAGGAAGCAAAGGAGGGAAAGAATCAGCCGATATGACGTTGGATGACCGAGAAGAGCCTCGGCCAACGGACGCAGATCTTCCATCCTGGATCAAAGACTGACCTGAGATGGAATTTCTTGACTTGATTGGAACTGAAAGGGTAGGATTCATTTCGACACCACCCAACCCGCAACCCAGCGGTTAATGTGTCAGAAAAGGCGCCGAGCTGTCCCCACAGCGTTCGAGGCGCTTTTTCTTTTTCTACGACGAGCCCCTACTTCTTCCTTCTTCCAGTATCACCATAACCCGCATTTGGAACCGATTCTTTTATCGTTTTGTCAGGGTTCTTCTTTGCGTAGTTTTCCTTTACGAACTGCCCATTCACAGCACTTCTGTAAACCTTATGGGTATTATTCCTAGGCATTCACAACCTCCTATTGCAGAACCAATTGCAACCGGACGCAAGTGATACTACGGGGTTTCATGGACCAGAGCAAGTTGCATTAAGAGTAAGTCCTAAAGGCGACTACCAATACCCTCATACAGCCGATCTCTCCACATCCGGCACCGAATCCCCCCCCGGTCTGAAAGGCACACGCTGGACCCGTGGCGGATACCTCGGCGCCGAAAGAATCTCGCGCACTGACGGCCGGATAAACTGCTCATTGGGACCAATAAACCCAGAGTCGCGCAGACCCTCCTCCGCAACCTGGAAGATCAACCGGACACGAGCACTGACGCTGTTATCCTTCCCCACCATCAGTTCACCCAAGAGCTCCAGTAGCCACATCTGGCGCTCCGACAACCGGATTGATATGGGCTTGACCATTTCTTTCACTCCTCGTACTTGATTGCAGGCTTTCGCGCCTGCGCTGTATGCCCAACCATTCGTCAAACCACATTGACAGGTAGCGCTACTGGCATTTTATCATCAACTCCTATATACTACCGTACAGCTTTACAGCCCTACATCTTTACGGACAGACACCTTCATGATCATAACCGTATCGAACCAGAAGGGTGGCGTGGGGAAATCCACGGTCGCAACGAACTTAGCTTCCTGTTTCGCCGGCGACGCCAAGGACGTCCTTTTGGTTGACGCCGACGACCAAGGATCGAGTCTCGACTGGAAAGCCGAACGTCCAGACGAGCTCCCGCCCATCCAGGCCATCGGCCTACCCGTCGACAACCTGCACAAGGAAATCGCCTCTCTTGCCAAACGCTACGAAGTCGTAATCATCGACGGCGGCGGCCGCATCACTCAAACCGCCCGAGCCGCGGTGGTAGCAGCTGACTTCGTGGTGGTTCCCACCCTCCCGTCGCGTCCAGACATCGTGAGTACCGAGGACTTCTTCGAGAAGGTCATCGACGTCGCCCGGACCTTCAAGGACCTGCAGGCCGTCGTCCTGCTCAACCAGGTTCAGGGGGGCACCGTCATGAGCCGGAGGTCGCAGGCCTACATGCAGGCAACCCAGCCGACGTTCGCCACCGCCCTACACCAGTACGTGGCTTACCGCGAGGCATTCGCCCTCGGACAATCCGTCATCGAGTATGATGCCGCGAGCAAGGCCGCATCCGAGATGCTGTCCTTGTACCGCGAACTACTGGAGAAGTTATGACCGACAAGAACCACATTCCGCTTGGCAGAAAGGGACCACGAACCATGGACGAATTTGTGGAGAAAGGAGAGGTGGGGACTACAACCGGATCTGCCGTCGAAAACGAGCGCGAAGTCACCAAGACATTCCGGGTCCCAGAATCCCTCGGACGTCGACTCAAAATACACGCAGCTCAGACCGGACAGAAAGAAAAGGACATCCTGATCGATTTAATCGCTGGCTACCTCCAGAATCAAAATGCATGAGGATGATTCGTGAAAGGCGTTAAAAACTTCATCGGTGAATTCCTGTCTCGCCCTTTCACAATCACATGGGCAGCAATAACCGGCGTCGCTTCACTCCTAACCTGGTATGGCATAGATCAAAACTGGTCAAGTGGCACAAAAGTCTTTGTGGGGATCGTTCTCCCACTGACTGCCCTCCTCATCTATACCTTCTGGATGGCATACTCTTTTTATACAGCCTCCACAGAAGCTTCCCGACCATTACGTGTACGCAATGTAAAGCCAGGGACACACTACTTCGAAGGCGAATCGATAATTATCCTAGAACGACATGGCACAGTTTCTATCGGCGATCTCCTCACCCTGTTTGTACGGGAAGGAGATATGGAAACTCCTATCTGCCTACTATCTGTCGAAACTTTCACAACCGAAGGTTTTCCTCAAAGCATGATTTTTCACCCGCTCACCAACCAACCGCTCACAAGCTATCTCAACGACGAAAGCAGGCACGAGCAACTACAGGCAAAGCCTGGCGTAACAAGGAGTCATTTGGAAGGAGTCTAAAATGACTGAGAGCAAAGTAAGACACGATGGCCTTGTTGCCAAAGTTATTGACGACCACACGGTTGTACTCAACATCGGAACAAAGCACGGGGTCTCCCCAGGTGACATATTCGTCATATTTAGCCTAGGAGAAGAAATCTTTGACCCCAAAACGGGAGAAAGTCTTGGAATGCTAGAAGACGTCAAAGGAAAAGGTAAAGCCATTCACATCCAGGAACAGCTGTGTACGATTGAAACTCACGAATTCGACGTTGGACCGACAGGAACTACTTCAGGGAAATATTCCATAGGAACATCCTTCACAAGCAATAACCTCTATCGACAATTCGTAAATGCCCAACGTGGGGACTACGCACGCAAGACCAATCTACTTTCCCAATTCGTTCGGACGAGCGTAACTCGACAACGACCCTGATTCCAAATCCCAGCAAAAAAAGACAACAGCCCAGTTCGTCCGGGTTAACCAACAATTCGCCAAGTGACGAACTTAACCGCACAAATTCTCGACAACCAAGACACCTGAACTGTCATGAGCGAACCCAACTGGCCCAACCGTACCCTCTGGACCGGCGACAATCTCGACGTCATGCGCGGCATGAACTCCGAGACCATCGACCTCATCTACCTCGATCCACCCTTCAACTCGAACCGCGACTACGCCGCGCCGATCGGCAGCGAAGCAGCCGGCGCAGCCTTCAAGGACACCTGGGCACTCAGCGACGTTGACGAAGCCTGGCACGGAGAAATTGCTGACCGCGACCCAACCCTATATGCGATCATCGACGCCGCTGGCCACTCCCACGGAAAAGGCATGAAGTCATATCTCATCATGATGGCCGTCCGGCTCCTGGAAATGCGTCGTCTGCTCAAGCCCACCGCCTCAATCTATCTCCACTGCGATCCGACGGCTAGCCACTACCTCAAAACCCTCCTGGATGCCATCCTTGGGGCCGGTAACTTCCAAAACGAAATCGTCTGGAAAAGGACCACAACGCACAGCGACAGCAAGACGTGGAGTCGGGTGTCCGACAGCCTCCTGTTTTATTCGAGGGGCCAACACATCGCCTGGAACACGCCGCATGCGCCCCACTCGGACGAGTACATTGCGAGTAAATACAAGTATGACGATGGCGACGGACGACTGTACACGTTAGACAACATGACCAGCCCGAATCCACGACCGAATATGATGTACGAATGGAAACGTTTCCCTTCTCCCCCAAAGGGCTGGCGCTACTCTCAAGAAACAATGGGTGGATTGGATCAAGAAGGGAAGATTTGGTATCCGACATTCAAGGACGGCACGCTGGACACGTCGAGACGCCCTCGGTTGAAAAGATACCTAGATGAAATGAAGGGCGGCGTCATGGGCAACATCTGGTCTGACATCTCCCCCATAAACAGCCAAGCGAAAGAACGAATCGGTTATCCCACGCAGAAGCCCTTGGCCCTTCTAGACCGCATTATCGAAACAAGTTCGAACCCGGGCGACGTCGTCTTCGACCCCTTTTGCGGTTGCGCCACGGCCTGTGTCGCGGCAGAACGCCTCCAGCGCCGCTGGGTCGGCATCGACCTGTCGCCCCTAGCCGCCCGACTCGTCAACTCCCGCCTGCGCGACGAGATGGGTCTTTTCTTCGACGTGTCCCATCGCTCGGACATTCCCCGGCGCACCGACCTCGGCGACCTCCCGAACTACCGAACCCACAAACACACCCTCTACGGTCGGCAGGAAGGACTATGCTCCGGCTGTCGCGTCATGTTCCCCTTCCGAAACTTCACCATCGACCACATCATCCCACAGTCTCGAGGCGGTAGTGATCACATCGACAACCTGCAACTGCTCTGCGGCGCCTGCAACTCCACAAAGGGATCCGGATCCCAGGAGGCATTCATCGCCAAACTTGTCCAGCAGGAACTACGAACATAAACACAAGAAGAGAGTTGCAATGAGACTCAACAGACGAAACTTCATAATCGGCAGCACCACAACCGTCATCTACCAAAAAGCCAGCAGATGGCTCCTTGATTTCCTCCTCAACCGCCAGCTCGGAAAAGTCATCGACGCCTTTCTCACATGGACAAGACAACCTCGGACAATCGTCGCATCGGGCAAACCAATAACGGCCAACGTCACCCTCTCTCAAGCAACGGGCACCGTGACCATCCACAAACGACAGAACTGGCAATCCTAGTCAGCCCCTATCCAACCGGCCAGGTCTTCGATCTCAACCAGATCTCCGCCCTGGCCTACCAATCCCCAACGCTCACCTTCAATATCGCAAAGGTGCTCCCTACGGTCGCAATCCAGATTCAACCACCAAAGCAAACTCGAATCCTACACAACACCGCCCCCAGTTGGAGACGGTTCGCACGCCGCCTCACGCACCTCCCCTGACGCCCCGCAGGGACCTCGACGGCTCATACCTCACCACGCCGCGCCAGGTCCCCAGGAACGACCGTGGGGGCGGACCCCCACACCCCCTGTCAGCAAGGAGAAATTGTCGCGGGCGGGGGTCCGCTTCCCCCCCTCATCGCCGGGCCTTTGACAGCCCCTGCCGGATGTGTAACAATACGTTCTTCGGCTTGTCACCTAATGTAACGTAATGTTGACGACGTGCACCGCCGACTGCGGCAGATGCACAGAAACCGCGCCCTGCCGCATCGAGGACGCCGCCATGACGATGAAAAACCCCCACAATCGCGCCGCGGCGCTCGCTTCCCGGCGTCGCCAGCAGGCTCGCCACGACGCCCTGGCCGGCCCTCGAATCGCGGCCCTGATCACCCAAGGTTTCGCGCTCCGCGAGATATGCCGGGCCCTCGACGACGCCCAGGTCCCGCCCCCCAGGGAGGGGAGCCAGTGGCACCCCGAGACGGTCAAGCGGATCGCGGCGCGCTGGACGCGTGCACAAACCCAGGCCCCTCGGCCCCGGAGCCTGGCCTGGCTCCGGAACCTCGGTCAGCGCCTCCGGTGGTGGCGCTGACGCCGGCACCAACCGCCCCCCGCCGGTCCCCGCCGGCGTCCGTTTCGTGCCGTCACAAAGGCGGCCCCACGCCCCCCACGACGCCTAAATCCGCGTCATGCTGGACGTGGTGGCGTCTCTGTGGAAAAATACTATCCACAGA
>MPNN01000012.1 GCA_002239045.1 SAR202 cluster bacterium bin127
CCTTGCAGAGCGACGTCAGGCCCGGCCGCGTCACCACCGACTTTTCGGGCACCGGCGACTACCCCCACGCGATCGCTCTCCAGCCCGACGGCAAGATCGTCGTGGCAGGCCGGTCATGGAGCAACGGGAGCCACAACTTCGCACTCGTGCGCTACACCGCCCAAGGCGACCTCGACACCATGTTCGGCAACGGAGGCAAGGTCCGAACCCACTTCGCCGCCGACGACATCGCGCACGCGGTGGCGGTACTGTCCGACGGCAAGATCATCGCCGCCGGCGGCGGCGGGACCAACTTCGGCCTGGCCCGCTACACCGCCAACGGCGAGCTAGACACAGGGGTCGACAACGGAAGGAGCGGCAAAGCCGTCACCGACTTCGACGGCAACGCCGACGAGGCCCGCGCGATCGCGATCCAGTCCGACGGCAAGATCGTCGTCGCCGGGTACGCGAACAACGGCAGCGACACCGACTTCGCAATCGCACGCTACACCGGCGACTTCGACTTCCAAGGCGCCGGCCAAAACGCACCGGTAAACCGGGCGCCCACAGTCGCCCAGCCGCTCGCCGACGTGGACGACCTGCCCGTGGGGGAGAGCCGTCGCATCTCGCTGGCGGGCGTGTTCAGCTACGCCGGCTTCGGCGCGCTGACCATCTTGGTAGGGTCCTCGGACGACGACGTGGCACGCGTCTCCGCCGATCTGGACGGCTCAAACCTGACGGTTTCCGGGGAGTCCGAGGGAACCGCCACCATCCGGGTGATTGCGGAAGACCCTCAAGGCGAACGGGTATTCGACGAGTTCGACGTCGCGGTAATCGCCCCGCCCAACAGCGCTCCCACGGTGTCGGCTGCGATAGCCGACGTCACCATCGTGAACGAGAGTGGCGCGCGTGAGGTCTCGCTGGCCGGAGTGTTCAGCGACGGCGACGGCGACGACCTGACGGTAACGGCGAGTTCGTCTGACGAGGGCGTGGCCACGGCATCCGTTGCCGACGACTATTCAGAGCTTACCGTGAGCGCGAAATCTCGCGGAACAACGACGATCACGGTCACGGCGTCCGACGGAAACGGCGGATCGGTCAACGACGCCTTTACGGTGACGGTGAAGGCCGCTCCTTCCGTGGCCTCGGCCATCGACGACATCAGCGGACTGGAGGCGGAGGACCGCCGCGCAGTATCGCTGTCCGGCGTGTTCAGCGACGCCGACGGTGACGCGGTGACGGTAACCAACGCCGCATCGTCCGACAACACCAAAGTGACGATAATCACCGCCCTCGACCCATCAACGTCCGCCATCACTGGTTTGACCATAATCGCCAAATCCGAAGGTACCGCCACCATCACGGTCACGGCCCAAGACTCCGACGGCAACACGGTGCAGGACGCGTTCGACGTAACCGTGAACGCCGAGCAGCAAGAACTACAGAAAGCCAACAATGCGCCCACGGTCGCGAACGACATCGCCGACGCTACCATCGTGAACGAAAGCGGGACGCATGAGGTGTCCCTGGCGAGCGTGTTCAGCGACGCCGACGGCGACGACCTGACAATCAAGGCCACGTCCTCGGCTAAGAGCGTGGCGACCGTCGCCGTTTCCAACGACACGTTGACGGTGACAGCCAAGTCGCGCGGAACCACCAATATCACGGTGACGGCCGACGACGGCCAGGGTGCGACGGTTGAGGACGTTTTCACGGTGACGGTCAAGGCCGCACCGCGGGTGGCCTCAGCCATAGCCGACGCGACGATGGTCGAAGTATCGAGCAAGGAACTGGACCTCTCGACGGTATTCAGCGACGCCGACGGCGACAAGTTGAACTTCTCTGTCTCATCCACCGACCTGGACGTGGTGGCGGTCTTCGAGTTTCTAGGCACGATGACGGTGCTGGCAATCAAGGAGGGCACCGAGACCGTCACGGTCACGGCTAAGGACTCAGACGACAACACCGCGACCGACACCTTCGACGTAACCGTTAACGCCCCCGCCCAGCCGGAGCCGGTGGAACCCCAGCCGATCGAATCCGAACCGGAGCAGGAACCCCAGCTGCAACAGCAGGCGGCACAACTCCCCGGAGCCGTGACCAACCTCACCGTCGAACCCCGCAACACCAACATCACCGTCTCGTGGGAAGCCCCGGCCGACGGCGGAACTCCAACCGGATACATAGCCCACATCAAGCCGGTAGGCGGCGGCAACGGACACACCCTGACCCCCCACGCCCACAACACGACCGGCAAGGGCCCCACCATGCCCCCCAACGCCGACAAGACGACGGTCAAGTTCCGCCGCCTAGACCGAGCGACCGAGTACCTGATCTGGGTCCGAGCCGTCAACGAAGAAGGCAAAGGCCAACGAACCCCCATCCGCACATCCACCAAGTGAGACCCCGCCGCCCCCCGTCACCCCTCTGGATTCCGGCTTTCGCCGGAATGACGTGGGGGGGGGGGGGCGGAATGAAGTGGGGTAGGCGCGGGTATGGCGGGCGTCGTTTTGAACTAGGATGCGAAGGATGGGGAATGATTTTATGGATGGGGGGTTGTGGTTGACTGCCGTCATTGCCGCGCCAAACCCACGTCATTCCCGCGCCAACCCCCCGTCATTCCGGCGAAAGCCGGAATCCAGAGGGGCGGCGGGGGGTAATGGCGTGCTTTGCCTTTCTCTGGATACCCGCGTCCGGGTGCTGTGCACAACCTCGCTTACGACGGATTCACGGTCAGATCACGTGCGCCTCCCCGTTGCCCGTCCCCTCTGGATGGTCGTTCCGTCCGCTGAAGCGTCGGCTTTCGCCGGAATGACGGAGGTTGTGCACAGCACCCGTCCGCGGGTATGACGGAAATCAACGCAACACCCCAAACAACAACCACCCATCCTTAAAATCCTTCCCCATCCTTCGCATCCTAGTTCAAAAACGCGTCTGCAACATTCACAATCATCGCAATCTGTGTAAACTGCCCAAACGTACAATATGGGCGAATCTCGCCACCATCAGTGATAGGCAACGCCGTGCCCGGCTCAGTCAAATACATAATCGCAGACCGCGTGTCGAGCACCGATATGACCAGTTGGCTGTCTGACAGTGCAGTAAAGATCGTCAACGGTAAGATCGCGGACGTTCTGCCGGCATCATCCCTGCCGTCCGATGTAGACGAAACATCGGAAGTGTTGCGGCTTGGCAACGTCTCATTAATGCCGGGCCTCGTAGATGCTCACTGCCACATGCACTGCAGTGCGACGACGGACGCTCAGGCTTTGGCTTTGGCGGAAAAGGACGACATCCAACGGCTGACCATGCGCGCCGTTTCGGCGATGCGTATGGCGGTTTTGGCCGGCACAACTACCGTCCGAGACATCGGCTCACGCAACGAAGTCGCCTTCCCTATCAAACAAGCCATCAAATACGGCGCCATTCCAGGTCCGAGGTTGCTGGTCACAGGTACCCCGATCACCATCACCGCCGGGCACTGCTGGTTCTTCGGTTCACAAGCCGATACCGCCGATGAGGTTGCCAAAGCCGTCCGCAATCAAGTCCGCCAAGGCGCCGATGCGATCAAGATCATGTCCACTGGCGGCATGTTCACCCCTACCGCTAACCCTCGCCTTCCCCAATACCCGGCGGAAACACTAGCCGTCGCCGTGCGGGAAGCCGCCCGATCCGGTATCACCGTCGCCGCCCACTGCCTCTCCGCCGCAGGAGTCAAAAACTGCGTCGAAGCCAACGTCCACAACCTGATACACGCCCGGTGGTATTCGCAAGACCCGTCCAAGGGATTGGAATTCGAATTGGAAACCGCGCAGCGCATGTCGGACCAGGGGCAATGGGTAGACCCGACGATCGGGCATGGCATGTTAGGACACGAAGCCACGGATCGTGGAGAAGCGCCACCGCGCGCGATTCACTGGTCAGTGGCCGCAAACAACGTGACCGATGAAGACCACGCCGAAACCCTCAATCAAATGCACGACCTAGGTGTGCGATTCACCAACGGCCTGGACATGGGGATGCCGCACGGCACGCATGATCGATCGGCTGCGAACGCTTGGGCTGCCGTCGAGAAACTTGGCTGGGACAATTGGAGCGCATTGCGGATGGCGACCATCGACACTGCCGAAGCATTGGGCGTCGACGGTGAAGTCGGTTCGATCAGCACGGGCAAAGTTGCCGACCTTGCCGCGTTCGGCGGAGATCCGGCGGCAAATATTCGGGACATGGATCAGGCTTCAACGGTTATTCAGAAAGGCGATGTAATCAAACTGCGCGGCGTTGCGCTTGTGTGATTCTTGTGGGTGGCGATTAAGATGATTCGCTATGATCGTCGATGCTTTAACCCACATCCTTCCCCCTTACTTCAACGACCACCGCGACGAAGCGCTCGCTCGCGACCGAACCTTCGCCGAACTCTTCGCCGATCCTAAGGCGCGGATCGTTCAAGCCGAACACCTCCTCGATGAGATGGAACGCGCCGAGGTCGATCGATCTGTTATCGCCGGTTTCGGATGGACCGACCATGACCTCGCAAAACGCTCCAACGATTACCTCCTAGAATCCGCGGCTAGACATCCTGACATCCTCATTCCCCTCTGCAGCGTCAACCCGCTTTGGCCCGGCGACGACGCACCTAGAGAGGCCGAACGCTGCCTCAACTTTGGGGCTCGCGGCATCGGAGAACTCCACGCCGACACCCAGGGGTGGGTCGATCCGCCATACGACCAGCTCGAAGACGTAATGTCCGTCGCCAGCCAGTACTCCGAAACCCGTAACAAGATCGCATTCGTCGTGATCCACGGCTCCGAGCCATTGGGGCACATATACCCCGGAAAAGGCACCATGACCCCAGACCGCCTCTCCCAGCTCGCCAAACGCTACCCCGATAACGCCCTCATCTTCTCCCACTTCGGCGGCGGACTACCCGTCTACAAACACATGCCAGAAGTCAACGAGACCCTCACCAACGTTTGGTTCGACTCGGCAGCGACCCCGTTCCTCTACGACTCCGACATCTATGACACCGTTGAAAAACTAGTCGGCGGCACCCGCATCTTCTTCGCCAGCGACTATCCACTAATGACTCAACGCCGAGCATTAGCCCACCTGCGAAACTCTGAGCTGCCCCTCTACAGACAGAAGATGATCCTTGAAGTCGCCGGTCAGTTGTATGATTTCTCACGTTCACCCAAAAACCAGACCTAATCCCACATCGACCTAAATCGAAAGATCCTCGCGCCATGGCCCTGCTCCTAAACCGATCCGATGTCCAGCAAGTGCTGACCATGCCAAAGGCAATTGATGCCGTCGAAGCCGCATTCTCCGAACTCGCCAACGCCACCGCCGAGATGCCGCCGCGCACCGTCATGATCGACCCGGCAGTCGGAGGATGGATCGCATACATGCCCGCTTACATCAAGACCAGCGGTTCACTCGGCATCAAGGCCGTAACCGTCTACAAAGACAACCCCACAAAGTTCGACCTTCCGACAACCGTCGGCACCATCCTCGTCCAAGACAACCAGACTGGCGAGGTAGTGGCGGCGATGGACGGCGGTTACCTCACCGCGGTGCGGACGGGCGCAGTGTCAGGAGTGGCGACGCGGCACATGGCTCGAAGCGACTCGAAGGTTGGCGGCGTCCTCGGCGCAGGTGTGCAGGCGCGGCAACAGGCTATCGCCATCGCGGAAGCATCAAACATCGACACCATACTCACCTTCTCACTCGACGACCAAGCTTCACGACAAGAGTTTGCCGACTGGGTTGCGGAACAGACCGGCCTCGACACCCGATTAGCCGAAAGCGGCGAAGCCCTATGCCGCGAATCTGACATCGTAGCTCTCGCGACAACCGCGGCGAATCCGATCGTCAGTGCGGACTGGTGGAAGCCAGGCGCACACATCAACGCCATCGGCTCCCACGCCCCCGGCGTTCGCGAGCTCGATACTGCGAGCATTCAGCGTGCCCACATCATCTGCGACCAACTCGAGGCGTGCATGGCCGAAGCAGGCGACCTCCAGATACCGGTCGAAGACGGTGACTACGCCTGGTCGGACGTCGCTGGCGATCTGGGCAACGTGGTGAACGGGGATATCCGCGGACGGACTTCAGTCGACGAAGTGACGTTATTCAAGAGCGTCGGCTTGGCCATCCAAGACATCTCGTGCGCTGCCCTCGTTTACCGCGAGGCGATGGCGAATGGGATTGGGCAGGAGTTCGACTTCTCGGGGTAACCAATCTTTCCCCGTTTCATTCCCAATCAACCCTCATACCCGATATGATTCAGCCAGAAGCCTATGAAATCTAACTAATAGTGTTAACGGAACATCGATGTCGCCATTCGAAAGAGGCTTGACGAAACTGCTGGAGTTGCTCAAGCGGTTGATAAGGGACGACAATTGGGGCGTGGCAGTGGCGGCGGTTGGGATCGGCATTCTTGCAATTGGCTTCTTGATACAAGAAGTTTCCCTTGGGGTTGGCACGCCGATCAGGACGCTTGGAGGATTGCTGCTGCTAGGCGGAATCGTAGCGTTCATATTCTCAACTCCACAACGGCGAGAGATAGTGATCGGCAGGTTCAAGAGCGTAGTCGGGTGGTATACGACTAAAACGCGCGAATGGCGCTGGATGAACCGAAACGGACTCGCCGCTGTGATTGTCGGATTGGCATGGCTGGTTCCGGTCCTGGCCCTGCGGATAATTTTCGGACGAATCGCTGCCGATTTCGCTGCCGCTATCATGGTTCCCGGCGTCATCATCTTTTGGGTCGGCATCGGCCTGCTCATCTACGGGATATATCGCGCAATTAAGGATGCTAAACGTTCATCCGATTCGTATCGGGCTCAGAAGAAAAACCGTAGCGGATGACGCTTCTGGTGACGGTCACTTGGAAACGTTCAAGTTGAGTCAGTTTACGGCGTGATACCCCGGAAACGTTGCGGGGACATTCTCGATGCAGACCTACAAGCAAGGGACGGCCAGAGCGCCGGGATTGATCTACAGGATCGGGACTGCGTCGATGGTGATCGGGTTGCTGGTAAGTTTGTGTAGCGGGATATTCGGCGGAATCGTCTTCGCGGCAACTGCGGGACTCCTGGAAATCTTAGGCGCGCCTGAAGATCGAAACTACCTCTCCGTTGACGAGCCTCAAACCGGTACTGAAATCCTATTGTTCTTCGGCGTCGGCATTTTCTTCAGCGGTTTATTCATCTACAGCTCGCGACTTCTCATAGAATTGCTCGGGTTGCCCGTTGAGCGGCACTTAAGCCTCGGGTTCACGCTAGGCGACAAATTGTTAGCGGGCATTGCAACGATCGGAAGCCTCATTTTCACTTTGACCTTCACGCCCCTGTTTCTGCTGGAGTTTCTGCTAGCAAATGTGTTTTATGAAAATCCGGCGGAAGCGTACGCTCCAACCTTGGAATTGATCGGGGGAGTTGGGATGTGGTTGATGATAGGCGGATTGATCATATTTTTTCTTATGAGACCGCACCGACTCCCTAACCTGTTCGGTTGGATGGTGAACTTTGGTTGGGGCAGGTTGGGTTGGACTCGCGTCAACTTAACGGCATCGGTCCTGATCCTCGTCGCCATTGTTTGTCAGATGTTTGGTTGGAACTCGATTTTCGGTTTAACGATGAATATGATCGTCGGAACTGGTTTCGTCATGATTCTCACAGGTATAGTCCCACATTTCCTTACCCGCGGGAAGCCATGAAGACGAAGCGATCGGCCGTGCTTCGCGGGCGTTAGAGGCACCAGAGAAGCGGCTATGACGGTGCCTGCGAAATCGCCAATGCGATCACCGCGGTCAGTAACACGGATACCATCGCGGCGATGATGGCAACTCCTAACGCCACCTTTTTGAACTCGTAGTACCTGGCGTTCATCCTCAATTCAGCTACATTGTCGCTGAAGTTTTGACGCATTTGAACGAACATGCCGGTTAGTGAAAACGGGCGCGAAGGCGAACCGGTTGAGCGAACAGACCGCTGAGTCATCGGACGTGGAGCCGAACTGGCCGCCCCGGTCGCTGGGCTAGGTCCTCCTACACGCGGTGTCGCCGTGGGTTGTACTTGAATAATCTGTCGATAACCCGATCCACTTGTCGTCGGCGGGTTAGCCGATTGCGGCGCGGATGCTGGTGGTGCGATTGGAGGCGAAGGTGCCGCCGGAGAGGGCGTGGGCGTTGAGCGTACTTGAGGCGACGATGCTGTGGATTGCGGGATGTTTTGCAGAATCGTCTCGAGGTCTGGCACCTGGTCGACGGGAAGTCCGCAACATTCCTCGAGGCTTTCAGCGAGTTTTGCGACGGTTGCATCGCTAGATTTTTTCAGCCGGTTGAATATCTCTGACTTGCCCGGGTCGGCGTAATCGCTCCGGGTGAAAATCATGTTGTCTTCGTTGTAGAACTGCCACAGGTTGGAATCGGATGCAACGGCGAGAAGGCTGAGATAAACCACTAGCGACGGGAAGTTGTCGATATGTTCGCCGTAGTCCTCGGCTGATCTTTCGGGGTGCTGATAGTTCTTGTGTCCCAGTTCCGGGCTGCGCTCTCCACTGAACTTGGGCAGGAACATCCCGTCGTAGTCGACGAGTCGGATGCGCCCGTCGCTCTGCACCATCACGTTGCCATGCTGCAAATCGTTATGTGCGATCCGCAAACCGCGCAGGCTGGCGGTAGGGCCTCCCCGCCATTGTGCCGCGATCCTGCGCAACGTGTCCGGCTCACCCAGTCTTGAATCGACAAAGCTGCTTAGCACCTCACCTTCTACCCACTCCATCTTGACCATCGGGTACCAACTGCCTTTGAATCGGATGCCCTCTTCCAGGTACTGGAAGTGCACGAATGAGGGCGGCAGCACGTTGATCAAGTAGTTGCTGAGCTCGTTGTATCGAGTCTGCTGGTCCTCGACCTCTCGTGTGAAGCAACGCACGGCGAAGGTCCGCCCTTGCGTCGAAACCGAGTAGACACATGCGAAGGAGCCGGAGAATACCAGCGGCATACCTCTTTGGTTGACGGCAACGGTTGCGGCTTCAAGCTCCGTGCCTGCGAAGCAAAGCGGAGGATTCTGGATAGCTTCGCTGAAGTCGGTGATGCCGGGCCAGGTCATGGCGTGTTATTCACCTTGCGCGACTACGAGACCTCGATGATGACGACTGTCGTATCATCGTTGCGCATCAATCCTTCTCGACGCTGCTCTGCGACCCAGTCATCCCATACCGACGATTGCAACTCGGCAAGCGTCTCCCATGGTTTTTTCTCGATGGCGTTCTGTGCCAAGAACCATGCGGCGATGGCGTCGGTCGCCACGATGATCAGGTCTCCTGCGACACATTCGCCGCTGTCCTGTCTTACCTCTTCCCAAAGTCCTTCGACGCTGGTCGGGTTGCTGCAAACCAGAGCCGGATTGTTGTCGAATTCAGCGTGGGCTTCCAATGGAAAAGAGACCTGCAAGCGGTCGTCTCGAACTATGAAAAGACAGCAATCTCCGATTGCCATCGCTTGCCAAGAAAATCGGTTTGTTCTGGGTGAAGATGCGCCAATGGTCAATCCCAACAACGTCGCAAAGGCACCTGCGCGCGCCTTTGCTTCGCCGTGCCACGGGATACGGTCCCACGGCACTTGATCGTGCCATTCGTCCTGTGCTGGTTCGAGCCACCCACTCAGAGATTCGGGCGAAAGACCATCCAGATCGGGGGTGCGTGAGACGAATGCGTCGACCAAGACGTTCGCCCACTCCCGAGCGAATGCGGCGTCGCTGGCTCCATCGGTAACCGCCACCCTCGCCAAACCGCGCCCCGACGTCCCTATCCGCTGTGGATACAAGGCACGCGAGGCGTCCTCATACTCATCTGTGCGGTTGCCGGCTTTGGGCAGCCAAAACTTGGTGGGAGGTCGAAGTGGCATCTCCTACCCGCAATCAATGCAACCCGGTGGCGGCGCGCGTTCCGATGTCCAAGAACTGCACCAGCGCCACCATATCGGCGTTGTAAACGTATCCCCGAGAACCTTCGCTAACCGGCAAGCCCATCGCGGCCGCCTGCTGGGTCACTGGATCTGGAAAGGCAGAGGACATGCGAAACATTCGCGCCGCAGATTCGTCTTCGGGTGCCTCGCTCTCTTGAGTCGGATACTGTACCGGCAATGCCGACATCGAAGACAGATGCGCGTTGTATATCAATACATTGCCGTCGTTGGTGCCGATGCCCATGATCAGTTTGGCGAAAGATTCGGGGTCACCGTCGGTAGCGTCACCATCGCTGACGTTAATCAGCATCGGCGGATAGGAATCTGGATGTTGGTTCGTCCAATCCCCAAGGGCTTTCATAGCCTCGGACAACGCTTCGCACATCGGAGTTCCGCCGAGGGCTCTAGCTTGTAGCCACACCGGGAACTTTCTGGAGACCTCCACTATGCCGCCCGCGCCGTCTGACTCCTTGACAGACCTTTCGACCACCTCCGCGGCATCGACCGCTTGACTAATCGGCAGAAACGGATGATCAGGCCGGGTGCCGGGCAGAACCGAATCGAGTTCCGTATTTCCCTCCATATCTGTGGTGTAGGTGATGATTCCGACATCGAAGTAGTCGCGAACATCCATGCCCTGGGAGCATCTTTGCGAGATGGCGTCAAGGATCCGGTTCAGCGCATCCGCCGCGCCGTTCATTTTTGCCAGATCATTCTGGCCGCCCAATGGCTCTGCCATCGAACCCGACTGGTCGATCAGGAACAAGAAGCAACCCGGGTTGGCCCTGCTGATGTCCGCTGTGTATGGCATATGGATTTCCCCCTGGCAGGTTTGGCGACGACAGTGCTGCGTCATTTCCGCCTTTGAACGGTATGTCTACATCCTCATTTGATCAACCAAATCCCGAACTCGGCGCTGCCTATCGGTCGCTTCGACCAGAACAAAGGTCTACCGATGTCGATATCCGGTACGATGTACTGCCCCATAATACCCTCATTTCCGTGGCTGAGTAGATTGATGAATCGAGGAGTATTGAAGGTTACTACCGGGGGTGTAACAGAAGCACTGGCACTGTGACCATATCGCCGCAAAACCGTCGCAGAAAGGAAGACAAGTTTGACAACGGGGGTACCGGCGTTAAACAACTTTTATCGCTTCGCAAATACCAAGTAGACCGCCTAGGATTCAAACACGAAATTCCTCCCGGCAAAGAAAAATGGCCCGGCTACCAATACGATAGTGATCGCATTGCACCAATCCTCAGAACGACTCGATCCTGATGCGCGCGATGCGTTCGAAATGGCGTCGATTGTTGGTTAGCATCGTCATCCCGTGGTGGACGGCTGTGCAACCGATCAGTAGGTCAAGATCTCCGATGAGTCGACCCGCAATTCGGAGGCGCGCCCTTTCGCGACCGAACAGCTCGCAGATCGACTCGTTCAATCGCACAACCTCAACCGTTTCAGTAAACCTGTAAAGCCTTAGTCGGTCAGCATCCGGATCATCGGAATGGGCAATGCCTTCGTACAATTCGGCTAGAGAGATGATGCTGATTCCGATGCCTTCGGATAACAGTTCGTCGATGCGCCTAGTCACTTCGGCTCTGCCGCGCAGGTGAGCGATAACCCAATCAGAGTCGATCAAGTAGCGCACAACACTAAAGTTTCGGCACGCGAGTTGAAACGACCGCGCGGCTGGCGTAGATGTCTTCGAGCAACTTGTCGCAATCTACCGTGTCCTTCCAAGCGCCGGCAGTTGCTCCGATTGCGGCTCGGCGTTCTTCGATGGTCAATTGGCGATCAGTTTCGACCGTAACCATGACTTCGGTACCGTCACAAATGTCGAGCGGCGTTGAGGGTTTGATTACGCCTTCAGAGTACGTCGCTTTCGTTTTCAGGAGCATCGGTTAGGTGGTTCTCTCGAGCCATCTGGCTTTTATGGTATCTATCGAGTATACGCCGCGCCGAATCGTCGTACCATCGGACGTACCATCGGACTGCAGGGTTAGTTGCTCGTAACTACGGGCCCGGCGAAGGAGCGCACACCATACATCATTCCCGCGCACGCGGGAATCCAGAGAAAAACAAACCACGCCGATCACACGCGCTTTGAACTAGGATGTGCATGATTGGAAACGATGGGAATGATCCTCACCGCCCCCCCTAGATTCCCGCGTCCGCGGGAATGACGTCCGGCCCGTCATTCTCCGAGACGCCCCCGTCATTCCCGCAAACATCCCGTCATTCCCGCGCACGCGGGAAACCAGGGAACATAAACCACGCCATTTCCCTCCCCTTCGGGTGCTGTGCACAACCCTCCCCCTTGATGCTCAAGGGGGAATTAAAGGGGGTTTAGATTCGGTGTTTCGCTTTGCACTCCATAGCCCGGCCCCTCTGGATGGACGTTCCGTCCGCTGAAGCGCCGGCTTTCGCCGGAATGACGGAGGGTTATGCACAGCATCCCTTCGCGGGGCGAAGGGGACGCGACGTAGGGGCGGTTCGCGAACCGCCCCTACCACCCAAACCACCAACCTCCCATCACCGCAACAACACCCTCCCACACCACCCCATCCTTCCTCATCCTTCGCATCCTAGTTCGATGTCACGTTCTTCATCGCGCCCTTCACAGGGCTGACATCTTCGCTGGGCCGTTGGCTCTTGACAAAATCGTAGAGCGTCGCATATCATCATGAATCGGTTTAGAAATGTCACGTCCCTCATAGGACTGACATTTTTAGGGCCGTTATCTTATCGGCAGGGTCGTAGACTCTGACACTGAGGAGGTCGGTATTTTGCGAAATATGTACTATATTGGGGGGGGGTATACCCGTACAGCCCCTCGCAGATAGCGTCGCGGGCGGCGATCGGCCTGATTCTGGTCGTGTTCGCCATCTCGGTGTTGTCCTTCGGGAGCCCCGCCTCCGCCGCGCCGCCTGCGGTGCAGCCGGACGGCTCCGCTCAGTCGAACTGCCAATCAATCGTCAACGCCGGGTATTCGCCTAACGACTACGTGCTCCGGGGCGGCAAATGGCGCTACGAGCCTGGATATAGCGGCACGAACTCCGTGCGGATGTCGTCTCTCTGGGGATCGGCGTCTACCTGCCGGAACGGGTCCACGATTCAGCCGAAAATACGCATCGTCGTGACCCCGCCGAAGATTCGGCGTACCGAGCCCGCACCACAGCGACAGGGACAGAATCAGGTGGTGCAAGACCCGGTGATACACGACCCTGATGACCCCGAGCCTCTGAAGCGGCGCGAGGAAGAACGCGAACGCGAGCCCCATAACATGGTTCCTACTCTCGGAGACCCAAACGTCGCAATACATTACACGGGCAATGACCCTAACGACAGGTCAACATGGACATGGCTGCGCCCAGACCATGATGAGTGGTGTGACGACGGCGAAGCCATCACAGCCGGATGTGGACGACTTGTCGGCGAGATCCAATATGAGAATATCGGCAGGGCGGATCCCAACAAGAAAAAAACTGTCACAATCAAGGGAGAATCCGAAATAACCGGGGGAAAGCCGCTAACCGACAACTATAACAATGACGGTAGTGAAAAAGATTCAAAAAGGGTTCCGGAACCGAGAAAGACGAAGGTGGTTAAAAACCCGCGCGTTGAGCTGTCGGGGGCAGAATGGTACAGAGCGTACGGGTCGGAGCACCCCTTTGGCGCCAGCTACGATCCCAACAAGCCGGACCCCAACTTCGGCTGTGACAACGTCTACGGGCCCGGTTTTAGCGACACCAGGTGCGGCCGCGACTGATCTAGAACCAGTTCAGCGACCGTTCGCCCACCACCCCGGTCTTCGCCTGGCGAGGACCGGGGTGTTGAGTCCCCGGCCAAGTACCGCGGCTCCAACGAGTTTTGAACTAGGATTTTTTCGATGCGGTGGCGGGTAACTTGCAGACGTCGAGAATCGTGACAGCAGATGACGCAGAGCGGCTTTATCCGCCCACTTATCCAGATGGAGGCATCGGCCTTGCATTTTAGGTTATCGGCGCGCTCCGCCCGCCGCCCGGCGGGTGCGCTGGCGTGCATCCTATCCGTGATGATTCTGACGGCCGTGATGCTGACGGCGTGCGATGCGGACACCACGCCGACGACGACCTCAACCCCGATCCCGACCTCAACGCCGACGCCGACCGCGACGCCGACCTCAACGCCGACCCCGACCTCAACGCCGACGGCAACCCCGACCGCGACCTCAACGCCGACGTCAACCCCGACCTCGACCTCAACGCCGACGTCAACCCCGACCTCGACGCCAACTCCTACGCCGCTACCGGCCTCATATCGCGCCGTCTATGACGGCGTTGCGTTCACCGGAGCGGGCGATGGCGTCGTGCAGGCCAATCTCTCGCTCTCCGTGACGAACGACGGCGAGACGGCGGGGCGGAATGTCGCCGTACGCGTCGCAATCGACGGCGGAGAGTTCCAAGACGGCGGGATGATCAGCATCCTGCCGGCCGGCGAAACGGCAGCCCTCACCATCGCACACGCCCTCGCCCCGGGGGAGCGTCGCATCACCTTCACCGTCAGCGACCCCGAATCCGTCCGACCCGAATCCGTCCGAGAAAAGCATTCGGAGGTCGTGAGCGTTCACGCAGCCGACATCGCGATCATGCTGACCGAGTACACCATCAAGGGCGACGGCGCGATGACGTTCGAGGCACGCGTCACCAACGTCGGCACGATCCCGGCCGAGGACGTTGCCCTATCCGCCGTCTGGACCGCCCGACCCAGAGGCGATGACACGTTAGGCGAGGGCGTCTCCGGCAGCGCCCAACGCGCCGTCGTCATTGAGCGCATCGAACCCGGCGCGAGCGAGACCGCCACGCTCCTCCTCCCCATCCCGACGGGCGCGTACGACGTCACGCTATCCGCCTCGACCGTGAGCCTGGAGGCCGTGACCGACGATAACGCCACCGCCGCGCCCGTGGCCGTGGACTACGTGGATCTGGCGCTCACCATCGGCGCGGTGCGCGTCACCGGCTACGATTCCGACGGGAACGGCATTGTGGAGATCCCCCTGAGCATTGCCAACGAGGGCGCAGCGCCAAGCGGACCCCTGACCGTCGGCGGACTCTGCCCAACGATGACGAAGGCCGAGCCGGACTGCTCCCCCTCATCCGTAATGCTTGAATCCATTCCGGCAAGCGGCCGCGCGTCCACCATCCTCACACTTGTTCTGCCGCAAGGCGAGACCACTGTTACTGCCTACGCCGGAGCGCTGGATGACGGCTACCGCTGGGGTGAACGCAACACCGCCCAGAGCGCCATCCGCGTGCCGGACAAGCTGCCGGTCGAACTCGCGCTCGATGCCGTGGCGGACGTGCTCGACTACTGGTCGGACGACACGGCGGAAGTCGAACTCACGCTGTCTTTGAGCAATCACGGATACCGCTCGGCATCAGAGAGCTACGACATCGCCGTGATCTGCTACGGAGACGATGACGAACCGCTGATGGACGAATGCGGCGGCGCGGTGGAGGACGTGGAGCTGCCGGACGGATTCGGGCCGGCAGAGCAGGTGGTGCGCGTGCGTGCACCGATGGGCGCGCATCTGCGCGCCGCCATCGTCGAACCCGCTACCGAATCGGCCCCCGTCCCCGTGCCCGAGCGCATCCTCGGCATCGACCGCGGCATCTGGGAGTGCTTCAGCGACCGATCCGATGAGGAAGCCACCCCGGACGACCACTTCCTCGGTGGCTGCGGCGGGTGGACCTCGTCAACCATCCGCAAGTGGGACCAAGACGGCCCGGTGACGGTCTGGGCAGATCCCTCCGGAGACCAACTGTACGTCGACGCGCTGGAGGAGACGCTCAATGACCTCGCCCCGTTGCTCAACCTTGATTTCGAGTGGGTGGACACACCGGAGCAGGCGCAGATCAAAGCCTACGTGGGTGTGCCAGCCGACCGGCGCACGGACATCGGATTCACGAACCACTGCCAGGACGCGGATGGATGCGGCGGACCAGACCTCGACGTGGGCGGTGCCATCACCGCCGCCTCCCTCAGCGTGTGGCTGGATGACCGCGCGCAAAGCCCCGACGAGCACCGCGCGGAGATTCGACGCGCAACCCTCCGTCAGGCGCTCCATGCCCTCGCCGCGATACACCATCGGCCGGCCTTCATCAGCCTGATCGCCGCCCCCGACGCACTGCGCCTGTCGGAGATGAGCGAACAGGACAAGGCGCTGCTCCGCCTCCACGCGCACCCGCTCGTTCGCCCCGGCATGACGATGGCGGAGGTCGAAGAACTGATCGTGTTTTCCGACGATCTGCGCGGTTCGCCACCCCCCGCCGTGGTGGAGAACAAAACGTGGTTTGCCGAACGCACCCATGCCGCGCTGCTCCAGGCCGGCTCCGCTCAATTCCGCGTCAACGGCCAGTGGGGAGGAGGGCGAGGCTGCAGCGCCTCCACCTTCAATGGCAGCTACGCGATCGGCGAGCTCGGCAGCGGCTTCCCAGCCCTCATTCGTTTCGACGGCGACTCCGGAAACTTCATCTTCCGCTACTCCGAAAGCACCGGACTGCGTTACTGGCAGCAATCCCGAGGCGGATGGCGGAGCACCAGTCTGGAATCCATCTCCCGTCTGACGAACTGGGAGCACGGCTTCACCGACCCGGCCGATATGCTTGTCAGCGTCATCAGCTACGCGGACCCTGACACCATCGAAATAACCCAGCCCTCCGACGGCAAGGCAGAGCTGAAGGTAACGCTCTCTAATCTCCAACTCCTACAGATCCCCTGGGCCAACAGCGTGACCCTGTACATCGACATCACGCTCAGCACGCTAACCTACGAGGTCTCAGAGTACGAGATGGGCTGGCGGTTCGACGTCGGTAGCCAGAACACCTGCTCCGCCTACGACGTGCGCGCAACAGAAGGCGAGTACGGCATCAACATACCCATCCCCAACATCATAGCCAACTAGCACGAACGATCCCTCCGTTTCCCCCGCCCCTCCGGATGCTGTGCACAACCCTCCCCCTTGGGGTGCTGTGCACAACTTCCGTCATTCCGGCGAAAGCCGGCGCTTCAGCGGACGGAACGTCCATCCAGAGGGGCAGGGCAACGGAGTGCGATGCGAAACGCGGCGTCTAAACCCCCTTTAATTCCCCCTCACGGTCAACGTGGTAGGGGCAGGTTTGAAACCTGCCCCTACGGGTTCTCCCACGAAAAGTGGGCGTAACGGGTGCAAGGGAAAGTCGGAGGCGGTTCGGGTTCAGGGCCGCGATATGGGCTCTACCACGGATACCCCGAGGCCCAATAATGTCGGGGACATGTAATCCACTTGTAGTGAACGGCAGGGTCGTCCCAGCACGAAACCGATGCCGATGATTGTGCTTGCGATGGGTTCAGTTCGGGAATCGGCTCAGCGACATCAGTGGCAGCCGCCGTCCGCTCAGCGACCGCAACCGCCGTCGGCACAGCGACAGCAGTGGCAACCGCCGTCGGCTCAACGACAGTAGTGGCAGCACCAGCCTGTGCAACCGTTTCGTTGCTCCGGGTCGAAACTTTCGATGGGGGTCTTGGTTTCCTCTCCAAGGGAGTAGGCGTCTTCGGGTTCACCCATGACGGGCATATGTTCGACTGGTACCTTCGCGCCACCGGATAATCCGGGTCGGGCCCGTCGTATCCCAAGTGGTCGACGTTCCAGCGATAGCCTTCCGCGTATGCTGGGTGGTCAGCACCGGTGCGCCAGCAAGATTGGTCGTTTTCAGCAACCGCGAACCGGTCGGCCGCATATGTCGCGACGACCGCACCAACGGTTACCAATGCCAACGCGATCAAGACGGTTAAGTTGATCGCATCCTTTCGGGACAATAGAATCATTGATGCATCCTTGTGATGTCTGCTTACACCTGACAACGTTAATTTCTTCCTACCCCGCAATACCGTCGATTTCGTGGCCTTTAAGTCTGATTTCGTCGACCGTCCTGTCCAATAGTCCGACCTTCGTCTCGACCAACGTAAGCCCGCGCTGCAACGGCTCCATTGCCGCTTCCAACGCGACCTGAATCCCCATCACCTATACAAGCGTCTGGCTTTGCCGGGCCGAATCCAAGACCATTCACAAAGCCCGGAACATCCCACCATCCGGCATTTCAACGCGTACACAACATTCACAATCATCGCAATCTGTGTAAACTGCCCAAACGTACAATATGGGCGAATCTCGCCACCATCAGTGAAGGGAAACCACGGCAGCGCACCCACCCCAAACATTTAAAACAACCCCACCAAA
This sequence comes from SAR202 cluster bacterium bin127, assembly GCA_002239045.1. GTDB lineage: Bacteria > Chloroflexota > Dehalococcoidia > Lucifugimonadales > Lucifugimonadaceae > Bin127. Next base: position 18,216 of record MPNN01000012.1, read on the forward strand.
AACTCCCACCAAGCCGTCACCACGCCAACCGCCGTGTAATTATCCAACACCTGCCAGACGTGCAGGATGTATTCCTGAGTCAATTTGAGTACGGTGCATATTAATAACCAGATGAGTATGCGTTTCGCGGTGAACTCGTATTCGGGCCACCAGTGTCGCTGCGCCGCAATCGCGACGAACCAGAATTCGAAGACGTTCGGGAATAGGAACAGCACCCATCGGTCTCCGGTGAATTCGAAGGCAACGAAGCCAATGGCGCGGAACGCGAATAGCAGTACCGCAACTGTTCTTCCTGGTCCGTCCCACTGCCGCACCGCGACCCACAGGAAGGTCAGCATGTAGACCTGATCGATCCATTTGTCGAAGGTTTGATAGTCCCAGACTTCGCCGAAATCGATCAGGTTCATCATGAACAGATCGGAGAAGTCGACGACGATGGCGAGGAGCACGCCGAAAAACGCCCATCTGAGCACTGGCAGAGACCCGGCGATCCGCGCCGCAGCGATTATCAGTTGTTCAAGCGCCATGTCTACTGTTAGATGCTATCGATTCGGCGGATTGTGTTTGCGAATCGAAATCGAGAAAATATAATTTCGTGTTAGCAGTCGCAACAGTCGACTGCTAACGAATTTCGACGCACGCAGTTCGATCACGAAACATCTCGCTCCAAGCGACGAATGTGACCGATGCTGCAAGGCGGAAGATGCTAATCGACAAGGAGGAAACAACGAGTGACGGTTAACTTGAAGCCACTAAGCGACCGCGTGGTCGTCTCGCCATCCGACGAGGAAGCGGCGACTAGCCCAGGCGGGATCATCATTCCCGACACGGCAAAAGAAAAGCCGCAACAAGGCGCAATCGTAGCTGTCGGCCCCGGCCGAACCACCGATGAAGGCGCAGTTATTGAGATGAGCGTGAACGTTGGCGACAGCGTGATCTACTCGAAGTACGCAGGTACCGAGTACTCACAGAACGGCAACGACTACCTCATCCTACGAGAATCCGACATCTTGGCGATCGTCGGTTAATTCCGACCACTCCGTCGTCTCAAGGTCGTCGACATTCATCCGACAACGCACCAAAGATTACGGATTTCGTCGCCACAATAGAATCCAAAAGGAGTATCAAGGCAAATGCCAGCGAAAGAATTGCTATTTGAAGAGGATGCTCGTGCCAAACTTAAGATCGGCATCGACATCCTCGCTAACACCCTCAAGAAGACGCTCGGCCCCCGCGGCCAGAACGTCATCGTTGACAAGAAGTTCGGCCCCCCGCAGGTCAACTCCGACGGCGTAACCATCGCCAAAGAGGTCGATCTCGAAGACCCGTTTGAGAACATGGGCGCGCAGCTCCTGAAGGAAGCGTCCAAGAAGACCAACGACGACGCCGGTGACGGTACCACCACCTCCACTGTCTTGGCCCAGGCTATCGTCGCCGAAGGCTTCAAGAACGTCGCCGCAGGTGCCGACCCGATGGCTATCAAGCGCGGTATGGAAAAGGCGATGGCCACCATTCGCGACTCCATCAAGTCGCAGTCAACTCCAGTCGACAGCTCCTCGCAGATCGCAAACGTCGCGGTCCTCTCTTCACACGACGACGAGATAGGTAACCTCATCGCCGAAGTCATGGAGAAGGTTGGAAAAGACGGTGTCATCACCGTCGACGAGTCAAAGTCTCTCTCATACGAGACCGACTTCGTTGAAGGGATGCAGATCGACCGAGGGTTCTTGTCCCCCTACTTCGTGACGAACCCGGACCGCCAAGAAGCGGTTCTCGACGACCCGTACATCCTGATCACCTCGCAGAAGATCTCCGCGGTCTCCGACCTACTTCCGCTGCTCGAAAAGGTTTTGCAGTCCAGCAAAAACATCATCGTGATTGCTGAAGACGTCGAAGGTGAAGCACTCGCCACGCTCGTCGTGAACAAGCTTCGCGGCACCCTCAACTGCATCGCCGTCAAGGCCCCCGGCTTTGGCGACCGCCGCAAGGCCATGCTCCAGGACATCGCAATCCTCACCGGCGCTACCGTCATCTCCGACGAGATCGGCCGCAAGCTCGACTCCGCCGCACTCGAGGACCTCGGCCGTTGTCGACAGGTCGTTGTCAAGAAAGACGACACGACCTTCGTGGGCGGAACCGGTGACCAAGCCGACATCCGCGGTCGCATGACCGAAATTCAAGCTCAGATCGAGGACACGACCTCCGACTACGATCGCGAGAAGCTTCAAGAGCGTCTCGCCAAATTGTCCGGCGGCGTCGCCATACTACGCGTTGGCGCAGCCACCGAGATCGAGATGAAGGAGAAAAAACAACGTGTCGAAGACGCACTTGAGGCGACTCGTGCGGCTGTTGAAGAAGGTATCGTTCCCGGTGGCGGCACTGTCCTGATCCGTGCTGCTCACGAACTCGACCTCCTCGTATTGGAAGACGAAGACGAGCAGACCGGCGCGCAGATACTCGCGAAGTCCCTGCGCGAGCCGATCCGCATCATCGCTGGAAACTGCGGCTTTGAAGGCGCAGTCATCCTCGACAAAGTAATCGGCAGCGATGACGTGAACTTCGGCTTCAATGCCATGACCGACGAGTACGGCGACATGATGACCATGGGCATCGTTGACCCGGCAAAGGTCACCCGCTCAGCCGTCGAGAACGCAGTATCGGTCGCAGGCATGATCCTGACCACCGCGGCGCTCATCTCAGAGCAGCCCGAGCCACCCATGCCTGGCGGCGGCGGAATGCCACCTGGCGGCGGAATGGACTTCTAGCTTCAGCTAGAAACCGGTTCTCAAGAGCCAGCCAAATCAACGCGCCGCATCGGTACCCCGGTGCGGCGCGTTGACGTTTATTCAACACACAATCAACATTGCATATAGGGCATGGCCGACACCATATCCAGATACAACCTCCTTTGGCCGTTGATTGCCCCATTCCGCGCCGTTCCAACGCTCCTAAACGCCAATGGCACCGACCTCGCGGCATCGCTCGCTTTTTTCACCGTCCTGTCCCAACTGCCCTTCGTCGCCCTAATGGCGATGCTCCTAATCGCCATCGGACCCTCGGACGGCGTCGTTGAGGTCTTCACCGAAGCACTTCACTACCTGTTCCCGGCGTCGCGTGATCTCATTGACGATGCCATCAACAGCCTCCTGGGAGGTTCGCTCACGATCGGGATACTCGCCGTCGTAAACCTCATGATCGGAGCCAACAGACTCTTCGCAGCCACCACCCGAGCTGTAAACCGCGTATTCGGCGTACGAAACACCAAAGTCGTCCAAGTCACCATCAAAAGCGTCAGTCTCGCCACCGTCGTCGTCGCCCTATTCATGCTCTCGATGGGACTATCCGGCGTCATCCAAGCCCTCATCCGCCTCAGCCAAGATTCCGCAACCGTTACCCACGGACTATCCGGCGTCGCCACCATCATTCTCGGCGCCGTAGCAACCATCATCCCCGCCATATTGACCACCGTCATCTTCACGGTCATCTACTACCGAATCCCTAACATCCGAGTGCAGCTCCAAGACGCGATCTTCGGTGCCATTGTCGCCATCATCCTCTTCGAAGCCGGCAAACACATCTTCTTCTGGTTCAACAGCCTCGACACAACCCAGGCAAACATCTACGGCCCCATCACATCCGTCGTCGTCCTCATGCTCTGGGCCTACATCGCATGTTTCATCTTCCTTTACGGAGCTGCAATAGCCAAAACCGCCGCCGACATCCGAGCCAAATGAAATTCCTACCCGTAACCCCGGACCGCTGGCCAGACCTCGAGCAATTCTTCGAATCGCGCGGTGGTCCAAAACACTGTTGGTGCATGGTCTTCCGACCTATGTCGTCATCCGACCGACGCGCCGGCGCACCCGCCAAGAAGCATGCACTAGCCCAAACCGTCGCAGCCAACACCCCGGTCGGCATCCTCGCTTACGACGACGACGAACCGGTAGCATGGTGCTCAATCGCGCCGCTCGAAACCTACACCAATCTACGTACCCGTAGTTACGTTTCGGATGGTTCCGACACAGACGGCGTCTGGTCAATCGCCTGTTTCTACATTCGCAGCGCGTACCGCAGACAAGGGATGACGACGCAGTTGATCAAGGCCGCAATCGACTACGCGCAAGACAACGGCGCCATGGTGATCGAAGCCTACCCCGTCGATTACGACTCGCCTAGCTACAGTTACATGGGTCGCATCGGCACCTTCCAACGCCTAGGCTTCCAAGAAGTCGGCATGGCCGGCACCCGTCGACATATCATGAGATTGCAACTGTAGGTAATGAGGGATTCGTAGCTTGGTCGGATGTTGTTACCAAGGAGTTGGTCAACTGGTGGCGCGGTACCTGTGAGTCGCTTGGCGCATTGCCCGGACTCTACCCGCAATGTCTTTAACGCGATTGAGCACCTCGTCAAGACTCCCGGATAGGTCGAGTGCGGCAATTTCGAGTTGCTTGCGGATATGCCTGACCTCGTGGGTCACTGGCTCAGATTCACCCTGCGCGTAGATCAACATCCCTCCGGGCAGATCAAGCGCAGTCACGTATGCCAGCAACTGGTACAGGTCACTATTGGGTACCGAGTGATCGGCAACCTTGTATTTGGCATCGCCCACGAACAGACAATTACCACTTTCCCGCCACGTCAGATCCGGTCTGAGATGCACGTTCCCGGCGTTATCGAGACTGGCGATTTCCTTCTCGCCAAAGGAATGCGGAGACAGTCGAAGTTCCTCGCGGAGCGCGACCGTCACGAATTCTTGAAAGACCTTGTTCATGTCCATCAAGAATCCTGTCGCGCGCACCTCGCCACGACGTGATTCGAACGCGCTGTTTTGCAGAATGAGACGCGATAATTCGACGACGATACGGTAGTGCTCGTTTAGCCGATTGAACGAGACTTCGGGGACATCTTTCGGCGCGAAATCAGAATGCGACACATTCTTGAGCATCGCCGCGACCCATCCCAAATCTCTGTGCGCCCGGCTTGATCGGAGTCGCATCTCGCCGAGCCGATGGACTGCCGACTTGACGAGTCGGTTTTCCACAATGTCATCTGTGAACTCGTCGTAGGTCACTTCAATGGGTAGAGGTAATCCAAATCTTCGGCGCAACTGCTCGTCGAAGCGGATTCGACCGCGCACGGTTTGCAACGCTTCTTCCTCAGTGAGGTAGCCGTGCAGCAGTCCGCGCGAGAATGCTCGGCGAGCAGCGGCGGCAAGAGCGAGCGCGAGAGTATCTGGCAACGTCTCGACATCCTCTTCAAAATCGAACATCTGCCATTCTCGATGTCGGAACGCGCCCATCGCATAACAGGCCAACGAGAGCATCTTGGCGATGCCTATCTTGGGATGTATCAACACCGACAGATCGCCGACTTCCACAGCACCGACGAATGAACCCGGCCTTATCGTGTACTTCGAACTCTTGCCCGCAACAGGTTCTAAAGTGAGACCCTCAACCACGTCGACGAGAGCATCGCGCTCTTCCACGGTCAGATCGTAAGAGCAACTCGTCTGGTACTCCTGCAGGCCGAGGCGCCTCATCGCTGACGCGCGATTCATCGTCCTACGAGTTGTCGTCACCATCGGTGGTTTCCTCGCCATTTTGGCTTTCGCGCCTCAACCTGTGCAGGTCGAACTCATTCAAATCTCCGTCTCCTCCGAACCGTCGCTCCTCGATATACGGCAACACGCTGTGCCTCCAGATGCGCTCGACCATCTTTTCATCGAGGTCAGGCTTCATGAAGTAACTCGGACCGATGGCGGCGTGGCGATCTTCTTCCAACAATTCATTCGCGCGCTCAACAACGTTCGCGACCCACGTCAAGTCCGACTTTGAATTCGCCTCCAGCCAGCGACGCAATACCCCCTTCACGGGCTCCTCGTCGGGATGGAACTCCACGAAGTAGAAACGCCGACGCAGGGCCAGGTCCACCAACGCGATCGACCTGTCCGCCGTGTTCATCGTGCCGATGATGTACAGGTTGGACGGCATCTTGAAATTTTCTTCACCGTCTTTGCGATATTGGAGAGTTATCGACTTGTCACGATACTCCAACAGGAAGTAGAGTTCGCCAAAAACCTTTGCAAGGTTGCCGCGATTGATCTCGTCGATGACGAGAATGTGCTTCGTTTCAGGTTCCAAACTCGCACTTTGAGCAGCCAGCAATAGCGGCCCGTCCTTGAGTTCGTATACCAGTTGACCGTTAACCTGCTTGGGTCGGAATCCTCTCACAAAGTCCTCGTATGCGAAAGATGGATGGAACTGCACCAGAGTTACCCGATGCTGTGAACCCGCGAGATGCTCGGCGAGTGCTTGGGCTACGTAAGTCTTCCCTGTGCCGGGCGGACCCTGGAATATGACCTGCTTCTTGTCCTCAAGCAAGGTGCGAATGTTTTCAAGGAACTCCAGCGTCAGATAGGTTTCATCAACGAGTTTCGTCAAATCCTGTTCAGGCACATCTTCCGGGTCGTCTTCCTCGAACTCATCATTCGGCGTATCACCTTGGATCTGGCACATCACCGATTGAGCATCGAGTCGATGTCTCAACTCCACACCGCGCTTCGACGCCTCGCTGATGAACCGGTCGAGGAACCCAAGGGCGTGGGTATACAGCGCAGCCTCATCTGCATCTTGGGCGGTGCGTTCATACCCCGTCCACTCGTAAGTCTTATTGAACTCCGTGATCTTGAATGGCGGGTACTGTTTGAAGTCCAACCCCATCAGCAACTGAGAGATAACCGTTGTACGGGTTCCTAGCCCCCTTGGTACCAATCCCGGCATTTTTTCGGTGAAACGCTGGATTCGTGTCCTAAGCGTCGAATTATCCACTGCCCACAACGCTCGCAACGCTTGGAGGCTTTCTTCTGGGGACGCATCTACCCACCTGCGGAAATCGGCCTGACCAATGGTGTGAATAATGTTGCCAGAGATCCCCTTCTTCACCGAATCGGCCCAGTCGTCAGTACTAGCAAGAACAGCTTTTCGAGCTTCCGTGAGTTTTCTACCTATCTCAATCTTGTAGTTAAGATCGTCTTTTTCCAAAGTCCCGCGGTCGATGTATTCCTTGGCGCGCTGGACATACGCGTCCCAGTTTTTGAGGTCGCTGTCCCACCCGTACCTGACATCTTTATGGTAGAAATCGAAGTCTCGCCCAAGTTTTCGCTCTAGACCCGCGCGTATCTGCGCAATTGTCCGGTCAACGTCGTCGGTGGGCTCAGTTATGTAGCTGGCGTAGGCAGGAGCTTTGGCGATGTCTTGCTTGTGCCTGATTGAAGCGATGCCTTCGAATGCGTTCGGAAAAACAAGGTGAAGTAGTGCTTGGAGTTGTGGTCGATGGGCAGTAGGTTTTTCCAGGAACAGTTCTCGCTGGAGATCGATTCCGTTAACGAAATCCTTAAACGCCCGAGGGTTATCGAGCATTCGATTCCAGTCATCCTGTTCTAGATTCTTCCACTGATCGACGAATTCGATGATGAAACCGACATGGGAGTCACGGTCAACAAAGAATGGTCGACCAGTTCCCCCTAACCCCGGGGACAACCCGTTGACGAGGTCGCTAGGTACTCTGGACAGTGGTGCGCTCCACCCTAGCACCCGTTCCACTCGCTCCTTTTTGGTTTCGCCGTGCATTCCATCTTCCGAGATAAAGAGCAGGTGAACGTAGAGCGCTTCTCCCATCAGTTGGTAAGCCTCATCCGAACAGCCTTCCAACTGTGTTTCCAATTTTTGATAAAAATCCTGTGTCCCCACAACCGGGCGCTCCAAGAACCGATCTCGGAGTTCAGCTAAATGGTCCCTCGACCAAATCGCCTTGCCCGGCGTGAACAGCGAATCGTCGTCGCGCAAAGCGCGATCGATCCATTTTTCGGCGGCGATGTAAACTCTCTCTGCGCCTTTGTGAGTCTTCCTGCTACCCATGCGATGTCCTTCCAGGGTTGTGTTTTAAGTAATCGATCCCCTGCCTTGGTTTGCAGGAATCGTCCGCACGGGTACTCACAGCGCCAATAAGGAGTTGTGCGAAGAATTCACTAAGCGCACAGCGGGTCCGTTCCATCCCACCGGTTGAACCACTCGTCCTCACTCGTGGCCAACCTGCTCCGCGTCTCCGTCCACATCTCGTTCCAGACCACCGGATCATGCAGTTCACTCTCCGGATTGCTACGGCTCCGGGCCACGAAACCCGGGAAGCTGGTCCGACCCGTAGATTGACCGATCGGGTTGTACCTCAAATCCATACTGAACCTGACCCGATCGCTGTTGTTCGGCAAAGAAGAATGGATCGTGTACTTCGTCATGAAGAGAGCATCGCCCTTCTTCACCGGCACCGGTACAGCATTTCCAACCTCGAACTCGCTTTCCGGTATGTGGACATTCCCTAGCACTTTCTTCCCGCCTGGGCAATGCAGAAACAATTCTGAGTCGCGGTGCGACCCCGGAATAACCTGCAAGCACCCATTCTCTTCATCCGCATCCATCAGCGGAAACCACACCGTAAGGATCAACGACTCGTCAGCGTCCGGCGTTATGACCCCGACGTCCTGATGCCATGGCGTAACCCCGAACTTCACTCGACCAAGGTGATCACGAGGCGATCGGCTCTCCGGCACCTTGATCCGAATGTGCTGCACCGGGTTCGAGTAAATCTCCGGCCCAATGAACGACTCAACCGCATCCAACAAGCCCGGCGACGTCATCGCATTGAACACCGCCGGCCCCGCCCAAAACGGTGTGTCTTCCGTGACTCCCCTTTGCGGAAGCGAAAAGTCGAAATACGTCTGATGTATCTCCTCCGACTCCTCATAGACCTGCGTCATCCGCTCACCAAACTCCAGATCCTCATACCGCGAGCTGATCTTTCCTTGCTTGTATAGCTCATTCGCCAGACTATCCAACACCCCCGCATACTCCTCAACCACCGGATCGATCACTGCCTCAGGATCGATCACACCTTCAGCGGTGACGAATCCAAAATACTCGAAATGCTCGAGTTGCTCGCTGCTCATGCTAGGCACGATTCATCTCCTTAAGCACAAACTGGCTCACTACCATCCCAACGGTTGAATGCAGGTTGCTGGCCTTTGGCTAGCGAATCTCGGGCGTCGGTCCACAGCTCGTTCCAAATCACGGGATCGTGCAACTCGCTCTCAGGGTTGCTCTTGCTACGAGCCACGAACCCCGGAAAACTCGTCCGACCCGTCGACTGTCCGACAGGGTTGTAGCGCAAGTCGAAACTCCACCGTATCCGGTCGCTGTTGTTCGGCAACGACGAATGCACTGTGAACTTCGTCATGAAGAGCGCATCACCCTTCTTGAGCGGTACCGGCACTGCCTTGCCGACCTCGAACTCCGACTCCGGTATCTGCAATCCCGCCTGGAGTCCGTTCGCCAGACCCGGACAGTGCGTCAGCAGATCCGACCGGTGAGACCCCGGAACAACCTTCAGGCAACCATTCTCCTCATCCGCATCCATCAGCGGGAACCACACCGTCAGCATCAACGTCTCATCCGCATCCGGATTCACAACCCCCTGGTCCTGATGCCAGGGTGTCACCCCGAACTTCACCTGTCCCTTCTCGTCCCGAGGCGCTCGATCCTCCGGAACCTTGATCCGCACGTGCTGCACCGGGTTCGAATAGACCTCCGGTCCGATGAACGATTCGACCGCATCCAACAAACTAGGCGCTGTCAAAGCGTTGAAGACCGCAGGGCCAGCCCAGAACGGAGTGTCGGGCGTGATCCCGCCTTGAGGCAGCGAGAAATCGAAGTAGCCGTTGTGGACGTCGCCAGATTCGGCGTAGATCTGCGTCACCCGCTCCCCAAACTCCAGATCCTCGTATTTGGAGCTGATCTTCCCATCCTCGTGGAGTTCATCGGCGAGGCGATCCAACACCCCTTGGTACTCATCGATCACCGGATCGATTACGGTTTCTGGATCTAGTACATTCTCGGCTGTCACGAATCCGAAGTGCTCAAAGTGTTCGAGTTGTTCTTTCGTCATTGCAGGCATGATTCGGCCGCTCCGTGGATCGTCAACGAACGTCAACTAAGAATGATACCGCGTCGGCGAAACGTGATTCCTGCATCTTGTATTTGTCTTTCCTGCATACCATCTCGTCATTCCTGCGAACGCAGGAACCCAACAGCTTGCCGGGAAAACCACGAGTTGACTGTAGCGATATCCCCTCTCCCGCTCGGCGGGAGAGGGTCAGGGTGAAGGCGACCAGGGCGGACAAAGGGGAGCGGTACGGTAAACGACCACCATCTTGAACCTAGGCACACACCGCCTCGCTACCGTCCCATCGGTAGAAGACCGGTTCGTTGCTCTCAGCCAGTGACGCACGCGCCTGCTCCCCCATCCCCCGCCCCCCCACCGCCCCATGGGTAGAAGCCGTTTCCGTTCCTCCCACCCAGTGACCCACGCGCCTGCTCCCACATCCCCCGCCACTTCGCCGCATCGTGCAACTCAGACTCCGGATTGCTCCGACTCCTCGCGACGAAGCCGGGCAGAAACGACCGCCCCGTCGGCTGCCCAACCGGATGGTACCGCAGATCGAAGCTCCATCTGATGCGGTCGCTGTTGTTCGGGAACGAAGAGTGCACCGTGTATTTCGAGAAGAACAGCGCATCGCCCTTCTTCAATGGCACGGCCACAGCTTTGCCGACCTCGAACTCACTGTCCGGTATCAGTAAATTGCCTTGGACATCCTTGCCGCCCGGACAGTGAGTCAACATGTTCTCTGCCCGGTGCGAACCGGGAACCACCTGCAGACAGCCGTTCTGCTCGTCGGTGTCAGACAGCGGGAACCATACCGTGATCAGATGCGTGTCATCCGCTTCCGGGTTTACAACGCCGGCGTCCTGATGCCAGGGAGCTGCGCCGTAGATCACGTTCCCCTCGTCGTCCCGTGGCGCATCCTTCTCAGGCACCTTGATGCGGACATGCTGGACCGGGTTCGAGTAAATCTCAGGTCCGATCAACGACTCCACCGCATCGAGCAGACTTGGCGCGGTCAGCGCATTGAATATCGCTGGGCCCACCCAGAACGGGGTCTCGTGCGTCACGTTCGCCACCGACAATGTGAAATCGAAGTGCTTGTTGTGGACCTCTCCCGACTCGGCATAGATCTGCGTCACGCGGTCTCCGAACTCCAGATTCTCATACTTCGAACTGATCTTGCCTTCTGCCAGCAGCTTGTCGGCGAGGTTGTCGAGGACACCGGCGTATTCGTCGATGACTGGGTCGATGACGGTGTCTGGATCTAACACTCCAACAACAGCGACAAACCCGAAATGCTCAAAATGTTCGAGCTGTTCCGTAGTCATCGCAGGCATGATGTGGAGGCTCCTAGGATCGTTCGTCGACGATTGCTAAAACGCATCTTATCGTTGATCGATCACGCGCATGATCCTTGGCACCCCAGAGACACCTCGATAGAACCAAGTCATTTATCCAAGACAACCACCGTGCCCGTCAAAACATCATGCCAACCCCGGTTTTCTCCGTCGAAAACCATCCAGAGGTGGTTCGTGGACGCCAAGATTACTGGCGCGACCAGCCCGAGAAATGCCGGCAATCCAAACGGTATCAGCAGTAAAACCCATCCGAGGTAATCGTCAGCTACATCTTCGACTACTCGCGGCAAATCGCCCCAATATCCAACAAAAGCGAACAAGACATACCCGATGGCAAAACCCACGTAAGGCACTAACAGGAACGGGCTCCCCAAAACCAGGCGAATCAAAGCCGTCCTGCGACCGATCCTGCCTCCCTCGGTTTCAATGATCATCAATCGGGCCAGCCGATGCCCAGGGGTGGCGCCCCGGTTCGACGACCTGTAAGCGAAAAACAGAAGGATCAACGTGGCGACCACCCACGACGCGGGAAAGTACAGAGCCATCGCTGCTAGTGGAGCGAAATTCGCGCCGCCGTATGGATCATGCGCGAAGACGGCGAACACGAGGAACCCGATCGCAACGAAAACCCCGCCGACCGCGCCCCCGATTAACGCCAACACCCAATCAATTAATCCAGCCATAAATCGGCGCCATACCGGCGCACAGACGTACGACGTTCCTTGTGCCGCGCCGCGAAACGGCAGGGAATTACCATCCCCCACGCCGCGATCTTGTTGAAGTCCCTTTTTCATTCGACCCTGATCGGATGTCGCTGCGAATATTAGCGTTTACCCCGCTCGCGGGAACTGTCGGACGTTTGCCACGGAATCGATTGGTGCTACGACATGATCCTTGGCACCCCAGAGACATCTCGTATAAAACCAAGTCATTTGTCCAAGACAACCACCGTGCCTGTCAAAACATCGTGCCAACCCCGGTTTTCACCGTCGAAAATCATCCAGACGTGGTTCGTGGGCGCCAAGATTACCGGCCCGACCAACCCGACAATCGACAGCAATATGAACGGTAACGCCCCGAACGTCCATTCGGGCAAATTGGAAGTTGCATATCCGACTACTCGCGGCAAATCGATCCAATATCCAACAACGACGAGCGAGAAAATCCCAATGGTAAAGCCCAAGTAAGGCAATACCAAGAAGGGACTCCCCAAAACTTGGCGCACCAAAGCCCTCCCGCGGCCGATCGTACCTCCGTCGGTTCCAACGATTCGCAATTGGACCAGCCGATGCCCCGGAGTGTCGCCCCGGCTCGACGACCTATAAGCGAACAACAAAAGGATCAGTGTGGCGACTACCCAAGACGCGGGATAGTACAGGAACACCGCTCCAACTAAAGACATATTCGCTCCGTCGGTATCGTCATGCACAATGGTGGCGACCACGATGAACCCGATCGCAACGAAAACTCCACCGACTGCGCCCCCGAATAGCGCCAACACCCAATCAATTAATCCCGCCACAAATCGGCGCCATACCGGCGCACAGACGTACGACGTTCCTTGTGCCGCGCCGCGAAACGGCAGGGAATTACCATCCGTTACGCCGAGATCATGTTGAATTCCTGTTCTCATTCGACCCGAAAGGCGCTATCCAACATTGCGTAACAATCCCGCAGATGTCGCGATCGCAAAACCGCTCACATCGACGCGCGCTTAACCTGCTCATCAACCAACCGCGCCATCCGACTATCGCGTTTCGTCAACCCTCCTACGTCATGTGAAATCAGCGCCACCTTCAATCGTCGGTACCGGATGTCGATATCCGGGTGATGATCGTGGTCATCGGCATCCTGCGCAACCCGATTCACGAACTGAATGGCATCGATAAATGTCGGAAATTCCAGATGCCGGACTATCGCTCCCGACTCCGGATCGAGTTCCCAATCCGTCAAAGCAGCCAACATCTCGGCTACTTCGGTCTCGCTCAATTTAGACATCCCAGAATCTCCTTGAATTGCGCTAATTGCCGTTAGCGGTGCCGATCGTGTGTACCAACAGTATCGCCGATGCAGTCGCCAGCCACAAAAAACCGTTGATCAGCGACGGACGATCCCGCAACAGGATTATCTCCGGCGCCTCACCTTCGCCCTTCACGTACAGCAGATAGAGGTAGCGGTAGATCCCATACGCCACCATCGGAATCGTCACCATCATCGTGTTGTCCGCCGGAACGTTCGCCCCCATGTCGCCCAGGTCGATGGCGTAAAGCGCATAGGTGAATATCGCCAACGTCGCCGTGCTCATGATTAACGCATCGATGAACTCCGTCGTGTAATCGCCCAAGATGCCGCGCTGTCTCGCAGCCGCATCCCCCGCCGTCTTCAACTCCGCGCGTCGCTTGCCAAGCGCAATCAATAACGCACCCAACGCCGTCATGATGTAGAACCACGGCGATACGTCAATGTCGACGCCCGGCACACCGTTCTCAAATCCAGGCACTGGACCACCGATAGCCACATATCCGGCATACGCCCGCAACACAAAACCCGTGGCAACGCTCATCACATCCAGTATCGCCACGTGCTTCAACTTAAACGTGTAGACGAAGTTCAACACCAAATAACCAACCGCAACCAACATCAACGGCCCGCTGATCAAAAACGAAATCGCCAATGCCAACAACATCGCCGCCAAAGCCGCAATCCTCGCCAACGCGACCGGCAGATCGCCCGAAGCTATCGCCCGATTCCTCTTCACCGGATGCGCCCGGTCACGCTCGACATCCACCAGATCGTTTACCAGATAGATCGCACTCGAAAGCAATGTGAACGCCAACGCCGCTCCGACCCCTCGCACCAAGATCTCCGCCATCCCCGAAACATCGTCCACCGCAAACCAGATGTTCACCGAGAAAATCAGCGGCACCAACACCAACCCATTCTTCGGGGCCTGCCGCGGACGCAACGCACTCAACAACGCGCCGAGCAACGACCTCGAACGCCGTCCCTCGGCCGAAACCTGCTGTTCACTCGGCCCGGTCATCATTGCCAATGATAAAGAACACCCCCGTCATTCCCGCGGACGCGGGAATCCAGAGAAAACAAAGCACGCCACACCAGCGGCTTTAACCAACACCTCCCCTTCGCCCCGCGAAGGGGACGCGGAGCGCAGCGACGCAGGGGATGCACGAAATTCATCGTAGCCCTTAGTGGGATAATTCAGAGCCCAAATCTAAGGCGCACCCCGTTGCCCCGCCCCTCTGGATTCCGGCTTTCGACGGAATGACGGAGTTGTGCACAGCACCCGAAGGAGACGCGGAGCGCAGCGACACAGAGGATGCCCAAAAACCACCAACCCCACATCCCCTCCATCCTGTCCATCCATGTAAATTCACCAAAAACAACGCCGAACTCATCCATAATCATCACTAGCCGAAAGTCTGACCACCCAACCCGATAATGACTCCCATGAAGATCACCAAAGTAACCCCGCTCATGCTCGACCGATATCTGCTGGTGCAGATCGAGACCGATGCCGGAATCTCCGGCATCGGCGAATCCGGCGCTTGGGGATTCCTCGAAGCCTCTGAAGCCGCAATCGAGAAATTCGGCCGCTACCTAGTCGGCGAAGACCCCCTCCGAATCGAACACCACTGGCAATACATGTATCGCTTCTCCCACTTCCGAGGGTCCGCCGTCATGGCTGCCCTCAGCGCAATCGACATCGCGCTCTGGGACATCATGGGCAAACACTTCGACACACCTGTCCACCAACTGCTCGGCGGCAAAGTTCGCGACCGCGCTCGGGTCTACTACCACGTCTTCGGCGACACCACCGAAAAACTCGTCACCGGCATCGCTGAAGCCAAAGAGATGGGCTTCACCGCGGTCGGACACCTGACCCCCTTCCTCGACGAAGATCGCGACGTCCCATATTTCAAGACCCACGCCGAAAAAATACGCGACGCCATCGAGACGGTCCGCAATTACCGAGAGACCGTCGGCGACTCCGTCGACCTTTGCATCGAGATCCACCGCCGCCTCACTCCCGCCGAAGCCGTCCAACTCGGACTCGGCATCGAAGAGTTTCATCCCTACTTTTACGAAGACCCCATCACTCCCGACAACTTCGACGAAATGGCCTACGTCGCCGACAAGATCAACATCCCCATCGCCACCGGTGAACGGTACACCTCGCTCTGGGAGTTTCAGATGGCCCTCTCGAGGTGCGCAGTCCAGTACGTCCGTCCCGACGTATGTCTAGTAGGAGGCATCTCAGGAGCTAGAAAGATCGCCGCGTTAGCCGAAGCCCACCATGTTGGCGTAGTACCCCACAACCCCCTCTCACCGGTCAGCACTGCCGCCTGCCTTCAGATCGCTGCCACCGCGCCGAACTTCGCGCTCCAAGAGTACCCCATTGGCGAAGACATCCCACCCAAATCCGACATGGTCGCAAACACTCCGCAGCACGACGGTAACGGTTACCTCATCATCTCGGACCAACCCGGCATCGGCATCGAACTCAAACCCGACGCCGTCGCGCAATGCCCACCATCCCCGCGGGAAGTCGAAACGCGCTTGCATTTCGACGGGTCGGTGATCGATCAATGAGATCCCGCAACGTCGTCAAAATGGACAAAACTTACAAATACGTAACTTGCGGCCAAGTTTGATATATTTGCATCACACGGGAACGAACCCCAAGGTTGAGCTGAAAGGTTGAACCCCCGGTTTGGACCCGGCGTAAACGAAAACTTGCACGAAAGGAAATCGACATAGCAAGGAACTATCGCATCAACCATCGGATCCGCGCACCGGAAGTTCTCTTGGTGCAGCGCACGAGCAATGGTGCAACCTCATCCACCGCGATGCAGCGTAACGAGGCACTAAACCTCGCACAAGAAGCCGGACTAGACCTCGTCGAGGTCGGTCCCGACCAGAATCCGCCGGTCGTCCGCATGATGGACTACGGCAAATTTAAGTTCGATCAATCCAAACGAGCCAAGGAGGCTCGAAAAGCATCTAAGGCGACCAGCGAACTTAAAAAGGTCCGCCTGACGCCGAAAATTGCTGAGAACGACATCCAACAGAAGACCAAACGAGTCCTCGGATTCCTACAAGACGGTGCCAAAGTCCAGGTCTTCGTCCGCTTCCGCGGGCGCGAACAGGCGCACCCAGAGATCGCAATGGATGTGTTGCGGCGCGTCGCCAAAGGCGTTGCCGAATACGCTCGATTGGAACAGAAACCGGTCATGGAAGGCCGCATGCTGAGCATGATGCTCGCACCGAGAGCCGGCATCAGCCGACCCGCGAGCAAAGCGGTCGCTCCGGAACGACGGCACCGCGATCGGCGGCGTAACGGCCAGTCGACCGACACCGTCGAAACCGATACGCGAGAACCAGTCGCTCAATCCGCCTGATTTCGGATCTTAGCGTTCCGAAATCTTCTCCCTGAGATCGACGTTGCGCGCCCACGTGTAACCCACGCGGGCGCGTATTGCATAATTGAACCATGCCCAAGCTGAAAACCCACAAAGGCGCAAAGAAGCGCTTCCATATCACCGGCACTGGCAAGCTGATGCGGACCAAAGGCCCGAAGAGCCATTTCCGAATGCGCAAGGCAAAGCGCATGAAGCGATTGCTCGGCGGAAAAGTCGGCATCAATTCACCAGTCATGGCCAAGTCGATCAAACAATCCCTTGTAGGCTCATCCCGATAGCGAACGCAGGGATCGAGTTCAGAGGTCCATCGTGCCCCGAGTCAAAGCAGGAACCACACGCCGAGCACGCCATAAGGCCGTACTCGCTACCACCAAAGGCCACCGAGCCGCACGTAGTAGCCGCTACCGCGTCGCCAAAGAGTCGATGCTTCACGCGCTTGACTACGCCACGCGTCACCGCAAGCTCAAGAAGCGACAGAATCGCTCACTAGCTATTACGCGCATCAATGCCGCCGCGCGCGAACACGGAATCAGCTACTCATCGCTGATCAACGGACTCAAGAAGGCTGAGATCGCACTCGACCGAAAATCGCTAGCCGATCTTGCCATTCGCCAACCCGACGCATTCGCCAAAGTAGTCGCATCCGCGAAAGCGGAACTCTAACGCCCGCGGTCGCTGCCCTAGACGATATTCAGCGCGCCAAATGGCGGTCCAAAAACGCCGTCACCCTAGTCACGTATCCTGACGGATCGGTTCGAAACGCCTGCGCGTGACCCGCGTCCGGCGCGATCCACAACCTATCGCAGTCTCCGCCGTCGATTGCTGATTGGCTCACCCCCAGCGCCTTCGCCAACCGTTCCGCGTGAACGACCGGCACGTAGTCGTCAAGCGCGCCGTGGATCACGAACATCGGCGTGTCGAATTCCGAGACATGTTGCTCCGGTGATACCTCACCCAGGCGGTAACCCACGAGCATCTGCAGCATCAGATCCATCCCTGGTCGCGTCAACTCGGCAACCCAGGACTTCATCCCGGAGCGATGTTTTACGATCGCCCAGAAATCACTATATGCGCTGTCGGCAATGACCGCACCGGCGACGCCCGGGTTGGCGCACGCCAACGATGCCGCCACGCCACCAAGAGAAAATCCCAACACCCCGATCCGACTCCTGTCCGCCCCCATCAATACCAAGTAATCCAGCGCACCAAGGACATCGAGTCGTTCTGTCCATCCACCCGTGAAATCCCCGTCCGCCGACTGGCCGCAACCTCGCATATCGAACATTAGAACGCCATAACCCTGCTCCCACATCGCCTTCGCCAGACCCATCGCCCCGACCTGCGGATCGGTTCGGTTCGAACCATCACCGTGGACCATCACCAACCACCGAGAATCCCGATCGACCGGCGTCGTCTCGGAACCCGGCGGCAACACCAACCACCCCATCAGCTCGTGCTCCGGGTCCGCAAAGTCTCGCCGGCTATTGAACGAGACCTCTAGATACGGCAATCCAACCGAAGACGGATCGTCATGCAGCGGTACCCGTCGCGGACGGCGCGACATGCGCAACGCGAACGCCGCCGACGCGCCAAGATACGCGGACGCCATCGCTCCGGTCACGATCGCAGCTCGATTCAACCACGTCAACGTCGCTCTCCTGACACTTCTTAAACCCTCAACCTATACCGTCGCCGCATCGAACATCAACGCCACAAACAGCAGGAAGAGGTAGAGAAGCGAAAATTTGTAAAGATTCAGCGTATCTTTGCGGGCTCCAGTTCGCCACAGTTTGAACGCCAGAGCGAAGAAAACCAGACCCAAAATCACTGCCGACACTAGATATACAACCCCCAACTTCGACGTCGCAAAGTAGTACATCACGGTGAGCGGCAACATCAAGATCGTGTACAAAAGGATTTGAACCCGCGTCGCGGCTTCGCCAGAAACGACCGGCATCATCGGCACACCCGCGCGCGCGTAGTCGTCTTTGATCAGCAACGACAGAGCCCAAAAATGCGGCGGCGTCCAGAAAAACACGACCGCGAAGAGGTACCAAGCCTCGAGTTCGAGCACCCCGAGAATCGCCGCGTAACCCACCAGCGGAGGCACTGCGCCCGCGGCCCCTCCGACAACGATGTTCTGTGTCGTCGTCCGTTTCAATAGCGCGGTGTAAAGCACCACGTAGAGCGCCGACCCGGCGATCGCCAGCGATGCCGCCAAGACGTTGGTGAAAAAATAGAAAACCGCGAACGACGCGATGTTCAGGACCACTCCGAAAATCAGCGCGTTCATCGGCTTGATCCGACCGCCAGCCACGGGACGATGGTCGGTTCGATGCATCTCTTGGTCGATATCCTCCTCGTACCACATGTTCAACGCACTCGCGCCTCCCGACGCAAGTGCGCCGCCGACGAGCACCACCACGATGTACTGCCACGGAGGGACGCCCCGTGCAGCGATGAAAGATCCACCCAATGCCGTGAACAACAGCAACGACATCACCCGCGGTTTGGTCAAGATCAAGTAGTCCAAAATTGTTCGCGACATCGTCTTTGCCCACGGTTGATTGTTAGCTGCCGTTTCCATCAAGCTGCGGCCTCGGAATTCGATGTACCCCGAAGTTCGCCACCGAGATTCTCGGCGGTGAGCCCCCTACGTGCGACCGGCAACAGAATCAGCAACGTTAGCAAGCACATGCAGACCCACTGCAGGGAAGCGAACGCCAAGTGCGAGACCCGCGCCCAGACCGCGAAACCGGTCCAAGGATTGGCGGCGCCCAGTAGCACTTGGGCGACGATGATCAGCGATACGGCGATGCCCAGGAAGCGCAACATTCGCGCCGATGATTCCGCACCGTCGGATTTGGAAACGTCCTTGACCTTCATCGCCATGTGCGCCGCGCCCAGCGCCGGGAAGACCGAGATCAGCGCCAACACCCGATGCGATACGTGGATCCAAACCAGTTCGTATTGCGGGATTATCGATCCACCGCACAGCGGCCAAGACGGGCAGACCGCACCGGCACCCCGCCACACCGCGTACGAACCAGACAGCAATGCGATCAACGTCATCGCCGATCCGGCAAGCGCCATCAACACCAGACCTCGGCGCATCTTCGTCTCGTCGCTGCTCGAACGCACGTATATTGCCGCGACCAACGCGTGCGCCATCAAAAGCAACACGGACTCAGCCAACATCAGGTGAACCGTCCGCAATCCGGGATCGAGTTCGCTCAATACAACCGCGCCGCCGATACCTCCTGTGATCGCCACTGCCACCAAACCCGCGGTAGTTGATGCAACCACCGGCTTCTCGGAACGGTGTTTCACCCACACGCGCAACACCGCGGCGATTATCGTAACGCCAACCAAAGCGCCGATCGTTCGGTGGCTGTACTCCATCATGGCGTGGTACTCAAATGGAGGGATCCAGTTGCCGAAACAAGTCGGCCAATCCGGACACCCGTCGCCGGATCCGGTAACTCGAACCGCGCTGCCCATGGTGATCTGGATCAAGGCGCCGACGACGCTCGCAAACAGCAAACCCAACAACACCCGGTCGCGCCAGATCTCGGCACCCCGCGGGGTGAATTCAGTTCCTGCCTTCATGCACGTTCCCGCAACGGCCAACAAACGGACGCGCGTCGGCAACGCATTATCTCACGACGATTTCGGAACACCGGCGGCTTGCGACTCTAAGCTTGTGGCAGATGCTTCACAGCAACCAAAACCGCGGAAACCACGATGCGATGATCGTAGACCCGGAACGGCCAGCAGGTTACCAACGAAATCTGTGAACTATCGGACTGAGCAAGATAGAGGTCGTCGCGATGGAGCTGACGCGTCGCGGTCACTCGATACATAAACTCCGCATCAGACGTTTCTAGGAAGATGTCTACATAGTCGTCTTTGACCATGGCGGAGATTTCCGGCAGACGCCTGAAGATGGCACCTTCGTTGCTCAAAAAGTCGTCAAGATGCCCGAAGTACCAACCGTTCGCCGATTCGCCGGGTTGGGCCGTCGTCGGTATGTGACCGACGACCTTGTCCGGAGTCGACCACGCCCGCGAATCTCCCAAATCCCGGAGTTCCAACTCCGCCACCGAAGCATCCAAATCGATCGCCGGTATGCGCATTCGTCGCGCCTGTTCACCGGCCGTCGCCGCGAACGATAGATCTGATGCGTCGATCGGGACAAAGCCCTCCGGGATCGTCGGTCCGCCGAACGGCAGATTTCCGGCCCAATGCGGCTCCGACCAATATCGGGGATTCATATCGCCGCCGGGATAGATCGACGCGAACGTGTCAAGCATGCCGGAAACGGACATCGAAGAAGGTGGTACCACAGTATCTGAACCGACTGCGACCGCCGCGACGTCACCCTCGGCAAACGCTGCCGGTACGAGGTCGGTCGCCACCGTTCCGGTTTCTGCCCCAATATCCGCGAGTTCCGCATTCGCACCTTGGGGTGCAAAGCCTTCGTTGTCCGACACAAACGCTGCGCCGAGGAGACGAGATGAAATCGAAACCGTCTCTGCGCCGTCTAATTCGGCGACCGGTCGCCGATCTTTATTCCCAACCGTCTCACCCCACGTCATGCCCAACCCATCAACTTCGTCAGTTCGCTGATCGTGGTTTGATTGCGTCCGCAATTCGAAAATGGAGGTGTTTGCAGCCCCGCGGTCGGAATCGTACTCCGGAACGCCCCGCGCTACTGGATTCTCTCGCGCAACAGGTTCCGGCATACCCAGGCCGAGTAGAGTACGCATGTCCTCCGGCGCTGCCGCGTCGACGTTGAACGTAGCGGCATCCGAACCGGAACGCGCGTATTCCAAAAGGTAGTAACCCGAAATCGCAATCATTGCGATCCCGATCACTGCCATTGCAAAGCCCAACGGCTTCGCAAATTTCGAGATCCGTTTCATTTCGCTTTCACGACGAACTGATTGAGACGCCCGTCGGAGTGCGAAACGTCACATCAGCGTCCTCTGGGCCCCTCGAATATCGGTTCGTTGAGGTGTATATCGCCATTGCGAATTTTAATGTTGTAGTCGCAATTGGGGCTGGTGCAGACCCAAGCTTTATAGTGAACTGATGCACCTTGACCGCCGAAATCTGACAACGGCACCAGTACACCTTGCTCGCACGCCAGACACTCTGGCCATGAACTCATCGCTTCCAACGTTCTAACCTCCGCCGACGCTGCTTCTCGTCATCACCCGGCTCGAAGGCTATCTTCACCCCGTCGCTCAGGCCCGCGGTCGCCTGTCGGAACAGGCTCCAATGCGCGGATTCCATTTCCTCCAATCCTATCACCCTTTCAGATGGCCTCGCAATAACCAACCCATTAAGTTCTGCGCGGTTCGCGATGAGTACCCGCACTTCGAGATGCCATCCACCAGTCGCGATTCGTCGACGTCGTACTTTCCCTGACCTCTCCGAGTCCCATACGCTTAGAATCGTGGGACATGGGCTTGAAATTCGCTATCCGAAGAAGGACATTGACCCGCAATTCGACCTCGGGATTGAAGACGATCCGACATGATTCTCGGCATTGAAACATCTTGCGACGAAACCGCCGCGGGCATCGTCGACTCGGCCGGAAGGCTGTTCGCCAACGTCGTCGCCAGCCAGGCCGACATCCATGCTCGCTACGGCGGCATCGTCCCTGAAGTGGCCTCTCGACAACATATCCGCGACATCTCGCCCGTCGTTCGAGCGGCTTTGGAAGACGCCCGACTCAACTGGAGTGATCTGGACGCTATCGCGGTCACCAATGGACCGGGTCTCGCCGGTTCGTTGATGGTCGGCGTCAACTACGCCAAGGGCGCGGCTGCCGTCACCGGTAAACCGCTCATCGGCGTCAATCATCTAGTTGGTCACGTCATGGCGGCCTTCATTCGACAACCGAGCAACTCGAACGGATCGACCCACAAAGCCGACACCGACACGCATCTCCCGCTCGCGGAAGCATTGCATCGCATCGGCGATGACCCGGCGATGTGCTTAATCGTGTCCGGCGGCCATACCGAACTCGTGCTCGCCGAGCGATCTGGATCATCGATACAGTTCCGGCTCGTCGGCGAGACGCGGGATGATGCCGCGGGTGAAGCGTTCGACAAGGCGGCGCGCGCCATCGGTTTACCTTATCCGGGCGGCCCGGAGATTCAACGGGCGGCCGAGAATGCCGACGACGAAGTCGGATCGTTGCCTCGTGCCTGGATCCGGGGTACCCACGAATTCTCGTTCAGCGGATTGAAGACCGCGGTGCTCAACCGCGCCCGCGCGGAAGGCATCTACCCGCGCCCCGAATCCAATCGGACCGCGGACGAAAAAACAGTGGCGAACATCGCCAAGGCATTCCAAGATTCAGTGGTTGACGTCCTCGTCACCAAGACCATCTCGGCGGCGATCGAATTCGATTGCTCGGCTATCGTCCTCGTCGGCGGTGTTGCGGCCAACCGGCCGCTGCGAGAAACGATGCAATCGAAATCACCGCTACCCGTTGTCACCCCGCCCATTCCTCTCTGCACGGACAACGGCGCAATGATTGCTCGAGCTGGATTGGAACGTTACCAGAACGGCGCTCGCGACGCGTACGATCTAGACGTGATACCGTCGCTTCGCATCGGATGACCGAGCAGCCGACCACCGTAGCGCGTCAATTCGACTCTCGTCTAGCACGACCACATCGAGCTTTGACGATCAATTGCGGGTCATTACCTCCAACTTCGAGATCACTCGCGCCGCGAATCGGTCAGCTTCCTCGGTGTGCGATTGTCCGAAGTCGATAACCAATTCAGAACCCGAACGCGCGCTCAATGAGACCACCAAATCCGGGGGCCTCAAAAAGTAGTCTGCTAAAAGCACCAAGCTCATCAAAACCACTGCGGCGGCGATGAACAGTCGTAGATTTCCCACGCCGTCGAGAGCCTGCCACATGCCGACCGACGCGCCAAAGCCGATCAGTCCCCAGATCAAAGAACGACGTTTCGGACTGGCCCTCTCGATCCGTACGGCATCGATATCTGCCAACCGAATCGAAGCGTGCAGAATCTTCGCGTCCGGGGAGCCGCGCAGCAACACACGCCGCTGAGTCAAAACCACTTCCGATCCGCCCCGGCCGTGCGTCAACACCGAATAAAGCGAAGATTCGCCAGGCAGC
Organism: SAR202 cluster bacterium bin127; assembly: GCA_002239045.1. Classification (GTDB taxonomy): domain Bacteria; phylum Chloroflexota; class Dehalococcoidia; order Lucifugimonadales; family Lucifugimonadaceae; genus Bin127. The sequence continues at coordinate 42,176 of MPNN01000012.1, forward strand.
AATTCGGATACGCTCGATAGCTCAACTTCAGCATCGTCCACGTTCGCCGACGAAGGGGCAGCTGTTACTGCGACCGGTGGCGATGTGGGTCGATCAACGATTCCCGCCGTTCGTGTCGGAGCGAACGTACTTAACGAAGACTCGATTTCGGCTCCCGTCCCAGCCTCTTCTAAATCAACGCCTGAGTCCTCGACACCCGAAGGATCCGAGGTGTCCGACTTGACCAACAGATTAGCGGGAAGATCCGAACAGGTGCAAAACCTCGACGACGGCGCCGCGATCGCAGAACCGGCGCCAACAGATGACGATGCCAAATCCTCTCCGATCAATTCCTTCAATTCTCCGTCGGCCAAGTGTGTCGGTAGATCCGAACACGTGCAGAATCTCGAGATTCGCGGAACTTCGTTCACGATGACAAGACCCGGCTGCCCAAACGGATCTGGCGCGATATCCGTGGCCGCAGAAGCATCATTTTGTAAATGTGCATGACACCGAACTGCCGACGCGCGCCGCGGATGTTGCTCAACGGCACGCCGCGCCGCGCCAAGACTTGCACCGCCTCTTTCATTACCGAGTTCGAAGGTAGCGCCGGATGCGTGCGATAGAGACGCATCGCTTCTAAGTACATCGCACGGTCGCGTCCAACCTCGGCCCAAGCGGCGACGGTGGGCAAAATCGCGTTGATCACTATCTCACCGGCGCGCCCCGAACCGATCGTGCCACTCCCGAAACAATAGACTTCGCGGAGTTGTGCTCCAGAAGAAGCTCCGCGCAGCATCGCAACAGCGTGCCGGATGGGACTTCCGAATCGCCACCACTCCGCAACGATATGAGCCGCGGCAATCAACCTTGCTTCCGGCCGATTTGCCGGTCGGCTCGCGGCTGCGGTCCATTCAGGAAGCTCACCGACCAGTCGCGGCGCCGACACCCACTCCGGCTTTTCACCGAACCCGGCGCCCCACCGCAACAGCGCGATCGCTCTCGTAACATCGTCGCCTGAGGTCGCATCGCAATCACCGACGAACGACGCAAGGAAGGCCCAGGGCAAACGTTTAGCCAAGTGCCGGAACGCGACGCGATTCCTCGGATACCCCAACGCTTCGAATATCGCCAACTGCAGCGCCAAGTCCGGCCCGAACTTCTCGATATCGATACATTGGCTCCGGACCTTGAGCGCGAACCTCGCATCCCCCATCGCGTCGAGCCATTCTGCAACGGATTCAGACTCCGAAACTCGGTTTCGGCACGGCGAAACGTCCAAGGCCGACGTGCCGGCTTCGTTCATCAACGGACCGATCCCGGCCTCTGGCACCGTCATCCCGAGAGAATTCACGGTGTTTGAAGGTAAGCCGCCAGGCAGGTCAGGATGCACCGACGAATACCCGTCCGTTCCCTCGTCGATGCCATTGGCCACCACATGAAACACCACGCGCCCGTACCGGGCATCACCATGATGACCATGAGCGTACCAGTCTGATACGTCACGATGAATCTCGACATCGCCCTGCAGTTCAGACCCATCGTCCGCCTCTAACACCGCGTCCCTAAAATCGGGACCATACGACCCTCCCGGCATCCCCGAGTAGAGCACTCGATAGCGATCCCCGCAAGCAGTTGCGACCGAGGCACGATGGGAATCGGCTCGTCGCCAAACCTCGTGCAACGCTTTTTCCGGCAAGCAGATACCCATAACACGCAAAGTTTATCGCAACCACCATTGACAGAAATACAACCACTGTGCGTCGGTGCGCTTGGTATCCTTTGCAGATGCATTCGACACGAAGAACATGACCATCATTCGTCGGAGTAGATGATGCCCGCAGTTACCGGAATAAAGTTCCACCAGTTTTCGGCAAAACACCATAACGCCGATCGCAACTGGCTGGTTGTCCAATTGAACACCGATCAGCCGGGATTGTACGGCTTGGGAGACGCCAGTCCGATGGAGGCCGACGACTCCGTTAAGCTCCTCGCCACCCACCTGGTCGAGAAGTGGGTCGTCGACCGCGACCCGCTCGACACCGAAGCGATCTGGACCGATATGTACCACAACGCCCCCGGCAAACGCGGGCGGCTCGCGATGACCGCCATCAGCGGGATCGACATCGCGCTGTGGGACCTCAAAGGCAAAATCCTCGACCGCCCGGTTTACCAACTGCTTGGAGGATCCCAGAGAAAGAAAATCCGCGTCTATGCCAACGGCTGGTACGCCAATCCTGGCACTCCCGAACAGAACGCTGAAGAGGCGAAAGTCGTCGTCGACATGGGTTACACCGCCATGAAGTTCGACCCCTTCGCGCAAACTAACTACTACAAAATCTCCGAACGCGAAGCCGCGACCGCCGAAGCCCGAGTCGCCGCCGTCCGCGCGGCCGTCGGGGAAGAAATTGACATTCTTGTCGAAGCCCACGCCAAATTCGACGTGATGAACGCCATCAAACTCGGCAACCGGCTCGAAAAGTACCGTCCGCTCTTCTACGAAGAACCCGTCTCCGAAGAGCGCGTCTGCGAACTCCTCGAAGTCCGTCGCAAAGTCGGCATTCCAATCGCCACTGGCGAACGCCTTTACACCAAGTTTCCATTCGCCGACATCATCGACGCCCATGCAGTCGACGTTCTGCAGCCCGATATCGCCAATGCCGGAGGCATAACCGAGCTCAAAAAGATCGCCATCATGGCCGAGGCAAAACACATCACGATGGCTCCACACAACGTCTGCTCCCCCATTGGCGCCATCGCCGAGATGCACCTTGACGCGTCGATCGTGAACTTCGAGATCCAGGAGTATCACGCCGAGTTTTACTCGCCCTGGTACTTCACCGTCTGTCCCGGTCTACCCCGTCAAAAAGACGGATACGTCACCCTGAGCGACGCACCCGGTCTCGGCATCGATCTCGATCTCAATGAAATCGCCGCCCATCCGCCATTCAAACGTCCCACCGCCCGCGGTGGCACGAATCGACGGATCTGAACGCAGCCGTCGCAACCCACACCGACCGAACCGTTGCTAGAATTCACCCAGTCGGAAACTGAAAAGGAAGAAGCCGTACATGATTGAAAACACTATCCTCAAAGCCAACCGTGAAGGACGCTATGCGTTGGTGTTCGCCCTCCCGTTTCCGTCGTCACAGCTGATCGAACTCGCCGCCCACGTCGGCTTCGACGCGATCAGCATCGACGGCGAACACGGAGCCTATTCCGTCGAGAGCGTCGACGACATCTGTCGCTTGTCCAACGCCCTTGGCATGTCCGTGACTGCGCGCGTTCCGGACAACGCCGCCTACCAGGTCAATCTCTATCTCGATCGCGGCGTCCAAGGTGTCACCGGACCCCACGTCGAGACCGGAGCGGAGGCTCAGGCTCTCGCCGACGCCTGCCTGTTCCCCGAAGCTGGCTGGCGCTCATGGGGCGGTGGACGCGGCACCGAATTCAACGACCCGGAGAAAATCGAGGCGTACGGCGGTCAACGGGCCTTCATGAAATGGGCAAACGAAAACATGATCGTCATGGCCCAGATCGAATCGAAGAAGGCGCACGACAATCTCGACGACATCCTCGCCGTGCCCGGCCTGACCGGCGTCGCCGGCGGACCTAACGACTTCGCCGCCAGCATGGGCATCGCCGGCCAACCGATGCACCCGGACCGAGTCGCAGCCACCGCGGACGTAGAGCGACGAGCTGTCGCCGCCGGAAAATCGATCGGTGCCACTACATTCTCGATCGGCGTCCGCGAGTTAATGCTCGGGCATGCCCGCGAATTCTGCCAAGAGAATGGCAAAAAACCCTTCAATCCTTGAACCTCCGCATACTTCGTCGAGTCCCATGTCATCCGGAGCTAGAACCGCGTCGGCCTTTGTCGACGTATCAGAAGGCACAGGAAGTCGGGACTTCCGATTTGCCGTGAATTAGAATCCAAACTGTGAGAATCCGAAACTCATTGGTCTACGTGCTGATCGCCGTGGCGGCGATCGCTTTGATTCTGCTGTTGTTCCGCACCGGCGACGGATCCGAGACCATCCCCTTCAATCGCGTCGTTGAGATGGCTCGCGACAATACCGGACCGGCACTGAGCATCGAAGTCAACGGTGACACTGTCAAGATCGACAACGGCTCGCAGGTCTTCTCGTCTCGCAAAGAATCTTCTACCAGCGTCTTCGAAGCCCTTTCTGACGCCGGCGCTGATCTCAACAACTACCGTCTCGATGTCCGCGGCCAGAGCGGGCTCGCGACCTTGTTGCAGGCCCTCATCGGGTTCCTCCCGTTAATTCTCTTCGCCGGACTTCTCATCTTCATGTTGCGGCAGGCTCAAGCCGGCAACAGCCAGACGATGAATTTCGGCCGGACCCGAGCCCGCATGTTCGTCGGCGCCAAGGCCACCGTAACCTTCTTCGACGTCGCCGGCGTCCCCGAGGCCAAAGAAGAGCTCGAGGAGATCGTCGAATTCCTCAAATTCCCCGAACGGTTCCAAGCCCTCGGTGCGCGTATACCGCGCGGTGTTCTCTTGGTCGGTCCGCCCGGCACCGGTAAGACGCTGCTAGCCCGCGCAGTCGCCGGCGAGGCTGGCGTGCCATTCTTCTCGATTTCAGGTTCTGAGTTCGTGGAGATGTTCGTCGGTGTCGGCGCCTCCCGTGTGCGCGATCTATTCCAACAGGCAAAGCGCCACGCTCCGTGCATCATCTTCGTTGATGAAATCGACGCCGTCGGTAGACACCGCGGCGCCGGCCTCGGCGGTGGCCACGACGAACGCGAACAGACGCTCAACCAGATCCTCGTCGAGATGGACGGCTTCGACACCCACTCGTCGGTCATCGTCATCGCGGCCACCAACCGGCCAGACATTCTCGACCCGGCATTGCTCCGACCCGGCCGTTTCGACCGTCGCGTGACCCTCGATACGCCCGACATCCGCGGGCGCACCGCCATTCTCGATGTCCATGCCAAGGGCAAACCTTTTGATAAAGGCGTCGAAATGCAGACCGTCGCCAAGCAGACACCCGGTTTCTCCGGTGCAGATCTGGCCAACCTGATCAACGAATCCGCGCTTCTTGCCGCCCGCAAAAACAAGAAATCGATCGGGCTCGATGAACTCTTGGAATCGATCGACCGCGTCTCCATCGGTCCGGCGCGCAAGAGCAAGGTCATCACCGAAGACGAACGGCGGTTGACCGCATTCCACGAGGCCGGACACGCCGTAGTGCCATATTTCATGCCTGAAGGCGACCGCGTCGGCAAGATCTCGATCATTGCCCGCGGCCACGCCGGAGGTTTCACACGTTGGGAACAGGAAGACAAGTCCTACCTCACGAAACCGTACCTCCTGGCACGCATCGCCGGTGCTATGGGCGGACGCGCCGCCGAGGAACTGAAACTCGGCAAGATCACCACCGGAGCCTCCAACGACTTTGAACAGGCGACCCGCATCGCGCGCGAGATGATCATGCGCTACGGCATGAGCGACGAACTCACCTACCGATCCTTCGGCAAGCGCCAAGAGGCAATCTTCCTCGGCCGGGAAATCTCCGAGGAGCGCGATTACAGCTTGAAGACCGAAGCGATTATCGACCGCGAGATCGATCGGTTGCTACGAGAAGGCGTCGAAACCGCAACGGAAATCCTTACCAAACACGAGGACAAACTGGAGGCAGTTTCCCAATTCCTCCTCGAAAATGAAACCATCGATGCGGACCAGTTCGAAGCCATCATGGAAGGCCGCGATCCGAGTGAGTCTCGCAGCGAAACTTCGAGTGCTGACGACGGTCCGGCCGCCGAAAACCAAGTCGCACAAGATGTCGAAACCGTCGGTCAAACCGAAGGCTCCTCTGCAGTAGATCCATCGTCTGCCGCGTGATCGATCTCTCCACCTAGCGCGCTCGGACCAAGCGCCTTTTGCACACACGTTCCGATTGCCGATATAATTTGGTTTGTGCGTCGGCGCAGGACACGAAAGCCGACGGTAATACGCTGGTCGGGATCGCCGACCGCGAGATCATTTTTTGACGATCGAAGCCACACAGCGGCGCGACGGAGCGATTCTGGTCCTTCTTCCTAAGGGCCGGATCGAGGCACCTGACACCGAAGAGTTCGAACGGTCCGTTCGGGAACGCATTCTGAACGGCGATTTGAACATCATCATCGACTTTGCACAGGTCGAAGCGATCGATTCCGCCGGCATCCGTTCGTTGCTCAGCATCGCGGCACGCGTCGTCGTCAAACACGGGAAACTGGTACTCTGCGGGCTCGGAAACAACCTGGGAACCCTGTTCAGAGTCACCGCCATCGACCAAGTCGTCCAAATCGTCGAATCCTACGAAGAGGCGGTCGAGTCTTTCCGTTAGACTCGGTGCGATATCGCATTTAACGGAGGGTGACAATCACAATGGGCATCGAATACCAGGGCGATCTATGGACCATTCAGCGATGGATATCCGGGTTCTATAACAACGCTTATCTGGTGACCTGTCGAAGCACCAACAAAAGCGTGATCATCGACACTCCAGACAAACCTCTCGAACTCATCGAGGCAGCCGGTAACACCGACGTCCAAGCGATCCTGATTACTCACAATCATTGGGACCATCTCGAGGGGTTCGACGTCGTGACTGACCGTTTCGACGCCCCGGTCGGCATCGGAGCCGACGACGCCGATGCAGTAGCCGAAAAAAGCGGCTACCGCAATCCGATCGATGTTTCGCAAGACAACGTCCTCCAGATCGGCGAAATCACCATTCGGTGCATCGAAACCCCCGGCCACACCCCAGGATCCACTTCCTACCTGTTGCCCGGCGACACGCCCGCCGCATCACCCCACGTCTTCACCGGCGACACGCTCTTTCCCGGCGGCCCAGGAAAGACCGTAAGTTCGGTCGCGCTGGATCAGATCATCGAGAGCATCACTACCCACCTCCACTCGTTGCCGGCGAACACCGTTGTGATGCCCGGACATGGCGATTTCACTACGATCGAACAGTCGACGGAAGAATATGCCGTATTCGCCGCCAAACCCCGTGATCCAAAACTATACGGCGATGTTGCGTGGCAATGAGTCGGTGCGGCCAGCGGTAACCACCCCGTTCGTCGTTCTCGCGGATCCCCGAAAACGCGAGTTGGCGATCCTGCTCGCAGGTGGTATCGTCACTTGGCTGTGCATTGAAGTCTGGCTCGGTCTCCTTGTTGGTGATTTCCACCACGAAGCCGATCCTCACCTCATCAATCTTGGCAACCTCTCGATCGGCATCTGCTTCGCTTTGATGTCGGTGACCATCGTCTACATCCTCAAACTCAAACACGCCGCATATTTCGCTGGATTCGTAGCAACGAGTACCGCCCTACTATTTTTCGCGCCATCGATCACATATCTTCTCCAAAATGCAGATTGGGTTGTCGGAACCAAGAACACCATCTCGATCTTAGTGAGATCGTTCGCACTGATCGCCGTGGCGTTCATATTCGCCAACAAAATACCTACACAGTTCGCCGATCAATTCCGATTGCGAATGCCGGAGCGAACGGTAGCATCGTTCGCGCTACCTTTGATCGCATGGTTGGCGTTCAACTCGGCGTTATCGCAGATTTTCGTCGCCTCCGGTGTCGATGTGCATTCCCAAGATCGCGTCTTCGAAAGGTTCGCAGCACTCGGCAGTAACCCGATCCTCGCATTGGCGGTCCTATCAATCGTCGTCCCGCTCGGCGAAGAGATACTCTTCCGCGGATTCATGGTTCCGATTATTCGAAAAATCTCCAACGTCACCGTCGCCGTCATCTTCTCCGCCTCCCTTTTCGGCCTGATACACATCGATCCAAGCTTCAATACCCTCCACTCAAACGTCTACATCTTCGGCATGGGCATCTTGCTCGCAACTACTTGCGTGACGACGAGGTCGATATGGCCAGCCGTGCTCTTACACTCGGTCAACAACACGTACGCTATCTACGAGATCGCGTTAGCTTGAAAGATTCCGAAAAAGTAACATTTAGTTCTTACGAGCAATCAACGTGTCTAATCCCATCCAACAAGCATTCGTTCGAGCCGCAGACGACGGGCGCACCGCCATCGTGCCGTTCGTAACCATCGGACATCCGCAACGTGACAGCACTCCGGCAGTGGTTGAAGCGTTGACCGAGGCCGGTGCCGACGTCATCGAACTGGGAGTCCCCTTCAGCGATCCGCTCGCCGAAGGCCCGGTAATCCAGAAATCGAGCTTCCAGGCGCTGGAGAACGGCATCACGCCCGAAACCTGTTTTCGGAACGCGGCCCAGATTCGGCAACGCGGCGTCGAAACTCCTATAGTCTTCATGGGTTACTACAACCCGATCTACCAGATCGGTATAGACGAGTTCTGCGCTCGGACGCGCGACGCGGGAGTCAACGGCATCATCGCCGTCGATCTGCCTGCGAAAGAGGCCGGACCGCTCCTCGACGCCTGCGCCAAGGCCGACATCTCTCTCGTCCCCTTGCTCGCTCTCACCTCCACGGAAGAGACGATCGCTCAAGCATGCAAACAAGCATCAGGTTTCGTCTACTGCATCTCTCGTCTCGGTGTTACCGGTGCCCGCGCCGCCGTTACGCGAGACGTTGAAACCTTGGTCGCAAGCGTCCGCTCCCACACCCAACTACCCGTCGTTGTTGGTTTCGGCATCTCCAACGCCGACCACGTCAAGTCAGTGGGGCGGTACGCAGACGGCGTCGCTATCGGCAGCGCCCTCATCAACGCGATGCAGGGCAATGCAACCGACGAAGCACCGGCGACGGCAGCAACATTCATCCGCTCGCTCCAAGCATGAAATGTGTTCGCCCGAAGATCGATGGACGATAAACTCGCCGCGATGCAACCCGCAACCAGACCTACGGTTTAACCGATCATGACTGCAGTACGCGGCGTCCGAGGCGCCACCACCGTCCGCGAAAATTCTCGACCGGAGATAATGGACGCAACCGAAGAGCTCCTCAACGAGATGATCGCCGCCAACGATATCGCGTCCAAAGATATCGCCGCCGTCTATTTCACGCTGACATCCGATCTCAACGCCGAGTTCCCCGCCGTCGCCGCACGGGAGCGCCTCAACTGGAACCTGGTACCGCTTATCAACTCGATCGAGATCGACCGGCCTGGCTCGATGCGTAAGTGCGTGCGCGTGATGCTCTTCCTCAATACGGATAAATCGCAAGACGAGATTCGCCACATATACTTGAGAGAAGCAGTTGTGCTCCGAGCGGACATCACCGATGCCCAATAGCCGCCAAGACAGTTCAGTCTCCGCATTGCAACGATGCGGCGAAGCGGCGCGCGTCACTGATCTAAAGGCATTCGCCCGCACACGTGCGGTCTGCACCTATACCGGCCAAGCTGCTCGCTGGCTCTATATCCGCCGGCGCCGCGCCTAGAAACAACATGGCACTCTGCCCGCGCGACGTCGAAACTATGCGAATATGCACCCGGCGCGGCGCATCCTGAAACGCAACCCATGTGCTCGTAGATTCCGCGCGTCCCAATCACCTGAACCCTAAACCCTGACCACAAACCTACCCCCTACCGGAGAACCGATGGCCTCACGAATCAAAAACCTAAACGTGGCTTCCATTAGCCCACTTGACCCACCATCCGAATACCTCGCCGAGATTCCGATCTCGAAAGATGTCGAAGACCTCGTCATTCGCTCGCGCCGAGAAGCTGCCGACATCATCGCCGGCAAAGACGATCGATTGCTCGTCATTGCCGGACCTTGTTCGATACATGACGAGGTAGCCGGGCGTGAATACGCCGACCGCCTCGCGGTACTCGCCGACGAAGTGCGCGACAACGTGCTCGTCATCATGCGCGTCTACTTCGAAAAACCTCGCACCACTGTCGGATGGAAAGGCCTCATCAACGACCCGAATCTTGACGGCACGTGCAACATGGCTGAAGGACTCCGCCGAGCGCGACGGTTCCTCATGAGCGTCTGCGAGACCGGTCTGCCTTGTGCAACCGAGTTCCTTGACCCCGTTACACCCCAATACATCGCCGACCTGGTCTCTTGGGGCGCAATCGGAGCCCGAACCGCCGAAAGCCAGACCCATCGCCAGCTTGCGAGCGGCCTCTCCATGCCCATCGGTTTCAAGAACGGAACCGGCGGCAGCATCCAACTCGCCGTCGATGGCATGATCGCCGCCGGCGCGAGCCATGCGTTCCTCGGCATCGACGATGCCGGTGGTGCAGCAGTCGTGCAGACTTCCGGCAATGACGCCTGCCACATCGTCCTCCGCGGCGGCGCGGATGGCCCTAACTACGACGCGGTAAACGTCGCCAAAGCCCAGAAGGCCTTAACTGATAGCGGTAAGTCCCCTAACCTCGTAGTCGATTGTTCGCATGCCAACTGCAACAAGGACCACGCATTGCAACCCGTCGCATACCGTGACGTGATCAGACAACGCGCCGAGGGTAACCGAGGCATTGTCGGGCTGATGCTTGAAAGCCACCTCAACGCGGGCAACCAGTCACTTAACGGCGACCGTTCCACTCTGAAGTACGGCGTCTCGATCACCGACCCCTGCGTTGATTGGCAGACAACCGAAGTGCTCCTGCGCGAGACCGTCGAGGTGCTAGCCGAAACGGCAGTCGCAGCCGCCTGACGTAGCTGACGCATCGCTCGATAGCATGACGACATGGGGTTGCAGGAACAGATAGCACCCATCGATGACGCAGATGGCGGCACCTGTATAACCGTCGGTACCTTCGACGGCGTCCACAATGGGCATCAAGCCCTTCTCCGGCGCGTTGTTGAAGTTGCCGAACAATACGACAACCAAAGCGTGGCGCTCAGCTTTCGCCGACCGCCGCGCTCCGTCATCGACCCGACACGCCAAACAAAGCAACTGTACGGCACCAAAACGCGCGTGTCCTTCATCCAAGAGCAGGGAATCGACACCGTCCGATTGATCGACTTCGACGATGAAATCCGCGTGATGTCCGCCGAAGCCTTCCTGACCACCTTGCAAAACTCCCTCGGTATGACTCACTTGGTCATCGGTGAACGCGCGGTGTTGGGACACGACCTCCTCAACATCGAGCAACTCGACGAAATCGCCCGACGAAACGGTTTCCGGTTACAAACCGTGCCACCGGTCCGGCAATCCGACGACGGAACCGACATCGTCGTCTCCAGTTCGACGATCCGCGCCGCCTTGGCTCAAGGCGATGTGAAACGAACCGCGGCAATGCTTGGTCGGCTGTACGAAAGAGGCGGAAAGGTGACGCACGGCGCTGCAAGGGCACGCGAAATGGGCGTCCCGACCGCAAACATGAAATCGTCTCCTGACCTCGTTATGCCCGCACACGGAATTTACGCGACATGGGCGAAACTGCCCGATGGCCGGATTTTGCCATCCGGCACCTACATCGGCGACAATCCCACGTTCGAGAGAGGCCAATTCTCGTTCGAAGTCCACATCAGCGACTTCGACGAGGTTCTCTATGGTCAGTACGTCAGCGTTGAGTTCATCGACTTCATCCGCCCTGACGAAGCATTCGAAACCGTCGAAGAGCTTGAGCAACAGATCCAATTAGATGTGCAGCGAATCAACCGGATATTCGAATCGCTGCCACCCCGAACGACATGAAACCCGGTAAACAACCATGACCACCGAAACATTCGCAGACATTCACGAAGAGTTGACTTGGCGAGGTGCGATATACGATGCGACGCCCGGTGCCACTGAGATTTTGAAATCCCAGAAAATCACCTGCTATAACGGGTTCGATCCTACTTCTCCGACGCTGCACATCGGACACCTCGTTCCCTTGATGTGCATGGCCCGGATGCAACGACACGGTCACACGCCAATTGCGATTCTTGGTGCCGGTACCGGACTGATCGGTGACCCAAGGGAAAACGACGAACGGCCTCTGCTTACGTACGACGAAATCGATTCAAATGCGGAATCGATCCGCGAGCAACTCCAGCGATTTATTGATTTCGACACCAAGTCGAATGCCGCCAAGCTAATCAATAATGCGGACTGGTTACGCTCAACGTTCCTTCTCGATTTCCTTCGTGACGTTGGCAAACACTTCACAGTAAACAACATGGTCAAAAGAGAGGCCGTACACAGCCGGATGGAACGCGAAGACGGAATCTCTTACACGGAATTCTCGTACCAACTCCTCCAAGCGTTCGATTATTTGGTGTTGTTCGAACGAGAGAGCTGCACCTTCCAATCTGGAGGGAGCGATCAATGGGGTAATATCCTCGGCGGTGTGGACTTAATACGCCGGGTCCACGGGACTGCGCCCGACGGCTCGCTTCGAGCCCACGGGATCGTATTCCCGCTCATAACCGATTCGGCCGGCGCGAAATTCGGCAAATCTCTTGGTGGTGCGCCAGCGCTCGATGCCGACCACTTTTCGCCGTACCAGCTGTATCAGTTCTTCTTCAACAAAGACGACGCAGATGTCATTCGTTACCTAAAGATATACACTTGGCTCGGCCCAGAAGAAATCGAAGCTCTCGAAGAAGCCGTTCGAGAACGCCCAGGTAGACGCGAAGCCCAACAAGCCCTCGCCGAGCAAGTCACGCGAATCGTTCATGGTGATTCAGGCCTCGAACAAGCCCGACGCGTGACCCGCGCCTTCTTCCGCGGCGAGTTCGACAGGCTCTCCGGCAACGAACTCGCCGATGTCTTCTCAGGCTCCAGTTCCACCGAAGTCCTCAAGTCCGAGATCGAAGCGCGATCCCTCTCATTCGAGGAACTCGCCGTCTCAACGACACTTGCCCGGTCCCTCGGCGACGCCCGCCGAACCGTCCAACAAGGTGGGATGTACCTCAACTCAGAACGCGTCGATGACCCCGCGCGAACTGTCACCCCCGAAGACATCCTGCACGGCAACCTAATCGTCCTCCGCCGGGGCCGACGCGAGCATCGCTTAATCCGCGTTCTTTGATCCGTCGCAATCTAAAATCGAATCAACCTCCCATCCACTCAAATTCAACAAACCGCGAAGAGAAATGACGCAAAACTCCGAACCAAATCTCCGCATCCCCGGACCTGTCCCTCTACCCGAAGAGGTGCTGCAGATATCTGCCAAGCAGATGATTAATCACCGCGGTCCGGAATATGCCGACATGCTCGAGCGGATGAGTACGAACCTCCGCACTGTCTTGATGACGAAGAACGATGTCTACTTCATCACATCGTCCGGCACCGGTGCGATGGAGACAGCCGTCTTCAACACCGTCTCCCCCGGGGACAAAGTTCTCGCCATCATCATCGGATTCTTCGGCATTCGGTTCGCTGAGATCGCAGAAGCGGTCAGAGCCGAGGTCACGAAACTCGAATTTCCGCTCGGACAAGCCGCCGACATCGACGTCCTCCGCGAAGCATTGCGTGCCGAACCCGATTACAAAGCCGTCATCCTTACCCACAATGAATCCTCCAGCGCCGTCTCCAATCCGCTGGAGGAGATATGCAAAACCATCCACGACGAATCCGATGCCCTAATCCTCGTCGACGCCGTATCTTCAGCTGGCGGCATGCCGATCGCTGTTGACGCGTGGGGTATCGACGCCCTCGCCACCGCGTCCCAGAAATCATGGGTCGCCCCGCCCGGCATAGCAATGATTGCTTTCAGCCAAAAGGCGTGGCAAGCATACGAGACTTGCACGACGCCGCGCTACTACTACGACATCCAACAGTACGAAGACTTCCTCCAACTTGGCCAGCCGCCCTTTACGCCGTGCGAATCCGCGATGTTCGCACTCGAAGTTGGACTCCAATCAATGGTCGACGAGGGCATCGAAAACGTATTCAGTCGTCACCACGAAATCGCCGAACATACACGCAGCGGTGCCGAAAAATTGGGACTGGAAATCCTGCCCGAACGCCGATTCGCATCCGACACGCTAACCGCTATCCGACTCCCTGAAGGGCTTGACGGCAAACTATTCGTCTCCAAAGTGATGAAAGACCACAATGTCGTCCTAGGCGGTGGTCAAGGAGAACTCACAGGTAAGATATTTCGTATAGGTCATATGGGATGGGTCGAAAAAGATCACGTTGACGAAGCCCTGTCAGCTGCCGAAGCGACACTCTCGGCAATGACTGGGTGATTAGACCCATCGGGGATCGAGCCCGATGAACCCAACGAACACACGGATCCGCAACGCGTACACCAAAAGCATTGCCGGTGCCGCGGTCGCGGCGCTGTCAACGATGCTTTTGGTGTTCGCGTGTGAATCTGCACCGGAACCGGATACGCCGGCACCCGATCCGACATCGCCTCCGCCGACCGCGATGCCTGCACCAACCGCTACCACCGCGCCTGAACCGACCAACACGCCTGCTCCGGAACCGGAAGTAAAGGCGGTCGAACCCGTTCCAACTGAAACTCCGGTACCCGAACCGACTGATACCCCACAACCGGAATCTACTGCGACGACTCAAGTCGCAGCACCGACCGACACCCCGCAACCGGAACCCACGGATACGCCGGTTCCGCCGACGGAAACGCCAGAGCCGCCAACGCACACTCCAGAACCAACGGCAACAAATACACCAATCCCTCCGACTGACACGCCGCAACCCGAAATGCCATCGGAAGCAGCGACGCCCACACCTGCCGTCTACACCACCGAAGAACCAACTTCAACACCCGTTCCCGCAACGGCCACGCCAGTCCCTCCAACCAACACCCCCGTACCTACGAACACACCCGTCCCACCAACTGACACGCCCGAACCAACCGCCACACACACTCCGGTACCACCTACGCCGACTTTCACCCCTGAACCCACGGCGACCTTCACCCCCGTTCCAGAACCCGAGACAGTAGCCGCCGGCCCCCCAGCACCAGACTTCTTCCTTCCCTCCATCACGACGGATGGAAGCTACTCCTTATCCCAGTTCCGTGACGAAAAAACCGTCGTGCTTGTCTTCTACCGTGGCTTCTGGTGACCGTACTGCCGCGCGCAGCTCGGTGATCTGCAACGAAAATACGACGAGTTCCAAGCGAAGAACGCGGAGGTCCTCGCCATCAGCGTCGACGATCTGACAGGCGCCGACAACATCGCGAGTCGCGTCGGAGTCACGTTCCCCGTGCTCTACACGGCCGGCGATTCTTCGGTTATGGAGGCCTACGACGTCTACACCGGTAGCCTCGCCACACCGTCAGTATTCGTGATCAATCCACTGGGCGAGATAACATGGAAATTCATCAGCCCTGACTATACCCAACGGGTCCTTGCAGAAAGGGTTTTGCAGAACATCCCATGAACGCCATCACGAGAGTCATTAAATCAACCGCCGCGCCCTCGCTCATCGGCCTATTCGCGTTGACCGTCGTAGGGTGTGGCCAGGAGTCCGAGACGGACAACTCTTCGTCGCAGGCGATCGATCAGGCTACGGCCCCGGAATCGCAGCAAAAGGTAGTCGAGATCGCAGAATCAGTACCTGACCTCCCTTCTGCCCCCGACTTCTCCCTCCCCGCGGTCAACAGAGACGGCACCGAGATCTCCCTCTCGTCCTTCCGAGGCGACCAACCCGTCGTCCTCGTCTTCTACCGGGCCTATTGGTGACCGTCCTGCACCAAGCAACTAGGTGAGTTGCAAAAACATTACGACAAGATCACAGAAGCGGGAGCCGAAGTCCTAGGCATCAGCACGGATGATCTCCGCGGAGCCGAATCCATCGTTTCCAAAGCCCGACCGGAATTCCCGATCCTTTACTCCAGCAAAAACAACGACGTACCCATCAGCTACAACGTCTTCGACCTGCACGGCGATGGCCTCGCATCTGCTTCAGTATTTGTCATCGATACCAACGGCAACATCGCTTGGGAGAGCATCGGCGACTCGCCTGCTCACCAAGTCCCTGGCGAAGATGTGCTCGAAGCCCTGTCCTCCCTCGAAGGTTAGTTGGAAATCCGAACACAATTCGACCGAGTGTCGGACTTTGCGGTTCGTCTCAAGGCATTCACTGTCGCCGCAACGGTTGTAGCCGTCGCATCCTTCGCCATTGCCTGTGGGGGATCGTCGTCCACCGATGCCGGCGCTGAAGCGCCCGACTTCTCACTCCCGGTCGCTAACGGCGCTGGCAAGATAACTCTCTCCGACTATCGCGGCGATAAGAACGTCGTCTTAGTCTTCTACCGGGGTTACTTCTGAGGCATTTGCCACGGGCAACTCGTCGAGTTGCAGAGCAATTACAACCGCATCCGCAACTACGACGCGGAAATACTCGCGGTCAGCATGGACGATTTCGAAGGCGCCGGAACCATGATCGCCAACGCCCGCGCCTACTACCCCGTCCTCTACACCACCAGGGACGCCAGCGTTCCCGAAGCCTACGAAGTGTACAACCTCCATAACGACCTAGTAGCCGCACCCGCCGTCTTCATCATCGACAAAGACGGAAACATCGCCTTCTCCTACGTAGGTATCGACATCGGCGACCGAGCACCTACCGATGCTATCGTCGATGCGCTCAAGAAAATCGAACGCGGCTAGAGCGAACCCTTCAACGATTGAATCACTGCCCCCGCCGGCGGCTTCGGATAGAAATTCGTCGCCTTTGGTGGCAAGCGATCTCCCCGCGTCACGATGTCCACAAATTCGTGCGTCGGGATCGAACGCATCACAATACCCAACTGCGCCTCGCCCGAATCGACGCGGCCAACCACATTCTCCACCTCGTACTCGAAATCCACTGCTGCATCAACCCGCTCTCCCTCGAACACCACATCCAGTATCTCGGAATGCAATCGACTGTAATCCGATCTCTCCAACGCATCCTCCCCGGTCAATCCCACCGCCTCGACTGATGACATCCGAGCAATTTTGAATCCTCCTTGCAATCCGTGGATCCCGAACACGAACTCCCCATCATCCCGGCTACCAACCACGTTCAACAGATCAACGGGCCGCCACGCCATCCCAACTCGGTCAGGCGTGGGTACATTTTCAACTTCACATACCTCTTCAAATCGACCAACTAATCGCCCCAACTCCTCAGGCGTCGCACCGTGTATCACCCGGTGATACCCCCGCGTGATCAACCCCGGCTCATCGATCGACACGATATGCATCATTCGGTAATTCACCGCCTCGTTCGACTCGATCTCACGCCTCGCCCGGATCGCGCTGCGGTACCGTAATGCCGCCTCGTATCTGTGATGCCCATCAGCGATAAAGATCGGCGAATCTCGCATCAAATCACGCAGTACCTCGAGCGTCCCCGGATCCTTCAACTGCCATAACCGCAAGGAGTAACCACCCGCCATCGTCGCCGTCTCCAACGGCGGACCACCCGTGACCGCCCGCATAATTCCACCTACCGAATGCCGAATGTCGTCTTGAAACACCACCAGCATCGGACTCAGTGCCGAACCCGTCGCCCGCATCATCTTGACCCGGTCCTCAACCCACGGGCCGCGCGTCTGCTCGTGAGGGAATATCACTCTACGGTCGTACTCCTCCAACCGCACCGCCGCGATAAACCCTCGCCGAGTCTGCGTTTTCCCGCCAAACTCAAACGTCTCCTCGGTCACATAGACCGATGGATCTTCATCCCGCATCAAAACGCCATCGGCCTCCCATCGCGCCTGCGTCTCCGCTACGAACCCGTATCGATCCACTCCTTCCCGAGGGGCCAACTCCAACCGCACGATATTGTGCTCCGATCGCCCCAACAACTCCCGTTCTACCTCCGCCGTAATCGCATCGAAAGGCGGCGAAAGGTAATCTCCTAAGTCCCGCCCCTGCGACGCCGCAGCGAAGCGAATCCCCCTAAATGCACGAACCTCAGCCATAAATTACCGGTCTGTTGCCTTCGATCTCCAATATCCTCAAGCGCGCCAATCCACACCACACCGAAAGTATAAACAGCATCACCCCATCGCCTTGGAGTGCTGTGCACAACCCTCCCCCTTGATGCCCAAGGGGGAACTAAAGGGGGTTTAGACTTGGTGTTTCGCTTTGGACGCCGTTGCCTCGCCCCTCTGGATTCCGGCTTTCGCCGGAATGACGGTGGTTGCGCACAGAACCCTTTGGGGAACAGAATCCTCGATCAGGTTTCTCGACTTCAACAACCAAAGCAAACGGCATATTACCCGTTGAGACCGCCCGATAGGTCACGGTGCAATGCATCATCGAATCTTATGGAAAAGTACGAAATATCCGAGTGGACCGCCGACCATCCGCGTTGGACGGAGATCGTGGATTTCTTCGATCACCACCAAAGCGGACTTCCCGAATTATAGGAATTTTACCGACAGCCGCGAATCGACGTGGCGAAAGGCGGATTCGAGGACGGGAGCGTTGCGCATCGAGAGGCGGGGCCACTGACGGGCGCGTTTGACAGCATTTAAACTTCTAGCCGTCTACAAGTGGCAGGAGTTATTCGATGACTACAAAACAGCGCGAAAGATTGAAAGTTTACGTTCGGACACCGGAAGAGTTGTTCAAGAACGACATCCACTACCAGATACCAAGATTTCAGAGGCGCTACGTTTGGAACGAAGACCGGCACTGGAAACCTTTGTGGAAAGATGTGTCGAGTATCGCCGAGAAATTGTCGGTTGGTGAACATCCGGGTCCGCATTTCCTTGGCGCAGTCGTTCTGCAGGACGTGCCTACCGAAGTCGGTGAGGTTCGAGCCAAACTCGTCGTGGATGGCCAGCAAAGATTGACCACCTTGCAACTGTTAATCGACGCGGTGGACAAGTCATCTCTAGCCGATGGGTTCTGTCCTGCTGAGCGCATGTCCGATCTCATCTGGAATGATGACAGACCTCACGGTGATGAAGAGGCATTCAAGGTGCACCCCGCAGTTATCGATCGACCGGGGTTTCATCAAAGCCTTAAAGACGAACACTTGTACGATCCGGACTCAAACATCATACGGGCACATCTTTACTTTAAAGATGCGTCAAGCAAGTGGTTCGAAGCCGATCAAAATAACCGCCATGCACGTGTCCAAGCAATGCAAAAAGTCCTTCGAGATCTCTTACATATCGTCGTTATAGATTTGACGGCCGATGACAACGCCCACGTGATATTCGAATCGCTGAACGCACGCGGAGAAAGGTTGCGGGAATTCGAACTCATCAAAAACATGTTGATGTATGAAGCTGAAAAAGTAGGGGTTGCGACTGGTATGAGCAACGGACAATTGCTATGGGACTTTGATGATCAGTGGTGGGACACGGAAGTCGGACGCGGACGATTGAAGCAGAAGCGAATAGACATTTTTTTGAACCAGTGGCTCATCATGCGTACAGCCGGCATGGTGCGGAGCGAAGAGGTGTATCTGGGGTTCAGCGGTTACTTCGATGATCTTAGTGCTGATTTCGGCAAAGGTGATGCGCGCGTTGTCAAGGTGGCAGCGGACCTGCGTCATGTCGGCGATATATATGAGCCGTTGATGGGAGAACATCTTTCGAAACGCTTTCCAGCGGTGCAGAACCTCGATTTATTTCTGTACAGAAGAAACGTCTTGCAAAACGGCGCAGTGATTCCAGTGCTTCTATGGTTGTTTTCTGAGCACGTTCCCGACGAACAGCGTACAAAAGCGATCCGAGCCTTGGAGAGCCATATGATCCGACGAATGATCTGCGGGCAAGCGACCGCAGGCTTGAACCGTGCCTATATCGAGTTAGTTGGCCAGCTGAGCAACTGTGATCTAGGGTCTGCCGGCGACGTAGTAGTGGACTTTCTGAAAGGGAAACAAGAAACGCGGGTTGCGACTTGGCCGACCGATGCGGATCTGCGACACGCGATGCTGAACAACGATTTGTATAACGGATTAAAAAGCCGACGACTCCAAGTGGTTCTAACCGGGATCGAACAGGGTATGAGGACGAATAAATCGGAAGATATGCCGTTGCCCCGAAACCTTACTGTTGAGCGCCTGATGCCGGGATCATGGCAGGAGCATTACGGCACACCTACTAATGGCGACGAGGATCGCCGCAATCATGCGATTCACACAATCGGCAATTTGTCACTGGTGACCGGCAAGTTGAATCCACGACTGTCGAACGCAAGCTGGATCTGGAAGAAAGAAGAGCTCGCAAAGCATAGCATGTTGTTTCTAAACAAAGACGTCACCATCTACAACCCAAGCGACGAGTGGCGCGAAAAGGAAATTGCCGAGAGGGCCGAGCGGATGTTCGATGCTGCAACCAAAGTGTGGCCGTACGCGGACGACATGTCAGGCTTGTAATGCGTAAATATCCCACCGTCGGGCAAGGGCTGGAAGAGTGCGGTGAACCCTAGCGGCGCATCAGATACATCGCAGGGGACGGGTAAGATGAAAGTGTGGGGCGGCGGTTCCCGGTAGCGCGGGATAATTAGCGGCGAAATTCTATGCCTCTCGTCGCTCCCGCCGTCCCGCATGGCATTCCTCCAAATTTTGGTTTATTGCCATGCCGCGAGTATAGCACGTTGTACTAGATTTGCCGATGCTGGCAAGTGGTGATGGGTGTAGTGGACTTATCATCGCCCGTTGCGCTTGTCAAACGACCTCCGGCCAACGCTCATTCTAGGCTCAACCCTGAAGATTGGAGTCACAGGTTCAGAATAGAGAGTCTGAAATCCTGAAAATCGTAGACGACGTGATCGCCTACGCCAAGCAACGCTCGGAGGCGAGCGACCGTTTCGCAGCTCTGGCGACGCGCTACGGATGGAAGGTCGAAAGACCCAATGAAGCCGTCAAACCTATCCTCGTGCGCGGAGTGCCAATCACGCTGCTCATCACATATGAACCGCCGAATGTAGCGTTGGGGATCGCTGGGCAAAGTTACGCGTTGTCTATCAAGGGCGCATCCGCAGGGATCAAAGACTTCGACACCGACGACGACGCGTTCGCATTCGCCGAATCAGTCGCTCGAAGAACGCGGGAGGGGGCGCAATGACAACGATGGAAGAACGTGTCGCCCGCATCGAGGTTTGAAACGTGTCTAACTACCTTTTCGAGACGCGAGGGGGGTGTTTGATGCCGCGTGGTTTCACGGTCGCCGCTTGAGGTGTTCCAAAACCGTCTTTCGAGATTTCGCGTTGGGGTGTTCGAGGTGTAGGTCGATTTCCATCCGCCGCGCTTGCACGCGGTCGAGAGGGCCATCCAAGACGCGCAATTTCAACTTGCGCGGTTTGTCGAAATCGAACCATTCGCGCTCGCGCTTGAACTTGAACCTCTTTTTGTGGGTGTTGAAACGCTTCGTGGGGTCTGTCGAAATCCCGATGTAAAGGACGGGGATCCGCTTCGCGCTGACTAGGTACACGTACCATCGTTTCCGCTTGTCGCAAGGGTCCGCCCTGATCCACCGTCCACGGTATTTTATCGCCATGCGTTCACCCGTCGACGTTTCTTAACTTAATTTCTAGGTTCGGCATTCTGCGCTCCTTGTCCGACTTGCGACAACATGGTAAATGAACATCTGCACGTATGCTAATCTTCAATCGGCCGCAGACGGGGGTGTGGCGCGTCGCCGCATCGTCTCGGAACGTACAAACCGCTGTTTGGAGGGCGTCGCTTCACGCGAGCCTATCTTCGTCGGCTCATCCGGGAAACCGTCTGCGGTCAAAAAGGCAGTTGCCCTAGTCGCGAGGGAGGCCTCAAATGGCCGCCAAAATGCGGAGGTTCAACCCCGCAGGCGATCACGGCTAGAGGTATCAAGGCGGAGGCGATGATTGCGATTGTGTTTCGAATATTCAAGCCGGTAATTGTCCAGGTGGGCCTGCATCTTAGACGTTGCCGCCCGCGAGATAACGGCGCGTCCGGATCATTTGCCGCTGAACATCCAGCGGAGCACGGCGATCAGCGACCGCCCGATGGAGTATCTACGGGCGCGCCTGCGGCGGCTCGACATGGCGATGGTTTGAAAAGGAGAAAGACAACGAATCAACACAACTACGTTGTCAACGATTATCCGTCCAAAGACAGAGTGCTTGTGCATACCGCTCGATGCGGATTTGCCGAGCGACGCGAGGGCAAAGGATGGTCGAGAAAATTCGACAACCTAGAGGCGGCTATCAACTGTGCCCGCCGCCACTGCCGTCGAGATGCTAGAGGATGCTACTTCTGCCTTAGAGCGTTGGATGATCTCACGCGACCGATGCATGAACTTATTGCCTTGAATCCATATGACTAGCCGCTACATCAATCTGATTCTCGGCGTCAGCGTGTTCATCCTGATACGATGTAAAGCGTCGGGCGGCATCGAGCAAGGGCGCTCCCGGCAGGGGTAGGAGGGAGCATTCGCACCGTCTAGATGCGAACCGCAATTACGCCTTGCAATAGCGACCTCCACCCCATCCCTCAGCTTAGCGCGGTCGGCTGTCCCGGCTTCGTGAAGCTAGGCGCGGCCCGAATCCGAGACGATCGGCGGCAAGCAGGGGATCGGCGGGTTCCAACCCGACGATCCCTTCGACATCAATGAGCGCAGCGGCGGCAGTCGCAAGCACATCACCCAAGATGAGGAGAATTGAGATGAAATTTAATCGCTATCTGTTCGAGATTTACTATAAGGATCTTATTCTTCTTGTAGCTGCTTTTGCTTTTGCGATTGCTTGTGTTGTAGGAGTCATTCTTATGACGCCTTCTAAAGCAGAGGCTCAAGATGAAGGTCGTGTTTGTAAGCTTATCAAGTATCTGCCTTCGTCATCGCAAGCCAAAATTCACACATATTCAGGCTCTGCGTTCAATCTTCGATTTGATGGTACTGAAAAATCGTCAGCAAATCAGAGTCGCTGTGTTGCAGTTGACTTAGATGTTCCAGTTGAGCTCGGTTCTGCATGGACTCATCTGAAGGTTGACAAAGTTGTCAGCGTTGAGTTTCGGCCTTTGAACTACCCTACTCAAGTTGGACCGGTTTATGAAAGCTCTTTTGAGGCTGTATGCACAAACAAGGTTCTTCTTTATCGATACAAGCCAAATGATGCGTTTGAGAGTGGGTTCAATTGTGGGAGTCGAATTTCGCTTCACAATAAGACAGGAATTCAAGTTGTTTATGCAGAATATCGAACGGAGATCAGTCTTTATATTCCATCGATATGGCAATAACGCTGAAAAATTGAGTCTATTGCTTGACGAGTATTTCGAGAAAGGCATAGCGACCGTCCGCTCGATACCGAAACCCAGACAGCCAACATCATTTTCGGCATGGACGGGAAGCGCCTGCGCTACAAAGACATGATCGGTCCCAAGCACACGCATCAACCCAAGCGCAAGCGTCGTCCCAAGTCAGATCGGATATGGCCGGAGCCGATACCGGACACCTTCGAGAACGTTATCGACGTGCTGGCTAACTCGACCGTCCGCAAGGATGAAGAATGGAAGTTTTTGAACTAATACCGAGAGCCTGAAGAGCCGCAGAACTAAAGCGGATTCAAGGAATTTTGGTTAACAGGGTCTATAATTTCCAATTCAGCCTTGAGGAGATGCGAATTTTCGTTGTTGATCCTCACTCCCGAATGCGGAGACTGCATCGATTTCGGAAACCGATATGCTGGTCCCTCCCACACTCGATCGGTCTTCAGATAAGGCCGAAGCACCTCCATCAAATCGTCAAGAAAAGGAGGGTTCGACCTGACATCACCGATGTGAACGTAATCACCTATCAACACTTCAATTTGTTTGCAGACACTTTCCGGTATATCGCTGCCAAAACGCACGATCGAACCATAACGAGCAGTGCCTACGAATAAGTTAGGGGCAGGACGTGCTTCATCGTCATAAGGCTCATTGACGAACCGTAGCCGACCGAAATCGTCTGCAACAAACAACGTTTCGACCTGCATCTTCAACAATTCGATGTCTGAAATCGCCATTAGCCAAGATCGTACTAGAGATGACCGGGGCGCTAAACTATGCTCAGGTGCCAACTCGTCTCTGCGAGCGTACCCTTATCTGTGAAGCTGGGTGGTTGAAGCGATATCGACTAGTTACGTCTCCAATACCAATAGGCAGTCCCCATGACCAACGCCGCCAACAACCTCCTAATCGCCGGAACAGTCGCTGAGCTCAAACAACGCGGTTGCACCGTTATAACCGGAGCCGGCCACACCATCGCCGTCTTCGCCAAAGACGACACCTTCGCAGCCGTCGACAACCGATGCCCACACATGGGCTTCCCCCTCGACCGCGGCACCGTCAAGAACGGAATCCTCACCTGCCATTGGCACCATGCACGCTTCGATCTCGCAAGCGGAGGTACCTTCGATCCCTTCGCTGACGACGTTCGGTCGTTCCCGGTATCCATCATCGACAACACCGTCTACGTAGACCCAAATCCACCCGAGCAAGATCCCGTCCGACGATGGTCCAAGCGTCTCCAAGAAGGCATGGAAGACAACATCCGTCTCGTCATCGCCAAATCCGTACTCGGCCTCAACTCATCTTCCGCCGACTACCGCACACCTCTCACCATTGGCGCAACTTTCGGAACCATCTACTCCAACGAAGGCTGGGGACCCGCCCTCAGCATGCTCACCTGCACCGCAAACTTTCTGCATCTCCTCCGGCCCGAAGACCAACCACGCGCCCTCTACCAAGGACTCCGACAAGTGGCCGCGGAGTGCGCGGGACGTCCGCCTCGGTTCGTAGTCGAACCACTTCCCACTGGCGAAACTCGACCCGAAGTATTCAAACAATGGTTCCGTGACTTCGTCGAAGTCCGAGACTCCGATGGCGCCGAACGTGTCCTCCGAACCGCCATCGAACTCGGCTTGAACCAGCGCGATATTCACGACATAATCTTTGCCGCCGCGACCGACCGCATCTACATCGACGGCGGACACGTCGTCGATTTCTGCAACAAAGCGTTCGAACTGCTGGACCACATCGGTTGGGAGCACGCAGGACAGATACTCACCAGCCTCGTGCAAGGCATGGCCACGGCTCGGCGAAGCGAAGAACTCAACTCCTGGCGTAACCCCATCGATCTCGCATCCATGGTCAGGGAGGCCCGCAACCAACTCCCGCAGCTTTGGGAACGATCTACCAACATCCGAGGCAGCTGGACCGACCACGAAAACCTGCCCGAAACCATCCTCGCAGATGATCCATACATAACGATCTCCTCGATTAACGAAGCGGTCCGGAACGGCGCAACCGCCGAGCAACTCGGCGAAAAGATCGCCTACGCCGCGTTTCTCCGCATGGCCCGGTTCCACACCTCAAACGAATTCGGAGACTGGGACACCGTTCATAACACCCTCACCGCGGCTAACGCGCTTCACCAAGTCCTCCAACGTTATCCCTCGGTAGAACTCCTGCGCGCCGTCTACGACACCGCAATGAGCATTTATCTTGACCGCTTCCTCAACATGCCACCGCAACGCATACCAGCACCATCACCTAACGGCGTAACCGATCAACTGCCCCATGACCTGCTCAACGCGATGAACTCCCAACAGCAAGTCGAGGAAGCCGCACGGATCGTCACCAACTACGTCGCTAACACCTCCGAACCCGACGACATCATCGCCACCCTTGCTGAAGCCATGCTGCGCGAAGATTCAACATTCCACCACTTCCAGATCGTCGACGCCGCAATCAAGCAATACCAACACCGAAAACCTGAGCCGTCCGCCCGCCACTCGCTAGTAGCCATGACTCGATTCCTAGCCGCCCACTACCCGACACCAAGATCCATCAACCAGACCTACAACATCGCCGTCCGCCTTCAACGAGGCGACGAAATCTTCGCTGATGGATAGGGCGAAGCTGGATTCCCGAACTGGACTCCGACTCAATTCTGACACCCATTAGTTGATGATTACACGTTCAAGACTCCAATATTCGACGAATAACGTAATTCGCACACAATTTTTCGGCGTTTACTGGTAAACTGACGACAATCGTGATTAATCGGGGGCACGGTTACGCTCAAAGTCGCCCCAGTAACGAATTTGGCATAGAGGATGTGAAAATGTCAGACACCGCTCAATTAATAACCGCTTTTTCGGGACTAACCGTCGCAGTTGGTGCACTACTCATCTCAATCGGCGTCCTGTATCTCGTGATGAAACTAGGTAACGCCATCGAGGGCTTGAGTGACGGCGAGTCAGACGAGTAAATTCATCTCGACCACCATCCCGGCTACGGAGCTCGGTCGCTACCGCTTGGATTCCGCGTGCCCAGTAATTTCTGCCAACAGGTCGAAGAAACCGCGCTTCCTTGATGTGTTGAGACCCCAGTTGACGGGAATGTTTT
>MPNN01000013.1 GCA_002239045.1 SAR202 cluster bacterium bin127
GGATCATGGACGACGACGGGGCGAACTGCAACGGCTGCGCGACGATCGCCGAGCCGGGCAAGATACCGGCCCCGCAGTCGGTGGAAATCGAACAGCCTGGGGATGAAGAGGATTCGGGCAAGCAGATCAAGGGCAAGTCCTCAGATTCTGCGTCGAACGCGCCGCCCACGGTCGCGAACCATCTGGTGGACATCACCTTGGTGAACGAGACCGCTGCTAAAGACGTGTCGCTGGCCGGCGTGTTCGAGGACGCCGACGGGGACGATCTGACCATCAGCGTCGCATCTTCCGACGAGACCGTCGCCACCGCGTCGGTCGTGCCCGGAAACAAGGTGGCGGTCAGCGCCAAGTCCCGCGGGACCGTAGAGATCACGGTTACCGCCGACGATGGCAAGGGCGGGACCGTCTCGGAATCGTTCAACGTGACGGTCAAGAGCGCGCCGCGGGTGGCTGCGGGCCTCGACGAATCGTTCGCCTTGGAGATCGGAGTGCCGGGCGTGCTGATCATGTCCGATTTGTTCATCGACGACGACGGCGACGCGCTGAGCGTTACCGCCGGCTCCTCCGACGACGATATAGCCACCGCGACGATAAGCTCCGATCGATCAACGCTGACCGTGTCCGGCGTATCCGCCGGTGACGCGACGATCCGGGTCATCGCCCGGGACCCTGACGACAACCAGGCGGTCTACAGCTTCGACGTTTCGGTCACCGCCGCACCGCAGGTCGTGGTGCTGATACCGCCTCCGGAGGAGGATTCCCAGCCCCAGAAGCAGACCAGCACTCCCAAGACCACGTCCGAACCTGAGCAAAAGAGTTTGCAAATCGTCGTCAGCACCGCGCCCAATGTGGGATCGACGCTGGCCGACGTCAGCGGCCTGGTCGAAGGAACGTCGCGCGACGTCTCACTGTCCGGGGCATTCGCCGACGTCGACGGGGACGCGCTGACGATAACCGCATCATCCGACTACACCAACGTCGCCACAGTATCGGTCGCATCCGACTACTCCTCGTTGACGTTGACCGGAGTCTCTTCGGGCGCGGCGGTCATCACGGTCGTCGCTCAAGACACGGACGGCAACCAGGCCAGCCAGACCTTCAATGTCGAGGTCACGGACACGGATGCCGACCCGCAACCGCAGCAACCGCAGACGGTGACGGTTGTGCAGCAGCCGACCGCCGTACCAGCGAAGGATACGCAAGACACGGAGACGGAACAGGCGCAAGAGGCAGGGACGCAAGAGACGCCAGAGCAAGAGACTGAGACGCAAGAGACTGAGACAGAAGAGACGGATACTTTCGATGCGTTTGCACGCTACGACACGAACGGCGATGGGAGCATCGACAAGTCGGAGTTTAATCAGGCGGCCGACGATTATTTCCAGAAGAAAATCATCACCTACTCCGAGTTCGTGGAAGTCTATCTGGCTCACCTAGCGTCCTCCAGCTGATTCCGCCTGACGGGTGCTGTGCACAGCCCTCCCCCTTTGAACTAGGATGCGAAGGATGGGGAAGGATAGGAAGGATGGGTTGTTGTGGGAGGGGGTTGTTGCCGAGTGTGCTACGTCATACCCGCGCGGCTCCCGTCTTTGAACTATGATGGGCATGATTTGGAAAGATGGGAATGATGGGTTGTTGTGGGAGGGGGTTGTTGCATAGTGTGCTACGTCATACCCGCGCGGCTCCCGTCTTTGAACTAGGATGCGAAGGATGGGGAAGGATAGGAAGGATGGGTTGTTGTGGGAGGGGCAGCGGAGTGCAAAGCGAAACGCCAAGTCTAAACCCCCTTTAATTCCCCCTTGGGCATCAAGGGGGAGGGTTGTGCACAGCACCCCTACGGGTTGTTCAGGAGAAGGTTTGGAACCCGCGCATGCGGATGAAGGGGTCGGACAGGTTTGAAATCTGCGCGTACGGTTCAGGTGATCGGATACGGGTCGATGTATACGACTGCCTCTCCGTTCATGGCCTCGGTGCCGGATTGGTTCGTGCACCGAACAGCGAGTTTTACGATGGGCTTGTCTTCGCGAACGGATACGACCTCGCAGTTGACCTTCACCTCGTCGCCGATATAGACCGGGTTGATGAAATTTACGCTCAACCCCAAGAAGATGATAGTGGCGTCTTGGCCAGCCATCTCGACGCCTAAAACCGCCGATACCATCCCAACCAGCAACGCGCCGTGGGCGATCCGTTTGCCGAACCTGGTGTCGGAGGCATAGCGGTCGTCTAGGTGGAGAGGCTGCGTGTCACCGCTCAAGTTGGCGAATTCGCGGACCGTTTCATCGGTTATGACTCGGCTGACGGATGCTGACGATCCGAGCTTGAAATTGTTTGGGACGTTAGTCATCTCTGTAGCTTCCTACTTGAAACGTTGTCGGAGATCAAGATCTTTGGGCAATATACGAACCCACGATAACGAGGACCGCGCCGAACCACAGTTCGGGGCCGATGTTTTCTCCAAGAATCAACCATGACAGTATCGCGGTTGTGATTGGTGACGATAGTGAGATGAGTGAAACTCGGCTAGGGAGATAGTTCTTGAGAAGCCATGTCTGACCCAAGAACGCGAATCCGGCGATGATTACGCCTTGATAAAAGAGTGACATCGCCAGAACCATGGTCATTTTTATTGGGTCGGCTTCAAATATCAACGATCCGACAAGGAACGTCACGGATCCGAAGATGCCCTGTGCCATGAGCAGTTTGACGAGGGTGATGCTCTGCCCGAGTTGAGAGAGATAAACTTGGCGCAGCCCGAGGAGTACTGCCGAGCACATGATTAACAGATCGCCTAGCCATGGGTTCAGGGCATCAATGG
Source organism: SAR202 cluster bacterium bin127 (assembly GCA_002239045.1). GTDB lineage: Bacteria > Chloroflexota > Dehalococcoidia > Lucifugimonadales > Lucifugimonadaceae > Bin127. The sequence goes on from MPNN01000013.1 coordinate 2,819, forward strand.
CATCAGTGCCGCCGAATATGCTGCGCACGAAGAGTCCGGCGGCACCCGTGTAGGCGATAAAGGCTCCGATTACTCGGCGTTTCGAGAGATTGTCGTTGGGCACGAGGAAGTGCGCGAATACCCCGGCCCACAGAGGGAACGTGGTGATCAGGACGCCGGTATGCCCGGCAGTTGTGTTGTACTGGCCGAGGTTCATGAACGCAGTCTGCACCGAGAAGAGGATGCCGAGTACAAGGAGCGGGAAGATTTCTGATCGAGTGACTCTGAAACTCTGACGGGTGATGATGGCCCAAATGATCACGACGATCATGCCCAAGATGAAACGTGCGAATCCGAGACGCAGGGGCGGCGAGTCTTCGAGTCCCGCCTTCACTGCGATCGGCAGACCGGCCCAAAGTGACGCGAGCGTGAATGCTAAACCGCCTGCACGAAGCGTCAGCGGTCTGCGTGGGTCGGTCGAGGCGGAACTCGAGGGTTCGGGTTCGGCGACCTCGGATTCTGTCCGAGTGGTCAGTCTTCTAACCGTTTCAGGTACTGACCGACCCAATCGAAGTCAACGAAATCGACGTAAGCATCCATCAGCGCCTTGGTGACTGGCCCCGGAACTTGCCCATCGCCTACTTTAGACCCTTGTACCGTGGCAACCGGGCAGATGCAAAGTGACGTTGACGTGAGGAACACTTCATCGGACGTCGTCGCGTCGAACATGTCTAGATCGGTTTCCACAACGTCTAGATCGATCTCGTGGGCGAGTTCGATGGCGGTTTCACGGGAGATGCCCCCAAGGACGAACTGCGCCTTAGGCGTGTACGCGACCCCATCTTTGACGACGAAAATGTTGGAACCGATTCCCTCGGTAAGGAAGCCGCGGTTGTCGAGGAGTATGGCCCAAGCCTCCGGGTTGTACTCTTTCGCCTCCATGTCGGCCATTATGAGGTTCAAATAGTTGTGAGATTTGGCGCGCGGGCTCAATGCTTCGGGGCTGACCCTGCGGGTAGACGGTATCCACACGTCGATCCCGTCGCGGTAGAGTCGTGCTCGTGGTCCGAGCGGCAAAGGCGTGCATTCGATGATCACAGTTGGCCCGCCGTCAGTTGCCCACATGTCCCCACCTACCAGATCGACACCCCTGGACACGCGCTGACCGACCCAGTAGTCATCCTCGTCACCGAGGAGTTTCAGGTTCTGTTCAACGACTTCCAGGGTTGCATCTCGCATCTCCTCTTTGGTTATCCCGGGATCGATGCGCACGTAGGCGAGCGAGTTGTAAAAGCGATCGAGGTGTTCTTGGAGTTTGAAGATTCGGTGACCGAAGGTTCGGGTCATGTCGAACACGGCGTCGCCATATTTGAAGCCTCGATCCCGGAATGGCACCACGGCTTGACTTTCGGGCACGATCTCGCCGTTGAAGTAGGCGACGCGTTCTAGTCTGCGGTCATTGGAGCGATCAGAAGGCATATTGGAGACCATTTTTCGATTTTCCTATCGTCTAGAGTTATGTTACAGCCCGCGCGACGTATTAGAGATCGTAGAGTCCTTTGGGTTCGCTAGAATCTCTAAGTTCGATGGAACAACAAATCGCCCCCAACAAGATCGACGCTGCGGACGCGCATGCGTGTGACGAGACGCCTCGCGATGACGACGCGCCGACGCTTGACCACACGTCTTCGGTGCCCGAATGGAATCCACGTATCAACATTCGATTAGGCCGTGAGCGACCGGACCGCGTTTCATCCAATGACAGGCATGACAAAGCCGATGTCCCGGCGCTCCCTCCGCGAATCGACACGATAAACCTCCTGCTCGGCGTCATTCTCATGTTGGCTTTGGTCCTCCGCATGACCGGTACCGACTGGGACCAAGGCGGTCTTTATCATCCCGACGAGCGCGATTTCCTCGGGCGTGCAGAACGGCTTGATTTCTCGCAGTTGACGGAACCGGGACTGTTGAGCGTCGAATCTCGCCTCAACCCCCAATGGTTCAACTACGGTAGTCTGCCGCTTTACGCCTTGTCTGCGGTTAAGACTGTCGCATCGCCGTTTACCGAAAGAGACTGGAACCTTTTCGACCTCCGTTTCCACGGCCGCAACCTCGCAGCCGTGTCGGATACCGTAACTGTCCTTTTCGTTTTCCTTCTGACTACCCGTCTCATCGGCGATCGTCGTGCCGGTTTGATCGCGGCGTTGCTCGCCGCGATGGCGGTGATTCATATCCAGAACGCGCACTACACCGCAGTCGATGCGCCCATGACGATGTTCATCGTGGCGACGGTCTATTTCTCGACGCGAATGGTCCAAGAGCGCAGACAGAAATACGCGTTGCTTGCCGGCGTAATGCTTGGTTTGGCGATCGCAACGAAGTTCTCCGCGGCACCGGTCGCGCTCGCCGTCGGCACCGCCCATCTCCTGTTGCTGATTGGGCCGAGCATCGTTTCACGCAGTGCCCCGAATGTGACGCCAAGCGACGTGAAGTTCGTGTTGCGCTACGCGGTTCTGTCAGGATCGGCCGCATTGATTGCGTTGTTGGTCACCCAGCCGTACATGATTATCGACTGGAGCACGTATTTCTCGAACGTGTATCAACAGTCTGAGATGGTGCGTCGGACTATCGATTTGCCATTTACGCGGCAGTACATCGACACTCCCGCATTCCTGTACCAGATTCGTCAGCTTTCGACTTGGGGATTGGGCATCTCGTTGGGCATCGCGGTTTGGTTGGGACTCATCTGGGCGCTAGCGCGGACAGTCGTCAAGCGCGACCTCGCGTTCGTCGTTGTGCTGTCGTTCCTGATTCCTTACCTGGTGGTCAACGGGCAGTTCGAAGTGAAGTTTTTGCGCTATATGCTTCCCGCGACGCCTTTCTTGATCGTTTTCACTGGCGGTGCGATCTGGTGGGTCTACACGTGGGTCATGCCGAGGATCCACCGCGTTGTCCGCGTCGGCGTGTATGCCTTAGGAGCGATAGCGTTCCTTTTCCTCGCGCACTACACGATCGCGTATCTCAATGTGTTCACCGGGCCACATCCCGCGCAGGAAGTTTCAAGATATTTAGAGGAGAACGCGGGGACCGGCACAGTCGTTATTCAAGAGCATTGGGACGAGGGCATACCGAATATCCCGGGTTTCTACATGCACGAAAAGTTGCCGATGTACGAGAATGACACGAGTTCGAAGTTCTCCACGGTGGCGCGTCGAATGGAAGGCGCTGACTATCTCGTACTTTTCAGCAACCGCCTTGCCGCGACGATTCCGCGGCTGCCAGAGCGATACCCAATCTCATCTCGTTTTTACGAGATGCTCTTCAGCGGAGAGTTGGGTTACGAGGTGGTGTACTCGTCGGTCAGAGTTCCGGAGTTCATGGGCGTTGTCTATTGGGATGATCCTTATGCACGCGTGCCGTTCGGTGTGCCCGATGGTTACAGCAAACCGCGCGGCAATGTCTACAACTGGGACTGGTTCGGTTGGGCGGACGAAAGTTTCACGGTGTACGAGCATCCGCATGCGATAGTGTTCCAGAACGTCGAGAAGCTGAGTCAAATTCGATTGCTCGGTCGACTCTATCGAGATGGTCGGCCAGACGACTTCGACCGCATACTGACTGATGGCGTTGGTCTGGTTTACGACGATGCCCAGGCGCAGACGCAGCAATCTGGCGACAGTTGGAATTCGATCTATTTCCTGAAGGACCTGCCAAATGAGTTCGCCTGGTTGGTTTGGCTGCTCGCCGTTCAACTTATATCGCTGGCTGCTCTCCCGCTTACTTACATCGTGTTCCGACCTCTGACCGATCGGGGTTACCTCTTCAGTAAACCGTTGGGGCTTCTGATCGTCGCTACGATCACATGGTTGATGGCCAGTTCAGGGATTTTGGGATTCAGCGCGCTCAGTGTAGGGATCTCGACTGTATTGTTGGCCGCGATCTCACTGATTGTCTTCTGGTCGATCAGAGAGGAGATCATTTTCTTCGCCAAAGCCCATTTGAGGACGATCGCTATCGCGGAGGTCATTTTCCTGAGCGCATTCATGGTCTTCTTCCTGATCCGGCTCGCGAACCCCGACCTCTGGCACGCATGGCGCGGCGGCGAGAAGCCGATGGACTTCGCGTACCTAAATGCAATCACCCGCTCGACGATTATGCCGCCGTACGATCCGTGGTTCGCCGGCGGGTACCTCAACTACTACTACTACGGACAGTTCATCATCGCATCGTTGATCCGGGTCACCGGCATCATACCGACCGTCGCATACAACCTGGCTGTACCGCTCATCTTCGCGCTTTCCGCCGGTGCGGTTTACACAATCGCTTACAACCTCGTCGCGATGTCTATGCGCGCCCGTGGCGCAATCCGTCTGGGCAACGTTCCGATAATGTTCGGACTGATCGCCGCGGTGTTGGCACTGGTGGCTGCGAATATCGATGGCTTGGTACAAGTCGCAACTGGTCTATATGAATCGATGGTCATCGGAGGCGAATTTCCACGTTTCGACTATTGGCGAAGCACGCGGATATTCGAACACGGAACGGGCGGCAACGAGATTACTGAGTTCCCGTTCTTCACGTTTTTGTATGCAGACCTGCATGCCCACATGATTGCGATTCCATTCGCAGTTTTGGCTTTAGGCCTGGCGATTGTGGCGTTTCTACGCGCCGGGATGGAGCGCTTGTCTCGTATTGAGACATTGGTCTCGTTGGCAATCTTGGGTATCGTGATCGGTTCGTTGCGACTCATCAACTCGTGGGACTACCCGACGCAGCTTCTCCTGGCTGCGGGCTTCATCCTCGCAGGCGAATTCCTTTACGGGCACCGCGGCAAGTTGGTCGGCATCGCCCACGCCGTCGGTAAGATCGCGGTCGTCGGCATCGTCGGATATCTCGTGTATTTGCCGTTCCACGCCAATTTCGAGCTGTTCAACAATGGAATTGAACCGAGCCAGTTCCAGACCGCGTTGTGGCGGTATCTGGCCATTCATGCCTTCTTCGTGTTCGCGATTGGTTCGTGGTTATACATCGAATGGCAACGCGGAACCTTCCGTTTCGGATCGATACTCGAGGAGATCAAAAAGGAATTCGGGTCCTCGAATTGGGCGCCGTCAGTGATGACGATCGCGTTCTTGGTGGTGTGGCTTGCGGTCGTCGTTGCGTATCCGAACTTCATCACCGTCGTGGCTACGCTTACCGGTGCAGCGATACTCGCGCTGACGGGATTGTTGACCTACCTTCGAAGGCACGCTGAACAGCGTTACATCATCATCACCGTTGCCCTGGTCCTCATGTCGCTATTCATCGCCGCTGGAGTCGATCTAATAACCGTTAAGAACGACATCGGGCGACAGAACACCATTTTCAAGTTCTACATCCAAGCTTGGTGGCTGCTGGCGATTGCGGCGACATTCGCGGTTTGGCGACTGTGGGACATGGGGGCATTCGTGACGAAGCAAATGTCAGGTCTGAAAGTCGCTTGGCTCTCGACCTTCGGCCTGTTGGCGGTTGGAATATTGATCTACCCCGTGATGGCAACCGATGTTAGGCTCGACGACCGATTTGACGACATCGGTCCCGGTGTCGACGGCGAGGCGTATATGGACAGTGGTGTCTATAACACCAGAGGTATCGAAATCGAATTCGCTTCGGACCTTCCCGGCATCGAATGGCTCCGGCAAAACGTCGACGGTTCGCCCGTTGTTGTGGAAGCGCAATGGGATCTATACACGTGGGCTAACCGCGTGTCTATTTATACCGGCCTCCCCACGGTATTAGGTTGGGATTGGCACCAAACGCAACAGCGGCACGACTATCGCTGGGAGGTGCAACGTCGACGCGACGCGGTCAACAATTTCTACACGACGCGCGATGTCGAAATGGCTCGTGAATTCCTCGACGAATTCGACGTCCGTTACGTTTACGTTGGCGAACTGGAACGCGGTGCCTATCCCCAAAGCGGAATCATGAAGTTCGATGACATGCCGGAACTGAACCTCCATCCAGTATTTGAGCAGGGGCCCGTGAAGATTTACGAATACAGAGGCTGAGCCAAGTTCGATCCCACTGAAAATGAACACGCCGATAATAAAGAACGTTTCGCGTGCCTTAAAGGCCACGGTCGATTTCGTCATGCCGATCGTTTGCGTGGACTGTGGATCCGAAGGATCGTTTCTGTGCGCTTCGTGCTTGGCAAACGCGCCAAAGTTGCCGATTAATTCCTGCATGAAATGCGCTGAACACACTGCCGAACATGTCAGGCTTTGCGGTGACTGCGCGACTCTGCCGCCGCCTCTTGACAGATTGGTCCCGATTTACCGATATGGTGGGCCAGTGCGAAGCGCTGTGCATGCGTTGAAATATCGTCACATCACCGCCATCGCGCCAACCATGGCGCAACCAATGTCACAGGCATCGTTTGCTCGCCGTGCCAAGCTTGATTGCGTCGCGCCGACTCCGATGCACGCCGACCGATTGCGCGAGCGTGGTTACAATCAAGCGGCTCTGCTCGCCCAGAATGTCGCGGACAACCTACAGCTGCGATACATAGAAGATGCTCTGACCAAGACTCGACCGACGCCGTCGCAGGTCGAATTGACGCGTCAAGAACGCGCATTTTCACTCAAAAATGCGTTCGTCGCGAACTACGATTTCGACGACGCGCACGTATTACTTATTGACGATGTATGCACCACCGGCAACACCTTGATGAATTGTGCCGCGGCGTTGAAGCGAGCCGGCGCTCGACGTGTGTCGGCGGTGGTGTTTGCGAAAGAGTTGATCAATGCGGAATCCGTGGGTGAAACATCGTGATACGAAACATCAAAACGATACTTTTCGACGTTTATGGCACGCTGGCAACGTGGTACCCGGATCGCTACGTGTTGCACGCTAAAGCGGCGCGAATGTTCGGCATCGAAGTCACCAAACAGGGTGTCGATGCGGGATACGCCGTTGCCGAAGCGTACATGACCCGTCAGAACGCGCAGGCCCCAATCCGCCTAATGACGAACGACGAGCGAGATCAATTCTTCGCACGCTTCGAGCAGATGGTGTTGCAGGGTTGCGGAATCGACGTGGACATTGAATTGGCCGACAAGATTTGGCAAGAAGTCGCCAAGCAAGAGTACGAACTGGTGTTATTTGACGATGTTTTGGACAATCTGCGAGACTTGCGCAACCAAGGTTTCGTCGTCGGCATCGTCTCAAACGTTGTCAGCCCCGGTTCGGAACTCGCCGAACAACTAGGACTATCAGATAGCATCGACTTTGCGGTCACGAGCAGCGAGGTGGGCGTCGAAAAACCGGATCGACGGATCTTCGTTGAAGCGTTGCTGCGAGCTGGTGACACTCCGCCCGGAGCCGCCATTATGGTTGGGGACCAGATCGAATCCGACGTCAAAGGCGCGGTCGGCGCAGGCATCCAACCGGTCCTGCTTGACCGCAACGACATTCATCTCGGCTTCGCCGAACATCCGCGCATTTCATGCCTACAAGAGCTTCATTCGTTACTTTCCAACCAATGAATTCAAGAGACTGAGCGAACGGAACCAAAATCAGATGATGAACAAAACCCAACGACTTCAACGCTGGTATGACGACAATGAGACGGCCGACAGCCTACTGTTCGGCGAGTTCATGCACCTTGGCGCCAATCAGACCATTCTGACGGTCGGTCTGCACGGTGTCGAGCCAGACCAAGATTCGGTCATTCTCGACCTCGCCTGCGCGGTCGGCGGCAACGCTCGCTGGTTGGCGTCGCTCTTTAACTGCACGGTCTTCGGAAACGACATAGATCAGGACGCGATCGCCACGGCGAACGACCTCGCCCGCATCGAGGGTGTCGGTGATCGTTGCAACTTCATCGTGGCGCCAGTAGAAAACACCGGGCTTGAAGACAGTTCTATCGATCTAGTCGTTTCGACCGACATCTACGACATTGAGGAGGTCGTCAGGGTTCTCAAACCAGGTGGACGCTTTCTGTTAAGCGCCCTGTTCAGATTGGGCGCTGAAACCCCCGACGAAATCGCTGCCAAGCACGGCCTCGAAGTCGAGTTACGTCGCGACATCACCGAACTCGCACAGACCTTCCTCCACTCCAAAGAGGAGGAAGCGTTGCTGCTACAGAAATCCAACATCATCACCGACCGCCAGCTCATCACCGTCATCAACAACGCATTGCGCCGTCGTGGCGGGCATCACATGCTGGTGAGATGGCGGAAGGGTGGATGATCGGCGACCGAACTACGGATAAACCGCCAGCGTTTCCAATCCCGTCGCTTCCGGCAGCCCCAGCATGAGGTTCATGTTCTGGACGCCGGCACCGGCTGCGCCTTTTACCAAGTTGTCGAGCGCGGTTACCACGATCAGACGTCCGCTGTGGGCGTCTATGTTGACGTTGATCAGGACGTGGTTGCTGCCCCATGTTTCCTTGGTTGACGGTGCTGACGCGACGACCCGCACGAATGGCTCGCCGGCGTAGAAATCGCGGTAGATCTCGGTCGCTTCATCGTGGGAGAGTTCGCGTTTCAAGGTCGCGTAGTGTGTGCCCAATATCCCGCGTGTCATTGGTGCCAAATGCGGTACGAAGGTCACTTTGACTTCGCCGTGACTCGAGAGCGCGCTCAGCTCCTGCGCCATCTCGGGCATATGCCGGTGCCCGTTCAGCCCATACGCCGACATGTTGTCGTTGATCTCGTTGAAGTTATACGCGATGTCGCCTTTGCGGCCGGCGCCTGAAACTCCCGACTTCGAGTCGCTGATGACATCGGTTTCGATTATGTCAGAGGCGAAGGCCGGTGCGAGGCCGAGGATCGTGCCCGTCGGGTAGCAACCGGGGTTGGCGATCAATCGACTGCGCTTGACGTCTTCACGATGTAGTTCCGGCATTCCGTACACGGCGTTCTCGATGTACTGGGGACACGGGTGCGCGGTCTTGTACCAGGTCTCGAAAACGTTTACGTCCTTCAATCTGAAGTCGGCGCTGATGTCAACACATCTGACGTCGTCCTCGATGAAGCCGCTCAACGCTTGGGCGCTCGCCGCATGGGGTAGCGCCGAGAACACGAAATCAACCGACGAATCGAGATTTGGCGAGATCGTCATGTCGGCGTCGAGAAGGTGCGGGTAGACCTCGCTCAACTGCTTACCAGCCGCGCTTCGCCCGGTTACCTGCTCGACCGTCACATCCGGATGTCGGTACAGGATGCGCGCCAGTTCGGAACCGGCATATCCGGTAACGTTGATGATGCCGACACGCGTCTTAGACATCGCTTATCTCCGCTTCTCTCGTCTTTGACGAATTTGGGGTGGGATTAAAACCTGATTCTATCCTGACGGACTTCGACGCTGCTTCACGTATTCGACAACCGCATGTATTCCGTCAGGCGGCGCGCCGAGTTCGATTGCCTTGGTTATGTCCGCTTCCGCTAGTTCGTCCTGCCCCAATGCGGTTCTAGCAACCGCACGGTTACCCAATGCATCAGAGTTTTCAGGCTCCAAATCTATCGCCCGATCGAGACTTATTACTGCTTGCTCGAAAAATCCCATGCTGAGATACGCAGTTCCGAGATTGAACTGGATCGTCGCGTTCTCCGGGTCGAGCCACGCGGCTTCCTCAAAATCGCTCGCCGCCGCGTCCGGCTGCCCAAGCTGCGCCGATTTCAATCCGCGCGCGAAGAATTCCGTTGATGTGGTAGGTTCAGACATTGAGCGCCACCGCGTGCCACTTTGCCGCTGACTCAGATTCAAGGATACGCGTCGAACCATGAAACTCGCACTGATCGGCCAATCTGCGTTCGGTAAATCGGTTCTCGAGAAATTGGCGGACCGAGCGGAACATGAGATAGTTGGGGTTTTCGCCGCGCCTGACAGGCCACGGAGCAGAGAACCTTTGGCCGTGGCGGCTGAAGGGTTGGGTCTGTCGGTCTGGCAGTTCGATCGCATGCGAGACCAAGAGTGCATCGATGCATTCCGCGCACTCGATGTCGACCTATGCGTGATGGCGTATGTGACCGACATCGTTCCGAATGAGATCATCGACGCGCCAAACCGCGGCACGATCCAATACCATCCTTCGCTCCTACCACTGCATCGCGGACCGAGCTCCATTAATTGGGCGATCATCCAAGGCGAAACCCAAACCGGCTTGTCGATCTTCTGGCCTGACGAAGGGCTTGATACAGGGCCGATCCTGATGCAGAAACGAGTGGACATTGGCCCTACCGACTCCGTGGGGTCACTGTATTTCAATCATTTGTATCCAATGGGCATCGAAGCGATCCTAGAGTCGATCGACCTAGTCGCCGATGGCGCTGCGCCGCGCATCGCGCAGGACCATTCGGCCGCCACGTACGAAGGTTGGTGCGGAAGAGGTGATGGCGAGATCGATTGGACGCAGCAGGTATTAACCGTTCACAACCTGATACGTGGTTGCGACCCACAACCCGGTGCATGGTCCACACTGAGTGGCGAGAGCGTCGCGTTCTTCGGCAGTTCGATCGTTTCGTCGACCAATATATCGACCCAACCCGGTACGATCCAAGACATTGATGAAACGGGTTTGACCGTGGCGACACGCAACGGATCGGTCAAGGTAAAACGCGCTCGCGTCGGGCGCGGTCCGAAGTCGGCGGCCATCGAAATCGGTTTCTCTATTGGCGACCGATTTAGTTGACGCGTAACCAATCTGTCATCAGATCGGTCAACCGATCTGGTGCCTCCAATTGGACGATGTGACCGCAGTTTTCGATGATCTCGAGCCGGACTCCAGGGATTGTTACGAGTGCGCGCCTGCTGTGACGCGTCGGGATGATCAAATCTGAATCTCCCCAGACCAGTAGCGTCGACGCCGTGACGATGCTCAACTCATCGGCAGTGAGCAGGTCGCGCTGACCGCGCCAATTGGCAAAACTGCGCAAGCCCTGATGAAAGATTTCGGTCGCGAGGTTGCGATTGCCGACTTGAAAGTGCATTTCTTTCCATAAGTCGCGCTCGATCGAAGGCCCGGATTTCTGCGCCTCGAAGCGGTCGAAGAAGAAATGCCGGTCTCGCCTCGAGTCGTATCTCACGAACCTTCGCAAAGCAGATAGCGAGGCCAACCTTAGGAGCCAATTCAGTCCGCGGCCAAAACCGGGTGATGACAACAAGACGGCGCGATTGAACCGAGTTGGCTCCCGCATCATCGCTCCCAAGGAACCTAGAGCACCCATCGAGTGTCCTGCGATGTCGCTCGCCTCAACGTTTAGTTCATCCATTACGCCCAGTATCACATCCGCGATTTGCTCGCGCGGAGCGTCGATACGATCAGGCAAGTCGGACATCCCAAACATTGGCACGTCCGGAACTATCACTCGATGATCGCGTGAAAGTGCCGCGATTTGACGGTGCCAAGCCGGTCCCCCGCTACCGGCACCATGCACCAAAACCACCGGCGGTCCGTCTCCAAACTCCATGACATGAACGCGACCGAATTCACCCGCCGACACGTACCGGCCTTCGTAGCGCAGATTCGACACCGACATCAACTCATCCCCGGCCGCGCGAATGCGCTCAAGGCTGTCATGCCGGTCCGATATCGCCTGTTGAGACGCGAGTTCCAATGTGAAATTACCTGTCCGACCGCGATGCTTCGAAATACGTCGGGTCTAGAATTGGGGTTGCATGACATTATCGGTTAGAACAACTGAATCTGAAGCATCACGGTCCCAACCTGAGAACGTAGTGGAACCCATGCTTTTGGAAGCCGAAAGGTTGCTGGAATTCGACCGCGTGCGGGACATGCTCGCCGCCGAGGCGCGGTTCTACATGTCGCGCGAGGTCGTTCGCGAGTCTCAACCAATGCGGCATCCGGATGACGTCGCGCGTCTTCAAGATGAAACGGAAGAGGCCGTCCATCTCTTGAACAGCAAGGGAGACATCGGATTGGCCGGCATGCGTGACCCGCGTGATCCGCTCCGTCGCGCGATGCTCGGAGGGATGCTCAACGGGTCCGAACTCTTGACGCTCTGCGGCATTTTCCAATCGATGTGGATCGCCCGTTCGACGGTGATGATGCTCGACCAGGAATTGCCGCTACTCGTTGAAATGGCATCGCACATCCGAGACCTCAGGTCGGTTAGATCGCCAATCGTCGAAGCGCTATCGGATTCGGGCGACGTTCTCGACAGCGCCACTCCGCGGTTAGGTCAACTTCGCGAGCGGTCGCGCAACGCGTATCAACGCGCGATGCGGACAATGGAACGATTCACTGCCCGTGACAATCATCGGGCGGCTCTGCAATCAAACGTGATCGCGTCCCGCGGTGATCGTCTCGTACTCGAGGTGAAGTCGTCCGAACGTCAAATGGTGCCTGGCGTCATCCACGATGTCTCGGCCAGCGGGCAGACCGTATTCATCGAGCCCTTTCAAGTCGTCAACACTACGAACGAGTGGCGACAGGCGGCAATCGAAGCAGAGAAGGAAGAAGAGCGCGTTCTGCGAAAATTTTCACGCGCTATCGCGGTTCACGGCGAGGATGCCATGGTTTCATTGCAAGCCGCCGCAAACCTCGATGCCGCCGTCGCAAGGGGCCGTTTGTCGTTAAAAATAGGCGGTATCCGACCAACAACCCGCCTTGATGCCGAGGCGGGTGGCGAAACGAGTCTCTCGTTGATCGAAGCGCGGCATCCACTGCTCGGTGATGAAGCCGTGCCGATATCAGTTCGCCTTGACGCCAAGCGCCGCGGTCTGGTCATCACCGGGCCAAATACCGGCGGAAAAACGGTCGCCATCAAGACGCTCGGACTCATGGCGCTCATGCATCAGTCCGGGATCCAGATACCAGCGCGGGAAGGGTCCGTACTACCGGTATTTGACGGCATCTATGCCGACATCGGCGACGCGCAGAGCATCGACCGGTCGGTGTCTACGTTCTCATCGCACATGGAACGGGTAATCAAAATCATCAACCGTGCGACCGACAACTCGCTCGTGTTGCTCGACGAACTCGGGACCGGGACTGACCCAGAAGAGGGTTCCGCCCTCGCCCGCGCCATTCTCGGTTGTTTGGTCGGCAATGGCGTATGGATATGCGTCACCACGCACCACCGCCAAGTCGCGGAGTTCGCCGCTACGCATGACCATCTTGCAAACGCTTCGGTTGAGCTTGACCCCGAGACGATGCTCCCGAACTACCGGCTCGTCATGGACCTGCCCGGGCAGAGTTACGCCATGCAGGTCGCGAAACGACTCGGTCTAGAGCAACCCGTCCTCGACCACGCCGAGACGATGCTAGATCCTCTTCGTTCTCAAACCGAGAGTCTGCTGAAATCACTGCAACGTGAACGAGACCAGGTCCGCGTGCTCCAGGAGCACGTCGCCGTCGAACGGTCTGAGGCAGAAAAGATGCGCGCCGAAGCGACGGCCCTCCTGCAAAACGCCGAAGAAGAACGCGAAAAATCGATTGAGGAAACCCGTGATCAGTTGAAGCAAGAAGCGCAGCGAGTTCGACGCCAACTTCGTCGGTTGATGAGGGAATCCGAGCGCGGGCAGAGCTGGCAAGAGGCATTCCGGTCGGCCACAAACATCGGGCGCGAAATCGGCGACGACGATTGGATGGAGAATGCGGAAACTGACTCTCGTGCTACCAAGCGCCGACCTCAAGGCAAAAAGAAAAAGTCGGCTCCAGATAGCGCACCTAAGTTCTCCGTCGGCGACAGTGTCCGGGTCGAAAGTCTTGGAGTCACCGGCGAGATCGTCGAATTAGACCGGGCCAACCGTGCGGTGATCATGTCCGGCAATGTGCGTTTTCAGGCGCGCCCTCACATGATGACCCTAGTGAAATCCGCTGAAGTCACACCGGTTTCGGGCCGGTCGCAGTCTTACAGCTCAGGACCGCCAAGGATCGCTCACCTTGCCGACGCAGCCGGAGACCTAGACGTGCGCGGTTCCCGTGTCCACATGGTCGAATCGATGATTCCGCAGTTCATCGATCGCGCATTTATGCAGGGATTGACCAGTGTGCGCATCATCCACGGCGACGGCACCGGCGCTTTGCGCCAAGCAATCCGCGACATATTGTCTCGCCAATCGCATGTCGAATCGTTCCAACCTGCACCTCGAAACGCCGGCGGCAACGGCGTCACCATCGCGATGCTGGAGTAAGCCATATTCGCACCTCAAGTTGCGACGTAGTTTAAATTTACAATTGATTTCGTGTCCATTTTGATTCGTCACAATTGCCATTCGATGGCGGTGGACTGAATAGGGATAAACAGGACTCAGTGCCATTGCAAACGCATTCGCGCGCGTTGATCAGCAAATTCTCTGTGATAGCGGTGCTATCGATCTTAGTTGTTTTCGGGTCAAGCGTATCACCCGACCGGTCCGAAACGACTGAAGCTCAGGCAACAGGGATTTGTGACCGATCCTCCTCGGTTCGATCAGCGATCCTCAGGCAACTGGATAACGTCTCATGCGATGAGGTCACCGGCACTCATTTGGCCGGAATCGAATTCCTATACATATACTTCTTCGCTGGGGGTTTGGAAGGTGGAGACCTCGACGGTCTCACCAGATTGGAGTGGCTCGGCCTGCGAGGCAACGGGATACTATCATTCCCACCAAGGGTTTTCGATGACCTGTCAGGACTGGAGTTCCTCTATGTGGGTGACCATGCCGCGACAACTATCGCGGCCGACACATTTGCGAGTCTCTCGACGCTGACGGTGTTGCGTCTCTCAGTCAATTCGATCACGACCATCGATCCAGGGGCATTCAACGGTTTGACGAGCCTTGATGTACTCGACCTCCATGCAGATGCACTGGTCAGGATCGAATCGGATACATTCGCTGGTTTGGGCGATCCCGCGAAACTGACCGGGATGCACATCTCCAGCGAATCGATGGCGACGATATCAACGGACGCATTCGCCAACCTGACCAACTTGGATTTCGTGCGCATCAGCGCCGACGCGGTCGCGAGGCTACAAACGGGTATGTTCAACGGCTTGGGCAACGCGACTTGGTTGATTTTCGAAGGGCCGGGCGTAACCACGGTGGATCCTGGAGCATTCAGTGGTGTAGGCGAGTCGATCGACGATGAAGCCAGGGAAGACGACCGCTACTCCGTCATCTACCTGGTCTTGGACTCCATCGAAACCATGCCGGCCAACACTTTTTCGGGCCTCAGCAAACTCGAACGCCTCGCGATTTCGGGCGACCTGCTCAGCACACTCGCACCGGATGTTTTCGCCGGGTTGGACAGCCTTGATGTGCTGTATATCGATGGAGGCGCGATCACGACGATGGGCGAGGGCGTGTTCGATGATTTTCCTGAAGACCACGAATTGTTGACGTTGCGCCTTGACCGAGGCGGAAAAGAGATATTGACATCAGGATTCTTGGCCGAGCTGACGGCCGTATATACCATCGATGTGTGGGACAAAAGCATGACCGTGATCAGGGCGGGATACTTTAATGGGTTGAGTACGCTGCAACGGTTGTATTTCGATGATGTGGGCAATATCAGAACGGTCGAACGCGGCGCGTTCGCCGGTCTGATTAACCTGACCAAACTGGTCCTGAGCAACAACAAAATCACCTCGCTTCCAGATGGCGTCTTCAGCGATCTGCAGAGGTTGGAGGTGCTGGATCTCAGTGGCAACTCCCTCGCCAATCTGCCGTCTGAATTTGTCGCTTCGCCGCCATGCGGAATTACAACGTTTGACATCAGTGGTCAGCGGTTCAAGAAAATCCCAACTGCGGTGGTTGATGGCGTCAACTACAACATCCTCACCACTCTTCCGCAACCGGGCGTAAATGGCTGCGGCCCGGACGATGGCATCAGGCATCTAATCTTGGACGATATTCCGCTAACCCAAGCCGACTTGGACCTGATCGAGCCATACAAGGTGTTGGAGACGTTGTCGTTGGCAAATACTCGGATCACGGCGGAGCAGGCCATCAACGTCCGGCGTGGCCAAGACCTCGTCACCCTCAAAAGCCTCGATCTGTCAAACAACGATCTAAGCGCGTTGAACGAACCCGCTCAACGTGCTGCCTTGGGCATCGTTGTCCGACGATTGACAAATCTGACGGAACTCCATCTCGCGGGGACGCGAATCGACGGCGACACGGCGTTGGTGATCGTCCAAAACCTAAATCCGCGTATCGTGGAACTCACTTTAGCTGACAACAATCTTGCGGACTGGAACCATCCCGATCTAGCTCACGATCTGAGACCCGCGTGGGGCAGATTGTGGGAGAACTGGGATCTGATCGACCTGTCGAACACGGCAATCGATTCACGAGCTGCCAGCGCGATCGTTCCATACATCGAGCGAACACACGAAGGCATCCCGGAGGAAGTCATCGCAGAGCTTGACGAACCCGGAATTCACTCTGGAGTCACTTTGGATCTATCCCGGAATTACCTCGATCAATTCGGTTCGGGATGGTTGAGGAACTGGGAGTTCGTGAACGTCATCGATCTGTCGTGCAACGAACTTTCGACGATCAAACCAGATTGGTTCCGGCCAGTATCGAATCACCTCGAAACACTGTTTTTTGGCGGCAACCCATTCGAACAGCGACCAGATTACGAGGAGTTCGCGGCAGTTTTACCGAACAGTCACATTCACACGTCTGCGTTTGGTGGCTGCGAGCGCTCCAACTACGCCATCCCGAAGAGCGTCGCAAGGGTGTTGCGTCTCGAACCTTCTATTCGGGATGTCGCCATTAACCCCGGCCGTACCGTCAGACTCGAGGTTGATGTCTACGGCAGACAGGATCTACTCGATAACAAACTGGCCGATTCGGTATTCATCATTTGGGACGACGAACATGTTGGGGGTACCTTCACCGGGACCGGTCGGCAAGTCGAATACACCGCGCCAGAATCGCCGGGGAACTACACGATAATCGCCCGCGTGGGTTCGGAGCAGTGCTACGGCGACTTCGATCAATGCACCGCACATTTCAAGTTGAATGTAAACCGGAGGGCCCGTGTCGATATCGTCCCGGTAGAACCCGTCAACCCGCCAGGCGTGGTTCCTTCGATACTTACAGGCGACGATGGAACTGCCTACGAAGTCCTCACCCCGGTCCACGGTGGCCAATTCATCGGCGACGGCTTTAACCTCGCCGCGCCGGCCGGCGCGGTTCAGAACGGTGAGTTCATCGGCGTCAATATGCAGAAGGGCGGGTCGGCGTCGAACGCTGGAGTAACGCATCATCGTTACACGATCGCTGGTGACTGGTACAACATCGGTGTAGTCGATGGCGGCGAGGAGCCGATTGCCGATTACCTTCTTAATCGACCCGCCCAGGTGTGCATCCCACTGCCGCGCCAACTTCGAAGCAATGTCGACGACGTCTCAATCGTGGCAATGAAATCTGGCGAAGAGAGCTTTACGATTTTAACGAGTCGCGTGCGGATAACGCCCGATGGTTCAACACAGGTTTGCGGCAACCTGAGTGTGTTGCCCGCTAACATCGCGGCAGCCAAACTCGGTGCGCCAAGCGCGTCCCCGATAGTCGATGAAGCTCAATCTAATGGCGCCGCACTACCGGACACTGGCGGCGGTCTACTACCGATCGACGTGATTGTCGCCCTGATGCTATTGGGCACAGCGGTCGCGATAGTCGGAATGAGTTATGCGATCCGCAAGCGGATGTTGCGTCAATTATCTCGACCGCTGGGCGTTAGATCGGGTCTATGAGCTGCCCAGCGCCTCGGTATCAACGGCGCGAGCCCTCAACTGTCCGCATCCCGCATCGATGTCGATGCCTTTTTCGATTCGGACAGTGGATGGCACTCCGTAACGCCGGAGAACGTTTTGGAAGCGATCGGCTTGGTCGCGGCCGGTGCGTTGATACGGGCCATCTGCGGTCGGATTCACGGGTATGAGATTGACGTGGCATAGCATGCCGGACAACTGCTCCCCTAGCTTGCGGGCGTGCGCGGTGGTGTCGTTTTGTCCTTGCAATAAAACGTACTCGAAGAAGATGCGTCGGTCCGTCAACTCGACGTAACGTCGACAGGCGGACAAGAGAGTCGCTATCGGATAGCGGCGGTTGATGGGCATCGTCTCCGACCGGGTTTCATCATCGGGGGCGTGAAGCGATACCGCCAGATTAATCTGGATATTTTCGCCAGCCAGTTCCAATATCTGGGGAACGAGACCCACCGTCGAAAGAGTGATGTGCCGAGCGCCTATAGCTAACCCGTTCGCATCGTTGATCGATCGGATCGCCGACATGGTGTTGTCGTAGTTTGCCAATGGCTCGCCCATGCCCATGAACACAACGTTGGTTACACCCTGGAGGCTGCCGAGGTCACGCTCGCCAGTTTCAACTTCGGCGCGGTCTTCGGCAAGGGCGATGCGTTGCATGAAGATGATTTGGGCGACGATCTCGCCCGTGGTGAGTTGCCGACGGAAACCTTGCTGACCGGTGGCGCAAAATGTGCAACCCAATGCGCAACCAGCTTGGGTGGAAACACAGACAGTCTTGCGCGCCTTGCGATGGTTATCGGCCACGTAACGCATCAACACTGTCTCCACTAATTCGCCATCTGGCAGGCGAAACAATGCCTTGTCGGTCGATCTGTCGGCAGAGGTTAGGTGATAGACCTTTTCAATCGGATCGGCGATATAGCGTTCCGCTAGTTGAGCGCGCAATGCTTTCGGTAGCGTCGTAATGTGTTCGAAATCGAGGATGCACTCGCGATGAAGCGCCTGCCATATCTGTTTTGCCCGAAAGCGCGACTGACCCATAGCATCGACGACTTCCCGCTCAAGTTCGGAACGCGAGAGGTCGAGGATGATGGGCTTTGCCTGTGCTGGTGCCGCGGTTTCGAGGGCCATGAAGTCAATGCTAATCGGTAGTTACGCAATACATTCAATTGCCATTTCGTCATTTGGCTACCTCTCTCTAACCGGCGGTCGCTTCGCAATACTCCCAAGCGTCTTTTACTTCTGAAGGAGAGAGATCATAGATCTTCGAGTGCACGGCCATACTAGTTTGCAAAAAAGTCATCGCATAGTCATGTCCAAGTAGCCCCACCTGCCCGTACCATGTAGTAATGTCATAGCACTGAAACGTGAAGTCGCGGACCCCCACGGTGCTTCGCTCAACGGCAGTGTCTGCTCCTTGTCCGGTAGATTCATCAACAGAGCCGATCCCTATTTGGTACCTTCTTCCATCTGGACCCGTTACGGTGCTGACGATTCCATAGGTTTCTCTGCAAAAGCGGTAAATTTCCTCCGAAGCATTCTCACTACCATTTTGCAAATCACGCCACATACTCGCTACAGCCCGATTCGAATTGTTCAAGCCCAAAATCGCTCCTATCATTGCTGCATTGCTAGCGTCGTCGTTGCTACTGTCGTCGTTGCTACTAGGGCTCAATACCTCATTGGCAACAAATACGGTTTGAGCATGTAGGTGCTGACACGAAAGAAATGAAAGTGCTTCGGAACTTATTTCGCCATACCAAGCAAGTATGAACTCTTCTGCGTTGTCAATTGTCACTTGCGGCAGACCTTTATCGCCATCCTCTACAGGCACTTCTACGACACGAGTTACCTCGACCGGCACTTCTACCACGCGAGTTACTTCAATCAATGCTTCCACCTCACGCGTTACCTCGACCGGCACTTCCACCTCACGAGTTACCTCGACCGGCACTTCCACCGCACGCGTTACCTCGACCGGCACTTCCACCGCACGCGTTACCTCGACCGGCACTTCCACCGCACGTGTTACCTCGACCGGCACTTCCACCGCACGCGTTACCTCGACCGGCACTTCCACCGCACGTGTTACCTCGACCGGCACTTCCACCTCACGAGTTACCTCGACCGGCACTTCCACCTCACGAGTTACCTCGACCGGCACTTCCACCGCACGTGTTACCTCGACCGGCACTTCCACCTCACGAGTTACCTCGACCGGCACTTCCACCGCACGTGTTACCTCGACCGGCACTTCCACCGCACGTGTTACCTCGACCTGTACCGTTTCATTCGAGCAAGCGATCGAGACGGCAACGATCAATGACACAATCAGCCAAATACCGGTTGTTCGCATATTCATTTACCCTCCTCAAGTAGGCGAAACAATGCCTTGTCGGTCGAACCGTCGGCAGAGGTAAGGTGATAGACCTTCTCAATCGGATCGGCGATGTAGCGTTCCGCCAGTTGAGCGCGCAATGCTTTCGGTAGCGTCGTAATCTGCTCGAAATCGAGGATGCACTCGCGATGAAGCGCCTGCCATATCTGTTTCGCCCTGAAGCGCGACTGACCCATAGCATCGACGACTTCACGTTCAAGTTCGGAACGCGAGAGGTCGAGGATGATGGGCTTTGCCTGTGCTGGTGCAGCGGTTTCGAGGGTCATGAAGTCAATGCTAACGCGTCGACACCCTCACTCTGGCCCTCTTCCGCGCGCCGGGGACGGGACGATTTTTCGTCAATCGACGATAACCACATCCCTAACCCGGAAGTGATCCAACGCGTCTTCATTAACCTCGATGCCCAAACCCGGCGCGTCTGGAATGGTGATGTACCCATCGGTTTGAGTAAAGAAGGGTTCGGTGAGAGCCGCTCTAACCGGATGAATCGTCTGGTCGAACTCCGTCACGGGTTCGTTGACGAAGGGTTCCTTCGGATGCGCGGGCGGTGCTTGCGAGATCGTCGCTAGGACGTGAAGTATTGCGGCGAGGCTGATGTGAGTGTTGAAGAAGTGGGGAATGAACTGCACGTTGAATGCCTCTGCCATAGCCGCGCAAAGTTTCAGTTCGGATATTCCACCAACATTGACTATCTCAGGTTGGATCATGTCGAATATCCGGCCCCTCAGCAGACGAGCGACATCGCGACGCGTGCTCGCCGATTCGCCGCCGGCTGTTGGAACAGGTGATTTGGTGGTGATGAGCAGATTGTCATCCAAAGCGCGGGACGAGGTGGGTTCTTCGAACCAAGTAACGTTGGCGTCGGCGATGCGGCGCGACATCGTTATCGCGGTGGCAGGATCATACGCCTCGTTAGCGTCGACCATAATGCGGATGTTGTCACCAACCTGACGACGGAGGGCGTGAACACGATCGACATCTTCGTCGAGGGTGAGACCGCCGATCTTCATCTTCATTCCGGTAAAACCCGCTTCGGCATGTGCTTGCGCCTCATCGAGCAGGTCGCGCCACGTAGGATCGTTGACATCGTTCTCTGTGTAGAAGAGGCCCGTGGCGTAGGTGCAAATCTTGTCTCGGATTTTGCCGCCGAGCAGCTCGTAGACCGGGAGGCCGCGTGCTTTGCCTACCAAGTCGTACAGTGCCATGTCAACTGCGCTGGCGACATTGGACGCGATGCCCGCGTAACCGCCTCCTTGATATCGCGTGTTGACGATCGATTGCCAGATGCTCCCGAAGTTCTCAGGGTTCATGCCGATTACACCTTGAGCAACATCTGCAAATCCTGCGGCATCGACACCTGTCTCGCCCCAACCGTACGTTCCGTCTTCGGCGACTACGCGAACCGCCAACGTACCACGCGAAGTCTTCCACGCCATTGACGATTTGTAAGGAGCGTCGATCTTGCCGACGAGTTGATGGAGTTCGATGCGTTCGATTTTCATGTCGTTGGTTGCGATCTACTGAACTACGATCGCGTCGCCTTGGCGGAAGTGGTTTAATGCATCTTCGTCGATTTCGATTCCAAGACCGGGTTTGTCCGGGACCGCAACGTGGCTGTCGGTCTGCTTGAAGATCGGGTCGGTGAGCGATTCTCTCACTGGGTGCGGAGTCTGGTCGAATTCGGTGACCGGCTCATTGACGTACGGCTCTTTGGGATGTGCCGGAGGTGACTGTGCGACTGTGGCAAGGGTGTGAAGAATGGCGGAGAAGCTAATGCCGGTGTTCCAGAAGTGCGGCACGAACCGGACATTGCACGCCTCGGCCATGGACGCCGAGAGTTTCAACTCCGAAATGCCGCCAACGTTTACGATCTCGGGTTGGATGATGTCGAATACGCGATTTTTGAGCAACCGAGCAACTTCGCGACGAGTGCTCGCCGATTCACCGCCGGAAGTGGGGACCGGCGAGCGGCTCGTGACCAAGAGATTGTCCTCGTCCGCCCTTGAAGAGCAAGGCTCTTCGAACCACGTCACGTCGGCGTCGGCGATGCGATGCGCAGCCTGAATGGCGGTCATCGGGTCGTACGCCTCGTTGGCGTCGACCATGATTCGGATTTCATCTCCGACCTGACGACGCAACGCGTGAACACGGTCAATGTCTTCCTTCAGCTTCAGTCCCCCGATCTTCATCTTCATCCCAGTGAAACCTTGATCAACATAGCCCTGTGCTTCCTCGAGAAAGTCCGACCAGGTTTTGTCTTCCAAATCGGAAGGCACGTAGTAGAGGCCGGTCGCGTAGGTGCAGATTCGGTCGCGCACTTTTCCACCGAGTAGCTGGTAAACGGGCAATCCGCGCGCGCGGCCGACTAGGTCGTACAGTGCCATGTCGATGGCACTGGCGATGTTGGAAGCTGGCCCAGCATACCCGCCGCTTTGGTAGCGCGGATTGATGATCGATTGCCAGATAGCACCGATGCGCTCAGGGTTTTGCCCGATCAGCGAAGCGGCTGCACCTGCCAACGCATCGGGCCCAACACCGGTTTCGCCCCAACCGTACGCGCCGTTATCTGCGATGATCCGGACGACTTGGGTTGCCCGTTCGTCCGTCCAGCGCTGAGACCAACCGAACGGTTGATCGAGCTTGCCTACTAGGGGATGAATCTCGATGTGTTCGATCTTCATGTGAGCTGTCGCCATTCGTCGTCGAGTGCGGCGAAGCGATCATGCAGGACGTCCACGAATGCACCATCAATCGCTAGCGCATCGTCGAGAGTCTCGATGTTCGATACCATGTGCCGAGGACTCTTCGTTCCGATAATCGCAACGTGGATCTCTGGGTGTGCCAGAGTAAATCCCATCGCCGCGATGATCGGGGCGTCGGGTTCGCCGGGAACGTCGCCTGCCGCTTGGACGTCACGGCAGCGTTGCAAGTAGGTGTTGTCATAACCGCGGCGGGAACTGTCCATCCCAGACCTCGCCATGCCCCATGTCGCACCGGCGATGGGGCGCTTCACGATCACACCAATGCCCTTTTCGGCACACTTTTCAAGCAACCCCGACGAGTAGGCGCGCTGTTCTACCACGTTGAAGCTAGTCTGCAACGTGGCGAAGATTCCGGAATCGACCGCCCAATGCGCGGCTTCATTGTCACCCGAGTAGCCGATCATCCGCGTCTTGCCCGCGTCCCGTGCGTCCTCGAGCGCCCGGATGATATCGCCATTTTCGAGGTCCGGAATGCCACAGGAGTGGAGCTGTACAAGATCAACATAGTCCGTATTCAGACGGCGCAGGCTTCGATCGATCGAAGCGCGTACGGTCTCGTAAGTCCAATCGCTGCCATTCAATCCATCGCCGCGAGCGTGACCTGCCTTGGTTACGAGGACGTATTCGTCCCTCCGATTGGCAACGGTACGACCAATCAACTCTTCCGAGATGCCGTAGCAGGCCGCGGTATCGAGGAAATTGATGCCCAAGTCGAGCGCGTTGTTTAAGACGTTTCCCGCTTGCTCAACGTCGTCGAAATCTAACTCCGATCCGATCTCCGCCAATCCGGCGCCCAACCTAGATACCGTGTAGCCCGTCTTTCCAAAATCAACTGTCTGCACTTGTTCGCTCCTCCTGCAAGTTTGAAAACTGCTCTAATCATCTATTGGTATCAGGCCAAATCACCTTCGCGGTCCATGCACCTTCAAAGCACGTGCCGTCGTTCATCAGCGCGTCTCTCATGATGCAACGGTACATGTTCGTGTCGCTGAAGTTAGCGTCCCGCAGATCCGCTCCAGCCAAACTGGTACGGAACAACGCGGCATTACTCAGATCCGCCTCAACAAACTTAGTCCGCCGCGCCCAACCCTCTGAAAGGTCGGCGCCTCGCAAACACGCTCCGGTAAGATCAGCGTTGTCCAGGATCACTCTAGCCAAATTCCAACCCGCAAAGTTCATTCCAGCCAAATCCGCGCCGGAAAGGTCGAGGCGTTCAGCCGGATTCTCTGCTCGCCAATCGTCGACTGCGGCAGCGCCCATCCTGACGGCTTGTAGGTGTTGTTGGTTCAATTCGCGGCGGTTGGAGTGAATTTGTTACTAGGAGTGCAGGTCGGCGACCGCACTCGCCAAATGTTAATCGATTCACATCGGCATCCCTTCGCCCATGTCGAAGGCGGACGGTGAAACAAATATGAAACATATATTTTTTACCTTGAATTCAATTGGCGCATAATCGCGCCATTGCGATTCGATCAGGTTCAGGAGAGACGAAAACGATGGCAAACGCCAATGATGTGATCAAGATGATGGAGGAATCGGGCGCGAAATGGTTAGACCTGCGTTTCACCGACGTCCCGGGCACTTGGCAACACGTTTCCTTCCCGAAGCACGAGGTCACTGAAGACCTGTTCGCCGAAGGCACCGGATTCGACGGCTCAAGCATCCGAGGATTCCAGACCATCGACGAATCCGACATGCTGCTGGTTCCCGACCCTTCAACTGCCGTGGTCGACCCGTTCATCCCGAACACACTTTCAATCGTCGCCGATATTCGCGACCCGATAACGGGTGCGTCATACGACCGCAGCCCTCGTCACGTTGCGGCGAAAGCCGAAGCGTATTTGAAGTCCACCGGATATGGCGACTCATCGGTTTGGGGACCCGAGGCTGAATTCTTCATCTTCGACAGCGTCTCCTACGGTGGCGCGTCAAACTCGGCACACTACGAAGTCGACTCTGAAGAGGCGATCTGGAACACCGGCAACTCCACGGACTTGTCGGGCGAAGGTCCTAACCTCGGTCACAAGCTCCGCCACAAGGGCGGTTACTTCCCCGCTCCGCCGTCGGACACCCAAACCCTGATCCGGCACGACGCCTGCGAGGCCATGGCCGCATTCGGCATCGAGATCGAAAAACATCACCACGAGGTTGCGACCGCTGGCCAAGGCGAGATTAACTGGAAGGCTTCGCCTCTGAAACAAGCCGCCGACTTTGTGATGGCCTACAAGTACTGCCTGAAGAATACCGCCGCAAAATACGGCAAGACGGCCACGTTCATGCCCAAGCCGCTGTTCGAAGACAACGGAACCGGCATGCACGTGCACCAGTCGATCTGGAAAGGCGACGTTCCCGTGTTCGCCGGCGATGGATACGTCGGGTTGAGCGAGACGGCGATGGCCTACATCGGCGGCCTTCTGCAACACGGCCCGGCGTTGATGGCGTTGGTAGCACCAAGCAGCAATTCGTACAAGCGCCTAGTCCCCGGTTTCGAGGCACCGACGATCCTAGCTCTGTCGGCACGCAACCGCTCGGCAGCGGCGCGCATTCCCATGTACTCGAACTCCCCGAAAGCCAAGCGCGTCGAGTTCCGACCTCCGGACCCGACCTGCAACCCGTACCTCGCCTTCTCGGCGATGCTCATGGCTGGTCTCGACGGTATCGAAACCGGAGCGGATCCAGGAGAGCCGATGCAGGAGGACCTTTACGAGGTCGACCCATCGACCCTCAACCAGGTTCCGGGAAGCTTGGCAGACGCGCTCGACGCATTGGAAGCCGACCACGAGTTCCTGCTCAAGGGCGGAGTCTTCACCTCGGAGCTGCTCGAAGCCTACATCGACTTCAAACGCGAAACCGAAGTCGACGCAGTTCGCCTGCGACCGCACCCCTACGAGTTCTTCCTTAGCTACGACGCATAGTCGATAGCAAAAGAATCGTCAGACGCCCCGGACCACGTCTGGGGCGTCTCTTTTTGTTGGGTTTAGGAAGAAGACGACGTGATGAATCGAAAAACGATTCTTGGAATCAAAAGAATGAATGATGAATCATTTTTCGTTGGAAACCTCAGAAATGATTCATAGAATCAAAAGAATGAATGATGAATCATTTCTGAACGAGCCCAGATGACAACCTTGACTTCAAAAGAACTCCGCGAGTTGCTTGAGCGACTCGATGGCGAATCGGCCGATGACCTCGAGTCCCAGCATCTTGAGTTCAAGTCAGCAGACGCGCGCGGCGCTAAAGTGCGCGCACAGTCACGAGCGATTCGAGAGGCAGCAGTGGCATTCGCCAATGCAGAAGGCGGCACGTTGGTTCTGGGGATCGCCGATGGAAAGCGTACGCGAGCAGACGCGATCGTCGACGTCGCCCGGCTCGACCCTAGAGATATACAGCGCGACATCTACGACGGCACAGACCCTCACATCACCGTCGACATCGAAGAGTTGCACGAACCTGAGGGGAGGATACTAATCGTCAGAGTACCGAGTAGTGATCATTTACACACAACCACGGACGGTGTCGCGAGGATACGGGTCGGTAAAGAATCGAAACGGTTGACCGGATCAAACCTCGCACAAATTCTCGCCAGTCGCCGAGTAACAGACAGCACCGTTCAAATCGTCCCTGGATGCGATCTAGAAGTCATTGATCCCAAAGAGATCAATCGAATGCGAGAGATCATTCGAATTGAAGATGTCCGTCCGGAGTTAAATGGTCTAAGGGACGCTGAATTGCTGGAAGCGCTCGGGTTGGCCGAAGGTCAGAGAGTCAACATAGCCGCAATTCTTTTGCTGGGTCACAAGTCGGCCGTGGCTCGATACGTTCCACAGCATGAGTTGACGATAGCCAGGTTTCGGGAACCGACTCAGTACGATTTCCGCAAAGATATCCGCGAACCTCTACTTAAAACGATTGATGAAGTTCGACAAGTAGTCGATTCAAACGTTCGCCTCACGACGATTGAAGTAGCGGGGTTCCATCACTTCGAAATCCCGGACATGAACTGGGTGGTCATCAGAGAAGCGGTGTTAAACGCGTTAGTGCATCGAGACTATTTTCTGAGCGGTTCAATACAGGTGTTCCTGCGACCCGACCATGTCGAAATTACCAGCCCCGGGGGATTCATTGGCGATGTCTCGCCCGAAAATGTGCTACGTCATCGACCAGTGCGACGTAACCATCTTTTGGCGGACGCTCTGCAGGCGATGGGGCTAGTGAACCGTGCGGGACTTGGCGTCGATCGGATATTTGAAGACACACTTCGGGGCGGCAAGGATTTTCCAATGTACGAATCGGATGTTGGGACGGTTAGATTGACGATCCCGACCGGAACCCACATTGGATTTGCGAGATTCGTTGCCGATATTGAGTTGAGCGGCGGACGACTTGAGTTAGACGATTTGATGATCATGCGCAACTTGATGACGCGCGAGGAGTTGAATCGTCGGTCAGCTACAGACGTATTAGGGATAGCAGAAACCGACGCAGCAGTTCGGCTCGCTAGTTTGAATGCCCGTGGTTTCTTGCAAGTTCGAGGTAGAGGCCAAGGAGCATCGTATCGTTTGGGTTCTCAGTTCTCCGATTGGGACCGGATTGAAACACCATTAGTCGATCATGACTTGGGGGCAGAATTGGCGAGCAAGCTGGTTCTGCAGACAATGTCCGACAGGGGTTCAATCACTAACGCGGATGTTCGTACTATTACTGGTTATCAGCGCAACGCAGCAGTCGCCTTATTGCGCGCAATGCGCGAAGAAGGGTTGATCGAGGTCAGAGGAAAGGGGCGTGGCGCCCACTACGTGCTGCCCGAGTAGTCCATCGGCACATCATCCCTCCCAAACCTCGCCAAACAGCCGCAGCCAATTCCCTCCTAGGATCTTGATCGCGTCGTCGTCGGAGTAACCTCGGTTTAGGAGTGACTCGGACAATACGGGCAACTGGTCTGGCGTCTTCAGGCCCACCGGGTACTGATCCTCCCAAGCCAACGGCATGCCGCTATGTCCCGTGAAGCTTGACGGGTATTTTGTGCCCTGTTGACCGCCGATGTATTTCCAGAACTCTTCGGGTTGATCTTGGGTGTGGTCCGTTCCGATGCCCACGTGATCGACTCCCACCATGTCGACCAAGTGGTCGATGGCGTTAAGATAATCGTCTAGCGTGGAGGAGTAGGTGTTGCGAAGGAAACCTTGTATGCACGTTGCTCCGATGACCCCGCCTTTGTCGGCCATTGTTTTGATGGCTTGGTCGGTCTTGTTGCGACGATGGTCGAAGTATGACTTGGCGTTGGCGTGCGTGATGGCGACTGGCTTCTCGGAAACCTCGATGCTCTCTTGAGTCGTCGCGATGCCGACGTGCGAAAGATCGAGAAGGATGCCGAGACGGTTCATCTCGAGGACGGCGTCGATCCCAAAGTTGGTGAGACCACCGTTCTGCCTCTCCATGCACCCGTCACCAAGCAAATTGCGTTCGTGATAGGTGACCTGCATGATGCGAACGCCCAGTTTATGGAACAGTGCCAATCGGTCGAGATCATTTTCAATGGGCGACGTGTTCTGCCAACCGAAGATGATGCCGGTCTTACCTTCACGCTTCGCCCGATGGATGTCATCGACGGTTTCGACCAGCAGGATCTGGTCGGACCTCTCGCGCAACCGCACGTACCACTTTGCGATGAGGTCGAGCGTCTCTTCGTAGCCTTCCCAGGTGGCTTGGGTCGCGTTGATAGCTGCTACGCCACCAGCGTTGAGGCTTTCGTAGACTGCGTCGCTGTCCCAGTTGCTAACGTTGAGCGCGTCGATCACGACCGAGGCGTCGTACAGTTTTCGGGCGTGTGTTGCGTCGGTGCTCATGGCATCTCCCGGCCAGTTGTTTTTGGAATGTGTCGAAGTTTACGACGTGGCGCTGACTTGGAAATTTGCAATTAAACTTCAATCATGCGTTCGGAACATTGATACGATACACCCCTAATCCTCTGGAGATACGACATGCAGCAAACAGCAATTTCGACGAACGGCGCAGCGGATTCGGCATTCATGCCCATGGGAGCTGCGGAGATGAACCGAGCATCGGCGGCAAGTCCTGCCGTCTGGTTGGCGGGGGACCCAGAGGATCTGAAACCGTGGATGAGCCGTGGCGCCGCAGGTATCGTGACCAACACCGTCGTGCTGAACGACATGGTGAAGAAATACGGTCAGATGACGGATGTCATCCAACGCTACCTCGATATCACCGACAAGAAGGTTGCGGTTGAGATCGACGGTCACTCGACCCAGGAGTTGCTCGACGTCGGCGAAGTCTTCACCAAGATGTCCGATCAGGTGATCCTGAAGATACCTTGCACCGTCAATGCTCTTGGTGCGTTCGCCGAGTTGAAGAAGGCTGGCGTCGAAACGTTCTGCACCACCGTCTTCACCGTCAACCAAGCAGTAGCCGTCGCCCAAGCCGGCGTCGACCACGTACTGCCCTTCTGCGAACCTTATCGCGATGTTTCGGGAGATCCAACGGCGTTAGTACGTGATCTCCGTGACATCTTCGCAGATTGGGCGCAACGTCCTTACATCACCGCCGCGCTGGTGCGTTCCAAGGACACCGCAGAGGCCGCGTTGCGCGACGGCGCTGACGGCATCATCGTGTTCTGGCCCATCTTCGAGGAGATGCTCCAAGCCAAATTCACCGACGAATGGAACACGACTTTCCTCAACGAGTGGAACGAGATGTACGACGCTGGGTTGTTGGAAGGTGTGCCCTACAGCCGGCACTAAACTGCCACAAACTCGGTTATCCGGGAGCCCACTTCGCAAGAATGCGCCCGTATCGAATTTAGGGGCCTTGGCTTGCAACGCCTTAATCGGCGTGGGTTTGGGATGTTGGCAGCGTGATGGTGAATGTGGAACCTTGGTTGGGAGCGCTGTCCGCATTGATGTGGCCGTCGTGAGCTTCGACTAGTCGCTTGGCGATGGTAAGGCCGAGTCCAGCGCCGCCGGTTGAACGGGCGCGGGAAACATCGACGCGGTAGAACTGGTCGAAGATGCGGTCGATCTCGTCGTCCGGTATCCCGTCGCCCTGATCGGTGATGCTGATTCGTACGTGATTCGCATCGTCGGTGACACAGATACGGACTCCAACCTCGGCGCCGGGCGGCGAGTGCGCTATGGCGTTTTCGACGAGGTTGTGTACCACTTGCGTCATTCGTGTGCGGTCGATGTCCACGAGCGGCACGACTTCGGGGATCTCACAGACGATCTGCACGCCGGACTCGATGGCTCGTGGTTTGAAGGCCCGGACAACATTCTGAACTACGGTCTCTACGCGATCGGCGTGCATATTGAGTTTCAAGGCGCCTGCGTCGGCGACAGCCAATATTCGTACGTCTTCTACGAGCCTTGAAAGATGCAGCGTCTCCTGATGGAGTGTTTCGATAGTCTGGTCTTCGGGCTCTACAACGCCGTCTTTGATGGCTTCTAGGTACCCTCTTATATTCGTCAGCGGGGTGCGCAGTTCGTGAGCGATGTCGGCGGTCAGTCGTCTTCGGCGAGTCTCGGCCGATTCGAGTTCATATGCCATGGCGTTGAAGGTCGTTGCCAGCTGTCCGATCTCTCCGCGATGGCTGGTTTGTACGCGCTGGTCCAATTCGCCCCTTCCGAGTCGTCCGGCCGCTACGGTGAGGTCTTGCATGGGGGCGAATGCGCGGCGCGTGAAGAAAGCGATGATAAGGATGCCGGCGATGCCAGCGGCGATGCCGCTGATGAGAAGCGACTTCTGGAACTCGTTCTGCAAAGCGCTCAGTTGCGGCTCTACCGATAGTTCGTCGACCGCATCGCTGATCAACACAACCGCGTCGGCCGCGTCGTCGGAGCGCGCTTCGAAATGGTCTTGGACTGCGAGGGTTTCTGCAAACAATTTTGATTTGTCGAGAACTACGGAATTGGACTCAGGGAGTTTTATGGGTTGTGATTCGTCCTTTGGATACGGAAGGGGCTGGTCTTCAGCACCTAACCGAAACCTCAAAGGAAATCGATTTTTGCGTCCCTGCTCGGAGAAAATGACTTTGCCGGTAAATTCATTCCCAAGAGTGATTGGCATCGTCCGCAGTGCAAATTTCTTGTCGAATCGCTCGTCTTGTTTCTGATACTTGCCTTCGAAATTGGTTGGGAACTCGTGGGAATCAGCGACCACAAAGCCTTGTGGATCCACGACCGCGACTCGCAGCTCCATGAATCGGCCTATCTGTTGAACCGAGTTCTGAAGTTGAGCGAGGTCTGCGTTGTAGACGAAGATCTCTTGGAGGAGCTTGCGAGCTTTCTCTTCCTCAAATCTCTCGACGTTTTGGCCATATTCCCTGATCGCGATTCGTGTACTGTAGGTTGCCCATACGCTAACTGCGAATAGGCAGGTTGCGAGCAGGGCCGCGAATCCCAGTACCAATCGGAACTGGATCGAATGAGTCCATTCAGGTAGCTTCAAGGCGGTACCCCACGCCGTAGATGGTCTTTAGATGCCGTTCGCCCTTTGTCGCTTTTTCGAGTTTTCGCCGCAGGTTCGATATGTGAGTGTCAACAGTGCGATCAAACCCATCGAATTCATATCCGATAGCGTATTCAATGATTTGATCTCTGCTGACGGTACGACGATGAGCGTTCATGAAGTAGACCAACAACCGATACTCTGTGGGAGTGAGTGTTAGCTCGGCATCTGATACGTAGACCGTGCGCGCTTCCAAGTCGATTCGGTACTGACCGGCCGATAACTCGCCTTTATGCCGATGCCCCTCGTCTTCAACCTTTACAGTTCGTCGCATCACGGCACGGATTCGGGCCATCAGTTCGCTGGGGCTGAACGGTTTGGTCACATAATCGTCAGCGCCGATGTTCAATCCGTCTAGACGTTCCTCTTCATCGACGCGTGCCGTAACCATGATGATGGGCACATCGGATTCGGTTCTGAGCAAGCGGCAGATTTCAATGCCGTCGATGCCGGGAAGATTGAGATCGAGCAGTATGAGCGACGGCTCTTCTGAACGCGCAAGTTGCAGACCGGTCGTGCCATCTTTGGCGGCAACTGCGCGGAATCCTTCGTGTGCGAGATATAACCGCACCAGTTGAGATACCGATTCGTCGTCTTCGATGACGAGGATGGTCTTTTCCCAGTGGTGCGCACGCGTAGTCATGGTCGATGTTGTTGGGCGGTTCAATTCAGAAGCGTCGGCAGTCGTTTGTCCTTGTTTAATTATTGCCACACGACATTTCAGAAATTGACAAGACGGAGAATATTCATTCGTGAGAACCCTTGTCTGGACAATGGCTGCGTGTCTGATTACGAGTCGCGGGGACGATCGTACAGCCCCTTTCGAGGGTTGAATGGGCTTGGCAAGCCTGCCCTTGACGAGTTCTAGAGCGCGATAATGCCGTAACCCGCGTCAACCGGTATCACTGCGCCCGTGATGCCGCTGGCCATCTCGCTCAACAAAAAGAGCGCAGTATCGCCTACTTCGCGGTGGGTGATGTTGCGTTGGAGCGGTGAGCGGTCGCGGTGGGCGCCGGTCATGTCGCGGAAGCCGGGGATGGATCGGGCGGCGAGAGTCGGGAGTGGGCCGGCGGAGATGGCGTTTACGCGGACGTTGCGGTCTCCGAACTCGGCGGCTAGTTGGCGAACTTCGTTTTCGAGCGCGGCTTTGGCGGTGCCCATGATGTTGTAGCCGGGGTAGACGCGTTGCGACGCGTCGAAGGTCATTGTCAATGCTGCTCCGCCGTTGGTCATGAGCGGAACGGCGAGCGAGACGACGGGCATGAGGGTGTAGGCACTGGTTTCGAGCGCGGTGCGGAAGCCTTGGCGACCGGTAGATGAAAAGTCTCCGCCGAGGTCGGCGCGATCGGCGTACGCTACGGAGTGGACGACGAAATCGACACTCCCCCATTTTTCGCCTACCTGATCGTAGACGGACTGAACGTCGCCATCGTCGGTCGCGTCGCACTCGATCAATAGCGGGTCATCGAGCGCCGAGACCGTTTTCGTGACGGGACCCAAGAGACGATCGTTGAGATACGTGAATGCGAGTTCGGCGCCAGCATCGATGAGGCGCTCCGAGATTGCCCATGCGATGCTGCGCTGGTTGGCGACGCCGAATACGACGCCCTTTTTGCCGCCAAGATCGATTTCAACCGCCATTTACGCCCTCGAATTTTCTAGGTGCCTACTTTCGGCGAGGCCCTGTCGATAGTTCTCACGTTAAGACTATATGCAGCCGCGCCCGGCTTAGGTATGGCAGGTAGGGGCAGATTAGAAACCTACCCCTACAGTTGGCGGTGGCGCCCTCCCGCTCGGAGTGGGAAGGAAGCGGATGAATGCAATCTTGACATGATCTTCAAGATTTCTTGGGATGATGTTGAATATCGAATCCTACAAATGAACTCATGGCGGACGAGAAGAGTCGTCCGTCGCAGAACTCAGAAGTCGAGAAACTCGACTAGAAACTGGAACTGGAACAATGAAAAAGAGATTAAGCATATTCTTCGTCGGCACCGCGGTTGCGGTCGTTGCTGCGGTGGGAGCGTTCGCGGGTATTGCGGCGCAGGACACTGACGAGACAGGAAGCTCCAAATCCTTCGCCGAGCGTGTGGCCTCGATACTCGGCCTAGAGACCGAAACGGTCGAAGATGCCTTCACGCAGGCCAAGGATGAGATGCGGGACGACTGGCAGGAGAGTTATCTCGCCAAGTTGGTGGAGGATGGTACGTTGACGCAGGATGAGGCGGACGCGATATCCGATTGGATCGAAGACAAGCCAGATGTTGAGTACAACGTCGGTTCTCGATTCGGTCGATGGGGTGGTCACGGATTCGGCAAGGGATTCGGTGCTCACGTGCTATCGGAGGAAGCGTTAGATTCTCTCGTGGAGAAAGAGGTTTTGTCTCAGGATGACGCCGATTCTCTGCAGAGTTGGTACGACGAACGACCAGAAGCAGTCGCCGAACTCATGCCGAGCAAAGGCGATTTCGGTGATTGGGGCAAGCGCGGCGGACGGCATGGCCGCATGGGTCGATGGGGGCACGATTCGGGCGACGGAATCGACAAAGACTCCGATAAATCATCCCAGACTGATATCGACGCGTAACTCGACCGACCAACAAACCTCAACTCGCGAAGCCGCCGGCAACACCTCCTACCGGCGGTTTCGTTTTTGTTGGGAACAAACTAGTGCGTGACTTCGTTCGGGGATACGGGTCGATTTTCGCGGGCGGCCAATTGGCTGGCGCGGGCGAATTTGTAGGTTTCGCGGGAGTCTTCGGCGGACATGTCGGGTTGGCGACCTTCGAGGATGCAAGTGACGAACGCGTTGACGCATTGGACGAAGGAGTTGCCCCAGTCGGCGTTGATCTCGTTTTCGGTGACGCGGGTCATCTCGCCGTCGGCGTAGTAGGTCAATGGCGGAGTGTCGTAGAGCATCTTGGCGGTGCACCGATTGACCCAGATGACGCCTCTTGTACCGCTCAATTCGAACCACTCGTCGCCAGAGTAGTAGTCGGAGCGGACGACCATTTCGCTGGTTGCCTGCTGTTCCCACGAGCCGTGTGTTTTGCCGCCATCGTTTGACCAGGAGACGAGAAGAGGTGAGTCGTTTTCCCAACCTTCGGGGGTGTAGGTGGTGCGGATCCATGCGAAGACCTGTTCGGGCTCCCCTAGGAACCATCTGCCCATTGCGAAGATGTGGTAGCCGTAATCTAGAACCGCTTTGCCGACGCCATTTATCGATTGATCGAAGCGCCATGCCATAGACGATTCGGGGATGTCCCACCCGTATTCGCGATTACCGATGATGGTCTTCACGCGCATGGAGATGGGCTCGCCGATCACGCCATCGTCGAGCATCTGTTTGGCTCGGACCATGGGATCGTAGTAAGCGAAGTTCTCGAAGACACGGAAGAATTTGTCGGATTTGTTGACGGCTTCCACGATGGCGTTGCACTCGTCGAGGGTGATGGCCATCGGTTTCTGTAGGCTGACGTGCTTGCCGGCATCTAGAGCGTCGATGACCATTCTGGCGTGCAGGGAGTGGGGCGTGAGGATCTCAACGGCGTCGACATTGGGGTCGTCGAGCATTGCGCGGTAGTCGGTGTAGGGCTTTTCGGCTCCCCACTCTGCCGCCCGGGATTCGGCGACGCCGGGGCCGTTGTCGGCCACCGCGTAGATACGGGCATCGGGGTTAGCGAGATAGCCGGGGGCGTGGAGGTCGGCTATTTTGCCGGCGCCGATGAAGCCTATGTTGAGCATGGAGGGTGCCTCGAAGTAGAAAACCAGGATCGGCTTTCCTACGAACTGTTCGTAACCATTATTGCTACTGCCCCAACGATTATTCCGACCGTTGATGCGATGACAAGCAAATGAATGGCAAACCACTCCGTGCGTTTCATGCGCGCTAGCTCTAACTCCTCAGTTTTTGCCAGAAATCTCTCGTGGGCATCTTGGACTCGCTTGACGTGTCTTAACGTCTGTTCGCTACGGCCAGCGATTGCTTCAGACAATTTGGACTGAGCTTCGGCGAGGTCTTCTCGCGACTCATCCAAATCGCGTTTTCGTTTTTGGGTGGATTTGGTTCGGTTAGCGATCGCCATCGCTAGATCTTCTCTAGCCTCCTGCAGATCGTCATTCGCTGCGTTCCATTCTCGTTGGGCGAATTTCAGTTTCGTCTCTGCAATTCTGACTTTGGCTTCTTGCAGTGAACGCTGAATTCTGTGCTTAGACTTCTTGATGCTAGTTAGCTTTGAAAGCATTCCTGCGCCCCCGGTGGACGATGATCGGTTGGGTTCGAGCATACCTTCACGAAGCAATGTGACCTCATTCTCTGTCTGTTGTAACGAGAGCGATGCATCGCGCAATTCGTCTTGGGCTGTTACTAAATCGGATTCGGCGACAGCGACGGCTTTGTTTCTGACCTTCTCCAACTGTTCTTCCTCGCCCAAAACTTCCCGTCGGGCTTTTCTGAGGTCCCGTCGGGCTCCAGCGATCGCATCTCGCTTGGCATCGTCCAATTTGCGTTCGGCGTCTTTGGACTTCTTACGGACTTTTTCAACGTCCCGTTCGGCCCTTTGGAAGTCATCTTTGGCCGAATTCCAAACCCCACGCGTAATGAACACGCCGCCACCGAGAACCAGAATGGGCAACCATATGGGCAGCAGTACCACGGCGACAAAAATCAGCAAACAACCCTTTGCCGCGAGCAAACCTGGCAACAACATAGCGAGCCCAGCGGCTTCAATTATTCGAGTAGGGTTTTCCATTGCTCACCAATGAGCTCATCTTGATCCGCTGGTCAGTTTTTGACGTTCGATTGATGGTTTTAGCTATCCGGCCTGTGAGACCGACGTCAGATTGGGTCGCTCTGCGTTGAGCATCTTGACGAGTTGATCGGCGGGCACGCGTTCATCGTCGTCTGCGCAGCAGCGTATGAGTTGAGATTCGATGACGACGTCATCTGCGTAGATCGGTGTGGTCAGCGCCGTGTGAATTCGGCGGCTCGCCGAGTAGATCAACAACCCGCCACCAATCACTCCTAAAGCGGGGGCGATCGCTACGATTGCCGGTGCCGCACCAACCGCGCTCAACGCGGCGATCCCAGTGCCGATAATCAAACCCATTCCCGCGCTTTTGGTTACGTTGATTGCGGTGTCCCGTAACGCCGTCGGAACATCTTTGCCACCGCGGTATACGTAAATGGAGTTTTCCGTGATGCTGATGGCGGCTTCAATAGCCGCGGCGTAGAACATTGATCTCGGGACGATCTCTGCCGCCGCCAATGTGAATCCTTCCCAACCGTTTGAGAATCTCACTTGCGCTAGTTCAAGCCAAGTCATGTCATCAGCACCGCGGGAACGATTGGCAGACGCCGACTCCCAGATCACGTTCGTGGGATCGCTGACGCGTGAAGCGTTGTTTTTGAACGACTCGATATGACTGAGATCTTTGCCGGCGAGGAAATCACGGACGGCATCCTCGCCCAACATTTGGATGTGATCGGGCACACTTGAATCGAAAAACGCCCGGGCTTCCGCTGGGGATCGCCAATCTCCACGGATACCGGCTGCTCTGAATTTCGGCACCAAATTGCCGGAGATTTCCGCTCCGGCAAGATTATCGATGACCGCGTTGAGCGTCAACGTAACAGCAGCAATTTCACTGGCTTGACTACCTAACTTCGAACCAATCCGTGCCCTCGCCGAATTGGTTTGTTGTTTTGCGCCGACGATCAGTGAAGAAGAATTCAATTCGCCCCATGCGTCAGCTCCAACTTCGAATCCTTTTCTCGCAGCATCGTTGATCGGTCTTAAGGATTCGCGGGCCGCTGATGCCCCGCCTTGTGCTCGTCGTCCTATATCGCTGTCAATGAAGTTGGATGAAGCCTCGGCGAGTTTGTTCGACGCTTGCTCAGATGCCGTTCTCGCGGCGTAGGCAATTCGACTTTCAGCAATCTGGTCCTTTGTGGTTGAATAATTTTCCACCGCTTTAGCATGGAGATCAACGTCTTCCAATTGGGTAGCGATTTTCACCGAAGCGACTTGGGCTTTGGATTTGGCAGCCTCCATGAGTTTCTTGGGCATGATTTCGTGTGGATTCCGGCCTTCGCCGGAATGACGGTTTGGTTACCTGTTCGTGTGGGAGCCGTCTCGTCGGTGGAAGTGTGCGGGTTCCCAAAATTCAAAGGGGTCGGTTAGGGATGCTTCGTCGACTTCAATGCCTATGCCTGGGGCATCTGAGAGGATGACTTTGCCGGGTTCGAGTTTTGGTTGGACGGGGAAGACTTCGTCGTCGTAGAAATTGAGGTCGGGTTCTCCGACGGAGTGTCGGATCTCGAGCCAGGAGAAGTTGGGGATGGCGGTGGCGAAGTGGGAGGTTGCGGCGACGCAGATGGGTCCAAGTGGGTTGTGCGGCATGAAGTCTATGTAGTGTGCCTCTGCCCATCCGGCGACCTTCATGGCCTCGGTGAATCCGCCGACGTTGCAGATGTCGAGGCGTGCGTAGTTGGTGAGCCCGCGCTCGATGTATGGGAGGAACTGCCATTTGGAGGCGAATTCTTCACCGATTGCGAAGGGCACGTCCGTGAGTTTTCGAAGCTCTTCGTAGGCTTCGGGCGACTCGTCACGGATCGGTTCTTCGAGGAAGTCGAGAGTGTGGGCAGGCAACATCTGGCAGAAAGATGCTGCCTCGGCAACGGACAAGCGGTGGTGGTAGTCGATACCAATGACTGGTTCGAGTCCCACTGCTTCTCTAACCTTGATGAGCGCCTCGGCGTTAGCGGCGATGGATTCTCGTGGCTCAAAGAGGTTGGGGTCGCCGGTCGTCTGAAGAAGCAGACGCATGGCTTTGAATCCCTCGTCCCAAATCGCTTTGCACATCTCGACGACTTCTTCATTCGTCGAACCCCCGCCTGAGGCGAAGGTGGGAACCCAATCTCGCTGCTTGCCGCCTAGAAGCTCGTAAACGGGGACGCCGAGTTTCTTGCCGACGATGTCGTGGAGGGCGATGTCGATAGCGGAGATTGCGCCCGTGATCGTGCGTCCACCCTCGAAATATTGCCCCCGGTACAGCTCTTGCCAGATACGCCCGCGCCGCATCGGGTCTTGCCCGATCAGGAACTCACGGAAGTGATCGACCATCCCGCTGACGGCGAGTTCACGGCTCGAAAACCCGGATTCTCCCCATCCGTAGATGCCCTCGTCGGTCTCGGCCTTCACGAGCATTTGGTTTCGATGACCGATCCGAACCGGGTAGTTCTTGATGTCGGTGATTTTCATGGGAAGAAGCGTGTTGGCGGGATGCTAGATTCCGGCTTTCGCCGGAATGACGTGGGAAGCCGGAATGACGATTTGGTTACCAATTCGTGTGCGAACCATCCCGGCGGTGGAGGTGGGGGGCTTCCCAGTACTTGAAGGGTTCGGTTAGGGATGCTTCGTCGACCTCGATGCCCAGGCCGGGGGCGTTGTCGTCGAGGATTATTCGGCCGGGTTCGATGGTGGGTTGGACGGGGAAGACGTCGCTCTGGTAGAAGTTGGTGTCGGGTTCGCCGACGGAGTGTCGGATCTCGAGCCAGGAGAAGTTGGCGATGGCCGCTGCGAAGTGGGAGGTCGCGGCGACGCAGATCGGGCCGAGGGGGTTGTGGGGCATCATGTCGATGTAGTGCGCTTCGGCCCATCCGGCGACCTTCATGGCTTCGGTGAATCCGCCGACGTTGCAGATGTCGAGTCGGGCGTAGTTGGTTAGGCCTTTCTCGATGTAAGGGAGGAACTGCCATTTTGAGGCGAATTCCTCTCCAATGGCGAAGGGGACGACGGTGAGTTTGCGGAGCTCTTCGTAGGCTTCGGGGGACTCGTCTCGGATTGGTTCCTCGATGAAATCGAGGGTGTGGGTGGGCATCATTTGGAGGAAGGATGCGGCCTCGGCGACGGAGAGTCGGTGGTGGTAGTCGATGCCGACGACGGGTTCGAGTCCGAGGAGTTCGCGGGCCTTAATGAGGGCTTCGGCGGTCGGGGCGATGGATTCGCGCGGCTCGAAGAGGGTTGGGTCGTTGACTTCGCCGATGGTCTGGAGGTTGAGGCGCATGGCTTTGAAGCCCTGGTCCCAGATGGCCTTGCCCATTTCGGCGACCTCATCGGCGGTGTTGCCGCCGCCGGACGCGAAGGTGGGTATCCAGTCTCGCTGCTTGCCGCCGAGGAGCTGGTAGACGGGGACGCCGAGTTTCTTTCCGGCGATGTCGTGGAGTGCGATGTCGATGGCAGACATTGCGCCGGTGATGGTGCGTCCGCCTTCAAAATACTGGCCGCGGTACATCTCTTGCCAGATGCGCCCGCGTCGCATGGGGTCCTGTCCGATGAGCCACTCCCGGAAGTGGTCGACCATTCCGCTGACGGCGAGTTCACGGCCTGAGAACCCGGATTCGCCCCAACCGTAGATGCCTTCATCGGTCTCGATCTTGACGAGCATCTGATTGCGTTGTCCGACCCATACCGGGTAGTTTTTGATATCGGTGATTTTCATCGGGGTCTCCGTGAAGATGAGAGCTTTATTGCGATAGCGAGTCTAGCACTGGGTCGAACTAGGATGGGCAGGATTTTGAAGGAAGGGGGCGGTGGGTTTTGTTTTTTCTGGGTTCTCGCGTCCGGGTTCTGTGCACAACCACCGCCATTCCGGCGAAAGGCGGCGCTTCAGCGGACGGAACGACCATCCAGAGGGGCCGGGCGAGGGCGTAGGCTCGAACAATGCGCGTAGGATTGCCACCGTCCAAGAAGCAATCCCTTTACCGACGTACACTGAAAACCATGGCGACGACTACAGCACAAACCGCTATCTGCAACATCCCCAACCGCACGATCTTTGAGGGCGACAACCTCGATGTGATGCGCGGGATGAATGATGGGTGCATCGATCTCATTTACCTCGATCCGCCGTTCAACTCGAACCGGGACTATGCCGCTCCGATTGGTAGCAAGGCGGCGGGTGCGGCGTTCAAGGATACGTGGGATTTGACGGATGTGGATGAGGCTTGGCACAACGAGATCGCGGAGGCTGATCTGGCGCTGTACAAGATCATCGATGCGAGCCAGTACAGCCACGGTAGTGGGATGAAGTCGTATCTGATCATGATGGCGGTGCGGATGTTGGAGATGAGGCGGATTCTGAAGGCGACTGGGAGCATTTATCTGCATTGCGATGGCACGGCGTCGCACTATCTGAAGGCGCTGATGGATGCGGTGTTTGGACGCAGGAATTTCAGGAACGAGGTCACCTGGAAGCGCACGAGCAGCCACAACGACGCAGCGCGGAATTACAGCTCAATCACGGATAACTTGCTTTTCTATACGAAGAGTGACCAATTCACTTTTCAAACTCAGCACACTCCCTACTCGGAAGAACATATCGCTAACTCCTACAGATATGTCGATGAAAACAACCGAAGATATGCGACGAGAGATTTGCGGAGCCCTTCGCCAAGACCAAATTTGACATACGACTACAAGGGTTACAAGCCGCACTCCAACGGATGGTCGGTCTCTTTGGAAAGAATGAAACAGCTTGACGCTGAAGGGCGTCTCCATTTTCCAAGATCCAAAGATGGCAGAATCCGACTGAAAAGATATCTTGACGAAATGCCGGGCGTACCTGCGGCCAACATATGGGATGACATTAAGCCTGTTCAATCACAGGCACAAGAACGTCTCGGCTATCCGACGCAGAAACCGCTTGCTCTACTCGAACGCATCATTCAAGCTAGTTCCAATGAAGGCGAAGTGGTGCTGGACCCGTTCTGTGGTTGTGCGACGACTTGTATCGCGGCCGAACGTCTGGGCAGGCTGTGGATCGGGATCGATCTGTCACCGATGGCGGTGCGGTTGGTGGAGCAACGGGCTCGGAATGAGCTTGGGTTGATGGGTGGTGTTCAGGCTATTGCGCGGTCGGATATTCCGATGCGAACTGATCGTGAGCCGCCGCCGCCATTGAGGGAGTCGAAGGTGGTGCTTTATGGGACGCAGGGTGGGAACTGCAATGGGTGCGGAAACCATTTCTTGCCGCAAAATTTCACGATAGACCACATCATCGCAACAGTTAAGGGTGGCACCGACCATATCGAGAACCTCCAACTCCTGTGCGGGTACTGCAACTCGTTGAAGGGAGATCGTCCGATGGAGTATCTTAGGGCGCGGTTGGTGAGGGCTGTGTGAAGGGGAGGGGGACTTTTGGATACCTCGCAAGATAGTATGTTGATTAAGGGATCGGTCACAGCGAAAACTGAGGTGCGAATGCTAACTGAGAAGTCGACACAGAATCCTTGTCCCTTGAGGAGACTTGGTTGATGTCTGTCACAAGCCTGAATTTCACGGAGGTCGGCCCGATTGACCAAATCGCTATCGACTTTGACCGAGAAGTGACTGTGTTTACCGGGCCGAATAACTCGGGTAAGTCGACTGTGTTATGGGTCTTGGGAGAGCTTTTGGTATTCCCGTTTACGATGCCTTCTAGGATGCTACGAGGGGATCGAGGCCGTTGGACCTTGGATGTTTCGGTTACTGGTGGTACCCAATCAGTCCAAGGAACACTTCCCGCGGGCACTGACGACCTACTTAGCGTTTATGACAATATTGGTCCCGCCTGTTACGTGCCAGCACATCGATATGGCACGAACTTCCGTTCACCAGGGCCGACGGTGGGTCAAGACACTGATTCGCGACTAGATCAAGAGTTGAAATTGTTTTATGAGGAGTTTCCCCACCAGGTCCGAAGCATTGGGATAGAGAGAATCAGGCAGGCGATGCGATTTGCCGCTGACAGGGAAGACACACCAGAACTAACGCGTCGGAGAAAACTGATGCTGGTAGGACCTTCGTTGGCGAGCGATGAAGCTATCAAGCAGAAAATCATTGACTTAGACTATGCGGCATCCAGACTGAGTAAGCCGGAGATCAGATCGACTATAGATAAAGTTGCTGAAATCGCCGGAGACATCACAGAAGAATTCGTGATTGGATTTGGCGGAGTCGCAGAGGATGCAGACGGTTTATATCCCCAATTTATTACTAGAGATGGTATATTGCCTCAGGATGTATTAAGTCAAGGAACCTTGTCTATCATGCACATATTGGCTCATCTTATTTTCGGATTCGCCGAGTACTATGATTTTCCGACGGATTTTGAAGATAAACCTGGCATCCTGATAATTGATGAAATCGACGCACACTTGCACCCTTCATGGCAGCGTCGAATGGTGCCTGCGCTAAA
The DNA here is from genome assembly GCA_002239045.1 of SAR202 cluster bacterium bin127. Taxonomy (GTDB): domain Bacteria; phylum Chloroflexota; class Dehalococcoidia; order Lucifugimonadales; family Lucifugimonadaceae; genus Bin127. Next base: position 45,430 of record MPNN01000013.1, read on the forward strand.
AAAACATTTGCCGAATCTTCAAATCATTTGTTCGACACACTCACCTCTCGTGATGGCTGGGCTTGAGGCCGGGCAAGTGCAATTGATGCGACGTGATTCAGAAAACAAAGTCACCATTTCTAGCAACGAATCCGATGTTGTCGGTTGGTCTGCGGACGAGATCTTGCGGAATTTCATGGACGTTCAAAGCCCTACGGACTCCAAGACGGCTTCCAGGATCAGTCGCTATCGCACGCTCATGGACAAAACCGACTTGACAAGTGAAGAGCATGAGGAACTCGAGCGATTGAGACCGGTTGTTCGCGATGACTTGTTGCAAGGTCCGATGATGGAGCCATTGTCGAAATTCGCCGAAGAATTGAAACGAAGCCTCCAAGGGAACTGAAAATCGAGTTCGAGTAACAACTGATATGCACTGGATTGACCGTGGTCCCGAACCAAAAAATCTGGCGGCTATCCGGGCTCGATACACGCCAGGTTGGTTACGACGCTATTCTAATGGCTCTGGTCGCATACCGACCGACACAAAGTGGTTGGATTTTAAAAATGAATTGAGGGCTGTATTCTGGGGTTTATGCGCGTACTGTGAGGAGATGACGCCTGGGGAAATTGACCATTTCCGTCCTAAATCTAAATTTCCGCGACTGGTTTACGTATGGGACAATTGGTTGTTTTCTTGTCATCGATGCAACCATTCTAAAAGCAACAAATGGCCTAAATTCGGTTATGTTGATCCCTGTGCCATATCTTCCACAGAACAACCCGAATTCTTTTTCATTTTTGACACTGAAACGGGTTACATGAGCGCAAATCCTGAACTGAATATCGAGCATTACCGCATCGCCGATAATATGATCAAAGATCTAGGATTAAACGAAGATTATCACTTGAAGATGAGAATATATTGTATCGACATGTTTAAAGAGGGAATGCCGAGGGACCCAAGTCAAGTTACAGAAGGGCAGAGACGGACGATAAGGAAGTTCGCGTCGCGTTCGAGTCATTGCTCTAGCGTCATACGGGCTTGGTTAGAGATGAATGGATTCGGCGTGGTCGCAGATTGGTGAGCGGCTTTATGCGCTGGGCAGCTTGTTGGATGTCCCACAAGTAGCTTCTTGGGGTCATGCCAGATAGATCGGTTCCCTGGTGCTCTCGACGGATGTGCGGAAGTATGGGTTTTCGACGTTGGCGAAGATCACTAGGTCGACGGACCGGTTGAAGAGAGACTCCAACCCCTGCGTCAAGTCTCTACAGGTTTGGAACAGCGAAAAATCGTCAGACTCATCGAACTCGACTAGGAAGTCGAGGTCGCTGGTGTTGGGGTCGAAGTCGCCGACGGCGGCGGAGCCGAAGAGTTCTAGGCGCTTGACGTGGTGTCGTCGGCAGATTTCGGCGATGTCGTCGGAGTGTTGGGTGATTAGAGGGATCATGGTGTGGGGGTGTCCTGATTCGTAGGATATCGCAACGGTCCAACCTCACCCATCATGGCAGATGGGACACCGTCACCGCCCGGCCCCTCTGGATTCCCGCGTGCGCGGGAATGACGGTTGAGATGTCGGTAAGACGTGAGTGTTGGCGGGAATGACGGGGCGGTGGCAGTCCGGGGTGGGCATCCCCAGCGTTCGCTTCGATCCGCGTCCCCTTCGCTTTGCGAAGGGGAGGGTTTTTAGGGCTGTTTGAGGAGCTTTGTGACTTCGGTGATGAGGATTGGCAAGTAGGAGTGGGCGATGTCCCAGACTATTTCGTTGTCGACTTGGGAGTAGCGGTGGATAAGTATGTTGCGGAAGGCGATGATGCGGGGGTATGCGGTGATCGTTTCGACGTCGGCAGGGGCGTGGTGTGCGAGTCCATTCATTGCTTCGCCGATGATGGAGAAAAGGCGCTCTACGGCGAAACGGGTGTTGATGTCGTTTGTGTAGTCGTCGAAGGTTTTGTCGGCGAGGATGGTTTGAATGAGGTTCGCGTGGTGAATGATGTCTTCGGCGAAGGTTTTGGCTTCAGGATTCATAAATGGAGATCTTGGTCTCGTCGAGAGATTTACGGAAATACGGATTTTCTATGGCGCGGTCCACGACCAAGTCGATTTGGCGGTCGAAGAGTTGCTGGAGGTCTTCTAGGAGCCCGAAGTAGGCGTCGGCTTTGCCGGGGCCGGGGAACGGGTGGTAATCGACTAGAAAGTCGATGTCGCTTTTTTCGGGATTGAAGTCGCCGACGGCGGCGGAGCCGAAGAGTTCTAGGCGCTTGACGTGGTGTCGTCGGCAGATTTCGGCGATGTCGTCGGTGTGGTCTGTGATTAGGGGGATCATGGTGTGGGGATGTCCTGATTCGTAGGATATCGCAACGGTCCAACCTCACCCATCATGGCAAAGGGTACACCGCCACCTCTCTGCTCCTCTGGATTCCGGCTTTCGCCGGAATGACGGTGCTTTGAGCTACGGGATGAAGTTCTGGCCGGAGGAGTACGAGGCGCTGAAAAGAAAAATCCCCCAAATCGAGGATTTGGAGGATTTCCTACATTAAGGCCCCAGGTTTCGAGGATCCCACCCTTGCGGGCTGCCGCTCTTCACGAACGACCTCTACATCTCCTGCGCTTGCCTTGGTTAAGAGTATATTGGAACATTGGTTGTTTTGTCAAGAGCAGATGCGAGCTCTGCGTTGCCTCACCGTATTTCCCCCCGGTCGAGGGAACCCGGCCGCCCTACGTCCTCGTTGCGGTTGCTGGGCTCCGCGGCCCCCTTTGTCCTTCGGACATTTCCCCCGCGAGCGGGGGCAACCCGATGGTTGGGGGCGCAAGGAGATTCCTCGACTTCGCTCGGAATGACAGTGGTGGGCTCGGAATAGCAGTGGTGGCTTTCGCCGGAGTGACGGGTTGAATGGGAATGAATGACATGTGGAACGCGGGAATGACGGTGGTTGTGGACGCGTCCCGAAGGGGTCGAGTGGGCTACGGGTAGGGCGATTAGCGGTCGATGTTTTGGGTGTCTAGGAGTTGGAGGAATTGGGTGTAGTTGGAGATGGTTTGTAGTTGTTTGACTAGGGTGCCGATGGTGGGGGTTTGTTGGCGGAGTTGCCAGATTTGGTTGGCTAGGTTGCTGGTTGAGGATGGGCTGTCGGCGTAGGTGCCGTGGAAGGCGAAGTAGGCTTGGTTGATTTTGCGGATGTTGTGGCCGTTTTCGACTAGGGTTTGGCGTCGGTCTTCCATGTAGGTTTCGGCCTCTTCGATCTTGCCTTGCTCTAGTAGCTGCTCGGTCTGGTGTCTGGTGTCGTGGAGGAAATCGCGGGCGTCGAAGGGGGCTTTAGCTCCGTCTTCGGCATTGTCATCGTCTTCAGTGTCGTGTTGGGGATTGTATGGGGGCTCCAGAACGTTGACGTCTTCGCCGGTCAGTCGGTTGTAGACGGTACGCCCTACTTCTTGGCCGAAACGATTGGCTAATGTCTCGTTCAGGGAGGTCATGTCGCCGTTTGACCAGTAGGCTCGGCCGAGGGGATGGAACAGGAGATAGGCGTGGAGCCATTCGTGGGCGGAGACTTCGAGTAGGGATTGGAGGCTGTAGTCGGATGGGACGAGGTTCGGGAAGGAGGCGAGCCCGCCGGTCGGTAGCACCACTGATGAGAGGTCTGCGGTTTCGAAAACTTGGTCCTCGATCTGCTGCTTGTCTTGCTCAGTGAGGTCGGGGCGTAGTAGCCGGACGGATTCTCGCCGGATTTCGTCCCGGGGCGATGTCACGAAGACGTGTGGGGTGTCGTCGATCCGAAAGTCGACTGGCGGCCAGATAAATTCGCCGTCCTGATGGAGTCCGAGTCGGATGATTTCAGTCGAGATCGCCGCCTCTAGCAGTTCCTCGACGGCGTCCCGGATTCGGTTGCGCTCCCCGATGAGTGAATCGATTTGGGATTCGGCGATGGAGATGGTGGCTGCGTCTCCGCGGGCAAGAGCCGACTTCAAGTCGTCCCTTGCGGATCGCAGGTCACGAGCCAGATCTGGGTACCGGTCGAGGTACGCCATCCGCGTCTCGTCATCGATCTCGACCCACGGAAGCGCCGAGTTTAGTCGGTGTAGCCACTTGGCGGGCAGGTGGCGCACCTCGAACGATGTGAGGTTGTAGCCGAAGCCAGCGGTTGCGACCTCTTCCGGTGTCATGAGTCGACGATCGCCGCTGTGCATGATGATGACGACGAAGCCGAGGGCAGCGAGGATGGCGAGCGGAATCTGGTAGGCGAGCCGCAGACATCCGCGTTTGAAGCGACCACGGCGCATCCGCCTTTGACGTCGATGCCTGACGATCTCGTGGTAGCCGCGGCCTTGACGGGCGCGGCGCTGCCGCAATCGGCGCAGGCTATACCACCGGGGCAGGTTTTGAATTGATGGCATGATGGCGATTCAACAATAGATTGGTCTCAATAATCCTTCATTTCCCCAAAATCATCGTCCGTCAATACACTGTCTCATATGCCCTCGCAAGATGGTGTACTGTAGTTTCAAGCATCTTGTCGACAACCGGGTGATCCCCAAGGAGAATAATCGTGAGCATCGCAGTGGTATCCGACAGCACCGCCGACATTCCGTCGCAAATCGTTGAGCAGTCCGGCATCACCACCGTGCCCGCGTTCGTGAGGTTCGGCGAGGAGGAGTTTAGAGACGGCGTGGATATCACAACCGAGGATTTCTACGCTCGTTTAGCTCGCGACAAGAACGTGTTTCCTACTACGTCGCAACCGTCGCCGGGGGATTTCAAGACGGTGTACGACAAGTTGCTTGGAGAGCACGACGAGATCGTTTCGATTCATATCTCTTCGGCGGTCAGCGGTACTTATGCCTCCGCCGTTGCTGGTGCTGAGCAGTCGGACCCGAGCGGCGAGAGGATAAAACACGTCGACTCACGGACCGCCTCGATGGCGACGGGTTTCATCGCTTTGGCGGCGCAAAAAGTCATCGATGATGGTGGCAGCTTCACCGATGCGCTATCTACGGCTCGCAACATGGTTCCGAGAGTCCAGTTTGCCGGCACGCCCGACACGCTTGAGTACCTCAAACGCGGTGGGAGATTGAAAGGTGCGCAGGCGTTGATGGCGAATATTCTGAACATTCGGCCGGTGTTGTCGATTGTGGACGGCGAAGTTGAGGTTTTGTCGAAGCCACGATCGCATCGTCGAGCGATGACGAAGATAGTGTCCGTAATTGTCGAAGAGCACGTACCATTGACGAATCTCGCCGTTTTGCAGACAGGTTCAACTTCGCAAGCAGAGGCGGATGAGGTGCTTGAAGATCTGAAGGGTCATGTGGCGCCCGGTGGCATGACGATTACGGCGAGCATCGGCCCGGCTATTGGCGCGCATTTGGGGACGGGAACCATTGGCCTCGCCGCTTCTTGGTAAGGGACGGTTAGTGGGTTAGTTACTGGTAGGGGCAGGTTCGAAACCTGCCTCTGCCGGGATTATTTCGTACCATTCCTACATGCCCGACCCGGTCGTTGAACGCCAGACCAAGACCCTTGTAAGCGTCCTGAAACTCGAGGCCAAATATGGCTTCAACAACAGCGCGGTCGTTGGTGGTGGTCTCGACAAGATGTGGCCGAATCTTGGCCGGATCGCGGGTCAGATACGGACGTTGCCGCCGATGAATGGTCAGCGCTACGCCGCCCTTTCTCCGCAGGAGCGCGAGACTTGGGCCGCGGCAGCATATCGACGTCTCCACGGCACCCGGCGAGATTCGGATCGGTCAGTCGCGACTAAGCTATCGCCGCAGAAGCCGACGCCGGCTCGCGCCAAGGCTGAACCTGCCCCGGCCAAGACCCAGCACGCCGAGAGTCGTCCGCCAGTTAAACCGCCGGAGAGTCTTGATGCACCGGTTGGGTCGCTTCCGTTCCTTCATTCGGCTGCAAAGCGCGCGTTCGAAGCACTTGGGTTGGTGACGTTGCGCGACGTGCTGTGGCACTTCCCGTTGCGGATGATCGACTATTCGCAACACTCGAATGTTGCTGATCTTGTCGCGGGCGAAGAGGCGACTATTGTAGGAGATGTAGTCAGTTCCGAAACGCACAGATTCGGCGGGCGAAACGGGTCGGCACGCGTTCGTATAAAGGATGGGACCGGGGTGTTGGGGATTACTTGGTTCAACATGCCATATATGGCAGCGCGATGGCAGAGTGGCGACCGGATCGTGGTTAGTGGCAAGGTGGGGGAGTTTCGGGGGCGTCCGACGATGGAGAATCCGGAGTATGACGATGTGACGCGGGGCGGGCGCTCGAACCAGCGGGGATTCATCCATGCGGGTGCGTTGGTGCCGGTGTATCCGTTGAGCGCCGGGGTTAACCAGCGAACGGTTCGCAATGGCGTGATGCAGTGCCTCGATAGTGGGTTGCGTTTCGTTGAGGAGCCGCTACCTGATGCGATCCGTAATGAGCATCGACTTGTCAGGTTGGCGGACGCGATCGAGATCATGCATCGTCCGGCGGCGAACGCGCAGATCGGGCAGGCGATCCGTCGGTTGGCGTTCGACGAGTTTCTTTACAACCAGATAGCGGCGATACGCAGGCGCGTTCGGTGGCGGGACTCGGTCGAAGCGGTCGAGGTGGTTCCGGACCACGATTTGGTGGCTCGCTTTATGGGATCTCTCGGTTTCGAACTTACCGCCGACCAGCGTGAGAGCGTCGACACGATCCTTGCCGACTTGGTGTCGGGTTATCCGATGGCGCGGTTGCTGCAAGGGGAGGTTGGCAGTGGAAAGACGGTGGTGGCGATCGCGGCGATGCTGGCTGCGACCGGCGCGAATGGGATGCAGTCGGCGATGTTGGCGCCGACGGAGGTGCTCGCAGAGCAGCATTTCATCAGCTTGTTGGACCTTCTCGGGTGTCGGGAAGGGTTGAGTGCGTATGGTTCAGTCTATGAATCTCCGATGTACAGAGTCGAGGGTCGGGATCGCGATTTGCGGGTTGGGCTTTTGACTGGGAGTTTGACGCCGCGTGATAAGCGGACGATGCAGGTGATGTGTCGGGATGGGGAGGTGGATCTGATTGTTGGGACTCATGCGTTGTTGCAGGATGCGGTCGATTTCGACCGGTTGGCGTTGGTGGTGGTTGACGAGCAGCAACGGTTTGGGACTGAGCAGCGGGCGATGCTGACGAATCGAACGCCGCGCCCGCATATGTTGGCGATGTCGGCGACGCCGATACCGCGTACGTTGCACATGACGATGTACGGGGAGATGGAGCTGTCTACGCTGCGGGCGATGCCTCGGGGTAGGAATCCAATTGCGACTCGGTGGGCGCAGGCGCCGTTCGATGTTGCCGAGGGATACGCGGCAATCCGAAGCGAAGTTCGGCAGGGGCGGCAGGCGTTCGTGGTGTGTCCATTGATCGATCCTTCGGAGAATGTTGCGGGGGCTTCGGCGGTTGTGGAGTTTGAACGGTTAGCGAATCAGGAGTTTGCGGATCTGAATGTCGGGTTGCTTCATGGACGGATGAGTCTGTCGGAGAAGCAGTCGGTGATGGAGACGTTTCGGAGTCGCGAGATCGATGTTTTGGTGGCGACTCCGGTGATCGAGGTTGGTGTGGATATTCCGAATGCAACGGTGATGATGATCATGACGGCGGATCATTTCGGGATGTCGCAGTTGCACCAGATTCGGGGGCGTGTTGGGCGTGGCGAGCACGCTGGCACGTGCATCTTGGTTTCGGACGCGGAGGGTGAGATTGCGCAGGCAAGGTTGCAGGCGTTGGTAGAGAGTTCGGACGGGTTCGATCTGGCGCAGAAGGATTTGGAGTTGAGGGGTCCAGGTAGGAACTTGGCTGAGGTTCAGAGTGGGTGGTCAGGTTGGCGGTTTGCGCGGTTTGATGATCTTGAGTCGTTAGATCGGGCGCGGGGTGTTGCTGAGGCGATTTTGGAGGATGATTTTGATTTGAGGAGGCCGGAGCATCGAGTGCTTCGAAGGGAGGCGGTGAGGATGATTGGGGGTGCGGTTTCGAGGTTTGCTTAGGGGCGGCCCTTGTGGTTGCCCTGCACCCCCGTGGTGGCCCAATGCCTCGTGACCCCGCGCCCAGGGCGACCACAAGGGTCGCCCCTACGATCGATCTCCCGCAAGAATCGCGAACGTATCCCACCGTAGGGGTGTTGTGCTAGAGCTAGCGAAGGGGAGGGTTTTAGGGGATTATCGGGACGGTGATGTGGGAGGGGTGTGCGTTGTCTAGATGCAACGTGTTTCGGGCGGGTTTGGTTTGGGTGTGGCGGCCCATTGGTTCGCCGGTGTTGGGGTTGATGTCGAAACGGGGGAAGTTGCTGCTGGAGATGTCGACGCGGATTCGGTGGCCGGTTTTGAAGAGGTTGCTGGTGGGGGTTAGGAGGATCGTGATGGGGTAGATTTGGCCGGGCGACATCATCTCCGGTTCGGTCCATGAGTTGCGGTAGCGGGTGCGGAGGATGGAGTCGCACAGGTTCATGTGGTAGCCGTCGGGGTAGTCGTCGTTGGGCGGGTAGATGTCGAGGAGTTTGGCGGTGAAGTCGGTGTCGGGAGCGTCGGATGAGATCCAGAGCTTGACCTCGATCGGGCCGGTGATTTCTAGGTCTTCGGTCAATGGTTCGGTCTGGAAGGTGATGACGTCTGGGCGTTCTGAGAGTAGCGGATAGGGTTCGGAGCAGGCCATCAGGCCTGGTTGCTCGCGTTGGTGCATGGGACCGGGCGTGACGAGGGAGTATGAGTGTTGGAGGATGGTGTCGGCTTGTTCTCCGGGAGGCGGAGCTTCGTCGAATGTTGGTCCGCCCTCTTCGGGTTTGTCGATCACGCTGAAACCGGCTACGTTGCCGCCGAGGGTTGGGACGGGGTTTTCGGGGTCGAAGGTGTAGGTGATGGAGGTGTTATCTGTTGCGGGTTGTTCTGTCGACAGTATGCCGTCTTCGTGGAGGTAGTAGTTGGTTGATCGCATGCGGGCAAGCGGCCATTCTTGCTCGGATCGCCAGTATCCACCGTGGTTTAGGCGACCGTCGGCGTTCTTGGTGCCGTCGCCGCCGCCCATTACGAAGAGGAGGATCGGGGGATCGTCTTCGACGCCGTTGGGTTCGTCTTTGAGCCAGCGGTCGAACCATCGGCGGCGAATGGGGTTGAATTTCGAGAAGCCCCATTGCGCGTCGGGTCCGAAATCGACGTCGCCTTCGTGAGTGGCATCGGTGCGTTGGGTTCCGTGGGCCCATGGGCCGAAGACCATGTGGGTCAGGTTCTTGTTGCGTCGGATTAGGTCAACGAAGAGGTCGGCGGTTCCGCCTGCGAAGGGGTCCCACCAGCCGCCGGTGAGGATTACGGGAATGTCGGCGTGGCGGTCGAGGTATGGCGTCTGATCGTTGTTCTCGTTTGCCCACCACTCGTCGTAATCGCCTGCGGTGTAGTAGTTGAAGAGGGTTTCTTCGAGGCTTGGGGCGTGGGCAAGTGCGGTTTCGCCGCGTTTCCATGGGGTGTTGGAGAGGAACTCACGCATGTTCTGGAAGGTTTCGGCGACGGCTAGGACGCCTTCTTCGTTGTCGCGGAGTTCGTGGGAATCGAGGGCGTGATTGTGGATTGCGGCGGCCATGTGGAAGCACATCGCACCGCCTTCTCGGGCCTCGTGGGCGTAGATGTTGGTGGGCGCTTGCTCGACCCACTGGGCGACGAGGTGAGGCGGACGGTGGAGGGCGGCGACGGTCTGGACGATGCCGCGGTGGGAGCTTCCGAGGGTGCCGATCTTGCCGTTGCACCAAGGTTGCCTGGCGATCCATTCAATGGTGTCGAATCCGTCTTCGCCTTCCCACGGGTTGCAGGTGTGGTAGTAGCGACCGTCGCCTTCGGATTTGAAGCGCGAGCGGAGGTCCTGGTTCACGAAGACGTAGCCGTGGCGGGGGTAGTAGTCGCGGACGGTGTCCCACTCGTCTTTGGACTTGTCGTAGGAGGTTCGGACGAGGAGGACTGGTGCGGGCTCGGTGATGGGTTCGCCATCTTCGTCGACGGGGAAGTGTACGTCGGCGGCGAGGCGGATGCCGTCGCGCATGGGGATCATGAGCTCTTGGTAGTGGGCGTAGGGGTTGAAATCTGAGGCAGTCATGGGTGGTGGTGGGATGGTGATTTGTGTGGTTGGAATGATAGGTTATGGGGTTTGAACCAGGAAGGGCAGGATGGATTTGGTAGTTTTCGGGCATCCCCTGCGTGCGAGGGCGGGTTTGAAACCCGCCCCTACGTCGCCTCCCCCTTCGCTTTGCGAAGGGGGGATCTCCACCCGTCCACGTTTGGGCGGCGGTTTTCGCTGGGATTCCGTTGGGTGCGCCGGCATGACGGTGGGTGTTTTGGGTTTATACTGTGAAGCACAGAATATGTGAGGTTGTGATCATGAGAAACATCACTGTGTCGGTTGATGAGGAGACGCACCGTCTGGCACGTGTCCGAGCGGCGGAGCTTGATACTTCGCTTTCGGCGCTGGTGCGGGGGTATCTGCAGAGCTTGGCCAAAGATGGGACTAGGGTTGGTGATGAGTCTGTGGGAGAACGACGGGCGAGGTTGTTGAGGGAGGTTGTTGCGGGGTTCGATGCGCGGGGGGTGGGTTTGGATCCACGGGAAAATTTGACTCGCGAGGAGCTGTATGACGAGGCGATAGACGGTCGAGATGCGCTTCGTTGACACCAATGTACTGCTCTATGCGGTGAGCTCTTTGGCGAATGAGGCTGGCAAGCGCGAAGTCGCTCTGCAACTGATGAGTGAGGACGACTTGGCGGTTTCGGTGCAGGTGCTTCAGGAGTTTTACTATCAGGCGACGCGCTCTAACCGCCAGGGAAGGTTGTCGCACGATGATGCGATGAGGTTTATTGAGCGGCTCGTAGGTATGCGAGTGCAGCCGGTGACGCTTGACGTTTTCCACGAGGCGGTGTCGACTAGCCATCGCTTCGGAATTTCCTACTGGGACGGGGCGATTCTGGCGGCGGTGCGCGCTCAGGGTTGCGATGCCGTCTACTCCGAGGATCTCAGCTCGGAGCAGGACTACGACGGTGTTCAGGTGATCAATCCGTTCGCGAGTGTAGAGGATTCGACGTGACCGCTGACACGAGCTAGAAGGGGATTGAGGGTCTGATCTGCGAGCATTTGACCGGTGGTACAGTCGTCGAAAGCGATGCAGATGGCGAGTTGGTGGGAGGTCGTGCCGCGGCGGTTGACGCGGTTGTGGGGACGGGTTTGAAACCCGCCCCTACCGAATTAGGGGTTGCCGGGACGGGCCTCCCCCTAGCCCCCTCCTGAAGGAGGGCGATTTTTGGTGCGGTCTCGCATCGGGGAGGAGGGATTTGGCTGCCGCTAGCCCAATATCTCGCTCAACCGCCGCGAGATTTCTGCGATCTCTTGTTCTTCGCAGATGCGGACGTCGATCTTTACGATTTGGGGGTTGGTGGCGTGGCCGGTGGTGGCTATGGCGGGGGTGCCGTTGCGGAGTTGGTCGATGAGCCATTGGGCGTCTTTGCCGGTGGCGGGATCGACTTTGACGTGGACGTTGGGCATGGGTCGGTTGTCTTCGTCGGGGAACTCGATGTAGGTGTCGGCGACCATGGGGAGGTCGGCGATGCCGGTGTGGAGCATGGCGGTCTTGCGGTGGTGCTCGGTGAGGCGTTCTTCGTCGTCTTGGTTGGCCCACCAGATGAAGGATGCGACTTGACCGACGACTTCTTCTTTGGAGACTTTGGCAACTCGGCCGATGCCGTGTGAGGGTGCGGACTGCATGGCGATGGCGTCGATGAGGTCTTGGTCGCCGGCGATGATGCCGGAGCCTTGGGGTCCTTGGATGCCTTTGCCGCCGCTAAAGCAGACGACGTCGGCGCCGATGTCGATGAATCGGTAAAGGTTTTCGCGTGGCGGGAGGCAGTTGGAGGCGTCGATGATGACGCGTGCGCCGTGGGCGTGGGCGATGTCGACGACGTCTTCGAGTGCGATGTCTTCGGGGGGAGCGTATCCGACCCAGTAGACCATCTTGGCGTCGGGGTTGTCGATGAATGCCTGGTTATACTCCTCGACGGAGACGACTTTTGTGGGACGGCCGTCTGGGTCGGGTTCGCCGATTTCGACGAATTTGACGCCAGCGGTCTTTACGGCCATGGCGTAGCCGTGGTTGACGTATTCGTCGCCTTTGTAGTTTTCGGCGCGGGCGAAGCGTTTGGCGACGCAGGGGACTTGACCGCCTTGGACGTATGGCAGCTGCTCGATCAGGGCTTCGTCAGTGCCGGTGATGATTGCGGCGGCGGAGACCATGAGGCCGGCGGCGCAACCTGAGACGATGTATCCGTCGTCTGCATGGGTGATTTCGGAGATGACTTTGCCGGCGGCTTTTTGCAGCTCTTTGAGGTCGACGAAGTCGTTGGCGGCGGTGCGCATGGCCTTGAGGGTTGTATCGGGGATGAGAGTGCCGCCCATGACGGTGTGGTGGCAGGTTGCGTTGATGAATTTGCGGACGCCCAATGCGGCGTATGGATCTTGTTCGAGTTGCTCTAGGGATGGCAGTGTCATGGCGGTTCCGTCCGATGTCTAAAATCGTTGACGCTAGGTTACATGGTTTCGGAGTGGGTTGGCACGGGTTTGGGCAGGTGTGAGTAGGGGCGGGTTTGAAACCTGCCCCGACCGGGTGCGGAGGTGTCGCGGCGATACCGAAGTCGTGGCTATACTGTATTGATCGACTCGAGGCTCGACGAGCCGCTAATTTCCCAATGAACTCGGAGGTGTAGGTCTAAAGTTGTCGGACGAGTTCGTACATCTTCACAATCACTCCGAGTATTCGCTGCTCGACGGTTACGGGCATGTCGAGGACATGGTGAAACGAGCGGCGGAGTTGGGTCAGCCGGCGATGGCGCTTACGGATCATGGGAATGTGTATGCGGCGATCGATTTCTACAAGGCGGCGAAGGCGGCGGATGTCAAGCCGATCATTGGGATGGAGGGGTATGTTGCGTTTGGGTCGCGGCATGAGCGGACGGCGGCGGAGGGTGCGAGTGGTGGTTCGCAGCCGCACATCACGTTGCTGGCGGAGAATCTTACTGGCTATCGCAATCTTCTTCAGCTTGCCAGCAAGGCGCATCTGGAGGGGTTTTACTACCGGCCGCGTGTCGACCGAGATTTGTTGGCTGAGTATTCCGAGGGTGTGATTGTTTTGTCGGGGTGTCTGTCGGGCGAGCTGGCGCGTGACGTGTTGCGGACGAGTGGCGATTTGACGGCGGCGCGGGAGACGGCGGCTTGGTACAAGGATGTGTTCGGAGACCGGTACTATCTCGAGTTGATGTACCACGAGGGGGTGCCGGGACAGGATGATGTCAACAAAGCTGTCTGCCAACTGTCGGAGGAGATGGGTATCGAGTTGGTGGTGACGAACGATTGTCACTATGTCTATCCGGAGGATGCGCCGCACCAAGACACGCTGACGTGCATCGTCACTTCGAGCAAATTGGCTGATCCGCGCCGGTTGCGGATGGAGGATCAGAGCTACTACGTGAAATCGGCGGCGGAGATGGCGGCGGTGTTTCCTGAGCACCCGCAAGCTCTTCGCAACACGCTGGCTATTGCAGAGCGGTGCAACTTGGAGCTGACTCAGCGGCGCACAAAGTTGCCGCAGTATCCGACGCCGGACGGGATGTCGTCGGCACAGTATTTGCGGAAGGCTTGTTACGACGGTGCGATGGACCGGTTCGGGGAGATCTCGGAGGCGGTTAAGGAACGGCTCGAAAAAGAGCTCTACATCATTGAAGAGACGGACTTCGCAGACTACTTCCTCGTGGTCTGGGACATCTTCAGATTTGTGAAACAGCAGGGGATTTTGTCAACGGTGCGAGGTTCGGCGGCATCGAGCTTGGTGCTGTACTGCTTGCAGGTGACCGACTTCGATCCGCTGCCTTACGGTTTGTTCTTCGAGCGGTTCTTGAATGTCGAGCGTCGGGAGATGCCGGACATCGATATGGAGTTCGCCGACGACCGGCGGGGTGAGGTGATTCAGTACTGCCTCGAGCGTTACGGGCCGGAGCGGGTTGCGCAGATAACGACGTTCGGCACGATGAAGGCGCGGGCGGCGATCCGCGACGCGGCACGGGTGATGGAGGACGGGGCGATCGACAACGCGGAGATTAGCGATGCATGCAACAAGCTGGTTCGAGTCGTCGCGAACCATTCTCCGATGTCTGGCAATGAGGATGAAGACGAGGCTCCGCCCCGCGAGTTCAGCCTCGGATCGCTACGTGAGCAGAGCGTGGAGTTGCAGCAACTGATTCGCCAGAACGTGACGGCCGCCGAGGTGCTCGAGAAGGCGATGGGTGTCGAAGGGCGAGTCCGGAACGTCAGCACCCATGCGGCCGGGGTCGTGATTTCGGACGAACCGCTGGTCAACTACACGGCATTGCAGCGACCGCAGAAAAGCAACGATAACGGGCTCGCAGCAACTCAGTTCTCGATGTACCAGATCGAATTCGCCGGGCTGCTCAAGTGGGATTTCTTGGGACTGACGAACCTCGCAGTCTTGGACCGCTGTCTCAAGATAATCGCCGAAAACCGCGGCGAAGAGATCGATATCTACGAAGTGCCGTTGGATGATAAGGCGACGTTCGATCTGATGGCGGAAGGCGACACGTTCGGATCGTTCCAGCTTGAGGGCGGCGGGATGACGCGCTACATCAAGGAGTTGAAGCCGACTTCCATCGAAGATGTGGCCGCCATGATTGCGCTGTATCGACCCGGTCCGATGCAGCACATCGATAGTCTGATCGCTCGCAAACACGGTCGACAACCCATCGAGTATCCGCATCCGAGCATCGCTCACCTGCTTGACAACACTTACGGAGTGATTGTCTATCAGGACCAGGTCATGTTGACCGCACAGGATTTCGCTGGATACACGCTTGGCGAGGCGGACATTTTGCGTAAGGCGATGGGCAAGAAGGTGCCGGCGATCATGCGGGAGGAAGAGCGAAAGTTCGTGGATGGCGCGATCAAGAAGGGGCATTCCGAACAGGAGGGGCGCGATCTATTCACGTACATTCTGCCGTTCGCGGGATATGGATTTAACAAGGCGCACGCCGTCTCGTATGCGTACATCACTTACTGGACGACTTATTTCAAGGCCAACTACCCGATCGAGTATTTCGTCGCGATGCTCGATTCGTTCGCCGGTGCGCCCGAGCGCGTCCAGAGGTGCATTTCGGAAGCGAAGAAGCGCGGCATCGAAGTATTGCCGCCCGACATCAACGTGTCGAAGACCTCGTTCACCGTCGACGAGAACGTCGGCGAGCACGGCGCAGTCCGTTACGGACTAGCATCCATCCGAGGCGTCGGCCCCGCAACAGTGAATGAAATTGTCGAGATCCGAGATGGCGACGGCAAAGGCCCGTTCGCCGACGTCGCCGATTTCTGCGACCGACTAGCGGAGAACACTCCTCCCGAAGCCTCTCTCAGCTGCCTTGTAAAAGCCGGCGCGTTCGATGCGATGGCTCCGCGCCAACAGTTGTTGGATCAGGCTGGTCAACTGGTCGCCCATATGCGCAAGACAGGCGCCGCTCGTTCATCTGGTCAACACTCGATGTTCGGTGGCTCCGATTCGAACGAATCATTTCTCGGTATCGCGTTCGATCCGCCGGAAGAGCACGGCGGCATAGACATGAAGACGTTGCGCGAGTGGGAGAAGGAACTGTTCGGGTTAGTAATCACCGAAAGTCAGGAGGAAGCAGCAAAACGCGCCGCTATCGAACACGAAGCTCCAAACGCTATCGTGTACGCGAGCCACGAAAAGCTGAGCACGGAAGGGTCCCGCGTCTCGGTCATCGGCAAGATCGTTGCGATCGACCGTCGCACCACACGCAACGGAAGTCCGTTCATCGCCGCGAAGATGGCGCTCCTTGACGACGAAATCGATCTCACCGTGTGGTCGAACACCTTGGACCGCACCTTCAACATTTGGCACGAAGACATCTACGCAAAGATCCGCGGTTCGATCCGTATGTTCAACGGCGCCGCCTCTGTCGATGTCACGAGCGCAGAGGGATACGTCCCATCGCCGGAAGCGGCGAACGCACAAACCGGCGTTAATGCGGCTGTACCGCAGGCGAACGGCCGGGGGAATGGCCGCGCGGATGGTTCGACCAATGGCCAAGTGGGGAATGGACGTGCGAATGGCGCGGCGTATCATGAAGAAACGCGCGCGCGACCGGCCGCGACGCACACCAATGGTGGTCACATGGAAGTTCCCAACATCGCCTCACCCGATGAACCGGCAGTAACGATATTGTTCGACTGCGACGGTGACGCGTCGCCTTCCCGCGAGTTGATTCATGAAGTGCTTCTCGCGTTGGGCGAGCACAAAGGCGACGGCAAGGTACTCGCCAAGCTCTCGATCGGCGGTAAGACCGTCTCGATGGACTTTCCCTTCTTCAACGTTGAACCCTCGCAAGAACTGCACTCTCAACTCGCTGGCATCGTCGGCGAACGCAACGTGGAGATGCAGGTCGGCGCGACCAATTAGCATGCGAGACCGATGGGTCGAGTTCGCGACTGCGCCGGACCAGATCACCGCTGAGACGTGGGCAGGTCTGGTTCGTAACGAAGGTTGCCCGTGCGCAGTGAAGTCGGACGGCATACCTTTTCTTGGAGTTTCGATGTTGCCGGTTCGGTTGATGGCGCCGGAGGATCGGGTTGAGGAGGCGCGGGAGATTTTGGAGCGGTATGTGGATTGGTCGACTGACAACGACTAACGCGGATGTGGGATGATGGGTGATGGGAGTGCGGGCTGGTGTGATTGCAGGTTTTCAGTTTGAAAACTATGCAAATTGAAAGTAGCACTTTCAAATTGCATGGTGATACGGCATTAATTCTGTGCAGATTGAAAGTAGTACTTTCAATCTGCATGAAAATCAGATACAATCTGAGGCATGATCAGGCGTGACATCACTCCCCACTTAATCTCGCTGTTCGACCAATACCCGTTCGTTACAGTCACCGGGCCGCGCCAATCTGGCAAGACGACGTTGTGCCGAACCGCGTTTCCAAACCTCGAGTACGTCAACATGGAGGCGCCGGACGTGCGCGAGTTTGCGGAATCCGACCCGCGAGCGTTCCTTGCACAGTTCAACGACGGCGCCATAATCGACGAGATACAACGCGTCCCCGATCTTCTTTCTTATTTGCAGGTGATAGGCGACGAGTCGGGGCGCAACGGGTTGTTCATCCTCACTGGCAGCGAACAGTTCAATCTTTCGGCAGCGGTAAGCCAATCACTTGCCGGACGCACGGCGTTACTCCGCCTATTGCCGTTTTCGTTGGCCGAGCGCCGACGGACGGGGGCGAGCGGAGAGATTGACGATGTCCTCCACACGGGCTTCTACCCTCGTATTCACGATCAAGGGCTCGATCCGATACAAACACTTGGCGACTACTTTGAGACCTACGTCGAGCGCGATGTCCGCCAATTGAGCGAGATTCGCAATCTCTCGAATTTTCGCCGTTTCGTCCGCTTGTGCGCGGGCCGGGTCGGTCAGTTGTTGAATCTCTCTTCGTTGGGGTCGGATGCCGGAGTGACACACACGACGGCAAGGGAGTGGCTCAATGTGTTGGAAACGAGCTACATCGTTTACCGGCTCCAACCGTTTCACTCCAACATTGGGAAGCGACTCATCAGATCGCCAAAACTGTATTTCTACGATGTAGGTTTGGCAAGTTACCTGATCGGGATCGAGCATTCCGGTCAGATCGCGACCCATCCTCTACGTGGATATTTGTTTGAGAACGCGGTTGTCGCGGAGACTCTGAAACATCGTTTCAATCAAGGACGGCGGGCCAATCTGTCTTTCTACAGAGACGCGCAGGGATTGGAATGCGACTTGCTGTATGAGACTGGTTACGGATTGAGTGCGATAGAGGTCAAGTCAGGCGCGACGATATCGTCGAGTTACTTCGACGGGCTCAATCGCGTTGCAAAGCTGGTCCCCGACATCAAGGACAAAGCTGTGATCTACGGCGGTAGCAGAGGTCAATCGCGAAGCTATGCTGAGGTCGCGACGTTGAATGGCCTACCTAAATTACTGAACGCGTTCGACGCCGTTGATTCAAGTGGTTCGAGTGGTTAATTGGGCTAATTAGGTTTGAGAACCATGCAGATTGAAAGTAGCACCTTCAATCTGCATGGTTTCACGGCGGAAAAACTATGTAATTTGTATAGCGCACTATACAAATTACATAGTTTCGACCCCAGCGCGTCAACCGTGTAGACCTAGTGTTCGACGTTTAGGTTTTGCGCCGCCACTTCCTCAGACTTGCCGGGTTGTCAACGGGCGGGTTCTGGTGGCGACCCCACTCTACGAATGAGACTTCGGCGATGTAGACATTGCCTCTTGAGTCGACTGCCACGCTGTGGGGCCAGAGGAACTGGTCGGGGCCTTGGCCGAAGTGGGGGTTGCCGAAGCGGTCGAGCAGATTGCCTTCCCAGTCAAAGATGCTGACGCAGTTGCCGATGTTGGCGACGCCGCGTTGAACGGGCGCGGGTCCCTGCTCGCCGACGTAGACGGTGGCGTTGGGGCCTTTGCCGACGACGTCGATGGCACAGGCCTTGTGAGCTGGCCACTGGCGGACGTATTCGCCCTCAGTGGTGAAGACTTGGACACGGTTACTTTCGCGGTCGCAGACGATTACGAGGTCGTCATCAAGGATTGCGATGTTGTGGGGTAGATTGAACTTGCCGTTGTCGGTACCGGACTCGCCCCACGACAAGATGTGGTTGCCCTGCGCGTCCATACGATGGACGCGTGAGTTGCCGTAGCCGTCTGAGATGAAGACGTCGCCAGTGGTTGGCATTACCGCGGCGTCGGTGGGACGGTTGAACATCTTGCCGCTTTCGCGTGGCACGGGTTCACCGGTGCCGATGGTCAACAACAGTTCGCCGGTGGTGGTGAATTTGCGGATCTTGTTGCCGACGTCGTCGACAAGCCAGAGGTTGTCCTCGTGGTCGGTGGAGATGCCGTGGGCGCGCATGAACCAAGTGTCCCAGAATTGGAGGCGGTTTCCGTAGGGGTCCTCAGTGGTTCTGACGGAACCTTCGGGGTCGTCGGTCCCCCACATGTCGACTAGGTTTCCGTCCGGATCGAAGACGAGGACGGGGACGTTGCCGCGGTTGAAGACGTAGACGCGATCGTTGGAGTCGACGGTCACTGCGGTCGCTTCGCGCATCCAGATGCCGTGCGGGACTTTGGCCCAACCGGGCACTGGTTCGTAGTTTGTGACGTGGTCAGATGGCAGTGACAAGGCTCTGAATCTCCGTTGGTTTTCCGTCCGTTTTCTTTTGCGGGATTGCGAGAATGCGCGGTGCTAGAATTATGCACCATCTCAATCGGAATCGACGCCCTCAAGGGGCAATCGCACAAGGAATAATTGCAACATGCTAGCTGATCTCACGGGACGCACCGCTCTGGTTACTGGTGGAGGACAAGGATTGGGATTGGGCATCGTCGAGCGAATGGCTGGACAAGGCGCCAACATCATCGTTGCGGACCTCAATGACGACAACGCGACGGCGGCCGTTGCGCGGGTTGAGGAGCTGGGTTCAAAGGGTTATGCGGTGCATATGGATGTGACTGATCAGCAAAGCATTTCCGACGCAGTGGCGATCGCTTACGAATCGACGGGACGCATCGACATACTCGCGAACAACGCGGGCGTATCGGGCGCACCGGGATCGACAGGAGTCGAATGGCGAGATGTCGATTGGGAGTTCACATGGAAAGTGAATGTGAAGGGGCTATCGGACGTCACTGAAGCGATTCTCCCGCAGATGCGGGAGCAACAGTACGGGAAGATCATCAATATATCGTCCGTGGCGGCGAGGGCAGCTCGGTATGTGACGGCATACTACGCCACAACGAAGATGGCAGTTATCGCCTATACGCAGGCATTGGCTCGGGAATACGCGACCGACAACATCAATGTGAATGCGATCGCGCCGGGTCGGATCTGGACGGCGTTCCACCAAGAGTGGATGGAGCGGCGAGACGCGATGGGTGATCCGGACGTCAGTGGGCGCGCACACCTGGATGTGTTCGAAGAGGCTGCGGCGGAGGTCATTCCGCTTGGGCGTCCCCAGACACCTTCCGATATCGGGGCTTTGGCGGCGTTCTTGGCTTCTGAGGATGCGAAGAACATCACGGGACAGACGATACAGTGCGATGGCGGGCAGGTGATGGTCTAGGGCTGTCTGAACCGCGGATTACGCTGATCCCGATTCAAACCCGGGCGATGTTGGGATTATGGTTGGTGGTGTGTGACGGGTGTCGTTTTGAACTAGGATGCGAAGGATGGGGAAGGATTTTAAGGATGGGGGATGTGGGTGAATGTCGTCATTCCGGCGAAAGCCGGAATCCAGAGGGGCGGCGGGGGGTAATGGCGTGCTTTGCTTTTCTCTGGATACCCGCGTGCGCGGGTATGGCGTAGGGTGGCGGGTATGACGGGCACGCCCCCCCACGTCAATCCCGCGCCCCCCTCTGGATTCCGGCTTTCGCCGGAATGACAGAGGGGCTTGCCGGGTCTCACTTGGTGGCGGTGCGGATGCGGGTTCGGTCGCCTTTGCCTTCTTCGTTGACGGCTCGGACCCAGATCAGGTACTCCGTCGCTCGGTCTAGTCGTCGGAACTGGATCGTCGTCTTTTCGGCGTCGGGGGTCATAGTGTGTCCGCGGCCTCCGCCTACCGGTTGGATGTGGGCTATGTATCCGGTGGGAACGCCACCTTCCGTCGGTGCTTCCCATGAGACGATGATGCGGGTGTTGCGAGGCTCGACGGTGAGGTTGGTCACGGCTCCGGGGAGTTGTGCCGCCTGCTGTTGTAGCTGGGGTTCATGCTCGGTTTCGGATTCGATCGGCTGGGGCTGGACCGGCTCCGGCTGGGCGGGGGCGTTCACCGTGACGTCGAAGGTGTCGCTGACGGTGTTGCCGTCGGCGTCTTGTGCGGTGACGGTGATGGTGGCCGTACCTTCCGCCACTCCGGTCACTGTCAGTTTGGACTGATCGGCGGACACGGAGACGGTGGCTTTGCCCTCGTCGGACGATGCCGCGGTGATGGTCAGGCTGTCGCCGTCGGGATCGCTGAAGACGCCGGAGAGCGAGACTTCTTGCGTCGCTTCAACTTCCAGCGCGCTCACGTCGGCGATGGACGATGCCACGGCGGGCGCGGATTTCACGGTTACGGCGAAGGTGTCGGACACCTCGCCGCCGTTGCCGTCGGAGGCGGTGACGGTGATGTTCGCGGCACCGCGGCTCTTGGCGGACACCGTGAGCGTCGAATCGTCGGATGCGACCGACACGGTGGCGACGCTCTCGTCCGACGAACTGGCCGTGACGGTCAGGTCGTCGCCGTCGGCGTCGGCGAAAACGGCGGACAGGGAGACCTGGCTCGTTCCGCTCTCGTCGACGATGGTGGCGTCCGATATGGCGGAGGAGACCGTGGGCGCGTTGTTTGGCGGGGCGACCACGGTCACGTCGAACGCGCCGCTGGCGGCGTTGCCGTCGGAGTCGCGGGCGGTGACGGTGATGGTCGCAGTACCCTCGGCCACTCCGGTCACTGTCAGTTTGGAATGGTCGGCGGACACGGAGACGGTGGCTTTGCCCTCGTCGGAGGATGCGGCGGTGATGGTCAGGCTGTCGCCGTCGCCGTCGCTGAAGACGCTGGAGAGCGAGACTTTTTGCGTCGCGTCGACCTCCAGCGCGCTCACGTCGGCGATGGACGATGCCACCACCGGCGCGGACTTGACAGTGACGGTGAAGGCGTCGTCGACCGATCCGCCGTTGCCGTCGGAGGCGTTCACCGTGATTGTGGCGGCGCCTCGGCTCTCGGCCGTCACCGTGAGCGTGGAGCGGTCCGTGGACACCGACACGGTCGCCACGCTCTTGTCGGAGGACGTGGCGGTGACGGTCAAGTTGTCGTTGTCGGGGTCGCTGAAGACGTTGGAGAGGGACGCCT
>MPNN01000007.1 GCA_002239045.1 SAR202 cluster bacterium bin127
GGATCATGGACGACGACGGGGCGAACTGCAACGGCTGCGCGACGATCGCCGAGCCGGGCAAGATACCGGCCCCGCAGTCGGTGGAAATCGAACAGCCTGGGGATGAAGAGGATTCGGGCAAGCAGATTCAGATTAAGGGCGAGTCCTCAGATTCTGCGCCGAACGCGCCGCCCACGGTCGCGAACGGGCTGGTGGACATCACCTTGGTGAACGAGACCGCTGCTAGAGACGTGTCGTTGTCCGGCGTGTTCGAGGATAGCGACGGGGACGATCTGACCATCAGCGTCGCGTCTTCCGACCAGACCGTCGCCACCGCGTCGGTCGTACCCGGAAACAAGGTGAGGGTCGGCGCCAAGTCCCGCGGGACGGTAAATATCACGGTCACCGCCGACGATGGCAAGGGCGGGACCGTCTCGGAATCGTTCAACGCGACAGTCAAGAGCGCGCCGCGGGTGGCTGCGGGGCTCGACGGATCGTTCGCTTTGGAGATCGGAGTGCCGGGCGTGCTGATCATGTCCGATTTGTTCATCGACGACGACGGCGACGCGCTGAGCGTTACCGCCGGCTCCTCCTCCGACGATATAGCCACCGCGACGATAAGCTCCGATCGTTCCGCGCTGACCGTGGCCGGCGTATCCGCCGGCGACGCGACGATCCGGGTCATCGCCCAGGACCCTGACGACAACCAGGCGGTCTACAGCTTCGACGTTACGGTCACCGCCGCACCGCAGATCGTGGTGCTGACACCGCCTCAGGAGAAAGAATCCCAGCCCCAGAAGCAGACCAGCACTCCCAAGACCAAGCCCGAAACCGAGCAGAAGAGTTTGCAAATCGTCGTCAACACCGCACCCACCGTGGGATCGACACTGGCCGACGTTAGCGGACTGGTCGAAGGAACGACTCGGGACGTCTCACTGTCCGGGGCATTCGCCGACGTCGACGGGGACGCGCTGACGATCACCGCATCATCCGACTACACCAACGTCGCCACGGTATCGGTTTCGTCCGACTACACCACGCTGACGTTGACCGGAGTATCTTCGGGCTTGGCGATCATCACGGTCGTCGCTCAAGACAAGGACGGCAACCAGGCCAGTCAGACCTTCAACGTCGAGGTCACGGACACGGACGCCGACCCGCAACCGCAGCAACCGCAGACCGTGACGGTAGTGCAGCAGCCGACCGCCGTGCCGGCGAAGGATGCGCAAGATACGGAGACGGAACAGGCGCAAGAGGCGGATACGCAAGAGACGCCCGAGCAAGAGACTGAGACGCAAGACACGGAGACAGAAGAGACGGATACTTTCGATGCGTTGGCAAGCTACGACACGAACGGCGATGGGAGCATCGACAAGTCGGAGTTGAATCGGGCGGCCGACGATTATTTCCAGAAGAAAATCATCACCTACTCCGAGTTCGTGGAAGTCTATCTGGCTCACCTAGCATCCTCCAGCTGATTCCGCCGGTCTAGCGAACAAAAATAATCGCCCTCGACCAATGAAGATGTGGCGGCTGCGTATCTCTTCCACATCAGAAGTCCGGTGCAAGGCCGTGCAAGCGTGAGAGGCTGAGTTCCCGGAGCGCGACGCGTCACTCCCGCGTCGCACAGCGAGCCAGCAGGGGGATGTCCTCGCCATTTGGAATGCAATCTCATACATTACCTAGTAATCTCAAGACACAAAGAAGTGCCCGCTTCTACCTTGAAAGACTGAATTCAATGAGCGAATCCCGCTGGTACAAAGGCAACATCCACACCCACACGACCGAGTCGGACGGCGATGCTGATCCCGATTTCGTTACTCGTTGGTATAGAGACCACGGCTACGACTTCCTGGTCCTAAGCGATCACAACCACCGTACGATTCTCGAACACGAGATCGAAGATGGTCCACTCATGATTCCCGGCGAAGAGGTCTCATCCCGCATCTTCGGTGGTACCGTTCCGATCCACCTCAACGCGATCGGGATTCGCCATGTCGTCGAACCCACGGACATCGACGATATCGTCGCAACGCTTCAGGCGAACGTTAACGCCATCGTGAACGCCGGAGGCATCGCCCAGCTCAATCATCCGAACTACGAATGGGCGTTTAACCACGAACACATCACGCAGGTCGGAGGCGCGAGTCTGCTGGAGGTCCACAACGCTCATCCGGCTGTCAACAACTTTGGCGGACCTGGCAAACCCAGCACGGAAGAGATATGGGACCGCGTCCTCACCGCAGGGCGCGTCATCTTCGGTACCGCCACCGACGACTCCCACAACTACCACGACTACACGCCCGACGCTTCGAATCCAGGTAGGGCATGGGTCGTAGTGAACGCGCCGGAACTCACTATCGATGCCATCGTCGAAGGCCTCGCGAACGGCAATTTCTACTCTTCGACAGGTGTCACGCTAAGCGAACTTTCGACATCCCAAGATCGCATACAACTGGAAATCGAACCCGATCGGTCAGCGATATACGTCACTACATTTTCGGGTCGAGATGGCGACGCTCTCAAGGAAGTCGAAGGTGAGCGGGCAGAGTACGAATTAACAGGCGATGAGGGATACGTGCGTGCAACGGTGAGATCATCGAATGGGTTCAAGGCTTGGACGCAGCCAGTGTTCACAAGATCTAGTAATTAGCACTTGCGTTGTTATATGTATTGAAGCTATAATCCAACGCATAACAACATTTCTTGGGAGAACATTTCCTGGCAACCGTTGAGGAAAGATTGAGCCGCATAGAAGGCGGCTACGAACATCTGGCCACCAAGGCGGATCTTTACCAGCTTGAGAATCGCATGTATCAGCTTGAAAATCGAATGATCCGCTGGCTCGGCGGAATGGTATTTGCCTTGGGTGTTTTGGCGATCTCAGTCGCCGGGCTATTCGTGCAATCCCTTTTGGCTTGAGGCGAATTTCACTCCTTAACCACCTCAACCTGTTCTCCGAAGTATCCGGCCACTGAATAGTAAGTCCGTATCTCATCTATCGGATGAGCATCCAAAATCGCGGTAACCTCGTCGCGCTGCTCAGCCGTGATTTGCCAACTCGAAGCACTTGCGTTCTGGGCGATCTGCTCAGGCGAGCTTGCGCCGGCGATGACAGTGCTGACGATAGGATCAGCGAGTAGCCACGCGAACGCCAATTCAAGGAGCGTCTTGCCGCGCGACACCGCCCAATCCTGCAACGCCGATATCGTGCGCAAATTGTCGTCGGTGATCCAGCGTTCCGACTGTCCGGCATCCAAATCAAGCCGCGTGCCCGACGGTGCTTTACCCGAGACGTCGACTTTGCCAGTCAAAAAACCAGCCGCCAACGGAAGATAAGGCATCACTCCAACTCCGTGGGCACGACACGCCGGAAGCATCTCCGCCTCCCCACATCGTTGAAGCATTGAATACTCGAACTGTGACGAGATGATCTGAGTCATTCCACCCGCATTGCTGGTCCAGACTGCGTCCACCATCCGCCACGCCTCAAAGTTGCACACTCCAATGTACAGCGCCTTCCCTTGTCTCACGATGTCATCCATCGCTCGTAGCGTCTCGTCTAACGGCAACCTGGGATCAGGACGATGGATCATATAGAGATCGATATAGTCCGTCCGCAAACGACGAAGACTATCCTCGATGGCATCCATCACGAACTTGCGACCGCCGCCGAAGAGATTGGGACCGTGTTCACGCTTCGATCCAAACTTCGTGCCAATCAACATCTCTTGCCGACGACCCTCCAACGCTCGCCCGATGTACTCCTCCGACACCCCTTGAGCGTAGACGTTGGAAGTGTCGATGAAGTTGATGCCGTGATCGATCGCGGCATAGATTATCGACTTGGACTCCGCATAGTCGCGCCGTCCAGGCTCCCCAAAGCTGTTCGCGCCCAAGCCCGTTTCCGAGACTTCGAGGCCTGAGTTTCCTAAGTGGCGGTAGCGCATTGAAAAATGATATCTTGAGCATGGTGAAACAATGGGACTGAATTTTCAGAAAAGCTTCTCTCGAGACTAGTTGCGCTGCGCACTAATAGTGTGTGATACTATTACAATCCGGTGATCCGCAGTTTCAAAGATTCCGAAACCGAGTCCGTGATTAATCGAACACCGGTTAGGAAATTCGCCTTAGATCTGCAACGCCGTGCGCGACGCAAACTGATCATGGTTGATGACGCCGAGAATCTGAACGACTTACGAGTGCCTCCTGGCAACCATCTGGAAAAGTTGGAGGGTGGTCGCAGAGGTCAGCACTGCATCAGAATCAATCGACAATGGCGAATCTGCTTCGTATGGCAGGACGGTGACGCCTACGACGTCGAAATCGTTGACTACCACTAAGAGTTAAGAAGGCAATGACGCTAGAGACGAAAAATACAGGCGGTCTGACTAGCACGGGCAAACTCCCGCCTATCCACCCAGGCGAGATCCTTGATGAAGAATTTCTGCAACCGATGGGTATAACGCAGTACCGCCTCGCAAAATCCATTGGTGTGGATGCAACCCGCATCCACTCAATCGTCAACGGAGATCGTTCTATAACCACCGAAACCGCGTTGCTATTCTCCCGCTTCTTCGGTAACAGCGTCGAGTTCTGGATGCGGTTGCAGGAACGATACGACCGCGAAATCGCTGAAGACCAGATGGCCGAACGCCTTGCTGCGGTCACCCCGTGGCATTCCAGCGTCGAATCCTGATCACCCAGGCAGATCCAAATCCGTGTTCGGCGTTTCCGTCCAATCTTCTTTGGACCGCCCGTCGTAGTCAAATCTGATCGCGCCACCTTTGATGGTGACTTGATTTAACAACCTACCGGGCGCCGGCATGATTCGGTAACCAGTAGGCCCGCTGTCGCTCAATCCGCAAGGTCGCTCGACGTACTCCAGCACCGTCAAATCCGCGGTCGCTCCGGGAGTCAATGTTCCGAGCTCCGGATGCCCGATCTGCTTTGCGGGTGCCCACGTTGATTTCTCCACGATGTCGTACATCGTCATGCCGATCGCGAGGAACTTGCTCATTACTTCCGTCTGAGTGGCACGGGATGTGTGCAGACTCATCCGGTGCAGGTCCGTCGATATCGTGTCCGGAGGGAATCCCTGCTCAATCGCCGGAACCGCCATCGAGAATGAGAAACTGTTATTGCCGTGCCCGACATCCGTGATGATGCCTTTTTCACGCGCCTCCCAGTAATGCGGCTTCACCTTGCCGTCGTTGCCGATCATGGGCTTGCCATAGCCGTAGCAGTGCGTGACCCCGTCGCCCGGATTCATGTGCTCCAGCATCATCTCGCCAAATGGACGAGACGCGCGAGCGTTTTGGTCAATCAGGCAGAACGTGCCAGACTCGGCGGCAGCCGCGACGCCACGATCCACCGATTCCCAACCGACACCGCCATAGTGCGCAACTTTGACGCCCACGATGACGTCGGAGCGTTGCCGAATCTTCGCCGCGGTAGCCTCCACATCCATGTCATCGGTGTCCTGCTCACCATCCCCGCACATGCCATTTCCGACGATGTTTAGTAGGGCGAACACTCGCGGTCCGGCCTGCTTGATGATGGTTTCGTTCATGTGGTCGAAGGTGCGCCAGCCCGAACCACCGCAATCGACCATCGTGGTGACTCCGTAGGGGAAGCACAATTCGTCGGGGAACATTGCACCGCCGTAGAGGTAACAGTGGGCGTGCAGGTCGATTAGACCGGGCGTTACGTAGCAATCAGAGGCGTCGACGACCTTGCGCCCCTGCGCCTCTGGGATGTCGGGTTGGACCGCGGCGATTGATGAACCGGAGATACCGACATCCATCATCCCGTCGATACCGTTCTTCGGGTCGATAACATGACCGCCCTTGATCAGAATGTCGTACATCTGCTCGTAACCTTTCGAAATTCTCCGTTGTTCCGTAACACCCCGTCAATCCCGCAAAGGCGGGAATCCAGAGACTCGAAACCAACTGTTTTGTTTATCTGATCTGACGCAATCGTGGATCCGTTTTGTCTCTCACCCAATCTCCGATGAAGTTGAAAGACATAACTACGAGGAATATGCAAAAACCGGGGAAGAACGATACCCACCAAGCGGTGTCGAGGAACTCGCGTCCATCGCTGATCATGTTGCCCCACGACGGGTAGCGCGACGGCACACCGATGCCGAGGTAGCTCAATGACGCCTCAGTAAGAATCAATCCGCCTACGCGTAGACTTGCCAGCACCATCAGTAGATTCAGAACGCCAGGCAAGATGTGGCGGTACATGATGCGGAAGTCGCTGCCGCCAGCCACCCGCGCCGCTGCAACGTAGTCGCGAGTCTTGAGCGTTAACACTTCTGCACGGATATTCCTAACCAGTCCGACCCAGGTCGCCATGACCAACAACCCGATCAGTACGTGAAGCCCGGTGCCGATTGTTATTGCGACAACAAGCGCGACGAGCAAGAACGGCAACCCATTCCAAACGTCCACGAATCGCGTCATCACCTCGTCGAACCAGCCACCGAACCATCCGGAAGCAATCCCTGCCCATAGTCCGAGCGTCATGCCGACGACTGCCGATGCGAATGCGACCGTGATCGAAACGCGTGTTCCGTGAACCAAACGTGAGTAAATGTCACGTCCGTGTTGGTCGGCCCCAATGAAATATCGGCTATCTAAGTATTCGTTGTTTTCGTAGTATTCGTCGTACCAAAAAGGCGGTGCAAAGCTCCCGCGCAGATTTTGTTTATTTGGATCATCGGTGGCGAATTGGGTCGTGAATATGGTGGCAAGTGCAAACACGATGATCACGAACGCCGGGATCACAGGCCAACGCCGCATGAAATCCCAAGCGACTATTGGCGAGCGAAACACCACTTCGATTGTCGAAGGAACTCGTTCTTGGGCTGTGTCAGCAATAGCCATCAATCTAGCCTGATTCGAGGATCAATAACGACATAAAGGAGGTCGGACACGAAGCTCATCGCCAAAAATAGGATCGTGAACAGCAATACGATGCCGGTCAGCAACGTGAAGTCGTTATCGTTCACCGCTGCAACTGCGATCTGGCCAACTCCTGGCCAAACGAAAACGTTTTCAACAAGAACAGCACCATCCATGAATCCCGCGAGCAGAAGAGCAGACACTGTTAGCGGTTGTATTAGCGCATTCCGAAACGCATGCTTAGCAACAACCCGTCCGTAGCCCATGCCCTTCGCTCGCGCCAACTTGATGTACTCCGAATCCATTACCTCGAGCATCGCTGAACGCGTGATTCGCAGGTACCCGGCGATCGGGCCCCATGCTAGGACTAAGACGGGCAAAATGAAGTACTGGAATTGCCCCCAGAAACCCGCGTCTGTTCGACCGTAAAAGGTTGGCACAGGTAGCCAGCCAAGATACACCGCAAAGATCCAGATTCCCACGATACCTACCCAAAACGCAGGCACTGATTGACCCGATAGGGCGAATGCTCGGAGGAAGTAGTCCAAGATCGAAGCTCTTCGCATCGCCGAAAGAATTCCGAGAGGGATGCCGACAAACGTGCCGACGATCCAAGCGGCGACCGCCAACTGCATCGTTGCTGGCCATCGTTCCCTCAGAATGTCCGTCACCTTGCGGTTGGTTCCAACGCTTCGGCCTAGATCGGCGCGAGCGATATTGCCCAACCAAGTTAAGTACTGGAGAATTATCGGCTTGTCGAGGCCCCACTTCGCCCGCAACGCAGCGATCTGCTCAGGTCCGATGGCATATCCCTCAGCACGAATGAAGACGTTGATCGGGTCGTCCTTGGCATGTGCTAACCCAAACACGATGATGGTAGCTCCGATGAGTGAAATCCCCATCGTGGAAACTCGTTTTAAGAGGAATCGAAGCATCTGGAATTAGGCAGTCAAGTCGCAGTGGCGCGACCCTACAAGGGTCGCGCCACTGCGACGGTTGGCTCATCGCCTTTAGGTTGGTTCTGGTTATCGAATCACCTGACGGTGACGATGAACTCGGGATGGTGCAGCGCGGCTTCACGCACCGACAACGGCATGTCCCAAGAAGCTATCTTCTTCGGGTTCACGAGAGCGGTGTTCGGTCGAGCCACCGTGCCGATCGCAGGATTGTTCTTGTGCAAGAAGTCCGCCATCAAATTGCGGATCTCGATGCGTGCTTGCTTATCCTGTGCAGCGTTCATATCGGTGCCCCATTGGCAGAGCTCTTGAATCTCGATGCCGATGTTGAAACCGGGTCGCCCACCAGAACACTCCGCGTTGCTGACCACCGGCCAGTCCCAAGGTGCTTGCGGACTCTCTGCACCGGCGGAGTGAATCCACGGCGCCGTCGCAGTACGACCGATCAAACTCGGACGATAGGTCTGATACTGAGCCTTCCAATCTTGCATGTCGATCCCGAGTTCGCGCCACATGCCGACAACCGCGGTACCGATCTCTTCGTCACCCCTTCCTATTCGGATGAAGAAGGGCATCTCGAATCGGATACCATTGGCGTTCTTCGGATATCCTGCCTCATCCAACATCCGTCCCGCCAGTTCAGGGTTGTACTCGACGTTCCACTTGTCTTGCCAGTTCGGATTGTTGATGTCGTGTCCATAGACGTAGTTCACCCAAGCAGCGTTTGAGAATAGGACCTCGGCGATCAGCGCACGATCAATCGCGAACGAGAGCGCTTGCCGAACTTGCGCCGCACGGGTCATGCTAGTGAACCCTTCCGGCGGGTTGCCAAAGTCGTCGCGCCGTGGGTCGCCGATCCATGGGATGTGATGTTGCACTGTGGCGTGCAACGTGATCGGAGTCTCTTCGTCATCTGGATCCGGCGTGTAGATCGAGTTCTGCCAGTAGTTGCCTGAGAACGAGATCGAGTGGAAAGACCCAGCGCCAGCGCCGATGATCTCGAAGCCTTCCTGAGTGAGAGTCGGGTAGTTGCGCAGGTCTACCGCCGCAACATCGACGCTACCGGTGCGGAGCGCCGCCTCTGCAACAGCATCCTCTACGATCGGCTCGTAGATTATGTTCTCTACATCCGGAGTCTTCCGATGATGGTTTTCCACCGCCTTCAACTGCAAAGTGGCATCGTAGGCGTACTCTTCGACCATGTAAGGTCCGGTGCCAATGACGTTTTCACGCACCCAGTCTTCACCCATTTCGTCATAGGCTTTCTTACTCGTGATGCTCAATCCGAGACCGGACTGACCGAATATGAACGTGTCCCAACGCACGTCGAACTGCTTCAACGGCACACGAACCGTCATATCGTCGATCTTGGTCAAAGGTTGATCGCCGATGAACGCGACCCAGTTCGAACCTCCGTCAGTTGCAGACTCCGGGTTGAATCCGGGGTTGCCCTTGTTGTACGCCCAGACGACGTCGTCAGCGCTGAGGTCTCCGAAACCCCCGTGGAACGGCACGTTGGGCTTGATGTTAAAGATCAACGCCTGTCCACCGATAGCGTCGGCGTCGTCAGCGAGATCCCAACCCGTAATGACCTGATTGACCGCGTTGCCACCAGCATCGGTCATGAAGAATTTCTCCGTGACGCTCGAACCGGTGAACATTCCACCAGTCGGGTCACCCGGGATTCCGCTTCCCCGCAACTCCAATCCGGTGCGAATCACAACGGTGTCGGAGCCGGTGACGGGTGCTGGGGGTTCGCTAATGGTTGGTGCTGCCACCGGGATCGGGAGGCCGTAGAACGTCTCTGGTCCGGGAGTCGGAGTGGCGATGATCACCTTCTCAACCTCCACCTCGACCGCCACTTCCTTCTCAACTTCCCTTACTACTTCTTTGACTACCTCGACCGGGACTTCTTTCTCGACTTCTCGCACGACCTCGCGCTCGACGACCACGGTCTCGACTACCTTCTCACCTTCGACCATCACCTCTTTTTCGACGACCACAGTCTCGACAACGCGCACTTCGACTTGTCGCTCGACCGGCACTTCCACCGTTTGGATAATAGTCTCACCCGCACAGGCGAACAATGCCACCGCTGCCAATGCGGCGACAATCGGCACTAAGGCGTGCCTAAACCTCTTGGTCCGTAACATGGTTACCTCCCACATCTATTGAGCCTTTGACATTAACGGTCGCGAGTTTCAAAGCCCGCGCGACGGTCAAGGGCAATTGATGTCGAAATCTTATCGCAAGATCGCGTTTTGGCGCGTCTACAAATCAAAACGTTGCGGCAAAAATCCGATCGTGTGAAATCTGAATGTGAACGCTATATTTCTCGCCGACGTGCGAGCTGCGCGGCGAAAACCAACGACGGTATGTTGGAAGCGAAAACCCCACCGAAGAACCCGGCACCGGAGATATCACGGTTGAGGATGTAAAGGTCTGAATGCTCGAAGAATGAACCGGCGACGGCCAGCGCTAACCATGAACCAGCGACCGCGGTTAGGACAGACGACGCGAACAACCCAAGCGACTGGGTCCGCGTCTCTGCAACTCCGAACCATCCGATCCTCGATGCGCCGGCAGCGGCGATTGCTACTAATACGAAACGCGCCGTGCTAACCACCGCATCCGAACTATCGGCAGCCGAAAAAACCATCGCGATTACTAGCGCGCCGAAAAATGCACCGATCGCGGCGCAGATCAGGCCAACGAGTAGACGCACTGATACTTGGATGAATGCTTCGGACATGCGAGGATCGCCCTAACCTCCCAATTGAGGCAAGACTAAGGGTGGTTGCAACGTAAGTCGGCTCGGCGTTTCGAGCCATAGGCGCCAAATGTCAATGCGCAGCCTGATAGTGCGCTGTCAAAAGGTCTTCGCCGAAGTCGTGGGTGTAGTCGCGAAGAACCGAGTGGATGTGGTTCGCACCGTTCTGGGTGTTGTCGTACTCGATCACAAATCGATCGTGGCGGATGTTGTAGTAGTGACCTTGGAATCGTTCTAACGGGCCCGCCCAGGCGAAATGAACGCTGTCCCAACCCTCGCGCTCAAGCTGATTCCAGTAATTCATTGCCATCTCGTCCGCCGCCCGGAAAACGTAGTGACGAATCAGTTTGACTACTGATTCGCGTTGCGCATCGTGTAGGTCGCCAATGGCGATGCCTTGCGGCGTCGTACCTGGATCTACGACTCGGACCGTCGTGGTCAGGATGTCCGCCGGTGCTACCGGGTCTACGATCGCAACCGACTTTTGGTCGTCAGTCATCCCGGTTACGAGCGAACGCGCCCAATCCTCTTCTTCTGCCAATGTCCTCATTCCTTTATGCTCGCCGTGCTTTACCTCAGCCGGATTGGAACCGAAAAACAGCGGGTGGATCGACACTTCGTTGTTGCCCACTACCGTCGCAACGATGCCAATGTGGTGACCACCTACCCGCCAACCCCAAGGCTCTTCGCTGCCCGGTTCACCGAACACGCTAAACCAGTACCGCTCTTCCAATCGATGCCAAGATGAAACATTATTCGTCATCGCTTCATACTCGCCGAGGATAGTTTCGAGCCGAATGATCTGGCGGGCCATCTGGTATCCGCTCGCGCTGTACCCGGTCTCCATCATCTTGAACGCCAAGTCGATTTGGTTTCCGTTCATCTCCGAGATAAGCAATCCATTTCGGTCGACCGGCGTGTAATGCCACTCGTAACGCTCGGTGCCAGCAAATGCAAAAGTCGCCTTGGCGAGTTCTGCCTTACCCAAAGACGCGAGAAATCCGGAAGCCGCGTCTGACATTCTCTTGATCGTGTCGTGGGCTTTCGACGGCACCACTGCTGTTTTGCCATTTACGCTGACTGCCATTGTTAGACGCTCCGTTCGACATGAAAGTCGGTAACCGTGTGATTGAACGTGATGATACCGCATCCGTTCACATCGCCCCTTTCGCAAGACGAAACGAGCGCGAGCAAGCCAAGCGATGCTCGTGGGGCATGCCCTAGTGTTTAAGCAAGTCCAAGTTTTTTATGTCATGCCCGAGCTTTTGCCTCATTCCGCGCTTTAGTGTCATTCCGCGCTTTAATATCATTCCGAGCGCAGCGAGGAATCTAACGTCTTGCACGACGGAAGCCGTATGAGATTCTTCACTTCGCTGCGCTTCGTTCAGAATGACATCTTCGCTGCTCTTCGTTCAGAATGACATGGATCAGCGGAATCAGCGGTTCAGAAACGTAACCCCAAGTGCTAATCTTGCGCATGTAAAACTTCAACACCGCTTCCACGACATGGAGGTCCGAATCAAATGATCAAACTCAGCCTGCAATCGCTCTGTTACCGAGACACCTTCAACGCCGGTGACATCGACCTGTTCGGGATGATCGACAAGGCGAAGGAATATCGTCTCGATGGCATCGACATCCACTTCGCACACTTCGCATCCACTGACCGCGATTATCTCGAAGAGGTAAGGATGGCGACTTTGAAGGCCGGCCTGCACATCTGCTACATCGGCGTTTCCAACAACTTCGGAATGGAAGGTGACGACCAACGAGCGCAGATCGACAACATGAAGAAGTGGATCGACGTCGCGGCAACAATGGGAATCCAAATGGTTCGTTCCTTTGGCGGTTGGGTTCCGGAAGGAGAAACCGAGGAGAGCGTTTGGCCACGGATAGTATCTGCGACCAAAGAAGTGGCGGAGTACGGTGCGTCGAAACGAGTAATGGTCGGGCTCCACAATCACAACCACGGATGCGCCCCAGCGACCGGCGATCAGGTTTTGAAGATCCTCGACGAAGTCAACAACCCGTACTACACACACATCTTGGACACTGGACAGTACCGCGGCTCGCCGGGCGCATCCTTAGGCGAACGCGGCGTTGAAGACCTGCAACACAACTTCTACGGCTCTATCGAAGCATCCGCCCCCAGAGCCGTCCACGTTCGAGCCAAGATCTACCGCATCGCATCCGGCTCCGAAGCTTGGCTCGATTATGATCGCATCATGAAGATCATTAAATCCGTAGGCTTCAACGGCTGGATGTCCGTAGTCTTCGAAGGCCAAGACGAGTTGGATGAACCCACCGCCGTGCCATTGGCGGCCGAATTTCTGCGCAGCAAACTCAACGAATACGGACTGTAATCAATCCCGCCTAATCCAAAGGTCAAATGTTATCCGGGGTTTCGCCGCGGTTGATTTGGTTCCACGCGAGATTCAGTTCGGATTCGCGTACCGTCGCCCATTCGATAACTGACCGTCTGATTCGAGGCGGCAACCAACCTTTGGTCATTCGGAGCCAACCGATGGAGATCGATGCCGTGAATTCGCCGTAGAAAACGTGGAGTTTGGCGGAGGAAGTTCATTCAGGCGCATCCGGATGATGATGCCCCGAATTCGACAAAGGTCAGGCACTTGTTTTCAAGACGGAGAGCCCCGGCAAAACCTCATCAGGCGATTTGCCGGTAAGTTGCATATACAGCGCATCGGGACACAGATCGATCTCGTCTCCCCAAGCGACTTCGTTATAAGAATTGATCCGTACAGATTCGAAGAACCCGCGATCTTGCCACGCCTTGAAAACTCCCATACCCGCAAGGTGAGAAAGATCTATCTCGCCTTCTTCGCCATCCTGAAACCGGATCCAAATGCGCAGCCCTTCACGCGCTTCGACAGCGACTGGCTGTGTGGGATCAGTGCTCATGGCTTGATCTTAATCCAACTGGTGCGAAGATATGTGACCCCACTGTCTTCCCCTTATCTGCGACGTTCATCCGCCGAAACCTGCACGAATACGGACTGTGACCAATCCCGCCTAATCAAGAGGTTCGATCTTGCCGGGGTTTTGGCCTTGTTCGATCAAATCCCAAGCATCTTGAAGTTCGCGTTGATGGGATTGAACGAACGCGATAACTCGCCGTTCTATACGAACAGGTAACTCACCATCTGAAACTTCAAGCGTTGCAATGTCAACGCTTGCTTCAGAGTCGCCATGCTTCGCATGAATGTGCGGAGGCGGATGATCGTTAAAACGAATTATGATCCGGATACCGCGAAATCGACAGAGTTCAGGCATTGGTCGCTTGAAGCTTTGAAATTTCCCGATATTCTTCCAAATTCACGCCGGTCAGTCGCATGTATAGAGCGTCCGGGCACAAGTCGATCTCATCTCCCCACATCACAGCCCGATCGGCGATGTGAACGTTCTCAAAGAAGTCACGATCCTCCCAAGCTTTGAACACACCTTTGCCGACGAGATGAGACAGATCAATCTCCCCCTCGACACCATCCTCGTAACGAATCCAGATGCGAAACCCTTCTCTGGGTTCAACTGCAACAGGGTTCAACATTGTTTTTTGCCTGACTTTCTACTTGCGATGAACTGTATTCTACGACTTTGTGTAGCGCCTTCTCACTGACAACAAGAATCGACCAGTTAATCTTTCTACCCAGGCGGAGTTGGCGCTACTCGCCTCGGAATTCAGGTCGCCGCTTCTCCTTAAACGCCGCGACGCCTTCGCGAAAATCCGCGGAATCGAAGACCCGGAACTGCAAGTTGAAATCGTCTTCACTCAACTTCTTGGTGTTGGGGTCGACCGAAAGATTGCGGATCATGATCTTGTGATCCCGCGCGGCTAAGGGAGCGCCACTCGCGATCTGAGATGCTAGTTTTTCGACTTCAGCGTCGAACTCCTCATCTCCGACCACCGCGGTGACCAAACCGAATCTCACCGCATCATCAATGTCGATGATGCGACCCGAGAGCAAGAGATACTTAACCGCAGGCACCCCAGCGACCGCTATCATCCGACGCAGTTCGTCCCAACCCGCAGTCAATCCGAGTCGAGCCACCGGAACCCCGAACTTCGACTCCGGAGTCGCGATCCGAATATCCGTCGCCGCTGCCAGTTCCAACCCGCCGCCCACGCAGAATCCTTGGATCGCCGAGACCGTGGGGCAACGCAGGTTCTCGATTCGATCCAACGCCGATTCGAATGCCTTGGCGTATCGCGCCGCTGACGCCGAGTCGTACCGATGCTCATCAAAATCTTTGATGTCCGCACCCGCCGAAAATGCTCCGCCACCCGCGCCCCTAAACACTACACAGCGGATCGAAGAGTCATCATCGAGTGATTCCATGATCCGAACAAGCGATTGCCACATCTCGTATGAGATCGCGTTTCGTTGGCGCGGTCGATTGAAAGTGACCGTAGCTACGGAATTTAAGTGGTCTACGAGAATGTGGTCGTTCATTGTGTCGGATCGGGCAAAGTGTTCAAACGCGAATCGAGGGCGCTATCTGAAAAGATAACGCCCTCGACGATTAGACGCCAATCGGGCAGAGCGGCGCCTACGCTGTCAAACTGACTACTGCGCTTTCGAGACGTTCAAGATCTCGAGCAAGAAGCCCGCCCACAGGCTGTACGGTGCGACGTACGGGTTGCTGTTCGTCGCGAAGCCGCGCCAGTAGGTGTTGTTAAACGTCACGACGTGGCGTTCCTCAGCCAACGTGATCTCGATCACGTCTTCGAGGAAGATGTCCAGCGCCCGATTGGCGAGGTCCATGTACACCGGGTCTTCAGTTGAAGGCAACACGCTGTCCATCTCGTCGATGATCGCGTCGAACTCGGGGTTGTTGTACTGGCTGTTGGCCCAGATGTATTGGTTCTGTTCACCTTGAGTCGGTGAATTGAACTTGGAGTGGTAGTGCTGCATTGTGCCATGTGGCTCGCGGGAGCTGCCACAGTGCACGAGGATCCACATGTCTGCGAGACCAGTTCGGACCTCGGCCCAGAGCGGGGCGGTGTCCGGGTCGTGCAACACGAAGGAAACGTCGAAACCGGCGTCCTTCAATTGTTGCTCGACGACCGGGCCCATTGGTCGGAGCCAGCCCGGAACGTGGATATCCATGCTCAGGGTCTCGCCGTCCTTCTCCCAATAGCCGTCGCCGCCCATGGTGTAACCGGCAGCGGCCATATTTTCCTCGACCTCCGCTTGACCTTGGCCTTCCCAGTTGTGCTTGGCGATGATGTCGGCTTGCGCGTCTTCGTATGCCTTTAGACCGCCGTAAGTGGAGTAGGGGACCGCTCTGGTCACGGTCGAGCTCTCGTAGGCGAGGGCAACAAGCTCCTCGCGATCAATCGCTGCTTGGACTGCGCGTCGGGCGTTGAGATCAGACATGGGACCATACTGTGTATTGATGCCAAGCGTGTACATGCAGGCGTCTGCCGCACCGTAAGACGGCCCGTCGGTGTCCCACGAGATGATGTTCTTGTTTCGGTTGTGAGCCGTAACGAAGACACCTGGTTGCATGATTGAACCAGTATCGAACTCGTTATTGATCATGCGTGCGACCATTGTGTCGGCCGATCCCGGTGGGATGTATGCCACGCGGAGCGGTTCCGGCAATTCTTTGAAGCCGACTTTCGCGGCCCACCAGTTGTCATTGCGATCAAAGATCTGAGCCTGGCCGTCAGCTCGAGTGGCAACGTACGGACCGGTTCCAACCGGCCATCCCTTGTCAACGTCAAAGTTCGGGAACGTGAGCGGGTCTTCGCCTTCCCAAATGTGCTTCGGCAAAATCGGGAGGTGAATCTCCGAGTTCTCCTGGAAGTAGAAGTAGAAGAACCGGGCGTTTGGCTTGTTGTAGTTGATCCGGAAGTTCTGATCGTCGATGATCTCAACGTCCTTGACCCACTCTTGAATATCGCCAGCGAACACCATGTCCGGGTTGTTCTGCAAAAGCTCGATGGTGAACTTGACATCTTCGGTGGTGAACGGCATACCGTCAGACCACTCGATGCCGTCGCGGAGCGTCACACTGACGCCCATGAAGTCGTCGTCGACCTCGCTGCTCTCGGCGAGCCACGGAATAACTTGACCATCGTTGTGGTTGTAGAGGTAGAGGAATTCGTAGATCGTCTTGTTGAGGATGCCACGAACTCGACCGAGACCTCCAAGAGAGTACGGGTTCATGTTTTCGGCGTCGTTCCAAACGGTGGCACCAGGTCCGAATCCCGTGATTACGAAGGTATCTTCACGGCCGATCGGGCCACGAGGAGCCGGCGTGGCAGTAACCTCACGCTCGATCTCTATGAGAGTCTCCTTCTCCACCTCAACGACAACTTCCCGCTCGACCACGACTGTCTCGACGACCGTCTGTCCTTCGACGATCCTCTCGCGTTCGACGACGACCGTCTGCACGACGGTTTCGCCTTGAACAACGACTTCTTTGACGGTCTCAACGGTGACTTGGACTTCGACTTGGACTTCGCGTTCGACCACCACGGTTTCGACAACCGTTTCGGTCCCGCCGCATGCGACGGCTGTTACGACTGCGGCGATAAGCGATCCCATCACTACAAGCCACAACGCGGATCGCGCATTGCGTATCTTCTGCATCATTTTTTCTCCTGGGGCCGGTGTTGAAATTTCCCGCGCCTCCTCAAAGCGGTCCGGTTCGAAACCGCCGTATTTCTGTAGAGATACCGAAATACCGTGCCGAACAATCCGCTCACTGGAGCAAAATCTAAATCAAATCTTGGGGCATGTCAATTTGCGGATTTCACAACGCGGTCCCACCTCAATCGGCTTTCGCCGCAACCTTTTTTCGTCGCTGGCCAGTGGCGATGGTTGAGTGGTTCATGTAACATTTTGGACGATTGAACCGACCTCACGAACGCCGACTTTCTGAAATACAAGATGGATAGCTGCAAACAGCGTTTCGACAGCGCGATCGTCCCATGACCGTCGACTATGTCCTCAGACGTTTAGGAATGTTCGTGCTGATCATCTTCGTGGCCGGCACGCTAAATTTCGCCATCCCCCGTCTTCGACCGACTAACCCGGTCGAGGAGCGGATGAATCAGCTACTTCAGCAAGCTGGTGGCGTTCACATCGCAAACGTCAAGGAGATGATTGCGAGCTACGAAGAACGCTTTGGACTGAACAATCCGCTCTGGCGCCAGTACCTCAACTACTGGATTGCGCTCGCCAAGTTGGATTTTGGCCAGTCGATCGCATATTTCCCAGCCGATGTTACTCGGGAAGTAATGCGTTCGATGCCGTGGACTTTGGGATTGGTGGGCGTCACCACCGTGATGGCGGCGGTCATAGGGTCGTTTTTCGGCGCGTGGTTAGGTTGGACACGGACGCCGATCGCCGTTTCGTTCGTTGTTCCGTTGTTGTTGATCGTTACGGCGGTCCCGTTTTATTTGCTGGGTTTGTTAATGCTGTGGGTGTTTACGGTCTTTTGGCCGATATTGCCAGGGGGCGGTGCCCACGATCCGTTGCTGGCACCAGCTTTCGATCTAACCACCTTCATCGATATTATTCAACACGCCATCTTGCCCGGTGCGGCGATTATCCTCTCCAGCGTTGGTTTTTGGGGGCTGGGAATGCGAGGCATGATGGTTACCACGATGGGCGACGACTTCATCAAGCTCGCTGAATTTAAAGGCCTAAAGGAGCGGCGGATATTCCTTCGCTACGCAGTGCGCAATGCATTGTTGCCGCAGGTTACGGGACTCGCGATAAACATCGGTTTCGTCGTGTCTGGTTCAGTTTTGGTTGAGGTTCTCTTTGCGTATCCCGGCATCGGAAATCTACTGTACACGGCTATCACGAGTAACGACTATTTCCTTATTCAAGGCGTACTCATGTACGTTATTTTCGCCGTCGGATTGATGCTTTTCATCGTCGATCTCATCTACCCACTGATTGACCCGCGCATTCGATATCGGTCTGCTTGATGGCAAATATGGACACAACCGCGCTGGAACCGCAGCTCCCGAGCAGTTACGACGTAACTGTGTTCGAGGAAGAGACGCGATGGGTCAAGGTTTCTGGGGCCATCCGACGCAACGTATTGCTTTTCGCCGGGTCCTTACTCATCCTTGCTATCGTGTTGTTCGCGGTGGCTGGATCGTTGATCATTGACGAAAAGCGCACGGAAGTAGGTTTCGCTCACGCAGAACGCGAAACTGCCGACGGGTCGATCAAGGACCAAGTTGCGCCAAGATTGAAGCCTTCGAGCGAATTCTGGTTCGGAACTGATCAGTTCGCGCGAGATATCTTCGCATACGTCGCGTACGGAACGTTGGGAACGTTGTGGATGGGCTTGATCGCCGGCATCATCGGCATCGGCATCGGCACATTGCTCGGGTTTATCGGCGGGTATTTCGGAGGATGGCTTGACGCGGTGATCGTGGTGTTGAGCGACGCCCTGATCACCATTCCCGGATTGATGCTGCTGATCACGATCAGCGCGTATCTTGATCAATTGACCGTCGAGCAGCTCGGGATTCTCATCGGTGTGATTTCTTGGATGGGGACGACCCGCGTAGTTCGTGCCCAAGTCCTGACTTTGAAGAATCGCGCGTATGTTGAGGTTTCGAAATTCAACGGTCAGGGCGACATGGAGATCGTAGTCAGCGAGCTGATACCCAACCTCGCACCGTTCATTGCGGCGGCATTTGTTGGCGCGGTCGCCGGCGCAATTCTGCTCTCGATCGGGTTGTCCGCATTGGGTCTCGGACCGCAGAACGAACCGTCTTTGGGTCTCATGGCATTCTGGTTCATCAGATTTGGCGCCGTGCCGCAAGGGATGTGGTGGTGGTTTGGTCCGCCAATCGTTGTCATAGCCATCTTCATCGTCGGCCTCTTTATGATCACGGCTGGCCTCGACCAGATCGCCAACCCTAGGCTCCGCACTTCGGTATGACGACCGCAACAGCAGTTCATTCACCGCTCGTAGTCAAAGACCTCAAGGTCTACTACCACACGCGCCGGGGACCCGTTAAGGCGGTCGACGGCGTCTCATTCGAACTCCATCGCGGCGAACGGCTCGGCCTTGTCGGCGAATCTGGTTCCGGCAAATCGACGATCGCCCTCGCACTCATGATGGCCCACAAAGAACCGGCCCGCATCGAAGGCGGCAGCATCGTCCTCAACGGTTCGAACGTACTCGACGACAACTCCGAGCAAGTCCGGCTGCGCAGACTCTCCGAGATCGCCATGGTTCCACAAGGCGCACTCAACTCGCTTAATCCGGTAATGCGGATTCGAGATCAAGTCATCGACGGCCTCAAAGACCACAACGTGAGCATGAGCGACGGAGAGTTCGCGAACCGAGTAGCCGAACTGCTTGACAGCGTCGGACTCCACCGCGACGTAGCTTCGCGCTTTCCCCACGAACTGAGTGGCGGAATGAAACAGCGCGTCTCGATCGCCATCGCCATTTCGATGAATCCTTCCGTGATCGTCGCCGACGAACCGACCAGCGCCCTCGACGTCGTGGTGCAGAAGCAGGTAGTCCAGACGTTGCGTGACGTGCAGGAGCGTATCGGTGCCGCGGCGATCATGATCGGACACGACATGGGACTTATGGCGCAGTTCGCATCACGCATCGGCATCATGTACGGCGGCAAAATCGTCGAGATTGGGCCAGTCTCCAACATCTTCAAAAATCCCAAACATCCTTACACGCGTCTCCTGATTTCCAGCCTGCCCGACACTAGAAGCAAGCGACGACTAGAAGGCATTCCGGGACTGCCGCCCTCGTTGCTCCGTCCTCCGCCAGGGTGCATCTTTCACACTCGCTGCCCAGACGCTATGGACATCTGCAGTCAGGAGATACCGCCAACCCGGGAGATCGACGCATTGCGCTACGCCGCGTGCCATCTTTACGGAGACGATGACGGGAAGGTGGTCGATCTATGACAACCGCACAGGTCGATCGTTCAACCCAAGAGGTTGAGAACGAACCGTTGCTACAGGCTGACGGCGTGAGCAAGACCTTCGTCTCCGGCACCTTTCGCAAGCACTACACCCGTGCGCTCGATACCGTTACGCTAAGCGTGCCGGAATCTCCGCCGACCATCACCGCCATAGCCGGTGAGAGTGGTAGCGGCAAAACAACGTTGGCGCGCACCGTACTCGGACTTGTGGAACCGACCTCCGGCGCAGTCATCTACCGGGGAGCCAACGTCGCCAACATGTCGCGTGCTGAACATGCCGAGTTCCGACGCGAAGTCCAAGTCATCTTCCAAGATCCGTTCGAGTCCTACAACCCCTTCTACAAGGTCGATCACGTCCTCCGCACACCGATCCGACGCTACAACCTCGCATCATCCAAATCGGAAGCCGATGACATCGTCGAGGAGGCGCTAAGGACCGTTGGGCTTCGGCCTGAAGAGACACTCGGCCGGCATCCGCACCAACTCAGCGGCGGTCAACGGCAACGCGTGATGGTCGCCAGAGCCGTCATGCTCAAGCCCAAGATCATCGTGGCCGACGAACCTGTTTCAATGGTCGACGCATCCCTGCGCGCCACCATCTTAGAAACACTGCGAGCGATGAACCGCGACCTAGGAATTTCGATCCTCTACATCACCCACGACCTTACGACGGCGTACCAACTCGCCGAAAACATCATCGTCCTCTACAAAGGCAGAGTCGCCGAATCCGGCAGCGTGGATTCCGTAATCAACGACCCAACGCACCCCTATACCCAGCTCCTCGTCTCCTCCATCCCGCAACCCGATCCTGAGACGCAATGGGGCAGGGAGCAAGAGGCGCGCGACGAGGAAGATGCCGAGATCGCCGGCTGCAACTTCTACGACCGCTGCCCCCTCCGCATGGACGAATGCACCGTCTCCGACCCACCCCTCTACCGCACCGCCCCAAACCGCATAACCCGCTGCTACCGCTACGCCGAATCCCCAGTCCATTTGGCGCCGGATCTGCGTTCTGTGTTCGCTTAAAACACCGTCGGTCCTGCACCTAAGCCCACGTCATTCCGGCGAAAGCCGGAATCCAGGTGGATGGGCGCAGTGTTGCCCCCGCCAGCGGAGGAAATGTCAGAAGGACAAAAGGGGCGCGACGTTATTCGTCGAATATTCCGATGTGTCGGGCCCTGAACCAAAGTCCGGCAGCGTACGCTATCCCAAAAAATATGCCGAATAACGTGACCTGCACGATCAGAGAACTAAACAAATACGCGCTCACTAACATGAACGCTACGGGCCAAACAACCAACGGGACAGGTAACGCTCGCTCCACGCGCTGACGCGGTGTCAAGTAGCGATTTCGGTTTGCTTCTTTGACACCCTCATGGGCTGTCGTGGACCGCATAATCTCCTCGAAAGAGCTTTGCGGTATGGTGCGCGGTGGCGGTTGCATGAAACCGCCAACCAAGTCCCAGTAGCGCTCCCTGAACTCTTCGTCCGTGTGATTGCCTTTGCGTATGTTGCATCGGCGACACAAAGCCTGCAAATTCTCATCATCATTCGAGCCGCCCCTTGATACCGGGTACATGTGGTCGATTTGCAGATTGTCGGTTGTTAGCCTGACGCCGCAATACATGCATTTGTATCTTTGACTACGCGCGATGGCAGCCCGCTCGTCTTTGGAAAAAGTGACGCGTATCGTCGGCCGTACAGCGCGCGCATTCTGCGTGAAACTGAGTATCAGCCAAAGGCTCAAATCCAAGAGTTTCAATGAAGTCCAGCGTAACCCTATCCACATCCACAGGATAGCGATCATCAAGTAACCCAAAAAGGATGATCCAGAATTCTTCTGGATGCGTTCGTTCAATTCATCGGGTGATGAATTCGAAGGGATGTTTTCAGGCGTATTCGTTTCTTTCACTCGGATGTA
This sequence comes from SAR202 cluster bacterium bin127, assembly GCA_002239045.1. Classification (GTDB taxonomy): domain Bacteria; phylum Chloroflexota; class Dehalococcoidia; order Lucifugimonadales; family Lucifugimonadaceae; genus Bin127. The sequence continues at coordinate 22,496 of MPNN01000007.1, forward strand.
CCGCCTTGCCAATCATTTGGCCACCGATTTTAGCATCACAAACCTTCTTAAAACGAAGTTGCGTACCGATCGAACAAACACTACAGCGTTCGCTCTGCTTAACATCCTTGGATAGGAAAAGTGTTACCCAAAACATGCGACTTGAGCAGGGCGCACCACGTGCGGCGAAGATCCAACACAGCACATCATTCAAATCACAAAAATCAGCGGTTCAGACTTCACTACGTTGCGCGAGAATGACCACAGCCTCGCAACAGACTGACAACCAAGAACACCCTTGCCCCCACAAAGCCCCAACCTCCTCTTCATCTTCTCCGACCAGCAGCGCGCCGACACCATGGCCGCTTACGGTAACCACTGGATCGATACGCCCGGCATGAACCGCCTCGCCGAAACCGGCTCCGTCATCGAGAACTGCTACGTCTCATCCCCCATCTGCACCCCGTCTCGCTCAACCATCATGACCGGCACCTGGCCCCATACCAACGGCGCCTACAAGAACAACGTCCCGCTGCCAGACGAGATCGACACCATCGTCGATCACATCCCAGACGACTATCACAAGGCATATTTCGGCAAGTGGCATCTCGGCGATGAGATCGGCAAGCGCCGAGGTTTCGACGAGTGGCATCCCATCGAGGACGGATACCGCGTCTGGAGCGACAACCCCGACATCGAAAACCAGTTCAGCCCGTACCACCACTACCTCATCTCGCAAGGCTACGAACCCGACGCCGAAGTCGGCGGCCTCCGCGTATTCAGCCGTCCCTTCGCCCATGACCTGCCGGAAGAACACACCAAAGCGTCCTACCTAGGCCGTGAAGTCAGCAAATTCCTTGAACGCAACCAAGACAACCCCTTCGCCCTATACGTCAACTTCCTCGAACCGCACTTCCCATACACCGGCCCCCTTAACGACTATTACGACCCCAACTCCATCCCCGAGTCGCCCATCTTCATGGAAGACCCGCCTGACACGGCATCCCTGATGCACCAACTCATGGCGCAGCTCTACAAAACGGGTGAGGATTGGGCTGCACCAACCGCGGCAAAAGAACTCCGCGGCGAACTCATCTCACCGCCCGGGCAAGAGGAGTCCGACCTCCGTCAAATCCAAGCCCGATACGCCGGACTCGTAACCCTTCTCGACCGCGCCATCGAAAATATCCTGGACAAACTTGACGAATTAGGCCTCGCCGAAAACACCATCGTAGTCTTCACCAGCGAGCACGGCGACCAACTCGGCGACCACTACATCCTCCACAAGATGGTCATGTACGAAGACACAGTCCGCGTTCCCATGCTCATCCGCGTACCATGGCTCGAAGGTCGCCATATTCCTGGCCGATATTCCCATATCGACACCGTTCCCACGCTCCTCGATCTGATGGGTTTTGAGACCCCTGAGATGCTCCAAGGCCAAAGCAGGGCAGAGGTCATCGCCGGAAACAAAACGCTGGAAGACGACGTAATCATTGCCTGGCACGGTCGCGGCCTCGACGGCCTCACATTACCGATGTCGCCCCTCGAACTCCAACGCGACATCCCACACCGCGTCATAATCACCTCCGACGGATGGAAACTGAACCTCGCAGTCGGCGATTTCTGCGAACTCTACAACCTTAACGACGACCCGTACGAACAGACCAACCTCTTTTATACGGAGCAACACGGCGAAAAAGCCGTTGAACTCGCCCGCCGCATCCGCGCATGGCAAGACCGCAACGGTGATCGGCTGGCGCTGCCTGACATCTACCCGGGCGTAGGCTACGTCGCCGGTCTGAGGTAGCCCGTTGACCCAACAGGAGTGGTGATTGCCTCTAGATCACCCGTCCTCCTCGCATCGGCCACTAACTCGCTGCGAACTACTGCGGGTTCGCGACAAGTGCCGTTTTCGGCGGGGGCTCGCGTGACGTCAAGATGGCGATCGCTCCGATGATGTGGGCAGCTACGAAAGCTACAAATATGCCGGAATAGGAGCCATAGAGGTCGAAGTACAGTCCCCCGATGAACGGGCCCGTAGCTTGGAAAACAACCATGAACGGCATGCTCGCCCCTCGCACGGCGCCAATGTGCACTCTGCCGAAGTATTTTGCCCAGATGAACTCGCTCAGCGGTATTGTGCTGCCAAATCCGAATCCCCAAACGGCGAATGCAACAAACATCAAACTCAACGAACCGAGTTGAGCGGCAACTAGCATGAGCGTCACGCCCGATGCGCAAGCGCCCAGTGCCGAGGTGCACAGGAAACGCACAGGGACTCTCTGCAACAGGTAACCCCACACGAACTTTGAAACCAGGTTCGCCCCGCCGTTCAATGCGACGACGAGAGCTGCCTCTGTGCGCGTCAATCCGTTGTCGGTCATGAACGGAATCGCATGCACCAGCACCGCCAAGATCGCAAATATGTGAAGCCCGTAACCCACGATCAACAACCACATGGCGGGAGTGCGCATCGCTTCCCGGGGCCGATAAGAATTAGCGGCGTCACGGTTTTGCTGCTGGACCGCTCTGCGCGATCTAGCGTCGTTGCGTTGTGCGCCCGGCAGCGTGCCGTCGGGTAACAATCCATGATCTTCAGGCCGTCGCCGCATGATCAACGCGGCTGGCACAACGATCGCGAACACGAAGATGGCTAGAAAGACGTACGCGTCGCGCCACCCGATTGAGTCCACCAACTGTGTCAATGCGACTGGCATGATCAGAGCGGCGAGTGAAATGCCAGAAGACCCAAGTGCGACGGCCCACCCACGTCTTACCACGAACCATTTTGCCAGCGTGACATTCACTACCATGCTGCCGACCAATGCGAAGCCGACGCCCCCTGCGAGCATCGACAACAACAGAAACTGCCAAAGCGCGTCCACCTGAGACATGGCGAGATACGACGCGGCATATATGCAGGCTCCCGTCAGCATCAAGGGACGCGCTCCGAAACGATCTACCAGCGGGCCCACGACCAATCCAGACAACGCGCCCACAGTCAGAGCGGCCGAGGCTCCCAACGTATATTCCGCCGCCGCCCAATCAAGTTCTTCGGTCATCGGACGCAGAAAAACACCCGCAATACTCCCGCCGACACCCATACTGACGAACTGCCCGACGACAGCTCCGATGACGATCCACCAGCCCCAGAAGATGCCACCTCGCTGGTTTGCAGACGACGGAGACCTCAAGATGCGGATGACCTTCTAGCCGCGCGAACCTGCAACCTCTGCCGCACCGCCGGCGACGGGGGGCGTTTGGCGAAGAGGGCAGTGACGCTTCCAAGCACGCATAAACCGGCTAGCACGTAGAGAGACCAGTCGTAGGTGTTGAATGTGTCGTATGACCACCCCACGACGACGGGTGCGATCATCATTCCCAACGACATGGGGAAGCTGGAGAGGACGAAGATGGTTGCGAAATGTCGTCTGCCGAAGAATTCGCCGCGCATTGCGAGGAGCATCGGTGTGCGGGCGCCGAATCCGATGCCCCAGACGATCGCAAATGCGGCCGCCATCCAGAACGAATTCGCCAGCGCGAGGATCACCAACGATGACCCTTGTATCAACACGAGAAACGGCACCAAGACTCGCTTGTTCCACAGATCGCCGACGATCCCTCCGACCAGCTGTGCCACGAAGGATGTCGCGACCATTATCGGAACCACCCCCGCCGCGGTGAAGAGGTCTAGACCGACGCCGTCGTCGTCGGTGAGATGCAGATAGAGGTGCGCCGAGATCGCGCCGGTCGAGACGTTGACGAACATGTGCGTGATCGAAACCGACCAAAATGCGCGAGTTCGTAGTGCTTCCTTGACGGTGAAATCGTGCGACGATTCTTTTGCAACTCGCCGCGCTCGTTCGCCGGGCCCCGGGATCTGAGTTGCCAACTGTTCCGACGTTGGTTGCTTGCCGAGGACCCGGGCGATGAATGGTCCGACCAGGATCGTGATGACCCCCATCGCCAATACGGTCGATCGCCAACCATATTGACTGATGCCCCAGACAATTAACGGGACGAGCAATCCGCCTACGCTTACCCCTCCCTCGACGATCGACATTCCTAGACCTCGCCGTCGATTCATCCAAGCATTCGTCGCCGTCAGCGACGGTGTGAAGCCGCCGGAACTTAAGCCAACCGACATCACCAGGAACGCTGCGTAGAACTGTAACGGACCGGTGACCTGCGAAAAGAAGATTAGTCCGCCGCCGCCGACCGTGAACCCGACCAGTACCATCCTCCCGGCTCCAAACTTGTCGATCAGCCAACCCTCGAGTGGTCCCAACAACGTAGAACCTAATCGACCGACGGTCGCTACGCCGGAGATGAGGGTCCTTGACCACCCGAACTCGTCTTCGAGCGCCTTGAACAGTACGCTTGCGGCTTGGAAGGTTGGTCCTGCGCTGAAGACGGTGTTGCAGGCTCCGACGATCGAGACCCACCAGCCGAAGTAGACGCGGCGCGGCGACAATGCTCGGATTGCGCGGAAACTTTGTGACTTCATCGACAAGGCTTGGAGCGCCAATAAATCCCCGACGGTTACCTAAACCGCGGGTCTTTTGGCTCGCCGCCTCGCCGCTCGTGCCTCTACTCGTCGCCTTAGTCCTGGCGACATCGGTCGCGTAGCGAAAAGGATCGTCACGCTCGCGACGACGCAGGCACCGGAAAGCACGTACAGTGACCAAACGTAAGTGTCTTGGATGTCGTGCACCAAACCCATAACGAACGGTGTCGCCATCATCCCTATGGACATCGGGAAGCTCGACAATCCAAGGATCGTTCCAAAGTGCCGCCGCCCGAAGTATTCGCCGCGCATCGCGTGTAGCAACGGCGTCCGGGCACCGAACCCGACTCCCCAAACCACGGCAAAAACGGCCGCTATTGCGAACGAGTCAGCGAGAGCGAGGATCACCAACGAAGCGGCCTGCAAAATCAACAAAAACGGCACTAGTACCCGCTTGTTCGTTCGGTCGCCGACGAATCCCCCGGCAAGCTGAGACACAAACGCGGTCACCACCAGGATCGGCACAACGCCCGACGCGGCCGCGTCGTCTAGGTTGACCCCGTTGCTGTCGGTCAGATGCAAAAACAAGTGGGCAGATATCGCACCCGTCGAAAGGTTGACGAGCATGTGCGTCATCGAGATCGACCAGAACGCACGCGTCTTCAGCGCCTCCGACGGCGTAAAGTCGTAGAGCCGTGACAGCCGCGTACGGTGCCCCGATTCGGCATCCGACTGGATCTGATCAGCCAGCTGCTCCGGTGTCGGCCGTTTGCCAATAACCCGAGCGACGATCGGGCCCACGAGCAACGTGATGATGCCAATCACCAACACCGTAGGTCGCCATCCATATGCGCTGATTCCCCAAACGATCGGCGGCACCAACAACCCGGCGATACTGCTGCCACCGATGACGATCGACATTGCCGACGCACGATTGTTGACCATCCACGCATTTACTGCGGTCATGGACGGCGTAAACCCTCCCATGCTGAACCCGAGTGACAGCGTGAAGAAGGCGAAGTAATACTGGAGTGGACCTTGGATTTGCGAGAACATCATCAACCCGATGCCACCCAAAATGAACCCCAACAACACCATCTTCCCAGATCCGAATCGGTCCGTAAGCCAACCCTCCACAGGACCCAACATCGCGCCACCAAACCGGCCAAAAGAAGCCACCCCCGAAATCAGCGCACGCGACCACCCAAACTCATCCTCGATAGCCTTGAAGAGAACGCTCGACGCCTGAAAAGTCGGCCCCGAACTTACCAGCATGTTGAACGCGCCCGCTATCGACACCCACCACCCGAAGTAGACACGACGTGTCGTACGGGCACGAACTGCCGCCAACCGCTGATGAAATATCGACAATGCACTCTCGCCCGCGTCCCAACTATCGGGTTATCGCGCCCGATGGGATCCGCTACCACCAATTATCAGAGATTTCACACCCGAAAATGTGGTTTGCGCACACCGTTACCGGCGACGATTCCCTAGAGTTAGAATCGAGACTTGGGTTCCGAAGGAGTCGTGAAAGTCGACCTTCGACGCAGTCTGATAATTTTGGTAACGCACTATGGATAACGCCATTCAAGTACACCAGATCTCGAAGTCTTACGGCAAGGTAGTCGCCCTCGAAAACGTCGATCTCAACGTCCGCCGAGGCTCCGTCATGGGCCTGCTCGGGCCCAACGGCGCGGGCAAAACCACCCTGGTTCGCATCCTGACAACCCTTCTCCGCCCATCATCCGGCAGCGCCACCGTCCTCGGTTACGATGTCGTCCGACATGCGCGCCACCTGCGGTCATACATCGGTTTGGCAGGGCAGTCCGCAGCCGTCGACGACCTCCTCACCGGGCGCGAAAACATCCACATGGCCGGTCGGCTTTACCACATGCCCAAACGCCAAGTGCAAAAACGGGCCAACGAACTGCTTGAACAATTCGACCTCGTAGATGCCGCCGACCGATCAGTCAAAGGATACTCAGGCGGAATGCGACGCCGCCTCGACCTCGCCGCTAGCCTCGTCGCCGAACCACCAATGATCTTCCTCGACGAGCCCACCACCGGACTCGACCCGCGCAGCCGCCTCGAACTCTGGGACGTCATCCGAACCCTCGTCAGCGAGGGCACAACCGTCCTCCTAACGACTCAATACCTCGAGGAAGCCGACCAGTTAGCCCACGAAATTACCGTCATCGACCTCGGCAAGGTCATCGCCCAAGGCACCGCCGACGAACTCAAGCACCAAGCCGGTTCCGAATTCATCGAGATTACCGTCCGCGACACCGAGGACACCAAACGCGCCGCAAGCGTGTTGTCCAACTACGCCGAAAACAACGAGTGCGACATCGACGAGGAGAACAACAAGACCTCCATCATGGTCAAAGACGGCGCATCGATCATGGTTCAAGTCGTCCGATCCCTCGACACCGAGGACATCCCCGTAGCCAACATGGCCGTCCGACAACCCACCCTCGACGACGTCTTCCTAGCCATCACCGGCCGCACCGCTGAAGCCGCCGCCACCGAGTCGGAGCAGGACGGAAATTGAACCTGCAACCGACAGTCAACGAGTGGCGGGATCAGCCCACGCCTCCGACTACTCCCATGAGGGAGGCGATCGGCTCACTCCTCTACGAGTTCCGGTGGCTCGCTTCAGACACCGCGATGATGACATGGCGGAATCTGATGCACTACCGCCGCAACCCGGAGACGTTGGCATCGACGATCGCGGGACCAGTCATGTTCCTGCTGCTCTTCAACTACGTCTTCGGCGGCGCAATCGGCGCAGGCAGAGACTTCAACTACATCGACTATCTGGTGCCCGGCATCCTGATCCAAAACAACCTCTTCACCGTCATGAACACCGGCATCGGCATCGCCCAAGACCTGCAAAAAGGCTTCGTCGACCGATATCGATCCTTGCCGATGGCTCGATCGGCGGTGCTGGGCGGACGCGTCTGCGCTACAACCTTGGTCAGCTTTGCCAGCGTTTATTGGACACTCGCGATTGCTCTGATATTCGGCATGAGATTCCACGGCGGTCTCGTCCCTGCGCTCATTCTCCCACTCGTCGTCGCCGCGTTCTGTTTCGCCTTCGCATGGGTGTCGGCACTCGTCGGCGTCTCGGTAAGGAATGCAGAAACCGCCAGCTCATCGACATTCTTCGTAGCCATCCCGCTCACCTTCCTGAGTTCCACATTCGTCCCCATCGAAACCATGCCCGGCTGGCTCCAAGCCTTCGCCGAAGTCAACCCCATAACCCACGTCGTGAACCTATGCCGCAACCTCGCGCAAGGTGGACCTCTTGAATCCTACGCATGGGTGACCGCATTCTGGATCGCCCTAATGGTCATCGGCATCGGCTCCCTCGCGACCTGGCGCTACAGGCGAATCTCATGACCACAATGCCGATACAAAACACCCCCATACCCGCCACAATCGTCATTCCGGCGAAAGCACTCTATGTCATTCTGAACGAAGCGCAGCGGAGTGAAGAATCTCAACACCGCCCCCTAGATTCCTCGCCACGCTCGGAATGACAATGACCCATATCACAGCCATCCCTTAAACCAATAAATCCCAGTTCAGACAAATGAACCTACCCGCCCAAATCCAAGACCGCTCAGTCGTAGGCGAACTCGCATCCGCGATCGCCGTCGAATCGCGCTGGATCATTTCGGACACCGCGGTCATGACGTGGCGGAACCTTATCCGCTACCGACGTTCTCCTGAACTCCTCCTCTTCTCGACCCTGTCACCGGTCATGTTCATCTTCCTCTTCAACTACGTCTTCGGCGGTGCCATACCCACTGGCAACCTCAACTACATCGACTTTCTGATGCCCGGCATCCTAGTCCAGACAACCCTATTCAGCGCCACCCAGACCGGCGTCGGACTCGCCGAAGACCTCCAGAAAGGAATGGTCGACCGCTACCGATCCCTACCCATGGCCCGTTCCGCCGTCCTCGGTGGTCGCGTCGCCGCCGAAACCCTTGTCAGCCTATTCGTCGCCTGTCTCATGCTCGCCGTCGGATACATCATCGGCATGAGGTTCCACGGCGGATTTTGGCCCGGCTTCGCCGTGCCGTTCATGGTGGCCGGATTCGCCTTCGGATTCTCTTGGGTAGCCGCATTTATCGGAGCATCCGTCCGCAACGCCGAAGGCGCCGGATCACTCATGTTCTTCGTCGTCTTCCCCTTCACCTTCCTCTCATCCGCCTTCGTCCCCATCGAAACCATGCCCGGCTGGCTACAACCCTTCACATCCGTCAACCCCGTAACCTACGCCGTAGACCTAGGCCGAGCTCTCTCCCAAGGCGGCCCCATCCTAACCAACGCCTGGCCCACCGCCCTCTGGACGTTGGCGTTCACTTTCGTGGTCGGGCCGATAGCAGTCTGGCGCTACCGCAAGGTGTAAGTACCCCAGCCCCTTTCGCAGAGCGAAAGGGGCGCGAGCGAGCGCAGCGAGATCGCGGGTATGCCCAGGGGAGGTGGCAGGGTTGCCCCCGTTCACGGGGGAAATGTCCGAAGGACAAAGGGGGCGCGTGTCTTCGCCACTCCAGACAAAGGAAATCGCATTCCACGCGTAACATGCGGGAATGCGATACACAAGCACCACTCACCACACCCGCGCTAGAAAATTGCGCAAGAACCCCACCGACGCCGAGCGCGTCCTGTGGACCCACCTCCGCAAACGCAGAATCCAAGGTTACCGATTCCGACGCCAACACCCCGTACCGCCATTCATCACCGACTTCGCCTGTCCTCAACTTCGTCTCGTAATCGAGTTAGATGGTTCGCAGCACGACGAAAACCGCGAGGCAGACGAGTCTCGGAGTCTGAAGTTGGCAGAAGCTGGATATCGCGTCATACGTTTTTGGAATACCGACATCCACCAAGACATAGACACCGTACTCGACGCAATCAGCAACGCCGTCAAGACATGTGAGAAACGATGGCAATGAACCGATATCACCAAGCAGCGCCCCCTTTGGCTTCGCCATTTCCCCCATGAATGGGGGAAACCCTGAACCGTGCCGGCACCGAGCAGGGGGGAGGTGGCAGGGTTTCCCCCGCTCGCGGGGGAAATGTCCGAAGGACAAAGGGGGCATACCCGCCGTCATTCCCGAACAACCGGGTGTTTCATAAAAAGAGATGCACGCTACACTCGTTGCGTCGATAGCGCGTAATCTTTAAGTCATCGTCGACACCACCACCCAACCCCAACCCACCCCATGAAAATCACCGACGTAACAACAACCCTCATCTTCAACCCCGAAGCCGACGCCATCCAAGATGCGACCATCCCGCCGCTCAAACCCGGCACCCGCGGACGCACCACCGTCTTCATTCATATCCACACCGACGAAGGCACCCAAGGCTTCAGCTACCTCAACTCTCCCGCCGCCATCCGTTCGCTGATCAACGACAACCTTAAAGACATCCTCATCGGCAAGACCCCTTTTGAGACCGAGCGCATCTGGACCGAGATGTTCTGGCGCGTCCGCGGCTATGGTCGCAAAGGCTTCGCATTCCAAGCCATCTCCGGTCTCGACGTCGCACTCTGGGACCTCAAAGGCAAAGCCCTCGGCGTCCCCTTGTACAAACTCCTCGGGCAAGCCCACAAGACCGTCCCCTGCTATGGTAGCGGAGGATGGACCAACTACACCGTCGACGAGTTAGTCGCCGAGCAGACCGGGTATGTCGATATGGGTTTCCCCCGCATCAAGATGAAGGTCGGCATGAACTTTGGCATGGACGAGCGCGCCGACATCGAGCGCCTAGAAGCCGTCCGCAAAGCCGTCGGCGACGATGTCGAGATCTTCGTCGACGCCAACAACGGCTACTACGCCAAACAAGCCATCCGGATGTCCCGCAAATTCGAGGACTACGACGTCGGATGGTTCGAAGAGCCCGTCCTAGCCGACGACATCCAAGGCTTGGCAGAAATCTCCAAAGCCACCAACATCCCGGTCGCCACCGGCGAGCACGAATACACCAAATACGGCTTCAAAGAGCTCATCAGCCAAGGCGGTGCCGACATCGTCCAGCCCGACATCGGCAGGGTAGGGGGCGTAACCGAATGGATGAAGGTCACCCACCTCGCCGACTCCTACAATCTCCCCATCGCACCCCACGCCTACTCCCTCCTCCACCTCCACTGCACGATGGCCACACCCAACCTAAAAGTCGTCGAAGTCCTCGGCGGCGAGATGAAATCCTGGCCCGTCCTCTTCACCGAAGTCCCCTGGCCCAAAAACGGCCAATGGAAAGCCTTCGAAGACCGGCCCGGGCTCGGCCTAGAACCCAACCCCGACGCAATGAAAAACCTATCCGTCGACTCAGACGGCCCCGCACCTGCTCAGAGAGGGTTTTGACGCTCGAAGCTCGCGTTATGATAGAAGTCAAAGCAGGATATGGAATTGTTAGCAACTCTTGAAGAAAACGTGGCCGTATACGAAGAAATGCGGACAGAGCTCGAAGCGAACCACATGCATCAGTGGGTCGTGATCTACGACACGCAACTCGTTGGTACATTCTCAGATTTCGAAGAGGCCGCTGACGTGGCAGTAACGCGGTTTGGACCGGGCCCGTATCACATAAAGAAAATCGGCGAACCACCTCTGCAAATTGCACCTTCATTTAGATTTGTGTTGACTCATGCGAACGATCGACCTTCCGGGTGAGGAGCAACCTAATTCGTTAGAGGAGTGGGGTCCGGTAGCGCAGATCGATATCGCCCACGGGCCACAAGGGATTGGGCAATCGTTTCAATTCCACGGTGGAAATTACGTTGCGCTAATCGACACCGGAGCCCGAATGAGTTGCGTCGATTCTGGTCTGGCCGAACGGTTGAATCTTCCCATCGTCGGATCGCCTATCGAAGGGGTTGGCGCGACCGGACCGTTCAATTCTGATCCCGTTCTGGGTCGTATCCACATAGAGGATTTCGACACCGTGGTTTACGGACGGTTCTTGGCATTGCCGCTAGTTGAACACGACCAGCCGTACCATGCACTTATCGGCAGGGATATCCTGCGTCGCGGCAAATTCACCTATGACGGTGTGACCGGGAGTTGGTCGATGAAGATTGAACCAACCGACGATTACAATCGCTCCTAACCCGCACGAACAAAACAACACAAAACCAACCCACCATGACCACCCCAAGACTCCAAAACAAAATCGCCATCGTAACCGGCGGCGCTTCCGGCATCGGCGAAGCGTGCTCCCGCATCTTCGTCCGCGAAGGTGCCAAAGTCATCATCAGCGACATCGACGCTGCAAAAGGCAACGCCCTCGAAGCCGAACTCACTCCCGACGCCGTCTTCTTCAACCATGACGTAACCCAAGAAGCCGCTTGGGACGATGCGGTCGAGATGGCTGAATCGAAGTGGGGACGCCTAGACATCGTCGTCAACAACGCCGGAATGTCCGGACCCAAAGGCCGCACGGTCGTCGAAGACGTGATCCTCGATGACTGGAACGATGTCTTCGCTGTCAACTCCACCGCCATAATGCTCGGCACTCGCGCCGGCATCAGAGCCATGAAGAAAGTCGGTGGAGGCTCCGTCATCAACGTTTCCTCGATTTTCGGCATCGTCGGATCCAAAGCCGGAGCGCCTTACCACGCATCCAAAGGTGCCGCCCGCATATTCTCCAAAGCCGCCGCCGTCCAATACGCCCCCGACAACATCCGCGTCAATGCCGTATGCCCCGGCTTCACTGACACCCCCATGACCACTGACATCCACGGCGTCAAAGAGATCCGAGACTACCGCGAAGGCATGACCCCCATGGGCCGTCTCGGCCTCCCCGAAGACATCGCCTACGGTTGCCTATACCTAGCCTCCGACGAATCGTCTTGGGTAACTGGGACGGAGCTAGTGATTGATGGCGGGGAGACGGCTTGGTAGGGCAGAATCTCCTAGCCGATTATCGACTTACCCAAAAACTCCTCCCCCAATCCCCCCCGAAACACACTCACAATCTCCGCAATCTCCCGCGCATCGATCCCGATCAGCCGCGCCACAGTGTGCGAAACATCGAACAAATTCGCCGAATACGGCCCCTCCAAATCACGCGGATCCACACTACCCGCAGCCGGCAAAACCGTAGTCAACACCGGATTAACCGTATGAGTCGGCGCATCGTTCTCGACATTCCCGTGGTCTGATGTCACCACCATCGAGTAACCGGCACCCCTTGCAACACCGCTCAACTCTGCTAAAACGGCTACCGTTGCACGATACGCCTCCGCCGCCGCTTCGAATCGAGCTGGCAGCAGATGACCGACCATGTCTGGCGCCGCCAAATTGCACATTATCAGGCGATGCTCGCCAATTCCCATCGCCTCCGAAACCAACTGCGCGATCTCCCGCGTCTTCATCACGGGCCTCACGTAGAAATCCGAGTCCGAATGAACACCCTCATTCGCACCATCTGAAGGCACAACCCAACGATCCTCCGAATTCGAACCCTGCTCCGCCTCTCGCCGACCACGCACGAAATATCCCATGTGCGAAGCCTTCACGCTCTCCGCAACCAGCAGATACAGATCGTCGTCGTCCGTCAACCGATCCCAATGACTTAACAGGTTCAACTGATGCGGAGTGATCGGAAACGCAACCTTTACACCGTAATGCGCCTCGAACTCCGCGTCATATTCCGCCATCGTGCACATTCGAAGATTCAAATCGTCCCGCAACCAATCGAACTTCCAATCCCGCCCTCGAGATTTGGCTTCCCGGTCCAGATATTCGCGCGCGCCGCAAAGCGACGCCGTTTTCGAACGTTGACGGTCAGACCTGAAGTTCAGGTTTATAAACGCATCGCCTGGTTTGATCGTCGCAGGTCCATTGCCATCGTGGTCGAGCGCCATCGCCGGAACGTCAGCATCCGTCAACCCGTTTTCGTGTGCCGACGCTACGATCTCTTTAATATCGGCAAAACCCGTCACAACCTCACCCTTGCCCTCAGTCATCAACAAATAGTCGCACCGAGCATTCTCCTCCCGATAGTCTCGGTCCATAGATAACGACCGACCAACCACCCAGGCCAACGATCCCGACGCGTCGTACTTAGCTAACAGCCGCTCCAATTCTCCGAGATATCCGCCGTCGACGCCTTCGATCTCCATCGAACCCTGTGCAGGTGCATCGCGACCATCCAGAATCGCTTGCATCCGCACACGATCTGACGAAATACCAAGCCGAATAAACACCAACTCGCAAAACGCCTCCAGGTGATTCCAAGCCGAATGGACTCGTCCGTCCGATCCCCGGATGCCCGAAAGCAGAAAACAGAAGTTGACATTGTTGCCCGACGCCATAGCGCCATTGATCGCATCGAGCATCATGTCGTTTTCGAAAAACGATCCATCCTCTATCGATCGGGTGATCTGCAACGGTATCTGCGGCGCCAACGCCAGATTCCCGATCTGCTGATGCCCCGTCTCCGAGTTCCCCTGAACCGGCGGATCAACATCTTCGTATCCAACCCACACTCCAGAAGCCTGCGTCGGAACCGTCAGGTTCATGTTCACTATCTCCGACCAAGTCGGATCCTCCGCAAACCAAGGAATATATCGGTTTTCCAAAGCGATCCGCCTTCGGACGGAACCGATCTCTGCCAACTGCCGTCGCTGCCGTAATCCATCCCTTACGAGCCGGACTCTATTGAGCGTTTCATTGGCCTTGTCCCATGTAAGACTCGGATTCAACCCTTCTGCAGTGATCGGCAGCACCGCAAGCCGCGTTATGGCCAACATCTCGTAGCTACCGGGCGACGCTTCGAGCGCCAAATCCAACAACGACCGGCGAGTGCTCGGTGACAATTCGTCAATAACGCGACTTGACAGACGCATCACAGAATCAGGATCAAATCCCAACCCGTCAGTCACGACCAACAGAGCGCGACCCTTAGATTCCTCTTCCGGACGACCGTTTGATGAATAGCCGTTCACCAACTCGTCACGACTCCTTCGAGATTCTCAAGTTCCAATCCGACGCTCGCCAACCAACCGGCCGGCAATTCAAGCGCGTACTGTGCACTGCCGCCGGAACCGTATCCGCTCGACGCAGCCGAGCACGCGCTACGCCACGCGCCGTCTTCTACGCCGTCAGGTCGAGGACATGGCTCCATACGAACCGCTTTCACTACGATACGCGATTCATCGAGATAAACGATGTCCAACGGCTCGTAAGTGTTAAACATCCAGAAATTCAATTGACGCGCCGACTCAAACACGAATAGCATCCCCGTGCCGTGCGGAACCGTTTGCCGACACATCAACCCCTGCTGCCTTTCACGCGCCTCGTCCGCGACCTCCACAACCACGACGTGCGAGTTTTCACCGTGCGCGATCATCAACTCCATCGTCGGCAACAGATCGCGACTTATCCCTTCACCACAATCTTCGTTGTCCACAAACCGGATCTCATCCAATGGATTCGGCGTCGGTGAAGGTGAAGGTGTCTCAGTTGGTTCTGGTGTCGGAGTAAAAGTCGGTGTTGCTGTCGGCTCAGGCGAATTCGTGACCGTTGGGGTGCTCGAACTGGTCGCCGTCGAAGTAGGCATTGCCGTCTGGGTTGGTACGACAGTAGCGGTCGAAGTACCATCCCGGGTTCGAACAGAAGATGTCGAACCTAACGCCGTGCGTGTGGCCGTGGCCGTCGGAGCTTGAGTTGGGGTTGGGTAGACGATTTCCTTGAACGGTGGGTAATTCGGAATCATGGTCGGCGTAGGAGTCGGTTCATCGCCAGCGCACCCTGCAACCACTGCCGCCACTACCATCCCCGAAACCACGGCTACCGCAAAACCCGACAATCCCGATGTCACTCCAGCATCGAACCGTCGTACGTGTAACCTGCCTCTTTTGCCGTCGCCCGCAATTTCGATGGCAACTTGAAACTGATCCCTTCCTCCCCAGATCCGATATTCATCAACTCGTCGTGCTCTATCGAATCAATAACCGCGCGAACCAGCTTCTCTGGCGTCGAAGCACCGGATGTCACGCCGACTCTCTTCTTCCCGACCAACCACCGCGGATCCAACTCTTCCGGGCCACTAATCAAATGCGCCTCAACACCCCGCTTGGTAACAACCTCTCGCAAACGGTTGCAGTTCGAACTATTCTCAGCACCGATAACCAGGACCAAGTCGCACTGTTCCGCCAACTCGGTGGCCGATTCTTGCCGGTTGGTCGTGGCGTAGCAGATGTCGTTACGGACCAACGTGTTATCGAATTTGGACTGAATCTTCTCCACCGCCTCAGCAGTGTCGGCAACCGACAACGTCGTCTGAGTCAGCACGACCACATCGTCTTCTTCCTCCCATTCCGGCAGATCATTGTCCTCGCGCTCGTCATAAAGCGCCATGTCCGCCTGACCAGTGGTACCGATGACCTCCTGATGCCCTCGGTGACCGACCAGGATCACCCGTTTGCCCTCGCTCGTGTACTTTTTCGCCTCGTGATGGACCTTGGTTACCAAGGGGCACGTCGCGTCCAAAACCGTCAGGTTGCGCTCTTTCGCAGCGGCGTAGTCGGATGGCGGCGAACCATGCGCAGAAAACACGACGACCGAGCCTTCGGGGACTTCATCAACCTGGTCAACCGTCACTGCTCCAATCGACTCGACATCTGCCACTACTTGCGGATTGTGAACGATCTGGTGTTTGACGTAAACCGGCGCACCATACCGCAGAATCGCTAACTCGACGATGCCGATGGCAAGATCCACACCAGCGCAAAATCCTCTAGGGCTCGCCAGCACAACCGACCGTGCATCGGAGGTTGAACTCATCTTCTCGGTCTCCTTCGCCATGATTCTTGATGGTACAGGAAAGTCCGTAACCGCAGACTTCATTCGTTCTTGACGACGAACCAAAACGCAACGCCGGAAATGATGAAGGCCAGGCTCGCTAGACTGAGCATCACGGTGTATCCGAGATATTCCATCCCGAGTTGTGATCCCTGGTCGTTAAGCCCTCCGATAAAGAATCCGCTTGATCGACCAACGATCGCGCCGACCAATCCCGATATGCTCGTTAAGCTCAAATCGCGCGCCGCGGTCGAACGGCGCACAAGATCGTTTGCGACTGCCCAACCAACCGAGAGGTAGATGCCAACCGCAAAACCGATAGCCATCACACCCGGTACAACCTCGATCAGAGAATTCGCGTTGAGCAACAACAGCGAAAGTATGCCACCAGCGCCGAGGATTCCCGAGAGCAACAGCAACGATCCGCGACCGATGTGATCGGAGAGCTTGCCCGCTGGATACACAACCACCGCCGCGGATCCAATCAACGCAACGAGGATGTAATTCCCGCCCTTCGCCGGATTTTCGAGGCCGATCACGTCCTGAACGAAAAACAATGCGTTCGTCTGTATGGCTGACATCGCGGCGATCAATATCGCCATCGCAAGCAGGAACATGTAGTAACGAGACCGTGTGTACCCACGTTCGTTATCACCGTCTGCACCTTCTATATCGAAGTCGATCTCCATCTGCTCTTCGTCAGTCGAACGGGACTTTGGGACCCGCAGTGCCAGCAACGTGTAAACCGTCGTTGCCAGTAACACGGCGACCATCAGAATCACCGAGTACCACATCCACTGCGGCGCATCTTCGATGTGATAGTTAGACATCAAGAAAACCACCAGCATCGCGACGAAACCCGAACCCATCAGACGCATCAAGTTCAAGTAACCCGATGCTCGCCCCCGCTCGCTATCGTCGACATGGTCGATGATCAAAGCGTTGGCCGGGCCTTGAGCGGTATTGCCTGAGACCTGCATCGCTATCGTCACCAACATCAGCGCCAAAAAACTGTTCACGAAACCAAAGAGCAGCGTCGATACTGACAAACCCAACAGACCGAAGATGATGAATGGATAACGTTTCAGCGCCGATACGGTCACTTTTTGGTCGCTGATAAATCCTATCGCCGGTTGCACCACCGCCGCGATCGCCAAGCCAATGAGCGAAACCAACGCCGCCAAGCTAGTCTTATCGAGCGTCCAACCCAACATTCTCACCGGGTCGTTTGCCGCAATCTCGGTCACCTTGTACTGAAGCAAAATACTGCCGAAACCAACCCAAACCCCAGACAAACCAAACGTGTAGATACTGATATTGAACAAACTCTGCGAACCGCGCTTGAAACGCGCGACCGGGTTCGCGTTGCGGCTAAGCGTCGCCGCGGTCTGGATTGCTAATCGAGCAGAGGTCATCCATCCACCAATTGGAAGATCAAGAAGATAGGCACCGGATGCAGTGTGCCTGCCTGCCAATTTACACTAGTTTTCTCCGACATCCGTAATCCACACCCGATTACACGTTTCCCATGTGTTAAACCACCCATCAGAAGAAAAAATGGTTGAAGAACGAAGATTTTACACATGGCGTAAGTGTTCAACGTGCCGAGATGCCAAGAAGGTACTCGATGCCAACGGCGTCGAAGTCCAGGAACGGGACTTTTTCGATGACCTTCTCAGTCGGGAAGAATTGAAGCATCTCGCCTCCCTAGCCGGCATCGACAACCTCTTTTCTTGGCGTAGTCCCAGTGCGAAACCGTACCGAGAACGCCGACAATCCATCAGCGAAGACGAACTCATCGATCTCATGCTGCAAGAGCCAAGACTCATAAGAAGACCCATCATCGTCGCCCCAGGAACCGCACCGATCATTGGCTTCAACGCGGACAAATACGCCTCCTTAAGCGACTAAGGAAGGGACCACTAACGCGCCCTTGTGCGTTCCCCTCCGTGCTCCGAACGCCTTCACGCGCCCGAACGGCCTCGCGACCGCTGGTGCTAGAATCGAGAGTTGGATCCCTCAAGCAGCAACCGGTTCTCGTACCCCATGCACCCAATTAACGGCGGACCAGTCGTCCTTTCCGGAACAGCCCACGTCGGTTTGTCCGAGAAGATCTGCCAATATCTTGGTATCGCCGTCGGAAAAGCCGAAGTCTTCAAGTTCTCGAACGACAACACCTTTGTTCGTATCCTTGAAAACGTCCGCGCCCGAGACGTGTTCGTAGTCCAACCGACCGTAGAACCGGTCAACGATCACATCATGGAGATGCTGATTATGATCGACGCCGCGCACCGTGCCTCCGCCGGCCGAATCACCGCCGTCGTCCCTTATTACAGTTACGCCCGAACCGACAAAAAAGATCAGCCGCGCGTCCCTATCACCGGACGCCTAATCGCCGACCTACTCGAAACCGCCGGCGCCGACCGCTTCCTAACTGTCGACCTCCACGCCGGACAGGTCCAGGGATTCTTCAGAGTCCCCGTCGACGAACTCACCGCCATGCCCATGCTCTCGAAATACTTCGTCGAGAAAGAACTCGATGCACCCGTCGTAGTTTCTCCTGACTTCGGAAGTTCTAAACGTGCACGCGACTTCGCACACATCATGGATGCTCCAGTGGCCATGGTCGAGAAACGACGCACCGGCAACGACGATAGCGTCGAGATCCACAATGTAATTGGGGATGTCAATGGGCGTAACGCCATCTTGATCGACGACGAAATCGCCACTGGCGGCACGATGATGGCCGCCGCGACGGGTCTGCGGCAAAATGGAGCTCGGGAAGTCTACGTCGCTGCTGCCCACGGCGTTTTCCCAGACAACGCCGCTCACAACCTTGCCGAAATGCAAGAAATTTCGGAGATCGTGATCGCCGACACGGTACCATTGCCACCACACAAACAACACGAAAAAATCAAGGTACTCTCGATCGCACCGCTAATCGGTGAAGCCATCGACCGCATCCACAAGGGCAGATCTGTGGGAGCGCTCTTCCCCAACTAACCCACGCCCCATTCCATCGTCCTTCCGTCATTTCCGCGAAGGCGGGCACCCAGGGGTGTGGTGGGTGAGGCACGCCCATTTCCGCCCTCTTTCCCTCCCCCTCCTAGGGAGACCTTTGCAAAACTCCGTCATTCCGGCGAAAGCCGGAATCCAGAGGGGCGGTGCAATCGGGGCACAGTCACCGAAACGATCGCGTCGTATCGCTGATCACGGGTTTTTGCAAAGGTCTCCTCCTAGGGGAGATTAATAGGGGGTCATCTAGCAAAGCACAACGAAACTCGCAGGGGGTATACCATCCCACATCCTCAATCGATCACGTTCAACAACACCGCTACCGCTCCCACAACCAGTGCACCTACCCCAACGACCGTTCCGACCATCCATCTGATGAGCCTTGTTTCAGTCTCTGAAATCTTGGCGTCAAGTCTACCAACAGCTTCATTTAACTCCGCTTTACTTGCGTAATGTTCAAGCGATCGGTCAATCTCCACCTGAACTTCGTGAATGCTGATCGATGGTTCAGCGGCCATTGGTGGACACCTGGTTTTTTACACAATCAAGCACGTGCTGCAACCGTTCCTCTTCGCTAGGCAATCGCTCAACAGGAAATTTGCGATGCAACAACTCAATGAGCGGGTTCATAATCTGTTCATACCCATCAATGCGAACCTGTAATGAACTGTTTTCGAATGGATACCTTGCAACCAGTAGGCCGCTCGGATACACGCTGAAATCGCAATCGCCAGTGCGCGTTTGCCAGTTGTAAATGCTTCCCTCCCAACTGATGTGACCGCTCTCAGTCAGTTCAATCAGTTCTCCTACCAACTCTTTAGGTTCTGCCATGTCCTATCCTTTCTTTACTGAGACTAAGCAATGACGAGCCCCGAAGGAACGTTCACCAACCGCACCGACAAATCGTCCCCAGTCTGCTCCTGCGCTAAACATTCGGTATAAGCCTCGATGGCCTCGGTGATGTTCTCAATCGCCTCGTCAAACGTATCGCCTTGTGAGAAACAGCCCGGAAGAGACGGGCACGATGCCACGAAGTAGCCGTCCTCTCCAGGCTCGATCTTTACCAAAAATGCCATCTTTTCCATCGGTTCATCCTCTGCGCTAACATTCCAATGCAACCGGGTGTCTTGAATTTACGGCACACCTTACTACAGATTCTACGCTCCCCATCTCCCCCGCACACCGCTCAAACAAACACAACTCATCACGGCAATCACTTCCATCACAGGAATCGCAGTTCAAATTACGTGATGATAAAAAGAGAATCATGATCGGAAAACTGCTAGGAAAATTAGTCGGCGATCCGAACGAGAAGCAGCTCAACCAGCTGCGCCCGATCGCCGAACAGGTTAACGCCCACGAAAATCACATGCGAGGTTTGACCGATGACGACCTCGCTGCGATGACATACGAGTTCAAGGCGCGCATCAACGCCGGTGAATCGCTCGATGACATCCTCCCGGAAGCTTTCGCTGCGGTCAGAGAAGCCTCATCTCGCGTCCTCGGCATGCGCCATTTCGACGTCCAGATGATCGGCGGCGTTGTACTCCACCAAGGCAAGATCGCGGAAATGCGTACCGGCGAAGGCAAGACCCTCGTCGCCACGCTAGCTGCCTACCTGAACGCACTTGACGGTAAATCCGTCCACGTCGTCACCGTCAACGACTACCTCGCGAAACGTGATGCCGAGTGGATGGGCCCCGTATACCAATTCATGGGACTCTCTGTGGGCTGCCTGCAGCAAAACAGGATGGATACCCACGCCAGTCCCGCATCCTATGTCTACGACGAAAACTACCAGGAAGACGGCGCGCCCATCGACCGCGAAGATGCATCGACTAAATTCGCTTCCGTCGTTGGAAAACATCTGCGACCATCCACCAAAGTCGATGCCTACGCCTGCGACATCCTTTACGCAACCAACAACGAACTCGGCTTCGACTACCTGCGAGACCACATGGTGGGTCAGACCGAAGAACGCGTCCAAGTGGGCCTATCCTACGCGATCGTCGACGAGGTTGACAACATCCTGATCGATGAAGCCCGGACACCGCTCCTCATCAGCGGCCCCGGTATCGAAACCGAACGCAATTACTCTCGCTTCGCATCGGTTGCCTCTCGATTAAAACCAGAAACAGATTTCGAGGTCGACCATAAGCGGCGTAACGTCTCGCTAACCGAAGTCGGCAGCGAAAAAGCCGAACGAATGCTCGGAGTCGAAACTCTCTACAGCGAAACCGGCGAAGACAA
This sequence comes from SAR202 cluster bacterium bin127, assembly GCA_002239045.1. GTDB lineage: Bacteria > Chloroflexota > Dehalococcoidia > Lucifugimonadales > Lucifugimonadaceae > Bin127. The sequence continues at coordinate 44,078 of MPNN01000007.1, forward strand.
CGAACTGCCGCACCTCGTCGAAAACGCCATTCGTGCTGAACACGTCTTTCTCCGCGACCGCGAGTATGTAGTCCGTGACGGCGATATCGTCCTCGTCGACGAATTTACTGGCCGGCTCATGGAAGGCCGACGATTCTCCGACGGTCTGCACCAAGCACTTGAAGCAAAGGAACGCGTCCGAGTCCGAGCCGAATCCGCAACTTACGCCACCATCACGCTCCAAAACTACTTCCGCATGTACTCCAAGCTCAGCGGAATGACCGGTACCGCCACTACCGAAGCGGAAGAGTTTTCCAAGATCTACAAACTCGAAGTTGTCGCCATTCCCACCAACCGCGAAGACAAGCGCATCGACCACCAAGACCTCATCTACATGACCGAAGAGGCCAAGTGGACCGCCGCCGCCCAGAAGATCCAGGAACTTAGCGAAGCTGGAAGGCCCGTCCTCGTCGGGACCACCACCATCGAAAAGTCCCAGAAAATCGCCGACCTCTTGAAAAGCCGTGGCGTCAGACATCAGGTCCTAAACGCTAAAATGCATGAATCCGAGTCCCATGTGATCGCACAAGCCGGCATCCCCGGTGGCGTCACCGTCGCAACCAACATGGCCGGTCGTGGAACCGACATCATTCTCGGTGGCAACCCCGAAACCGCTACCAACGAATCATCCAATCGCAAAAACTCCAAGCGTAACGGTCGGCAATCGAACAACGGCCACGACGCCGAAGACCAGCCCGAAACTTGGCAGGAACGTCATGACGGCGTGATCGCGAAGGGTGGACTATTCGTTCTCGGAACCGAACGCCACGAATCCCGCCGCATCGACAACCAGCTCCGAGGCCGTTGCGCCCGACAAGGTGACCCCGGCGAAACTCAGTTCTTCCTCTCCGTCGAGGACGACCTCGTCCGACGATTCGGTGGCGACCGGATCAAGGGCACCCTCGAGATGTTCAAGTGGGACGAGAACATCCCCGTCGAAAACTCCGTTCTCGTCAAATCCGTCGAAAACGCCCAACAAAAAGTCGAGGGCATCAACTTCGAAATCCGCAAGCAACTCGTTGACTACGACGATGTCGCAAACACCCAACGCGATGTCATATACAAGTTGCGCGACCGCATAGTCGACGGCGGCAACTTCCGAGAAGAAATCGCCGACTACATCAAGAACGCGCTCACAAGAGCCGTAGAAACCTTCCTCGAGGGCGACGCAACAATCTGGGACACCCAAGGATTTCAACGCGAAATCCGTCGCTACTTCCCCATCCCCAAAGACCTCTCCTCCGAAGACGACCTCAGTCGCTACTTCCCCATCCCCGAAGTCCTCTCCTCCGAAGACGACCTCATCGGCAAGACTCAACCCGAAATCGAAAAGGAACTTCACGACTACGTCGACACCGTCTACAACCAACGCGAGACTCTCTTTGGCGACGAAAGCCTTAAGATGATCGAACACAGCGTACTTCTGCGCGTTCTCGATCGCCACTGGGTCGGACATCTCACCCGCATGGAGAACATGCGCCAATCCATCGGTTTGCAAGCCATCGGGCAACGCGACCCGCTCGTCCAATACCGAACGATGTCGTTTCAGATGTTCAACGAGATGAACGAGGAGATCCGCAACGAAGTCGCTAGAACCATCTTCCACCTGGCACCCCACGCGCCCCACCAGTCAACCCGACTCGCACCATCGAACGCCACGCCGCTGAAGGCCGATGCCTTGGCCGCGGCGCAGCGCATAGCCCTCGCCCAAGCCAGTCAACAAAGCGTCATGTCCTCTGCCAACACCCAGCAAGGAACGGGCGCCACCACCACCGTCGCATCCGTGAACGCTCCAACTCACGCCGCCGACGGACGTCGCCTATCTCGTCGCGAGCGGCGCGCCATCGAACGCGAAAACAAAAAGAAACAACGTTCAGGCGCAGCCCGGTAACTCCATGACCACCGCGGCAAACCACATCCGTGCCGACGACGAACTCGCAGCGAATCGACGTCGCCTGTTGGACGACCTAATCCAACGGTTCGCCGAAAACCCAACCGACTGGCAACCCAATCTCCTCAACACCGTAGCCGCTTGGCCAAAAGAAAACGAACGGGCATACGACGAGACATTTCACTATTTCATCGGCGGCGAAGCCTTCAACTGGAAACGACTCGCCGAACGAATCGCTACCCAGCTTAACGCGGAAGGTCAATCATCCATTCCGTCCGAAGATATCTTCGATTGGCTCGGAGACACTGGCGTATTCGGCCGTCTCGGGGAGGAGCAGTTCCGACGCATTCTCGGAGTCGATGGCTGGCGTGCACACCTCAACTATTTCTACGGCGTCCACATTGAGCAATGCCTCATCGCCGCCATCCAATCGCGCATCCAAAAACGCCGTTACGGAAACGGCCTACCACCCTCAGACGACTCCTCCGATCTCGCCTACCTCGGCCTATACGAGGAGACCGAAAAGACGCTTTGGCAACAATTTCTCGACGAAAACTCACTCCGACTAGCAGACCTGGTCGCCGAATCTCCCGAAAATACCCGGACCATCGGTCTTGATGAGGAGTTTACCTACTGGCTGTTCAAACGTCGGATCGAAAACACCAACGCCGCTCAGGTGGCGGACGAAACCCGCCGTGCCCTCGAAATGTTGAGTCGAATCAACTCGGCCCACGAAAAAAGAACACGCATGCTTAAAGATCAAAACGGCGGCACGATCCTCGAATTCAAACTCATTCCGCCGCGCAAAGTCAAAACCCTCACTAAATGAGCACCACACGCTTCAACCTAGAAGCGTTTGACGAATGGCTGGCAGAACAACCATCTGACGCGCGCCAGCTCCTAACCGAAATAAGAGACATCGTCGTAGCGACCGGTCACAACTTCACCGAAGGCATCAAATGGGGCTCCCCCTGTTACTGGCTACCCGAAATCTCCCGTCGCAACATCATCTGGTTCCAGCACCATAACAACTACGTCCGCCTCGGATTCTTCAACGGCGCAACCATGCCCGACCCCGACAACCTCCTCGAAGGCATTGGCAAACGCCTCCGTCACATCAAGGTCTACGAAGTATCCGACGCCAACCGACAAATTCTCATCAACTACGTTCAAGCATCAACCGAACACGCCATCGCTGATCCCGATTCACTCTCTGCTTAATCCGATCGGTGTACCGGATGTTGCGGATATGCAACAATTGTGATATCGCGTCCTTGCATCAGGTAGTCAATCCGATGAGTAGCAATCAGCGGGATTTCAACGCCTTGACCAGAAAATCGACTTCGGGTTGTCACGCCTCGATCAGAAACTCGACGCCCTCCTAGCCCATTCAAAGATCAACCTCGATTAAAATCAAATCCAGCAAAACAAATCAAACGCAATGAAGGGGAGTAGTAACGGCCCCTGACGCTCGCCAGAGATCCGATCACAGCTGAAAAATCGGAAGCGTCAACCCGTGAAGTCGCCCCCGAGCAACTGCGCCGAAACCAGCTCTTCGTCATTCCCGCGTAAGCGGGAAACCACATAGGCAAGAGCAAAGGCAACTAAGCGCAGTCGGAAAACGCCCGTTACCAAGCGTCATCGAGAGGCCACCGCACCAACCATGCGGCGGCAACAAAGGTGGTACCGCGAGGCACGTGTCACCCGACAATGGCCCCGTCCTTTGATAGGACGGGCTTTTTTGTATCCCGGCAACAACCAAAATCAACCGCGCACAATCCCCAACCGATGTCCACTACGCATCGCAAATCAAACCCAAGAAGCCAGACAACAACTCTAGGCTTATCCATACTCGTTGGTATAGCCATAACTGCAACGATCGCCTGCAACAAACCCGATAATGAAGCGACCGAGATCGTATTACCCCCGCCGGTATCCGATATCGTGCTCGTACCTCATTGCTCTGCGCGCGGATTGATGGACCTTGAACGGAATGCCCTCGTTGCACTCTACAGAGCGACCGATGGAGACAACTGGACCGACAACCAAAACTGGTTGAGCGACGCCCCCCTCGCTGAGTGGTACGGCGTGCAGACCGACGATTGCGGCAACGTTATCGGGCTTAATCTCTTCCGCAACAATCTCGGTGGCCCGATACCCGAAGAGATCGGATCCCTTTCTTCGCTTCAGGTGTTGGGCCTCGGCGGAAATTCATTGAGCGGCCAGATCCCAACTATTCTGGGGTCACTTCAAAACTTGCGCGGCTTGTACCTACATTCGAATTACTTGTATGGCGTAGTGCCGGAAGACTTAGGACGATCGGTGCCGTTGATGCAAATGTCCATCGGCGGGAACGATTTAGAGGGTTGCATACCCAGCCACCTCAGATCAGCAGAATCTTCGTTTTATGACCATGACACGGATCGCTTCAGCGATCTACACGACGTTCCGACAATGTTGTTTTGCGACGAAACCGGATCAGCAGAATCTGATCTCGCAGCACTTACCGCGTTTTACAACGCGACCGATGGACCAAATTGGTTCGGCGCCCACGATTGGAACAGCGACTACCCGGTCGGCGATTGGGGAGGCGTGTTGATCAATGGAAGGGGAAGGGTCACAGAGATAATTCTCCCAGGCAACAACCTGAACGGCGAACTGCCACCCGAAATTACACACCTTACGGAATTGACAAAGCTCGACCTCAGCGATAATCGCTTGAATGGCGTGATCCCTCCGGATTTCACAACATTAAAACAAATGCAACAAATCGAGCTGGATTGGAACCAACTTTCGGGACCGATACCGCAAGATATCGGAGACCTTTCCAAACTGGAAATCATCAGATTGACCGGCAATCAATTGGATGGTCCGATCCCGTCCCAATTTGGGGTGATTGATACGCTGAAGACATTGCAGCTATCGTTCAACCAGTTAATCGGCCCGATCCCTTCCGAACTCGGCGATCTCCAGAATATGGAGTTGTTGCACCTGCAAAAGAACCGTCTGACCGGAACCGTACCGTCGACTCTCGGAAATCTCAATTCGCTCGCGGAACTCGATCTTTCAGAAAACCAACTCGACGGTAGAGTCCCCAATCAACTTGGCAATCTGATCAATCTGTACCTACTGAACTTGGCGTACAACAATCTGTCCGGCTATCTGCCGCCGGAGCTTGGAAACCTAAAGCAGCTATTCCGCTTGAGCGTTCAGTCGAACGCGCTCGAAGGATCGATACCACCCGAATTTGCCCAACTTGAGAACTTGGGGCACCTCAACCTGTCCAACAACAGGCTTCAGGGCAGCATCCCGCCTGAACTTGGCAAACTAGATCGTTTGGGCACGATCATCCTCTGGGGAAATCGTTTGAACGGTACCATACCCGAAACCATCGGTACCAACCGTCAACATGGTAGCGTCACGTATATCATCCGAGAACTTTACCTCGGAGGAGGCAACGATTTTGCCGGCTGCGTCCCCGATCACCTTTTGGAAGTGACGAGATTGCACGATCTCGCAACGCTCGGATTGAAAACCTGTTCCGGTTCACGAATCGACGACAGGAAAGAAATGTGGCCTCAAGAACGGACGGCCTTAACGGCGCTCTACCATTCCACCGACGGACCAAATTGGGTCAACACCGACAACTGGCTAACTGAGGCCCCCATCGGAATGTGGTACGGAGTTTATTCCTCCGGGCGGGTGGAGACGTTGTTTTTGGACCAGAACGGCTTGAACGGATCCATACCTGTTCAATTCAACGATCTGGGATATCTGCACGAGCTATACGTAAGGAACAACAATCTCAAAGATTTAAAACCGTATGATATCCACAGGATGATGCCTTTACGCGTTATGTATATCGGCGGCAATCAACTTGCAAATCCCAAAGACGATTGGTCAGACTGTTGGCCGGAAGAATGGACCCGTGTCGAATCGGATCAACCGTTCTTCAAATCACAGGTTTGCGTAGACCCATTTTCCCCCGAAACCGACCGACAGGCTTTGATCGCACTATACGAAGCCACCGACGGCGAAAACTGGAAAAACAACGACAACTGGCTCACCGACGCCCCGCTAGACGAATGGATAGGAATCCAAACCTACACAAACGGCAGAGTCAAATCTATGCACCTCTACAACAACGGGATGACAGGATCGATTCCGAACGTCATCGGCGATTTGACCAAACTGGAGACGTTGGGGCTCAGCGTAAACAAACTGAGCGGGAGAGTTCCAGCTACAATCGGAAGACTCAGACTTTTAGAAAATTTTGATGCGAGGACGAATCGACTCACAGGTGAAATCCCACCAGAACTGGGTTATCTTCCACTCCTGCAATACCTGTATCTCGGTGAAAACTACCTGACAGGAGAAATCCCGCCAGAATTAGGGAATTTGCACCGTTTGGAGTATCTCGACCTCAGTAATAACCAATTGTCAGGTTCGATCCCCGCCGAACTAGGCGAGGTCGAGAATTTGCGAGAGTTGGCCCTCGACTTCAACCAGCTCGAAGGAGAGATCCCTTTGGAACTGGAAAATCTACAACAATTGAAAGTGCTCTTGTTGACGGAAAATCGATTAACGGGTCCAATTCCGCCCGAATTAGGAAGATTGCAAAACCTATGGCGTTTGGATCTATCACATAACGTCCTTGAAGGAGAAATACCCCCAGAAATTGGCAACTTGCGCCAGTTGACTTGGCTACACCTCCAACTTAACCAGTTAACTGGCGCGGTACCGCCGGAACTCGGCAACCTTTGTTCTGTAGAGAATAGGATCGGTTTGCTTGGCAACAATTTCGTCGGCGAAGTCCCAACAGAAATTGTCTGCGAAGAATAATCCAAAACCCCAACCAACGCAGCAAACCCCAACCCCAAAACCCTGGTCCCGAGAATCCCACCAATCCCATGATTCCCAGTTCAGACAAAGGACACCACATGACAACCCAAACCATCTCCAACAACAAAGTAATCTCCATAAACCCCCGAGACCTTCCCCGACGCTTCGACGTGAAAGAGCGCGAAGCATATTGGCGTACCCAGTGGGAAGCCCTCGGCATTTCAAAACACGACAAAACCGCCTCCCGAGAACAGAGCTTCGTCATCGACTCGCCCCCGCCTACTGCCAGCGGTTCCCTCCATCCCGGCCACGTCTTTTCCTATACCCACCAAGACGTCATCGCACGCTACCGACGAATGACCGGATGGAACGTCGTATACCCCATGGGTTGGGACGACAACGGACTCCCCACCGAGCGCCGCGTCCAAAACTACTTCGGCGTCCGAGCCGAACCGAACGTCCCCTACATCCCGGACCTGAACGTCCGCAAACGCCGCAAAGAACTCGGCCTCGACAAAGACGAGCAACTCGTAATCTCCCGTGGCAATTTTATCGAGCTCTGCCACATCGTCACCGCCGAAGACGAGAAGACCTACAAAGAGCTCTTCAACCGCCTCGGATTCTCCATCGACTGGGACGAGGAGTACGCCACCATCGACGACCGCTGCCGCGCCATCGCCCAGCGATCATTCCTCGACCTAGACCAGCGCGGACACGTCTACACCGCCGAACTCCCAACCATGTGGGATGTCGACTTCCAGACCGCCGTCGCACAAGCCGAAGTCGAAGACCGACCAACCCCAGGCGCATACCACGACATCGAATTCGGCGTCTACGAATCCCTCATCGACGGAGAGCAGGGCGTACCCGAATCCTTCGTTATCTCAACTACGCGACCCGAAATGATCCCCGCCTGCGTTGCCGTCACCGCTCATCCCGACGACGAACGCTTTAAGCCACTCTTCGGCAAGCACGCCATCACCCCTGGCTTCTTCGCCAAAGTCCCCATATTCCCCAGCGAAAAGGCCGATCCCGAGAAGGGCACCGGCATCCTGATGCTCTGCACGTTCGGAGACGACAACGACGTCGAGTGGTGGCGAACCCATGACCTCGAACTCCGACCTATGATCTCCCGCAACGGCGAGGCCGCACCGCGCACCTTCGTCCCCTACGGCTCCGACGATCCGGGCTGGGGTTCCCTAGACCCGACACGCGCCCAATTCTTCTACGACCAATTGCTCGGGATGCCCCTCGAGGATGTCCGCACCAAGATCGTCGAACAACTCAACTGCCCCGGCACATCGGCCATGACGATGCTCGGTCCAGAGGACGAAGTCGAAACCAGCAACCCCCTCCAATCACCGCCGCGCCCAATCGAGCACGTCGTCCGCTACTACGAGAAGGGCACGACACCCATCGAATACATCCCATCCCGCCAGTGGTTCGTCCGCCTCATGGACAAGAAACCCTACCTCCAAGAAGTCGGTGCCAAGGTCCAATGGCTGCCTGAATTCATGGAAAAACGTTACGCCGACTGGACCGACGGCCTCGGACACGACTGGGCCATCTCCCGACAGCGATACTTCGGCGTCGCCATACCCGTTTGGTACCCCATCGACGAAAACGGCGACATCAAGTACGACAGCTACATCGTCGCCACCGACGATATGCTCCCCGTCGATCCCACTCTTACGCCCGCGCCCGGTTACGACGAGTCCCAGCGCAACCAACCTAACGGCTTCATCGGCGAGCAAGACGTCTTCGACACCTGGTTCACATCATCCATGACCCCCCAGATCCTAGCCCGCTGGGGCGAAGACGGCGACCGCATGTCCAACCTCTACCCAGCCGACCTGCGCCCACAAGCCCACGACATCATCCGCACCTGGGCTTTCTACACCATCGTCAAGTCCGCGCTCCACAACGACAACGTCCCCTGGCACAAAGCCATGATCTCCGGCTTCATCGTCGACCCCGACCGCAAGAAGATGTCCAAATCCCGAGGCGCTCCCGTCACGCCCATGCCGCTCGTCAACCAATACGGCGCCGACGCTGTCCGATACTGGGCATCCAACGGACGCCCCGGCATGGACATGGCCTTCGACCCCACCGTATTCACCATCGGCGGCAAACTCGTTACCAAGCTCTACAACGCCGGCAAATTCGTCCTCATGCAAGAAGCCGAACACGGCGAAATCACCACCGAACTCGACCGAGCATTCGTCAACGACCTCCGAGACACCGTCCACCGCGCCACCAACGCCTTCGAGAACTTCGAGTTCGCACACGCCCTCCAGATCACCGAAACCTTCTTCTGGGACGCCTTCGCCGACAACTACATCGAACTAGTAAAACGCCGAGCCCGCAGCGAAACCGACAAGCAGGGCAGAGCCTCAGCAGTAGCCACCCTCCGCCTGGCCCTAAACACCCTCCTCCGCCTCTTCGCCCCCTTCGTACCAACAATCACCGACGAAATCTGGTCCTGGACCTACGCCCAAGAGACCGGCTATGAATCGATTCACCAAACCCCCTGGCCAACAACCGTCAATCCGGCGTCAAATGACGTCATTCCGGCGAAAGCCGGAATCCAGAGGGGCCGGGACGAGGACGGGTTTCCCCCGCTCGCGGGGGAAATGTCCGAAGGACAAAGGGGGATGCCCGACCGCTACCAACTACCCCCCGTACCCAAACCCGAATCACCCACCTCCTTCCAAACCGCCTGCCGAGCCATAGCCGCCGTCCGAAAAGCAAAACACGAAGCCCAAATCGGCCTAGGAAAACCCCTAGCCAAACTAGAGTTGTCCGCCACAGACGACCAACTAACCCAACTAAAACTGGTCGAGAACGACGTATCCGACGCTGGAGGTGCCACAGAGATCGGATACGTATCCGTCAAAACTGACAACGGTTACATCGCACACGTAGAAGCACCAACCGATTAAGCCGCCTCATTTCTCACGGACAAGGCCAATAGAAACGGATAGGATTGAGCATGGTCGGAGGTCGTCTGACAAACGTAATTGGCAACGCATCCAGGCGACACCTTTACGGGGCCAAAGAAGGAACGGATGCAATGCCACCCTCCGACCGATTGAGATTCGCCGAGGGGCGGGTCTCACCCCCTAGCATACATCAAATCGTCACCCAACTGCTAACAACACCGGCTATATCGCACGCGTTGAAGCACTAATCGAGTAACAAGCGTTTCCCTTTGTGCACAGCATCCTTTCGCGCAGCGAACACAGGGGATGCCTCATCCCCTCAAGTTAGAATCTCATGACCGCCGCTCCCTAAAGATGACGCCGTGAACCACGAACGGCGTCCCAGAATGGTAGTTTCCCCATAGTGGCGAATGAGAGGGATTCAGATGAACGAATGGATCGACGTTGCTAGAACTGAACAACATGCGGAGGAACTGTCTCTACACACGATATGGCATGAATGCCAACACCCGGATTGGCAGATCAATCCGCACCTCAGACGTGAAATCTCAACCCGCACTCCCGTCTCAAAAGACACCACCGTCCGCATCAAACACGCCGATTACTTCGGCGACCACTACGAAAACGCCGTCGTCGTACCTGCTGGCGATACGTGTTCGGTAGAAATCACAGACCCCAGCGCATCGCAATCCGTCCACGAAGAGGTCATCGAAACCACCACCCGAAGGATCGACACTACCACCGGCGAAGCAACCTCGTCCGCCTCCATCCTCCACATCATCGTAGACATCCCCATAGGCATCACCGCCGTGCTGCAAGTCCTGGATTCGTAAAGCCGTCCTACCCATCCGTGCCAAATGCGGCACCTGACCCTTCAACCCCCACAACTCTGCAGTGAAACCGATGACGGTTACATAGCCACTGTTGAAGCACGCGAATGATTGATGCTGCAATCTATCTACGATGTGCGCTGCGGATCGCCTCTTCGATTCGATTCGATTTCACTTCAAATTGAATGAAATCGGCAATGTTGTCTTGGCGAATATGTAATTGACCTTCTCCAATGTTACCGCGATGCTGCCCTTTCGAGTAGTACGGATGGCTCGCAACCTCATCCGACGATAGTACCCAATATCTAACAATGTCACGCCATACAGCAATCCAAACAAATACATCACAACAGCCGGGTTTGACCTGTTGGAAATTCATCCAGAAATTCTTTGTGGAATCCGAAGATAACGCTTTAACATACAAAGGAGCATCAATATCTGCATCAACCGCTCTCGATGCCTTAACTTCGATTTTAATCCCGTCAAGAAAGAAATCGTATTGACCTGAATATTCAGAATCTAATTTCTTGGATGGTTTTTGCAGATCAGGCACTAATCCTTTCAGATGGCCTTGCGCCCACGATTCGCCGAACGTTCGAGGTGCACTTATTTCGAAAATATACAGATAAAGATTGCGAGCTATATAGTCATCACGTAACTCATAGTAACTTTCTATATCTAACACATCCATCGCGAGCAGATTAGAAATTACATATTCGTATTCATTGAATGGGTAAACGGAGACAAGATTAGCTAACCTGTCACGCACTTGTCTTTCATTTGGAAGGAGCGCAATTAGCTCTTCCAATTCTTGTTGTAAACGTTCCATGATGCTTAAATCAACGCTTTCTGATGTGAGTCCTTCGGGTCAATTGAATCATCTAAGTCAAATGATGGAATTTCATCTTGGAATGGATGACCGTTTTGCCACCCTTTGCGGAAGGATGATCTGAAGTGCTCCAGTCTGCGTATCGTGATCTCGGCATAAATTGGATCAATATCGACCGTGAAACACCTTCGACCTAGCAGTTCAGACGCTAGCAATGTAGTCCCCGAGTGAGAGAAGAAGTCAATTACAAGATCAGAATCGTTAGAACTCGCTTTGATTATTCGTTCGATGCTCTTGAAAGGTTTTTGGGCGTAGCATCCTGAAACATTTTCTTCCATTCTGTAGAAAACTTGTTGAACATCGACCCAAACGTTTCCAGCTCTAATCGTATTGGAATGGCTTCTTTGAACGTTTTCGGTCAACTTGCCGTTTACTTTTTTGTAATAACCTCTCAGTATTTTAGGAATGTCAGTATATTCCGCTGATACGTTGAAACAGGGATTTCCTTTGATATAGTATAGTAATTCTTGTCTCACAGCCATCCAGTTTTTCTGAGTTCCATATCCTCGTTGATTGCGCATGGTAACTAAGCTACGAGTGTTGAACGGATGGGCGCGCATCATGATCATAAAATCTGGTAACGGTTGAAATCCATTGTTTTGATCGGCACCGATCCAAATATACAAAGACGAATCTGTCGTCAATACAGATTCAGTGATCGAAATCCATTTTTCGCACCAATCGATGAAAGATTTGATTGATCGAAATTCGAAAGCTGCAAGATTGTATGGAGGGTCATGGATAGCTAATTGAGCCCGTTCTGCGTTCATGAGGCGGTGTATCGAATGAGGATCGGCGGCATCAAGGCATCCGACACGATGTCCCCGAACAGGATCAGTCCATATCTCGCCGGGTTGCAGTCGACAGTAAGGAAGCAACTGTTTCCTAACGCCGGGCGAAGCATCAAGTCTTGGGAGGGGGGAATTTCTCATTGCGGCATATAAGAGCGCTTTTTGTCTTGGGGCAACATCATGGTCTGCGAGATTAAATTACAGAATATCACGCCGGCAATGCCGTTCACTTGACCCCTGGAATCTCTTCCCAACTCTTCCCCGTCAACTCCAAATAAAGCGCATCCACGCAAAGACCCATATCTGTCTCGTCATCATCACCCCAAACCACTGCTTCATACGGAATAATACGAACACTCTCGAAAACACCGCGATCCTTCCACGGCTCAAACCACACCTGTTCAGCAAAACGCGACAAATCGATCTCGCCGTTCACACCATCGTTGAACTCGATCCAAATCTTGAACCCATCAAGCGCCTTGACAAATACCGGCGTCAATTCCATGCCGACTCGAAACTCCTTCTGCAATGAAACTCGTCTACCCCACTTATAACACGGTCAACAACAGGCCCTCACACCCCACCGCAACACACCAATACTCGGACAACACAACAATACTCGGACAACACAACACCACATCCTTTCCACCCTAGTTCAAACGCCCTACAACACCAATCCCTCTCCCGCTCACCAGAGGAAATCAGCGCAATCCGAGTATTCCGCGGTCCCAACACTCATACACCTCATGTCACCCATCCCGCTCGGCGAGATTGGGTAATGGTGAGGGCCTCAGTCGCGCCAAAAAGATGCGAAGATGAAGTTCACGCGGTAAGATTTCCGCATAACCAATCTCGACATATCGAAGAAGCCATACTCTGGGAGTACGAAACTTGGAATTCGATCAGATCAATAAGACCGCGGTAACTGATCCAGCGAAACAGCCCAATCTCGAAGATTACGCGTCGACGCGCGCCAATTTCGATTGGTGGCGAGATGCATTCGAGAAGATGGATTGGCTGCCGGGTGGCGGTCTAAACAACGCTTACGAGGCCGTTGATCGACACGTTGCGCACGGTCATGGCGACAAACTCGCAATGATCTGGCTTGGGAAGAACGGCGAAGAGGAGCGTTACACCTACGCCGAGTTCAAACGCGAATCCGATCGCTTCGGCGCTGTGATGCAAAACCTCGGCATCGGGTTGGGCGACCGAGTATTCATCTTCATGGATCGATTGCCCGAGCTCTACATCGCGGCCATGGGCATCCTAAAAGCGGGCGGCGTCATCGCACCACTATTCTCCGCTTTCGGTCCCGATCCGGTTCGTGACCGCATGCTTGACGCAGGCGCAAAATACCTCGTCACCAGCCCGGATCTCCGCGCTAAGATCTCCGAAATGCTGCCCGACATCAAGACGCTGAAAAACGTCATCATCGTCAACAAAGACGGGCGATCCGACGACCCGCCGGTGGAAGGTGATCTTGACTATTACGAGTTGATGTCAGCCGCTGACCCTGACTCCTTCACCATGGCCGAGACGACACAGTACGACTTCGCCATCATGCACTACACGTCCGGCTCAACCGGCAAACCAAAAGGCGTCTTGCACCGGCACCAAGCGGTCATTCAGCAATGGATAACCGGCCATTGGGCACTCGACTTCAAGTTCGACGATGTCTATTTTTGCACTGCCGATCCCGGATGGGTCACCGGAACGTCTTACGGAATGATGGCGCCGTGGACAAACGGTGTGATGCAGATCATCTACGAGGGCGGTTTCAGCGCGTCGGGTTGGTACAAGGTCATTCAGGACTACGACGTCACTGTCTGGTACACCGCACCGACCGCGGTCCGCCTCCTCATGCGTGCCGGTGGCGACGTCGTCGACCAGTACGACATGTCTTCCCTGCGATTCATCGGTTCGGTCGGGGAGCCCTTGAATCCCGAAGCCGTCGTTTGGGGCAATCGACATTTCAACATGCCGATCCACGACAACTGGTGGCAGACCGAAACCGGTGCGATCATGTGCGCCAACTATCCGTCGATGGCGGTCCGTCCCGGTTCCATGGGACGACCGTTCCCCGGCATCACAATGGGCGTCCTTGACGACCAGTTCAACGAGATGGGTCCAGGTAACGCAGGTAGCCTCGCCGTTCGGCCTGGCTGGCCATCAATGATGTACACGTACTGGCAGCAGGACGAGATGTACAACTCTCGCTTCAAAAAAGGCTGGTACATCACTGGCGACCAAGCCAGCATCGACGAAGACGGCTACTTCTGGTTCCAAGGACGCGCCGACGACGTTATCAATACCGCAGGTCATCTTGTTGGCCCGTTTGAAGTCGAATCTGCACTCATCGAGCACGAAGCCGTCGCCGAAGCTGGTGTTATCGGTAAACCCGATCCTATCGCCATGGAGGTCGTCAAGGCATTCGTCACCCTTAATCCGGGCCACGAAGCCGGCCCCCAGCTCCGACGCGAACTTATGCGGTTCGCCCGCGACCGCCTTTCCGCTGGAGTCGCACCACGCGAGATCGACTTCATCGACATCATGCCGAAGACACGGTCTGGCAAAATCATGCGCCGCCTGTTGAAGGCGCGAGAACTCGGACTGCCAGAAGGCGATACCTCGACCCTCGAAGACGACTAACCCCAACCTCATCGCCAGCAGTGCGAAGTACGAAAGGCCAGTGAAATGCCCGACGCAGCAGTATTTAACAAGGTCAATGAACCTCTGACCGTCGAGGATATCTACGTCGACGATCCGGGACCCTACGAGGTACTCGTCAAAACGATGGCCACCGGAGTGTGCCACTCCGACCTCCACTTCGTGGAAGGCCTCTACACGATGGCCACCCCAGCCGTGATGGGTCACGAAGGTGCAGGAATCGTCGAAAAGGTTGGCGATCTAGTCCAAGATGTCGCCCCCGGAGACCACGTCATCCTCTGCCTCTCCGTCTACTGCGGCCGATGCAGGCACTGCATAACCGGCCACCCGGCGCGTTGCCAGACCAAGCCGATGCGCGGTGAAAACGAAGCACCCCGCATCTCCTGGAACGGCGAACCCTTGGTCCAGATGGCAAACCTCGCCACCTACGCCGAGAAGATGCTCGTGCACGAAAACAGCGTCGTCAAAATCCGAGAAGACATGCCCTTTGAAGGCGCAGCCCTGATCGGATGCGGCGTCACAACCGGCGTCGGTGCGGCCCTAAACACCGCAAAAGTCGAACCCGGATCAACCGTCGCAGTCTTCGGAGCGGGTGGCGTCGGACTTGGCGTCATCCAAGGCGCGCGCCTCGCCGGAGCACTCCGCGTCATCGCCGTCGACATCTCCGAAAACAAACTCAAGACCGCAATGGACCTCGGAGCAACGGATATCGTCGACGCCTCCGACAACGACCCGGTTGAAGCAATCATCAACCTTACCGATGGCGGCGCCGACTACACCTTCGAAGCTATCGGCCTGAAAGACACCGCCGAAGCCTGTTGGCACGCACTAGGAACCGGCGGTACCGCTACCCTCATCGGAATGATCCCCGAAGGAACCAACATCGAAATCCCAACCACCGGAATGAGAGAACGGAAAATCCAAGGTTGCTCGATGGGCTCCAATCGCTTTAAGGTCGACATGCCTCGATACGTTGAGTTCTATCGCCAAGGCCGACTACTGTTGGACGAAATGGTGACTCGCCGCCTAGAACTAACCGACATCAATGAAGCCTTCCGCGCGATGAAGGCCGGCGAAGTCGCTCGCTCAGTCATCATGTTCTGAAGCCCCAACACCAGATCGCAGTTTCACCCGAGCAGCTGGTTCAAAGGGAGCGACATGTTGTGACCAACGGCGCGGGTGTTTTAGCCTTGTGGTTACACAAATCGCAGAACGTTCTCTGCGATTGATTCGTATCTATTTGAGTAAACAACCGCAAATCCACCGAACCGTGGCACGTCACAAAGAGGTGCATTCTTGAATCGCATAGTTGCCATAACCTTGGTCGCTGCAGCACTTGTCTCGGCGGCAATTTCGCTCGAAAATCATCCCCTACAAGCTCAATCTCAACTGTACCAACTCACGGTTCGAAACGTCACCGATCGTCAACCGATAAGTCCGCCGATCGTCGTCGTACATCAGAACGCCCGTCTCTTTCCCAAGAGTGCGGACCGACTTGACGGACTGGAAGAGTTCGCCGAATCCGGGGCACAACCTGCACTGATGGAATCGCTTAGCGACCGAACTGGAGTCAAGAGTGTGACCAGGTTCGGTGGCGTCATCGATCCACAAAGTCAAAAGACCATCATCAACGTGAGTGCAGAACCGGGCGACCACATCAGCGTCATCGGTATGTTGCTGTGCACGAATGATGCAGTTACGGTCGGGACCGCGATTCTTACCGATGAAGCCAGTCCGGCATTTGGGTCGGGTATCGTGATTGACGCTGGTACCGAGGAAAACGATGAGTCGCGTCGAAACGTTCCTTGTTTGGAGGGCACCGGTGCGGCCGATCTCGATACAGCCGACGGAGAGGGAACCATAACCTCGCCGCATCCCGGCATCAAAGTCGTCGGTGACCTCGGAGCGGTCTTCGGTTGGAATCGCACGGCGATGGAGTTCGTTGTCGACACTCGGGGCACTCTACCGAAGCGAGCATTTGATGTCGGAGCAACGCTCAGCAACAATACGAATGGCCAACCGATTACGCCTCCCGTAGTAGTGGTTCACGACAAAAACGTAGACGTGATCAATTACACCCGCCCGATTGAACTCAACGGAATCGATAGGCTTTCAGAAGGCGGCGACGGTGCCGTCCTGCTTGACACCCTCGCAGCCGAACCAGGCGTTGTGTCAGTCACACAGTGGCACACCGACGGACCGATTGCACCCGGCGATTCTTACAGCGGTAACGCTCGCGCATTCATCGGCACCAACATCACGGCCCTTGGCATGTTCGCTTGCACCAACGACGCCTATATCGTCGCCTCGGCCGAGGTTAAAGGTTCTTCAATCCAAGTCATGACCGATTCAGCAATCGCCTCAGTCTTCGACTCAGGTGCAGAAAACAACGATGAGACTACCGACACCGTGCCCTGCCTAGGCGGTGATGCGGCTGCATTCTCAGAAGGCAACGGAGAAAATCAGCGTCGTGAGCACCCCGGCATCGAAGGCAACGCGGATCTGAATCCGGAAACCCATGGTTGGAGCGCTGACGAAACCGCAACCTTGACCACTCATAACAAGGTCGAAGTCGCCGAACCGGTCGCAACACCTGAACCGGTGCCGACCGAGACGCCAACACCTGAACCTACCGCGGAACCAGGTACTCCAGGAATCGGACCGGATGGCCTTCCCGATACGGGCGGCTCAACGATTGGCGCCGCTTGGTCGATGGCTGCGTTGTCGCTTGGAATCGCTTCGGCGTTGATAGGTGCTTGGCTAATCCCAACGGCAAACCGCCGCCGCGCCAATCGACGACAGTAGGGAATCGAAGGACGCCAGCCGTTACTCCGAGGCGGTCCCCAGAAACCACTCAATAGTGGCTGCGAAATCCTGCGGGCACGACTCAGCCGCGTGGCTGCCACAATTTTCAAGCTCTACCAGCTTGCACTTGTTACCTAACGCCGCCCTAGCGGCAACCACTTCCTGATGATCGGCAATCTCACTCTGCCTGCCGCGTACCAAAACCAACGGGCAAGTTGTTACGTTGACCGGTGGCGTTTCTCCTTCGCCTAAGCCGTAGTCGACAAGCGCGAGCGCGCGCACTGCACCTTTGGCGTACTTCGCCGCCTGCAGCGCAATGGTCCCAGTCTCTTTCCCTTGGGCGATAACCGAGACGGGTTCGCCAATCGCCCATATCGTCTGAATCAAGGTGTAGGTCGAGACGTCCCAAGTCGCATACACATCTCCCGACGCCGACACCGCGTCCGCGAACTCCGACCACTGAGACGAATCTGATTTCGACGAAACGAGGAGCAACGGTGCGTTTCTCGGTGAACCGTTCTCGGAAACCGGCGACCATTGCTTGGCTCCAACCGTTGCCTCGGTAACTAACGTTATCTCCGTTGTCTCAGTCAACATATTTTTGGGTACTCCGCAGTAGTCGATATTGCTCGTCTTAACCGTTCGGTCAACGGTGTGCAATCAGTGAATCAACGTTAGAATACAAAACCGACAGACCACCTTTTGACGACGAGAGTGGTGGTTTGCAACTTTGACCCGATTCGGAGGATTCAAATGGTTACATCGGAGTGGGGAGCGATCTACAAGGAGCTCGGAGCCCAGCCCGTCATCAACGCGACTGGCAGCGTGACTTTACTAGGTGGCTCGACACCGGTACCGGAAGTGAAAGAGGCGATGGATCGCGCCGATAGCGCATTCATACCCCTTATCGAACTGGAAAAGGCCGCGGGCGACGAGATCGCGAGATTGGCGGGCGTTCCGGCGGCATACATCACCTCGGGTGCAGGTTCGGCTCTGACACTCGCAACCGCCGCGTACATGGCTGGTGCCGATGATGATCTCATCCAACAGCTACCCGATACTTCGGGTTTGAAGGACGAGATCGTGATGCAGCACCGCGAGCAGTATTGGTACGACCGATGCCTTCAACTCGCCGGAGCCAAACTCGTTTTTGCGGGCGACGAAAACGGCACCTCCGAGGATGACATTCGAGCCGCCATCACCGACAAGACCTGTGCAATTCACGTCCCGGTTGTTGAACAGGCGCCGAAAGACCCCAACGTCGTTCCACTCGACAAGGTCATCCAGATCGCCAAGGATGCCGGCGTTTACGCATCCGTCGATGCGGCTGGACAGATCTTCCCGCTCGAGAACTTTGGCAAATACGTACGCATGGGTGCCGATTTCCAGTGCATCGCGGCGAAGTACATGTTTGCACCCCACTCGACCGGTCTGGCGCTCGGCACTGAGGAAATCATCGACGCAATCAGTCGTCATTCGTTCGTGGGTTACGAGTCACGGCGCATCCGAGGCATCGGCCGTCCGCACAAGGTCGATCGTCAAGAGATAATGGGTTGCGTTACGGCCGTCCAGCGCTGGTTCAAGTTGGACCACGAGACTAGACTGGCTGCCGCCGAGCAGGAGAGCTTGGAGATCATCAAACCGCTACAAGGCATCCCCGGCGTCAAGGCCGAAATGATCGACAACATCATCGCCCACCAACCTTTCGGAGTCACCATCGGCGTCGATGAGGACGTGGTCGGTTTCAACAACGAAGATCTCGTAGTCAAGCTTAAGGACGGCGATCCTCCGATCTGGACCCGCACGACAGACAATGCTCCGTTGATGATCCACGTATTCGGTCTCAACCCGGGTGAAGCGAGCATCGTCGGAGAGTCGATCGCCGCCTCGGTCCGAGGTTGATCCTCCCCGCGTCAATCCAGTCTTCGACTCCGTCATTCCACTAAAGACCGGAACTCAAAAAGTAAAAAATGCGTTCCCGCTAAGGCATATAGGGGTAACGCGCTTTTCGGCAGTGTCAGACAGGCGCGCCCGGGAAGTGAGCCCACTAGGAGCGAACCACCCATGGAAACCGTCAATACAGTAGCCATCCTTAGCCCTGGCGACATGGGATCAAACGTCGGTCGTGCATTGCGAGAAAACGGCTTGGAAGTAATCACCTGCCTCACCGAGCGCAGCGCCCGAACTCGCGAACTGTCCGAAATCGCCGGCATCGTAGACGTTCCCGACTTCGCAGAGATGATTGATCGCGCCGACATCGTCTTGTCGGTCCTGGTTCCAGAACGTGCGGTTGACGTGGCGCGGCAAGTTGCGGCGGTCATCGCTGATTCTGGGAAACCGCTACCCTTCGCCGACTGCAACCCGGTCGCACCGGCCGTGGCCATCGAGATGAGCGAGACAATTGACGCGGCAGGCGGCAAGTACATCGACGGCGGCATCATTGGGAGTCCTCCGGGCAGGGGAGAGCCGCCACGCTTTTACGCCTCAGGACCACACGAAGCCATCATGGGTCAATTGGACGGGCGAGGCATATCGGTTCCCATGATGGGTGGTGAAGTCGGTCGTGCCTCGGCGATCAAGATGTGCTATGCCTCGCTCAGCAAAGGCGCCGCGGCATTGAACGCATCGGCGTTAATCTCAGCGATGAATCTTGGCATCTACGACGAGTTCATACACGAGATGGAGTCGAGCCAACAAGGCGTCTTAAACAATATGCAAGGCGTCAAAAGCCTAAGTGCAAAAGCCTTCCGATGGATCGATGAGATGGAGCAAATCTCCGCAACCTTCGGCGCCGCAGGAGCAACCCCTCACATCCACAAAGGCGCCGCCGACATCTTCCGGCTAGTCAACTCCTCACCAATCGGCCACGAGAGGCCGGAGACGGTCGACACATCTCGATCACTACGCGAGACGGTGGAGTTGTTAGCGAACAGATCAGACGCTGACGCCAGCTAACTGGCGCGTAACACCCAGCGCAATATAATCGAACTCCGCCGCGACCTCATCGTTCGCCAACACTGGCGGTTCCAACGCGTCCAGATAGTCCGGGCGCAAGTTCACTGCCCCCAAGAACGGCAAACTCATCTCGTATGCCAGATCTTCGGCCGCGCCTCGTCCGAACATTCCACCAGACATATTCTCCACTACCCCCAGCACGTCCAAATTCATCTTGCGAATCATGTTGATCGAGCGTTTGGCGTCTAGAGCCGCCAGTTCTTGCGGCGTGCTCACGATCACAAATCCGTCCAGGTTCAACGTCTGCATCACCGTCAACGGGGCGTCCGAGGTGCCAGGCGGTAGATCGACGACCATGTAGTCGGGCTCACCCCAATCGGTCATCTGCAGGAACTGGTTTATGGCATTGTGGATCATCGGACCGCGCCAGATGATCGCTTCTTCCTCGTTTTCCTGGAAAAAAGCCATTGACATCACTTTGACGCCGAAACGCTGCGATGGAACCATGCGGCCTTCGCGTTCGACCGGACCTTCAGAGATGCGTAAGACTCGGGTAACGTTTGGGCAGTCGATGTCGCAATCAAAAAGAGCGACATCGTGATCCTGTTTCGCAAGTGTTGCGGCGAGGTTGACGGCGACGGTCGTCTTTCCGACACCCCCTTTTCCGCTGTAGACGCCAATGCGCTTGCCGATCGATTTTAGCGAATCGGCGATGCGTTTCCGTTCCTGGAACTGTCGCCGTGCTTGTGCGAGCCGCGCCTCTTCGGCAGGAGTTGTCTTGCGGGGCGTGGTCACAGATGTCCCGTGAGATGAAGGTTATCGGTTGGTAGAAACCGGAGCTGATTAGTCGATGCCGAGGAGGCGCTTGCCATCTTCGGTGATCATGTCGGGGTTCCATGGCGGGTCGAACACTAGGTCGACCTCGACGTCCTCGACGTATTCAATCTCGGCGATGCGCCACTCAGCCTGTTGCGCGATGTAGGGTCCCATTCCGCACCCCTGGGCCGTGAGCGTCATCTCCACAAATACTTCGTTTTCTTCAACATCGACATCATAGATGAGTCCGAGATCTACGACGTTGACCGGGATCTCGGGGTCATAGACGTCTTTGAGGGCTTCGTATACCTGATCTTTGGTTACGGCGTTGGATGTTTGTGCCATTGTGCAAACCTCCGTGAGGGAGTGCAATCGAAGAAGTCGCTGCTTGTTGGCAAGTCTATCAAACCGATGTTAATCGCCTTAACGATGCGCGAGGTACCAGCAGCTATCCGCCTCGCGGTGCGGATTCGTCGCTGTGAAGCGCTCGTCGCTCGGCGATGATGTCATTGAGTGCGTCGCGAGCCGAGTCCAAAAGGTCGTCGTCCGGAGCGTCGTCGTAAGATGCCGACTCGGCGGCGGAAATCCACACCCAGATCTCCTCCTGGGCCATTCGGAGTTCCTTGGCGTTCATCGAGGAGAAGTCGGCGTAGATGGATGCGGGTGGTGGTAAAGGCATAGCAAATTTGTGGAGATGTGCGGTTGGTTGCAAGTAACGCGCTGCTACGATGTCGTGCCACCTGTTGTATCATCTCGGTACGGCTTTGAGAGTTGTAGGCATAATTGGATCTAGTCCCCGTAAGACAGATGGTAACCGTTGCTGATATTACGCTTTACTACATGGTGCACGTCGACAATATCGCGTCTATTCAGACCTATGGAATCTTGCCCCGCAACCGCGCGATGAAACTGGAACATCTGGGTCGCGACATTGCGGATGCTGACGTGATACACAGGCGCGGCTTGAAGAGGCCGTTCGGCCGTTCGCTACACGACTACGTGCCACTTTATTTCAATCCCAAGAACCCGATGTTGTCGAGGCGACGGGCGATACAGGATGAAATCGTGATCCTGTGCATCAACGGCAAAGTGATCAACGAGGATGGTGTGCGGTTCACTGATGGCAATGCTGCGGCTAGTGCTTCGCGTTATTTCTCCCGCTCGAGCGATCTGTCCAAGATCAACTGGGAATGTATTCGCGCTGAGTATTGGAGCGAATTTCCGGATGGAGGCAGAATACGTTGCGCCGAGGTGCTCGTGCCGAGGCCGGTTGAATTCTCAGAAATCGAAAAAATCATCGTGCGTTCCAACGAGACGAAACATCGTGTGTCTAACCTGATTTCACTGGTAGATAAGGAAGCGTCGATTCAACCTAGGTGGTACATTTGAATACAAAAATCATCCACGGCAACATTTTCTCAAGCGAGTGCCAAACGCTGGTCAATACAGTGAACTGCGAGGGTGTAATGGGGGCTGGAATAGCGTTGGAGTTCAAACTGAGGTTGCCCGAGATGTTTGAGCAATACGTCGCCCACTGCGCGAATGGGCGGATCGAAATCGGTAAGTCGTGGGTTTACAGGCCACCGCCGTCGTCCTACGAACGTCGCTGGGTGCTCAACTTCCCTACGAAATTTCGTTGGAAGAACCCGTCCAAGGTCGAGTATCTGGAAGTTGGGCTCGCAAATTTCGTAGCGACGTACGAAGATCAGGGTATAACTTCGGCAGCTTTCCCATTGCTCGGTGCGACGCATGGCAGGTTGGGGGAGAACGTAGTATCTCGATTGATGATCGATCGCCTCGATGCGTGTGATATTCCGATTGAGATCTACAGTTACGATCCTACCGCTTCGGATGACCGTTTCTATCAATTAAAGACGGCGCTTGCCTCGCAGACCGACGCTGAACTGGCCGATGGGATGGGGTTAAGTATCTCAGATGTCGCAAGGATCCGCGATGAAATCAAAAATAACCCGGCGGTGCGTTCGATCATGCGACTGTCGTCGATAAAAGGGATCGGGCAAAGGACGATCAAGAAGCTGTTTCACTACACCGCTGCATCTCGGGACGTTGCGGAGTTGCAACTGCAACTCGTGTAGCCGGATGGTGCATTGAAACTGTGCTCCAGCAGTTGCGCGACATGCACATGCGTCGGTGTACTACAGGAATCGCAGCCAAATTTCGCAGGGTGTAACCTCTGCTTGCGCCCTGATACTTCACCGATCCACTCTATCCGCATAAGTGACTGGGTGCATCGGCATATACAATCGCTGGGCAAGCTAAATCTCGCACTCGAATCTCCTCGGGATACCCAATGGGCATCGTCCTCTTCGTCGACCGCCGCCGCTACAAATACGGACGCATCAACGACGATGGTCAATCGTCATAAACCCCGCGCCCACGTCTTATCGATTCAACGATCATTTCGGAGGTGACGCGTGAGTCGCTGTTCTTGAGGCGTTCGCGCGCGCGTTTCATAATCTTGCGATTATGCTCGATTCGCTCCTGCTTGGTCATCGCCGGCACTGACGCGATGTGTTCGAGCTCGCCGCGAAGAAAATCCTCGATCGATTGATTGCGGATCGATGCGTGTTTCGCCAGTTTGTCCCGAAGATCTTCGGGTACGTTGTAGATTGTGATTTCGACAGCCATTCTTCCATTATGCCAACACTTCGGTTCAGACAAGATTGTGGCGGTCAATCTTCGAACCCGCCAAGAACACGTCGCTGACTTTGCGGAGGTCGGCGATATCGCGGGTCGGATCGCCATCAACTACTAGGATGTCGGCTTGCTTGCCGAGTTCTAGCGTGCCCACCACATCGTCGACGCAGCTGGACATCGCAGAGTCGCGGGTGGCGGAAACGATCGCTTCCATGTTCGACATTCCAGCCATTACATGCGCTTCAATCTCGGTTTGGAAATCGCCCATCGGATAGTTTGACCAAGCAGAGTCCGAACCGGCGACCATAACCACTCCCGCATCTCGCATCCGCGCGACATGATCCATGCGACCTTCGATGCCGGCTCGCATAACGTTTACATCCTCGGTTTCCAAGGCGAGATCTGGATCGTCCTCAAGTTGACGGATTCGCGCCAAACCTTGACCGAGGGTCGGGTTCACGAATACCCCTTGTTCCGCGATCCGGTCCGAGATGTCGGAACGGTAGCTGTCCGAACCATCGTGATCCTTGTGGACGCCGTGGATCATGGTGTCGATGCCTGCTTCAAGAGCGTTTTCCATCCCGCCCGACGATGTGCAGTGAGCACATACATGTTTTCCGAATTTATGCGCCTCATCGGTGATAGCGGAGAATTCATCAACGTTGAAAGATGGCCTAGTCGGGTGACTGGTACGGGTGCTGCCGCCGGTCGCGGTTACCTTGATGAAGTCGGCACCTTCCTTGATGAGCTGTCTGACCGCGGCGCGGCACTCAGTCGATCCCGTGGCAGTAGTTCCGAAATAGGAGAGGTGACCACCGATGATCGCAATGGGTCTGCCGGCGAGGATCAGGCGTGGCGATGGGACGATGCCCATCTCGACAGCTTCGCGCAGGAGGAACGTCGTGCGATTCTTGGCTCCGCAATCTCTGACGGTTGTTACCCCAGAGTAGAGGTGCTTTCTGACGTTCTGAGCGGCCTGGACGGTCAGAACTTCGTCGGGCAACGTAACAAGGTCATCGCCAGCGCGCCCATCGCCGATGCCGATCAAGTGAACGTGACAATCGACCAGTCCCGGCAGTATCGTTGCGTCGCCGTAGTCGATTTCGAGAACCGACGCTCCTTCCGGTGATTGCACGGTCTCTCTAGTGCCGATCTGCTTGATCGTGTCACCTTCCAGCAAGACGGCGGGTTGTTCGGCTACTGGACCGCCGTTGCCGTCGACTAGTCTCGCGGCCTTTAGCAGCGTGAATTGCGGGTTGCCGACGCTCATGTTTAACCTCCGTGCGAATGTTGACTACCCAGATTAATTTCTTCGGGTTGTTGACGCACGGCAGCGAGCGATTCTTCCGAGCCACGCTCTACCTTCTCGCCTTTGAAGAACACATCGGCGACATTCCATAGGTCGTTGACGTCATTTGAAGGATCACCGTTGACGACCAAGATGTCGGCTTGTTTGCCGGGTTCGAGTGTACCGACGATGTTGTTGACGCCGAGAGCTTCTGCTGCGCGGCTGGTTACGGACATCAAGCCTTGCATGTGGGAGTATCCGGCGTGAACCAACAACTCGGCTTCGTAGACCGTGTTGCCGAGTTGGTAATCGCCCCATGAAGAATCCGAGCCGGTGATGACCTTTACGCCCATCTCGATCATTCGGCGGTTGTGATCGAGGCGGACATCCAACTCGCGTTTCGCTTCATCCAAGCCGATGCGCTCTTGATCTGTAAGACCGGATTTTCGTCCCTTCTGAATCAGCGACCACACACGCGCTCGACCGACTTGCAACGTCGGATTGACGTATGCGCCTTGTTCGCCGATACGCTCGGCGACGTCCGTTCGGAAGTTAACCTCGCCGTCCGGTTCGTTGTAGGTGCAGTGAATGATCATGTCGACTTCGGCGTCGAGAGAGTTGATAACGCCTTGCGTAGACGTGCTGTGCGTGGCGGTTAACATGCCGAACTTGTGCGCTTCGTCGGTGACGGCTTGCAGTTCATCGAGGTTGAAGGCCGGGCGTAGGGGAAAAGATGATGGGGTGCTGCCGCCGGTGGCAGTGATTTTGATGTAATCGCCACCTTCCTTGATCAGCTGCCGCGTGAACGCCCGGCATTGTTGCGTGCCCGTGACCTCGCCGCCGAAGTATCCCATGTGCCCACCGATAATCGACACCGGCCGACCGCAAAGCATCATGCGCGGACCGATCACCAACCCCTCGTTGATTGCGTCGCGCAAGCGGAACATCGTCATGTTCTTCGGACCGTTCTCCCTGATCGTGGTCACCCCCGAGAAGAGGCTGCGACGCGCATTGCCAGCGGCTTGGACGGTCAGGATTTCGTCCTCCAAAGCCGCCAAGTCTTCACCGTTGCGACCATCGCCGAACCCGTTGTTGTGAGTGTGGCAATCGACCATGCCGGGAAGGATCGATGCGCCGGGGTAGTGGTGATGGTTGACCGATGCACCGTCGGGGGCGCGTACTTCGTGGGCCGGGCCGACGCTCACGATTTCGGAGTCATGGATCAGGACCGCGCCTCGTTCAATGGGCGGCCCGCCTCTGGCATCGACGACGCGATCGGCAGTAAGGAGGGAGTAGGTGGTCATGGGTTGGATTGTATGGTGGGTTGAGTTTTACTGTGTCCTTCCGAGCGCAGCACTGTGTCATTCCGAGCGCAGCGAGGAATCTCAATGCCTCGCACGAGAGGTTGTTCGGCGTCGGTAGACGATAATGGAAACGATGGTTTTGAGTTACGACGATCCTAACTGCAAAGCGGCGGCGGCTGAGATATTGCGCCGACATGAGGAAGGTGCCGCGGAGGCGAACATCACTTCGGCAGTGCGCGATTTTCTGGTAGTTGCCGGGCTTGCGAAGGTGGACGAGATGGTGGAAGAGAATCCGCCATCTGAGGGTTCACGTCGTGCGGTGGATTTAACGGCGTTGGATACGTTTATCGAGTTCAAGAGGTTGATCGGGAACGGGATCGAGCCTAACCCGGAATACGTCCAACAGCTCGACGATTATCTTGAAGCGTCGGCGGAAATTCGCAACGGCGTCCGGATGGGGATACTCACCGACGGCAAGTACTGGGTGCTTAGATGGTCGAACGCTTCGCGAGTCAATACCTCGCCGCCGTATGCGTTCACTTTGCCCGACGCTGATCGTTGGTTCAAGTTGCACGAGTGGCTGCGAGACCATGCGTTGGTTGCGCGTGAGAACATCGCTCCGACTCACGATGAGTTGCTGAAGAATTTTGGCCCTAACAGCCCGTCATACGAGCGCGATATTGACGAATTGCGAGCTCTCTACGCAAAGTTCTCAAGCTACGAGACGGTGGCGGTGAAGCGTCGACTGTGGCACGATCTTCTGCGGACGGCGCTGGGAGAGGTAGTTGAGAGCGAAGAGTTCGATGATCTTTTCGTGCGGCACACGTATCTGACGATTGTGGTGGGCATCGTGGTTCAGGCGACTTTCGGGATGGATGTGAGCCAGATAGCGGAGAACGATCCTGAGGATTTAGTCACGGGTCGTCAGTTTGCGGAGAACACGGGGTTGCACGGCGTGGTGGAGTCTGACTTCTTCGCGTGGCCGGTGGAGGTTGGTGCGACGGCGTTGGTCAGAACGATAGCGCGCCGGGTTGCTCGCTTCGACTGGTCATCGCCGCCGTCGGACATTGCGGCGACGCTTTACCAGACAGTGATACCGGCGCAGGAGCGTCGTGACCTCGGCGAGTACTACACGCCGCGCTGGTTGGCGAAGGCGATTGTCGAAGAGATCGTAACTGATCCGGTCAATCAGCGGGTGCTCGATCCGTCGTGCGGTTCGGGTACGTTCTTGGCGGAGTGCGTCGAGCATTTTCTCAAGGCGGCAAAGCAGCAGAATGTACCGGATACGAAGCTGTTCGAACTGCTGCGTGAATCGGTTACGGGCATCGACGTGCATCCCGTGGCTACACACTTGGCGCGTGCGGCGTGGGTGATCGCGGCGAAGCCAGCGATAGCTCACAGCGCGAGCACGGCGGTTACAGTGCCGATCTATCTCGGCGACTCATTGCAGTTGCGGTATCAGAGCCGTGACCTATTCGGAGCGAACACCGTGACGATTGGAGTGGGTGATGACGACAACACAGAGTTGCTGTTTCCGATTTCACTGGTGAACGATGCGGAAAATTTCGACCAGCTCATGGTGGATGTTGCCGATTACATCGAGCGTGGCGAGGACCCGAAGTTGGCGATGGAGGATGTAGTTGGGCTCACGGACGGCGAGTCGGCAACGCTGTCCGCGACCATCGACAACCTGGCAGATCTACATGCGAAGGGTCGGGACCACATCTGGGCGTACTACACGCGGAACTTGGTGCGTCCGATCACGCTGGCACGCAACAAGGTTGATGTGATCGTGGGCAATCCGCCGTGGATCAACTACAACCAGACGACGGATGTGTTGCGTGACGAGTTGGTGAATCAGAGCCGGAACGAGTACGGGATTTGGGCTGGTGGTCGATATGCGACGCATCAGGATGTAGCGTCCCTTTTTTACACGCGTAGCGTCGATCTTTATCTGCGGGACGGCGGGTTAATCGGTATGGTGATGCCGCACAGTGCGTTGCAGGCTGGTCAGCACACGAAGTGGCGGACGGGAGAGTGGAAGTCACGCCGCGGGCCTGGGACTTTGCATGTGGATTTTCGAGTGCGGAAGGCTTGGGACTTGGAACGGTTGGAGCCTAACGATTTCTTCCCAGTACCATCGTCGGTTGTGTTTGCCAAGCGACTAGGGGAGGAAGGTAAGGCGCGTGCGTTGGCGGGGACGGTCAGGCAGTGGGTTGGGGCAACTGGTTCGGCGAATGTTCGGCGTGTGGATATGGAGATATCGGATACTAGTCAAGGAATCCTATCTTCCTATGCGAGCCAGACTCGACAAGGGTCGACAATGGTTCCTCGGGTGCTTTTCTTCGTAAATGAAATTCCCAATCCGACAACTGTCAGGTTAGGCAACACGATTACTACGAGTCCACGGCGCGGTGTTTACGACAAAGAACCTTGGAAATCTTTGGACTTGCCAGCATTGAACGGTAACACGATCGAGAAAAACCACATGTTCGATGCACATCTAGGCGAAACGTTGACCCCGTACGCAACGCTGGATCCGTTGAAGGTCATAATGCCGTTCAAACGTGGTTCAGAGGCTATTGAGTACGAATCTGGAACGCGTTACGGCGTTGCTGGCACCTCGTTGGAACGGCGAATGCGCACTAGGTGGAGCGAAATCAATCGGGCATGGGAGAACCACAAACGATCGGGCAATGAACTCTCCTCAATCGAACGAATCGATTACTACGGGAATTTGTCGTCGCAACTTGGTTGGCAACGCGATAAAGGCGATCGCCCGGTCAGGATCGTCTATAACCAATCGGGTGCACCGACGGCCGCAATCTTGGGCGACGATGAAGCAATCGTGGATTACACGCTGTACTGGGTCGGTTGTAGAGACTTATCTGAAGCGCATTACTTGGCGGCAATCATCAACAGCGATCAGTTGTTCGCCGCGGTTAAGCCTTTGATGCCAAAAGGTCAGTTTGGCTCACGGCACCTGCAAAAGCATCTTTGGCGATTGCCGATACCGGAGTTTGATGGTGGGAATTCGTTGCATGTGTCGATAGCGGATGCCGGTCGACAGACGGCGGTTGGTGTTGAGCGGGAGTTGGAGAGGTTGGGAGAGGAGCGTCCGGGGTTCACAGTTACGATTGCGCGTCGTGAGGTTCGGAAGTGGTTGCGGGAGTCGGCGGAGGGGCAGCGGGTGGAGGAGGTTGTGGGGGCGTTGTTGGGGGGTGGGGTACAAGATTAGGTTTTGTGGATTGGATGGCGCTTCGCCAGAGTCGGTTAACGGAATCGGTGCGTCTTGTTAACATCTAGTTGAAATGATCACTGACCAGGAGTTTCAAGCGATCATCGACGATGATAGCAAGCGGATTGAGGGCGACATCTCGTGGTCTGAGGATGAATACTACTCACATGCCCGCGAGTTTCGTGTTGCGGTGCACTCGTATACTGGTGAACCGCTCCAGATCAACGGTCGCTACAACGCGTACTCCGGCAAGCTTTCTTTCACGTTGTTGAGACAGGGCACGGGCAGGATCTATGGTCTTGACCTCGGGGTAAGTCACGGCAGACAGAATCCTACTGGGATGTACGCCAAACATAAGCACCGCTGGAGCGAAGCGAGGAAGGACAAAGATATCTACGAGCCTCCCGACATCACAGCACCAGTTGACCGTCCAGTTGAGGTTTGGCATCAGTTCTGTGCAGAGGCCCGCATCGATCATCAAGGAATGCTACACGACCCGCCAGTACGACTAAATCTACCGATATGAATACCCAGGAACTGTGCACAAGTTTAAGGGAGTCGACCTCTGCCCTTTTCGAGTGTTCGCCAGCACCGATCGAAGGTGTCAAGATAAGGACACCGTTCGCGTTGCCCGACGGCGATATCGTGGATGTATTCGTCGTTGAGCGAAGCGGCGGTTATGTCGTCACAGACTTTGGAGATGCGCTGGGATGGTTGCGCACTCAGTCGATCCGGGGAAAGCTGACTCCAAGACAAAGGGATTTGTTGAAGGACATCTGCATGACACTGGGCATCGAGTTGGAAAGGGGCCAGCTGTTGTTGCGAGTCGGCGAACTCAATGAGATTGCCGAAGCCGTCCATCGTATAGGGCAATCGGTAGTACGAGTGACGGATTTGTGGTTCACATTCCGTACTCAAGGATGGGAAACGGTCGGCGACGAGGTCAACGAGTGGCTTCAAAACAGGGAAATCACTTTCGAGCGAAGAGTGTCAACGGTTGGGAAATCGGGACGAAACTGGACAGTAGATTACAAAACCACCGCTCCTACACACACTTCTTTAGTTTTCTTGTTGGCAACGGGTTCGCGCGGTGCAGTTCACAGGATTACGGATCGAATTTATACCGGATGTTCTGATCTCAAAGCATCACGGCCGCGAAATTCTAGATGGCAGCTGGTATCGTTGTTCGATGACACAATCGACGTGTGGCGCGATGAGGATTTCGTACTCTTGGAGAATGTGTCAGCGATAGCTCGTTGGTCCAGTCCAGAAGAGTTCGAAGAGACGCTGAAAACTCCTGTTTGATCGCTGGAATGACGCGGTTGCGGGAGTCGGCTGACGGGCAGCGTGTGGAAGAGGTTGTGGGGAATTGTTGGCGGGGATAGTGTGAACTGGGGATTGCGCGGTTTTTGATAAGGGATGGGATGCCGGGGCGTGGTATCTTGTAAGTAACGTTGTTGGTCTCGGATGCCGTTTAAGACGAAAGGTAGGACGAGATGGATTTCTTTACACAGTTGATCGGTCCGCTTTTGACGTTTGTCGGGTTGGTGGGGATAGTGATAGGGATGGTGATGATATTTCGAGGACGCCCTGTTTGATTGTGCATGGTCGGGTTGGGATAGAGAAGTCGATGAATCGATCTTGAGTCGAGCCTTTTGGGGCCTACTTGGCACTGATGAGTGTAGCGGGGACGGGACTCGGGCTGTTGATCTGGCTTGGCGACATTCAAGGCGATGGAGAGTTGAACAGCACGTATGCCATTGTGCGGACGACTGCGGACTGGATGGTTAAGTTGGCGATTGGTGCGATCGTGGGGTTTTCGACTGGTCGTTTCGTCGCGAGGGGCGGCCGTGGTGGTTCGGAAGGGGGTTGAACCGCTGATTGCGCTGATTTTTGCAAGGACTAAAAGTGTTGCTTAGGCGGTCTAGATTGAATTTGTAGGGCGTGCTAGCAACCTCTCGCACAAGTTCGCGACGTTGACAGGTTGTAACGACAAAGATAAGATTTTGGCATGATAGATTTGCGAGGTTTAGAAGATAGCGTCAAGTTTTCGTGCACAGTCGCGCGTGAGTACTCGAAAAGACTGTCTCGTTCATCGATCACGGTTTCGGTTTTGACAATTGCCGCGCTAGCCGGGTTCTTGACACAATACCCGATTTTCGGGTTGGCTATGGTCGAGGTCAATGCGGCGAAAAATCTCGGCGATGTCTTTCGGGCAAATCCAGCCACTTCAGAATCCATCAAGGGTGCGACCTGGACGTTGTTTGCTTTTGCCGTGTTCTTGATCGTGGTGATTTCCCTAGGTGAGTTTTGGATTGTCATATTCAACGTCGCGCCGGCGGTGAATTTCAGACTTTCTTTGGGTTGGTTGTTAGATGCGCCTCTACCTTGGTTTGAGACTCATGTATTAGTTCCAGTTGATGTCGCGATTTCGACTTTCTCGGGTGAACCGATAAACATAAATCCGAAACTTATCGGGAGTTTTGAAGGTGGCATTACACCGATGTTTTTGTTGCCATTGTTGGCTTGGATTGCCGTGCCTTACGATCCTGGATGGGCCATTAAAACAATGCTGATTTCAGCGGGTGCTATGGCACTAGCGATGTACGGGATGATGGCGTTAGGTGGCATCAATCTCGTCGTAGAGAAAAAATGGCGAATAGGATCGTGTGTGCCAAAATCTATTTTGAGCGACGCGGCGATCAGATCTCGTACCCTCTCTCATGAGGGATAGAGACGTTTGTTTCAAGTTAACTTCTAGATTCCGGCTTTCGCCGGAATGACAGCGGACTGCCTCGGGCATCCCTCGCTCGCGTCGCTTCGATTGCTCGCGCCCCCTTCGCTGCGCGAAAGGAGCATAAAAGAAAACCTGCGACACCGAAGATTGGTGCCGCAGGTGAAACGTTGGTCTGTGTTTGTTTTTAGTAGTAGTCGACGGACAACGGCCCGCCGTCGGAACCGGCGCCTGCGTCGGCGTTTGCCGGATCAGATGGCTCTTCCCAATCGTCGGGACGCTCGTCGTAACCACGGCTTTGCCAGAATGCATCGTTGTTGGAATTCATCTGGTTTGCGTGGTTGTCGTCGTTTCTTCCAGTCAAACTATCAGTCTCCTTTTGCTAGGTTCAAGTAGTTGATTTTGTAGCGGCGGTGGTAGATTGCCGCGTTTCTGATTATATTTTTCGGAATTGGTGGTCGAGTTGTTTGGTGTGGGCCGCGCGTCTCTTCCCTGGGCATCCCCCGCTCGCTGGGCAGGTTTGAAACCTGCCCCTACCGTCCTTGTCGCCAGCAAAGGGGGCTTGTTGATCATGCGTCGTACAATGTTCGGTAGTGATGGTTGGTGAGATGGAGGAGTAACGATGGTTCAATCTGTGAAGGCAACTTATGAGGACGGGGTTTTGAAGCCTTCGGAATCGCTTGATCTTGAGGATGGCGATGAGGTGACGTTGTCGATATCGGTTGAGGGTGGCGGGGAAGATGGGGAGGTGTCGGCATCGGAGTCGGTTGGTGGGAACAGAGCTGACAATGGGGCGGACGTTGAGTCGGCGAGCCACAAGGGAACTGACATTCCAGCGTTACTCGAGAGGTTTCGGAAGATTCGAGAATCAGTGCCTGAATCAGCGTGGGAGAACGTTCCTAAGGACGGTTCGATTAACTACAAGCATTATTTGTACGGTCATCCGAAAGTTGATGAGGAATGAGAGAGGTGTTTGCGGACACCGGTTATTGGGTGGCGATGATCAGTTCCGACGACATTTTGCGCGACGCTGTAGACCGGATAGCGGGTGAAATCGGCGCTTGCCAAGTCGTGACAAGCGAAATGGTGTTGGTTGAGGTCTTGAATTTCTTTGCCCGAGGTGGTGACCGGGCCCGTAGCGCTGCCGTAGCAGCAGTCAGAGACCTCAATCACGACTCAGATGTAGAGATTGTTGCACAAACTAGCGCGCAGTTCGCAAAGGCTTTTGATCGATACAGCAGTCGTTTGGATCAGAGTTGGAGCTTGGTGGACTGCTCAAGTTTCGTGCTGATGGAAGAACGGGGCATCCACGACGCGCTGGCTCATGACATCGACTTCGTGCAGGCGGGATTCAACGCGTTGTTGCGGTCGGGGTGATGTAGTCGGGAATGATGTATGTGGTGCTAGGACGAAGTTGCGTGTCCCCTTTGTCCTTCGGACATTTCCCCAGCGAGCGGGTTCTTTGCACTCCGTCGTCCGGCCCCTCTGGATTCCGGCTTTCGCCGGAATGACGGAAGTTGTGCAAAGAACCCTTAGGGCACCAAGTGGGAGGGTTGTGCACAGCACCCGAGCGGGGAAAACCGATAGATCACGCCGGATTAGACCGGATTTGACCAATACCGCCCAGGGCCAATGAATTGGGCGGCGGCTATCGGGCCCCAGCTGCCGCGGGCGTAGGGGTAGAGTTGCGAGGCGAGCTCGGTCTCCCAAGCTTCAACGTAGGGGTCGATTACTGCCCACGACAGTTCGATCTCGTCGGCGCGGGTGAAGAGGGAGGCATCGCCGCTTACTGCGTCGAGCAACAACCGCTCGTAGGCGTCACGCATGCCAACTGGAAAACGGTATTCGAGTTCTTGGGCCTGGGCGCGTAGCTCCGGTCCTGGGCGTTTGTTGTCGATTGTGAGACGAATCGCTTCGTCCGGCTGAATGACGATCCTCAGCATATTCGGGACCAACCCGGACGCGTCTTCGACATCGAAAATCCGATGCGGGGGTTGGCGGAACTGGATCGCGATCTCGGTGAACTTACTTTTCAACGCCTTGCCTGACCGCATGTAGAACGGGACACCTTGCCATCGCCAGTTGTCGACAAAGAGACGCAGCGCACCGTATGTCGAGATCGCCGAAGCCTGCGAGACTCCGTCGTGATCTCGATAACCGTTGTACTGGCCTCGGATCGAGTTAGCCGCGGCTTGTTGGCGATTGGGTCTGCGGACCGCGCTCAACACTTTCGCCTTTTCGTCACGGAGAGAGTTGGCGTGATTGGTCGCCGGTGGCTCCATCGCGACAAGAGCGAGCAACTGTAGGATGTGGCTCTGGAACATGTCCCTGAGCACGCCGGAGTGTTCGTAATATGCTGCGCGGTCGGCGACGTCCAAGTCTTCAAGGACGGAGATCTGGACGTGGTCGATATAGTTTCGGTTCCAGAGCGGTTCGAATATGGTGTTGCCGAACCGGAACACGATCAGGTTCTGAACCGTGTCCTTGCCGAGGTAGTGGTCGATCCGGAAGAGCTGGTGCTCGGCGGCGCGCGTATGTATCGCCTCGTTGAGGAGGCGCGCCGATTCGAGGTCGGTACCAAACGGTTTTTCGACAACCAGACGCCTGACGCCGTTGGTTTCGTCCAACATGCCGGCATCGCCCAAGGCATCGACAGTGCTTTCGTAGAGAGTGGGGGAGAGAGCCAGGTAGTAGAGACGGTCGTCCTTCGCTTCGCCGTCGGAGTCTGTTTTGATGAAGTCGTCGAGTCGTTTCAACGATGCGATGTCATTGGACGACCCTCGGACGTAATTTATCTGATTCGCGAAGTCGATCCAGTGTTGAGCATCTGAGGAGTAGCTGTCCGACGCCTCCTCGAATAGCAGCCTTCGGTACGACTCGTCGTCAAAGTCCGATCGCGCACAGGCGACGAATCGACATTTTTCCGGTAGCGCGCCGATCGAGTGCAGATGGAACAACGCAGGGGCGAGTTTGCGTTGTGTCAGGTCTCCGGACGCGCCGAAGATAACGATCGTGAATTGCCGTTGGTCGCTAGTCGGCATCGGTGCGTCTTACGCTGTGGCCGCCGAACGCGTTGCGCATTGCGGCCAGCGCACGCCCTCCCATTGGGTTGTCTTGGCGTGAACGAAATCGCATTTGGAGCGCCGCTGTTATGACCGGCGCGGGCACCGCCAACTCGACCGATGCATCGACCGTCCAACGTCCCTCACCGGAGTCCTCGACATAAGACGACAACTGGTCCAATCCCGGATCTTCTTTGAGTTCGTCGGCGGTGAGGTCGAGCAGCCACGAACGGATGACGCTGCCGTAGCGCCAGTTTTCACAAATCTCGGCGAGGTTGAGGCTGAACTCGCTCTTGGCTTCGAGGAGTTCAAGTCCCTCGGCGAAGGCCTGCATCATGCCGTATTCGATGCCGTTGTGGATCATTTTGACGTAGTGGCCAGAGCCGCTAGGACCGACGTACAGGTTGCCGTCGGATTCTGGTGGAGCGAGAGATTTGAATATCGGTAGATTCCGTTCATACGCGTCTTTGTTTCCACCGATGGTCAGGCAGTAACCATTTTCCAGACCCCAGATACCGCCGCTGGTCCCGCTGTCCAACATATCGATGCCGAGTTTAGCCAATTCTTCCGCACGGCGCATCGATTCCTTGTAGTTTGAGTTCCCACCGTCGATCAATGTGTCGCCCGTCGACATGCATCCGGCCAACTCGTCAACCGTCGATTGGGTGATATCACCGGATGGAACCATCACCCATACAGTACGCGGCGTTTCGAGCGCATTCACCAAGTCAGCGAGTGATGATTTGCCGGTTCCGCCGTAAGTCTCCAATTCATCGCGCGCCCCGGCATCTAGATCGAAACCGACGACTGCGTGGCCGTCTTGCAACAAGCGACGCGCCATGTTGCCACCCATTCTGCCAAGTCCAACGATCCCGATTTGCATTGTTTTGCTCCTTATGCGGATACGCGCTCAACTTGCAACGCTTCTGAAACCGCCGACAACCGGCTGGCAATCGCTTCGGCGACCACCTCAACGTCCGCGTTACCGTCGGTAAGCTCGCGCAGACAGGTCATATAGGTTTCGGCGCCGATGATGATTTTCGCTTTGCCCGGCATCTCTGAAACGACTGTGGTTGCCGATGCGACAGAACGCGGTAGCGAACCGGGTGTGACATTGTCGCCGACCGCGAGCGGGAAGATCGTGTCCAGCGTGAAACACGGCATCACGTCGGCCCTATCATCGATGTGAGTTCGCGCGCTCAACGTTTCTGCAACGATACGCACCGATGGCAAGTTCATTACCCAGAAATGCGGATCTAGGCCGGCATCTTGGAACAACGAGATGATGCGCAGAGCGTTTTCGGACTGAAGCATTGGATCGGGCCACTCGCCCCTCGGTTTTCGGATGTCCCAAGCGACAGTGGCCTCGAACGTGTTGGCGAAATCATAGATGCCGATGTGTTTGTCGATCGGAGACATCGACCTCGCGACCTGACTCGCGTTGCTTGGTGCGCTGATCTCACCCATGTCTTGCGCCGCGTTCAAAACCGGTAACAACAAGACATCCGGTTTGAACTTGGTCGTGACTTCGTTCATCTCCTCGATCGCGGCCTCGAGATAGTTGCGGACATCGAACGCGAACGTCAACATCGTGGGAATGTTGGCTGACAGTGCGCGAAATAAGGAACCCTCGCCAATGTCGGAGTCCAACCAGATCAGCGAGTGGGATCGTGGAAGACCGCGTTCAAACGAGATTTCGAGTGCATCGATCAAAGTGTGGATCAGCCCTACGAGACACGCGCGATCTTCGGGGTCGTTTCGATCCAAACCCAAGCCGTGCTCAACATCCGTCGCGTTAAGTATGAATTCAGGGTTCAATATTGCGCTTTCTCATGGGTGACCAAACTCAAGTGATCTTGGCGGTAACCGACTTGAGTTCAGAGATGACGTTGCCTTCTGTCTGAACAAATTCCGCACGCCGGCCGTTTTCGCGGCAAGCTTGCACATCGCCGACTGCTTGTGAATGCAAGAGGTCACCTAAAGAATATGTCTGACCGGGAACCGCGACGTCAACATCTGTATTCTCGGTGATGGCGAGCAATCGAACCGAATTTGGACCGCCTTTGTGTAGTTGCCCGGTGGAATGCAGGTAACGAGGGCCGTAACCGAAAGTTGTCGCCATTCCGGTTGCATTGCTGATGGCGACTCGCAACGCTGAAATCTGGTTAGTCAATTCAATCGATTCTGGCAGATAGGCGACGATCGCGACGTAGCCGCCTTCGTCGCCGCTGTTGGCAATTGATAGGACGGCACTCTCCAGGTCCCTTGGCGCTTGATTGGGTGCGGAGTTGGACTCAAGGGCTGCTCTCGCGAGTTGTTTTGCAGCTTCGACATCGGGTTGGTCGAACGGATAGACCCCAATAGCACACGCGGCTACGGTCGTTGCGAACTCCCATCTGAACAACTCGCCTGCTATTGAAGCTCGGTCAGGAACGTCGATCCGGTAAGTCGGGTGGTCGTCGCGCGCGGGGTTGGCCGGAATGTCTTCGCCTTCCAAAGCGATGCACACGAATTGACGATCATCGCCATAGGCCTGAGGTGGCAACACGGCCTCTCCCGCAATCGGAACGAGCCCGCGCCCGTTCTTGCCAGTCGACTCGGCCAACAATTGCTCCAACCAAAGTCCGAGTCGCTCCAGACTTGGCGACATAGCGAAGGTAACTTTGTCACGCCCGCGCAACGCGTTAGTAGCCATGACGATCCCGAGGTCGGCACCCGGATTGCTTGCATCTTCCCGCCGACATCGATCGGCCATCGCCAACGCACTACGCGTCATCTCATCCGTTGGCATGCCGCAGACCGAAGCCGGCAACATACCGAAACCTGACAATGCGGAAAATCTGCCGCCCACGTTTGGCGGTGTAGGAATATGGAACGCAAACTCTTTATCGGTGGCGCGATGGGCCAAAGGCGTACCCGGATCTGAAAGGGCGACGAAGTGATCTGCAACATCGGTTATTCCGGCATCACTCAACGCCGCTCGGAACACGCTTTCGAGGGACAAAGGTTCAACGGTGGTGCCGGATTTGCTGGCGACAGCAAAGGCTGCGGTCGAGATGTCCATCGTCGTCAGCACATTACGGATAGTGACTGGATTGACGGTATCGAAGACCTTCAGCTTTAGTGCAGTTTCCGGGAATACCGAACTCAACACTTCTGGAGTCAGACTGCTCCCACCCATACCCAAGATGTTGAACGAAGTGATTCCTTCCATCAAATCTCGGTGGGCGTGTTCCGCGAATCCGATGCCAGAGTGCATAGAAGCGGGAAGATCCAGCCAACCCATCCAATCGCCACCGCCACCAGTCGAGGGTTCAGGCCAAATCGAATAGTTGCGTGCCCAAATCCGTCGCACGATGTCAGCGATGCCGAGGTCGCTCTTGTTGTCAGAACCCGACGTCAAGCTTCACTCGCGTTCCGGTGGTTATCCGACACTAGCCAAAGCCGAGATCTTGGCATCGATTCGCGCCATCAAGCTATCCCAAGAGTCGGCGAATTTCTCGACTCCTTCGACTAACAGTTGGGCGGTAACCGCCTCGTACGACACGCCTTCATCGGCGAGTTGGGCGAATTGGGCCTCCGCCACGTCGACTCTGCTAGTCAAGGTTTCAGCAATGGTTCCGGTTTCAAGCACGTCTTGAACCGTCGGCAACGGCAGCGTGTTGACGGTTTCCGGTCCCAATAGGCTGTCGAAATAGAGCGTCGGCGCGTATTCGGGGTTTTTGACGCTCGTTGATGCCCATAGCGGGCGTTGCGGTTGAGCCCCGATCTCATCGAGCGAAGCAAAGCGAGAGTTGCCATCTGGTTTGCGGGCGAAGAGTCGCTGGTATTCGCGATAGGCCAGTTTAGCGTTTGCGATGCCGATCTTGCCAACCAAATCGCTATCGTCCGGCAACTTTTCGTCGGCGAGAGTATCAACCCGGCTGACGAAGAACGAAGCCACCGATGCGATGCGGTCAGGCGATCCGTTGCCGGTGCTGACGTAGTTGGAAATGCCGTCGAGATACGCGTTAGCCGCTGTGGTGTACGCGTCGAGTGAGAAAAGCAACGTGACGTTCACGTTGATTCCCTCAGAGATCAGGGTAGTGATCGCGGGCGCACCTTCTGGCGTGCCGGGAACCTTAATCATCACATTGGGCCGACCGACCGCTGCCCACAACCTCCGCGCCTCGGCGACTGTGCGATCAGTGTCATGGGCGAGATGTGGGTTGACCTCGATCGACACGAAACCGTCGCGATGATTCAATGCTTCATAGGTGGGCAAGAGGATGTCCGCAGCGTCGCGAACATCTTCGACTGCGACCCGTTCAAACACAACCTCGGCGGAACTACCGTCCTTGGCATATTCGGCGAGACGGTCGTCGTAGACATCGCTGCCAGCGATCGCGCCGTCGAAGATCGTCGGGTTGGTGGTGATGCCTCGCAACCCGGTGTCGACCAACGCCTGAATCTCTCCGCCATCAATCATGTCTCGGCTGATCTGGTCCAACCAAACTGCCTGCCCAAGCTCCGCGGCTCTTGTGATGTTGTTGTTTTGTCCGTTATCCATTGCTGATGCTTGCCTTGTCCAAGTCGATTTTGGTAACTCTGATCTGAAGTGAAATCGTGTTATTCAGGTGCGAAGTTGGATTGTTCGATGGCGTTGAGTTTGTCTAAGCGACGCTGAAATCGGACCTCATCGCCCATCGTCGCCGATAGGAACGCCCGCACTAGCTCGGTTGCGATTGCGTCGCCAACCACTCTTCCGCCGATACACAACACGTTCATATCATCGTGTACTACGCCTTGCGCCGCCGAGTAAGTGTCGTGACAGATCGACGCCCGGACGCCTCGGAATTTGTTGGCGGTGACCGCGGCACCGATACCGCTGCCGCAAACGATGATGCCGCGATCGGAATCGCCCTTCATCACTGCTTCGGCGACAGGAGCAGCGCGATCAGGATAGTCGTCTTCGGCGTCGTAGGAATGTGCCCCAAGGTCGATGACTTCGTGCCCCGCCGATTTGATCGTGGAAATCACTGTTTCGCGCAGGTTAAATCCTGCGTGATCTGCTCCAACCGCTACTCGCATAGGTGGTTCAATCCCAAGGCTGCGTCCAAGCACAATCGTCAAGCGTGCCAACTACGCGGTAATGATACAACCGCCGATTTTCACTCCCAACAACATTGGAGGCGATCAGGCGACGATCCACCGCCTTCGGTGAATTGACGAATCAGAGAAGCGAACGCGCTGTTTCGGCTACGTTGTCTATCGTGAAACCCAGATTGGCCATGACGACGTCGCCGGGTGCTGATGCACCATATCGGTCGATTCCGATGGTTGCACCGTCGAAACCGGTGTAGCGTTCCCAACCGATGGTCGTGCCCGCTTCTACGGAGACTCGGGACCGAACCGATGACGGCAGAACGGATTCTCGGTATTCATCGGATTCCGCTTGAAACAGCTCCCACGATGGCATCGAAACTGCTCTTGCGGCGACCCCTTCGGATTGGAGCTTCAATGCCGCGCCGAGTGCGATCTGCGTCTCCGAACCAGTGCCGATGATGATCACTTCCGGCTCTTTTTCGGTGTCGGCGATAACATACGCTCCGCGTTGGACGTAACCGCGCGCGAAACCCTGTCCGCCAATGGCGGGGAGTTGCGGGAGATTCTGGCGAGTGAGGATGAG
Source organism: SAR202 cluster bacterium bin127 (assembly GCA_002239045.1). GTDB lineage: Bacteria > Chloroflexota > Dehalococcoidia > Lucifugimonadales > Lucifugimonadaceae > Bin127. The sequence goes on from MPNN01000007.1 coordinate 85,497, forward strand.
CGCGGTCGGACCGGACCGGTTTTCGATGGCGATTCTCCATGCTTCGAACGTCTCGGCGGCATCGGCTGGCCTGATGACCGTCAAGTTCGGGATCATTCGCAAGCCCATCAACTGCGAAATCGGTTGGTGCGTGGGACCGTCTTCGCCCAGTCCGATCGAGTCGTGGGTGAATATCCAGACGCACGGTGCGTGTGAAAGCGCACCAACACGGATGGCGGGACGGAGGTAGTCGGAGAAGATGAGGAACGTTGCGGCGTACGGTATGACGCCGCCATGTAATGCCATGCCGTTGCAGACAGCGCCCATACCATGTTCCCGCACGCCGAAGTGGAGATTCCGTCCATCGGGCATTTCCGGCGAGAACGATCCACGGCCATCGACCTCGGTGTTGTTAGATTCAGCCAAGTCGGCTGATCCGCCTATCAATCGGGGGATGCTAGGTGTGATGGCGTGCAACGCTTGGCCGGACACGGCTCGGGTGGCAATCGCACCGTCGACTGAACCGATCAGTCGATTCAAACCGTCGTCCCAACCATCCGGCAGCAATCCGCGCAGATCTTGGAGGAACCGATCGGCAAGCTCCGGGTATTCCGCTTTGTATGCGTCGAATCGAGCATGCCATTTGTTCGACAATGTTTCGCCGCGTTCAACCGCGGACCGCATGTGTTCGTATACATCCGACGGCACGTCGAAGGGATCATATTCCCAGCCCAGCTGCGCTCTAGTGGCCGCAACTTCATCACCTCCTAGTGCCTTACCGTGCACGGCGCCAGTGCCCGCAAAGTTTGGACTTCCGAAGCCGATAACGGATCGCACCGTGACGAGCGACGGCTTGTCCGGCTCATCGTCCGATGCGTTAAGGGCATTCACGATGCCGGCCAGATCATTGCCGTCAACCGGTTCGATGATTTGGAAACCATAGGCTTCATATCGAGCGGCGACGTCTTCTCGGAACGCTTTGTCGGTGTCGCCTTCGATAGATATTTGGTTGTCGTCGTAGATGACGATTAGCTTGCCGAGTTGGAGGGTGCCAGCCAACGATGCCGCTTCCGATGCGACTCCCTCCATCATGTCGCCATCAGAGCAGATGGCGTAGGTTCGATGATTGACGATTTCGTGGCCGGGACGGTTAAAAGTGTTCGCCAAGATTTTCTCAGCGAGAGCGAATCCGACTGCGTTACCCAGACCTTGACCAAGCGGTCCGGTGGTCGCTTCCACCCCGGCAGTCAGCCCGTATTCCGGGTGTCCGGGCGTTTTGCTGTCCCACTGACGGAAGTCTTTGATTTCGTCAATAGGTAGGTCGTATCCGGTGAGGTGGAGCATCGAGTAGAGAAGCATCGATGCATGACCCGCAGAAAGGACGACGCGATCTCTATCGGCCCAATCAGGCGTCCCGGGAGCGTGTTTTAGAGCGTGCTGCCACAAAGCGTACGCGGTTGGAGCCAAACCCATTGGCGCACCAGGGTGCCCGCTGTTCGCTTTCTCGACCGCGTCGATCGAGAGGAAGCGGATGGCATTTATCGACCGCCATGCCACATCGCTGTTAATGGCGGATTCGGAGATAGTGTGGGCGTTTGACAAGGCTGGGCGGTGTGGGTGTGTTCGCGATTTGGGCGGGCCGAATTGCGAAATCGGCAACCTAAGTGATTGTCCTAAGTGATTGTATTAGGTTCTATGCTTCGCTACGTGGTCATGCGCCCGCCACATTAAGCCGTACAGAGTAGAGCGAAACGTCGCCGCAGATATAGAGGGTTTTGAGGTCTTCATCGCCGAAGGTGCAGTTGGCGGTTCGCTGTTCTGGGACGAGAATTTTGCCGATCAGCTCGCCTTCGGGGGTGAAGCAGTGGATTCCGTCATGAGCGCTCGTCCACATGTTCCCGAGTTCGTCGCAGCGGAAGCCGTCGGCGATGCCGGGTCTGACGACTGCGAAGATGCGGAAGTTGCTCAGCGATTTGCCGTCTGAGTTCACGTCGAATGCGGCCACGTTGCGCGGCTCGCCGCTGTCGGCTACGTAGAGGATCGTTTCGTCGGGAGAGAAGGCGAGACCGTTGGGGCGGTCGAGTTCGTTAACTACTATCGAGATTTCGCCGGTGTCTGGCACTAGGCGGTAGACGTAATTTCCGTCGAGTTCGGCTTCGCGTGCGCTCAAGATTCCGTACGGTGGATCGGTGAACCAAATGCTCCCGTCGGATTTGACGACGAGGTCGTTGGGCGAGTTGAGTTTTTTGCCTTCGAAGCTGTCGACCAGAACGTGGTGCGTGCCGTCGTGTTCCAATCGGCTGATGGCGTGTCGGAGGTGTTCGCAGGTGACTAGGCGGCCTTCATTGTCGACGGTGTTGCCGTTGCTGAAGTGGCTGGGTTCCCGGAACGTCGTTGTTTCGCCGCTACCGGGGTCATATTTCAGCATCCGGTTATTCGGAACGTCGGAGAAGACTACGAAGCCGTCAGAACCGTTGCGCGCTGGGACGTATGCGGGTCCTTCGGCCCATTCGGTTCCGGTGTAGTGCTTGCGGACTTCGACGTCATCGCCGCCGATGAGGTCGCGGAATGCTGGATTGACGATGACAGCGCCGGAACGCAGTTCGCTTTCGGGTCGGAACTGGTTGCGATTGGACCAAGTTTTGTTCGGTGCAGGTGACATAGGAGATCTACCGTTGCTTCTTAATTCTGATGTCGACCCACATTACCTTAATCCACCGACGTCAGGGATTCGCCAGCGTTACCAAGAGCTCTGGCAAAGGCATGTCAGTAAGAGACTCCAGCCGCATATCCGCGTCGTCAAACGATTGGTTTTTTGTCATCGGTCCGGGAACTGCGATGCAGTATAGCCCGGCACTTTTAGCGGCGGCGACTCCCGTCAACGAGTCTTCGAATGCGAATGCTTGATCGGCGGTGACGCCGAGGTTTGAGACGGCTGTGACGTACGCGGCTGGATCGGGTTTGGCTCTTTCACCGACGTCGTCGCGACATACGATGGTTTCAAAGCGATCAAGTAGACCGATCTGATCGAGTCGCTCAACGACCCACCATCGACGAGAACCGGAGGCGACGCCGACACGGATGCCTAGCCGCTCAGCGGCGCAAAGGTAGTCCTCGACTCCGGGCATCGGATCTACGCCTTCGAGCATGTCTAGGTGGATCGTTTTTTGCTGTTTCCGGACCTCGATCCGATCGATCTGATTGCCCGTCAATTCGGCGATTTCTTGGTCGAAATTGAATTCGATGGTCGTGTTGCCAACTGAAGGCAACCAAGTCGAAAGCGGGAGCTCCGAGCCGTGTTTTCGATATAGGGACTGCCAAGCTTGATAGTCGGTCGTCTCGGTATCGAGAATCAGTCCATCGAAATCGAAGACGATCGCTTTGATGTGGTTCATTGGTTCGCACTCTCGCCCCCGGATCAAGTCCGGTGCAGGTTCTGACTCTTCGGTATTGAGGTGTAAGGGAATTTCACGCGGTGGATATTTGGGACGCTTTATGCGTCTGGCTCCTGTCATTCTGAAGATGCCGCTCCCGTCCTTGCAATTCTGAATGCGGCGCCCACGTCCTTGTCATTCTGAACGGAGCGTAGCGGAGTGAAGATTCTCAGGCGGCGGTTTTGGGTTGGTTGGAGCGCAAACCGCCCCGTCGTTCCCGTTCACGCTCACGCGCTCTCATCGAGGGAGAGGGGATGCGCGCCTTGCCCCCTTTGTCCTTCGGACATTTCCCCCGCGAGCGGGGGCAACCCGATCTATGCCCCCTGCGCGTTGAGGTCGATTGACCACAGGGAAGAGGTGGCGCCGATAAATAGACGTTGCCGGTCCGACATGCCGAATGAGCAGTTCGCGGCGACTTCGGGGGTGAGAATCTTGCCGATTAGGTCGCCTGTAGCGTTGAAGACTTGGATGCCGTCGCCCGCGGAGACGTAGAGGTTGCCGTCGGTGTCGCATCGGAATCCGTCGGGCACTCCGGGTTCGATATCTGCGAAGATGGTCGGGTTGACTAGCGATTCTCCGCCGGGCGTGACGTCGAAACGCATGATGCGGTGGTTGCGGAACTCGCCGTGGGTTCTTCCGGTATCGCCGATGTAGAGAACCGATTCGTCAGGCGAAAAAGCGATGCCGTTCGGTTTGTCAAAGTCCTCGGATACCACCGTGATCGCCATGGTGTCGCCATCGACGCGAAACACGCGGTTTCGGTCTTGCTCCGGTTTGTCGCCGTGTCCGAACTCGGGATGCAGAAAACCGTAGTCCGGGTCGGTGAACCAGATCGAACCGTCGGATTTGACCACGACATCGTTCGGCGAGGTTAGTTTTCCGCCCATGAAGCTATCTGCGACCGGCGCGAGCGTTCCGTCATGCTCGAGTCGAACAACCGTGCGGCCGCGCGTCAGGCACGAGAGAACGCGTCCTTCCGCATCGACCGTGTTGCCGTTGGCGCAGTCCGAGGGTTGGCGGAAGATGCCCAATCCGGACGTTTCGTCCCACTTCATGATGCGGTTGTTCGGGAAGTCGGAGACTATGACGTAGTTTCTAGACGGGAGCCAACACACGCCCTCTGCGAACACGAGGTCGCTCGAAAGGAGGGTCAACTCGGGAGAATTTCCGATTATCTTTCGGAACTCGTCTGCGTAGATTTCGAAGGGGCCTGACATTTGAACCAACTCCCTTTTGTGCGTGGCCAGATCATTTGCGGCATGATTCGAAGCCGCCCGTTTAAGTGCTGTGCGAAGTTTATCGTACGCTTCGGCGCATCAATCGCATTTTTGGTTTCGTAGAGTTGTCATGCGGAGCGTGTTTGTCGTTCCGACCGAGCGTAACTGTCATTCCGAGGGTAGCGAGGAATCTCACCGCCTCAGATCGATAGCGCCGTATGAGATTCTTCACTCCGCTGCGCTCCGTTCAGAATGACATTGTTGGTGCGGCCTGTTCGGAATGAGACGGTTGGGGTGCTTCATTTTCTGGTTTCGCAGATTTCTTATTCTGAGGCAGATCTGTCGTTCCGAGGGTAGCGAGGAATCTCATCGCCTCAGATCGATAGCGCCGTATGAGATTCTTCACTCCGCTGCGCTTCGTTCAGAATGACATTGCTGGTGCGACCTGTTCGGAATGACATGAATGTGAGAATGCGATCAGTTCTGAATGACGCAGCTGGATTTCTCCGACTCGTTCGATTCGTAGACCGCGTCTACCACGCTTAGCGAAGCGAGAATTTTGGACTTCTCACCGTGAGTGTTAACCTGCACGCATACATGCAGTGAACCAAAACTAGTCAATCAGGGACCCCAAAATGAAGATGTATTTAGCTGGCGAATGGGTGGATCGCGACCACCGGATGGATGTGATCGATCCTTTTGTAGGCGAACCGTTTGACACCGTGCCCGCGGCGTCTGTCGAGGATGTGGTGCTGTCTTCGCGCGCCGCAGAAGAAGGTCGAGCGCAAATGGCTGCGCTGACGGGTATGGATCGCTACGAGATTCTCACTCGTGCGGTCGAGATCATGAATGATCGCAAAGAAGACCTTGGGCAGACGATCACTCGCGAAGAAGGCAAGGTCATTTCCGAAGGTCGGTTGGAAGTCGACCGTGCGGTGCAGACGATGACGTGGTCGGCGGAAGAGGCGAAGCGATTGCGCGGCGAGACTATCCCCCTCGACGCATCGCCGGGCAACGCGGGTAAGTTCGGGTTTACGGTACGTGTTCCGGTCGGAATCGTAGCAGCGATCGCACCTTTCAATTTCCCGCTTAACCTGGTCGCCCATAAGGTCGGACCTGCTATAGCCGCAGGCAACTCGGTGATCATCAAACCCGCGTCTGACACGCCGTTATCAGCGTTGAAGCTGACCAAGATCTTGCTTGAGGCTGGTGTGCCCGATATGGCGATCCAATGCATCACCGGTTCGGGCCGAACGATTGGCGATGCTCTGGTGTCCCAACCGAATGTTCGGAAGGTCACGTTCACGGGATCACGCGAAATCGGTGAGCGCATAACCAAGATGGCGGGACTTAAGAAGGTAACGATGGAGCTGGGTTCGAACTCGCCATTGATCGTGATGCCAGATGCGGACATGGACAAGGTCGCGGCGGCAACCGCGCAGAGCGGATACGCAAATGCAGGACAGGTCTGCATCTCGACGCAGCGCGTCATCGTCCAAGAGTCCGCCTATGGTGACTACATCGATGCGTTGAAGCCACAGGTTGAGGCGTTGGCGGTTGGCGATCCCAAACAGGACGCGATGAACATGGGTCCATTGGTTCGCGAGACAGATGCCGCGCGAGTCGAGAGTTGGGTCAACGAAGCGGTCGAAGGTGGCGCAAACCTGATTTCCGGCGGGACTCGGAACGGTGCGATCATGGCACCGACAATTCTTGCTGACGTCGATCCTGACATGCGGATTTCTCGAGAAGAGGTGTTCGGACCGGCAGTGGCGATCACACCGGCGGCCGATATCGACCAAGCGATCGAGTTGGCCAACGACACCAACTTCGGTCTAGCCGCCGCGATCTTCACGCAGAACGTCGATCACGCCATGCGGTTCGCTCTCGAAGCCGAGGCTGGCAACCTGAACATCAACTCAGGCACGCAATTCCGCGCCGACATGATGCCCTACGGCGGATTGAAGGACAGCGGTTTCGGCAAAGAAGGCCCACCATACGCCATCGACGAGATGACTGAGTTGAAGATGGTGGTGTTCCACTGAGCCAGACGTTTAGGTCGGCTTCTTACATTTGAGCGACACTCCGGTCGGATTGGTATCCCGGGAATCCTGCGCGGTTTCGTGTAAAACCGCGTTGCGCATAACCATAGACTCCGAAGGTGTAGGGGCGATCGAAGAATCGGCGCGGTAATAGTCGTTCGATGCTCGTACGCTAGATTTGGAAGGTCGACGTGTTGATTCGCAATAAAATTGTGTCCGTCACGCTGTTGGTCGCCGTTTCGGCACTCATGGCGGTGCAAGCCTGCTCCGAAGAACCGGTATCGACACCGACTCCTGTCCCAACGCAACCGCCAAGGGCGACCGACACCCCGGTACCCGTCCCGACGGACACTCCCGAGCCGGCACCAACGGACACGCCTGTTCCGGTTCCGACTGACACTCCAGTCCCAGTTCCCACCGACACTCCCGTTCCGGCGCCAACGAGTATTCCGGTCCCAACAGATACCCCGGTGCCGGAGCCAACGGACACGCCGGTACCAGAGCCTACTAACACTCCGATCCCGGATCCCACGAGTACTCCAGTTCCGGTGGCACCAGAAGCGGCACCGACGCCGGTCGAAACTGCGCTAACCATTGACCAGTACCTCGAGTTTTGCTCAACGTCGGTTGCCCCTATTGCATCGACTGGATTGCCCCCTGACATAACGAACGGGGCGGTGTCCGAGCTTATCGGGAACTACCATGCGCAGTTTAGCGGGTTGAACCCGCCGCCAGAGATCGTTGGTTGGCACGACTTGCAGCTGGACATCTGGATGGCGATGGTGGAGGCACTGGATCGACAACCGAAAGACGAACTGTTAAACCCGATCGTGCTATTAGAACCTGTTTTCGCCAACCTTGAGGCACTAATCAGCCTTCAATTGGACCAGGATCTGATGGATCGACTGAACGCCGCTGGTTGTACCGGTTCTTTTGTCGATTTGGAAGAGACGTCGGTCGAAGAACCGCTGATGACGGAGCCTCAACCGAGCGCGGAGACACCTGCTGATGTGCTGGCCGAAGTGCGGATGTACGCCGCTGGATGCTCGGGACTCGGACAGCTGGCCGCGGGGCCTCCTGAAGGTGCCACATACGGCGAGACCTCAGAGGGGGTCGGCTTGATCATCGGACTTATGAGCACTTGGTCGGCTCCAGAAGTTGTGCAGGAGTGGCACAATGCGCAGTTGGCGTTGTTTGAAGCTGTAAAAGAGATCGTCGACGCGGAGCCGGCGAGTGATCAGCTTGATCAATCGAAGTTCTTTGCGTTGATCCCCAACTTCCAGGCGGTCGAAGCAGCTCGCGCGGCGATGGCAACGGATGTGGCGGCGCTTCTCGTCGATGCCGCCTGCATCGTGGAATGAAGACGGGTACCCAACTCGCTCTTACTTGACTCTAGGACCGGGCGAATGACTCCGTCGGAATGAAGATCGGGCCTCTCAATCGGTTGAAAGTACCATTAGTGAGTGACTGGGAGGCGACTGAACTTCGGGAGACGTGAAGATGGTTAGACCTCAAAGCGAGATAAAGCGAACGGTAGATCGCGGTGAAGCGATCTATGACGCTTCGATCAAAGATCAGCTGAGCGATGATCAGCTGGGAATGTTCTTGGCCATCGATACAAATACTGGCGAGTACGAGATCGGGAAATCCTCGATGTCTGTGACGCTTAAACTGCATGACCGTGTTGATGATGCTGACGTGTATGTCATGCGACACGGTGGGATGCCGGTCTTGACATTTGGTGGGTACATCCCCGATTCTGAGTGATGGTCGAACGAGGCGTTGTTCGCGAATTTGGTGAGCAGCTTCAGGGGACTTGCATCGTTTATCCGATCGGTGACAATGGTGTACCGGCGCGTGTAGAAGCTGTCGTGGACACTGGATTCGCAGGTTACTTAACCCTGCGACAGAACATCATTAATGAACTCGGATTGACGCAGATCAGTTCGATTCGCGCGTTCTTTGCCGATGGTCGAAGTGCTGAATGCTCGGTATATTTGCTTCGACTAGAGTGGCAAGGCGAATTGAGAACAGTGGAGGTGGCGAGCCTTGAAGGACATCCGCTTATCGGCATGGCATTGCTCCGTGGTAGCGAGTTAAGGATGATGGTTGAGGATGAAGGGGTGATTGAGATTACGCCGTTCGATCAACTCTAGGCGACGTGTGTTTGGGCGTGTTCATTTGGACACCATACGTTACTATTGCTTCGACGCTCGGTTGATGAGCGCCTGAAACTGGATAGGCCAACGTACCATGCCTCCCAAAATATCGTTGATTGGTGCCGGGAGCGTCGTCTTCGCGCGCCGGCTGTTGCAGGATGTCGCTTGCACGCCTTCGCTAAAGGATTCCTATATCTCGCTGATGGATATCGATGAGGAACGGTTGACTGTAATCGGCGACTTTGCGAAGAAGCTATTCGCGGAAGTTGGTTCTGACGCCCGGATCGAGACGACGACGGATCGTCGCGGGTCGCTCACCGATGCCGACTATGTGCTGACAACGATCCGGGTCGGCGATACGTTTGAACGCGACATCGATATTCCCAGAAAGTACGGTATCGATCAGGCCGTAGGCGACACGGTTGGGCCGGGTGGTGTGTTCAAAGCGCTTCGTACGATGCCTGTGCTGATCGATATGGCGCTCGACATCGACGATGTTGCCCCGAACGCGACTCTGCTTAACTACACGAATCCGATGGCGATGGCGTGTTGGGGGATTACGTCTGAAGCCGATGTCCCGACGATCGGGCTTTGCCACAGCGTCCAGCGAACGACGCAAGACCTAGCTGACTACATCGGCGCGCCGCGTGGTGATGTGTCGGCTTGGGTTGCCGGTATCAATCACCTCGCGTGGTTCATGCGATTCGAGCAAAAAGGCGAGGATGCTTACCCGGCGTTGCGGGAAGCGATGAACAATCCTGAGATCTTCGCGCTCGACACCGTGCGCTTCGAGGTGATGAAGCATTTCGGGTATTTCGTCACCGAGTCGACTCGGCACATGTCGGAGTATGTTCCTTATTTCCGGACTGATGACAAGGTTATGGACGAGTTCAGGCTGAACGAGATACGGCAAGACCTTCAACGGCGTGTGAAACGGGTCGATGACCATATGACACAGCTTGAGCGTGATGCGTACTCCGACGACCCTATCGGCCCGATCCGTTCGGACGAATACGCCTGTCGGATCATGGAGGCGATGGAGACGGATGACAAGATCGTCATCAACGGCAACGTGCCGAATGACGGTCTGATCGACAACCTGCCTTACGGCTCGTGCGTCGAAGTGCCCATACTGATCGACGAACTCGGTTTCCATCCAATGCCGGTCGGCGAACTCCCACCGCAGTGCGCGTCTCTTTCGCGAGCAAACGTCGCGGTGCAGGAGATGGGTGTGACCGCAGTGCTGGAACGGTCGCGCGAAGCGGCGTTCCATGCCGTAGCACTTGATCCGCTGACAGGTGCGATCTTATCGCTCGAACAGATCCGCGAGATGTTCGATGAGATGTGGGAAGCACATGGCGACGAGTTGGCGGAGTACAACTGATCGCGTATCGACGCGTTCGCTCATAGACACGGAAGGAAGCGTTGATGAGAGCAGCCCAATCGTTCGGTGTTGACGACATTCGATTTGTCGCCGATGCTCCAGATCCTGAACCGTTTGAGACTGATGCGATCGTGAAGACGGAGATGGCGTCGCTGTGCGGCTCCGATCTGCACATGGTTGGCAAGGGTTGGCAGATGCCGGAGTATCCGGCGCCACCCGGACATCCCGGGCACGAAGGCGTCGGCATAGTCGAAGAGCCACCGCAGCGATACCCCGACGGCGAAGGCATCGACATCCTCGCACCGGGCGACTTGGTCCTGACGGTTCCGCACATCTGGTACGCGAAGTGTTTTGCCGAGTATCAGGCCGTCGACGCTGCGCACATGCTGAAGATGCCGGCGGGCGCGCCCGTTGAGCATGTGTTGATGACGCAGCAGTTGGGTACGGTGATATTTGCCACGCAGAGGTTGCCCGAGTCGCTGGAGGGTTTGACGTGCGCGGTGTTGGGGCAGGGGAGCGCCGGATTGTTCTGGGACTTCGTGCTTAAACGTAGGGGCGCGTCCCGAGTGATTTCGATTGAACCTGTTGACAGTCGGCGCAGCCTATCCGCGAGATACGGGGCCGACGAGACGGTTGATGTAACTGGCGACGCAGCGAAGGATGCGGTCTACGATCTGACCGATGGCAAAGGCGCTGACGTTGTGATCGAAGCGGTCGGCTCAACGCCGACACTGAGCAACGCGTTCCATTTGGTCAAGGATGAAGGACTTTGCGTTCTGTTCGGATTGCCGGACAGCAACGACCCGCAACCGTTCGATTACACGGAGATGTTCAAGAAGCGCGCCAACGCCTACTCGATACTCGGAGCGCAAGAGGAGCCGGGGTTGAAGACGTTCCGGCGAGCCTTATCGTGGATCGTGGAGGGCGAGATCGATATGGCGCCGATCGTTACGCACCTGATGCCGATCGAGCAGGTTACCGAAGCGTTTGAGTTGTCTGAGTCCCGTGGGGATGGGGTTGTGAAGGTGGCGTTGACGTTTTGAGGCTTAATGCAGATTGGTACTCATGTGATTTGGGACATTACGATTTGGATTGACCGTCTGAGACTGTATGGCTAGCATGGGTGTTATGAAGACAACGCTTGACATCCAAGATGAATTGCTGTTGCGCGCGAAGCGGCATGCACGGCGTACGGGACGCCCGTTGCGTGCCGTGGTCGAAGAGGGGCTGCGACAGGTACTGCCCACTGCGGCCACCCACCGACGTTACCGGTTGCCCGACCACAGCGTTGGTCGAGCGGGCGGGAAGGATCATCTGGAGGCGTACTCTTGGCAGGACCTCCGAGGGGTGATTTACGGAGAGCCGGGATCTCGGTGATGGGCCGTTGACACGGATCTGCTGGGATATGCAAACCGTCGCGAATCGAGGCACCACGATGCGGCAGCGTCGATCATACGCGATTTGGTGGAAGGCGACGATGCCTGGGCCATTCCCTGGCCCTGCTGCTACGAGTTCCTCAGCGTGGTAACGAACCCTCGCATCTGGAGGGACAGCGCCACAAGTCAAGAACAAGCGTGGCGTCAGCTCTCCGCCTGGACCGCCTCTCCTTCGATGCGGCTGATTGGTGAGACCGAGGACTTCATGGGGATTTTGGAGAGTTTTGTGCGGCGACCCAGAGTCATAGGAGGAGTTGTACACGATGCCAGGATAGCCGCGATATGTTTCGCCCATGGAGTCGAAGCACTTCTGACCCGGGACCGCGACTTCTCGCTATTCCCAGAACTCAAGACGCGAGACCCGATCGGCGGGTGACGGTTCGATGATTGGTCGTAGCCGTCTGGATACAGAATGCACCATAAAAGGACTTCAAGTGCCGCGCCTGATGCCGATAGAGCAGGTGACTGGGGTGTTTGAGCTGTCTGAGTGCGCGGGGATGGGGTGGTTAAGGCAGGATCGACGTTTTGAAAAGGCTAAGATTTCGCAGATTCGCGATAAAAAGGATGGGATGCCAAAGTGTGTAGGAACGTTCTATCGACGATCGGAGTTTCTATTATTGTCGGGTCTTTGTTGTTGTCTGTCGTCGTGACTGCCTGTGCTCAAGCCCACCCTTCCACGCCGACGCTGACACCCGCACCGGCAGCCACCCACACCGACAGCCACCCACATTCCTACGTCTACGGTTGCGCCTGAAATCATCACTGCGACCACTGAGGCGCGGCGAGCGTTACAGACTGCCGTTGTAGAGAAGATGAGAATTGCTAGGGCCACAAGGGAAGCTAATCAGGCGGTAACGGCGACGTTCCGAGCCGATAATCCACCATGCCCGCCCCCGCGATCATGCCTTCCGGGTTGCTCAACGACATTCAGGCGGTAACATGGCGTATGGAAGCGTTGAATCCCATAATCGCCCGATGCGTTGCTGGCGGCGACATTGACGGTCGTGAACATGCTCCGTTCTTCAACACCGCCGGAACTGTAATGTTGGACATTTCAGCAGATGCAGCCGACGGCATGTTGGACTACTACGATGAAAAATACATCCGCCAGTTTACTCAGGACATTCATGCGAAACTGGACGAGCTTGAACTTCAATGTATGCGTTGAGCGAGGCAAATATCAGACACCCGATGATGGGCAAATCTGTTCTTTTTTATGTTGACGATCAGTGAGATACAGGAAGCCATATTGGCGTTGCACGAGTCTGAATTTGCCAAATTGAAGAAGTGGTTGTCCGGGCTGGAGGCGGAACGTCGCTGGGAGGAGTGGGACGAGCAGATTGAAGCCGACTCGGACGCGGGTAAGCTCGATTTCCTAGTAACCGAAGCGTTGGAAGCCAAGGCGAACGGTACGCTCGCAGAGGTTTGAGTGCATCACACGACGCTCTCGTGCTCGGGATCGACGTCGCCCCCGTCTTCTCTCCCCGGCATACCCCCTTTGCCTGACGGCATTTCCCCCGCGAGCGGGGGAAACCCTGTACTGCTCTTTGGATTCCCGCGAAGGCGTGAATGACGTCGCCCATTTCACCACTCCCAGGGCATACCCCGCTCGCACCCCTTTCGCTCTGCGAAAGGGGCAGATGACTTAGTCGTAGTGGTAGCGCTGTTCCCGCCAGGGGTCGCCGTACATGTGGTAGCCGTAGGCTTCCCAGAATCCGGGGGCGTCGGAGTCCATGAAGCGGATGCCGCGGACCCATTTGGCGGATTTCCAGAAGTAGAGGTGAGGGACTACCATTCGGATAGGGCCGCCGTGGGATGCTTCGAGGGGGGCACCGTCGAAGGTGTGGCCGAGGAAGCCTTTGCCGTCGATGACATCGGCGGTCGGCAGGTTGGTGGTGTAGCCGCCGTCGCTGTAGGCCATCAGGAAGTCGGCGGGCGGCTCGTCTAGCCCGGCATCGGCTAGGAAGTCGTCGATTAAGACGCCGCGCCAGTCGGTGTCGAGCTTGCTCCACTTGGTTACGCAGTGGATGTCGGTGTGGATGTCGGTCTGCGGCAGGGCCATCATCTGGTCCCAGTCCCAGACGCCGATGTCTTCGCCGTTGTAATCGATGCGGAAGGTCCAAGTAGCGGTGTCTACCCGCGGTGTCGGCCCTGCTGAAAGGACGGGAAATCCTCGGTCTACATACTGCCCTGGCGGGACGCGTCCTGCGTTCTCATCTTCCTCTTCCTGCCGTCGTCGACCGAAGAAGCCTCTGGTGATTATTCCCATCGATGCACTCCCATGCTCTCAACTGTTCCCATGCCGCACAAACTGCGCATAATGTTAATACGCAGCATGCGACCCGAAAGTTTCGCTGCCGATAGACACGGCGGCGTCTGGGGCGGCGTCCGAACTAGCTTGGAAAGGCGAACTACGATGAAGCGATTCGAAGGCAAGACGGTGATTGTGACCGGCGGCGGGACCGGCATCGGCGAGGCAATATGTCATCGCTTCGCGGATGATGGTGCAAATGTGGTGATCGCGGAGTTGGAGTCAGACAATGGTGAGGGCACGGCTGCCGATATCAATGGCAACGGCGGAAACGCGGTGTTCTGTCAGACAGACACATCGAACTCGGAATCGGTTCGTTCGATGATCGCGTACGCGGTCGACAAGTTTGGGACGATAGATATTCTGGTCAACAATGCCGCTACTTTCGTGTTCGGAAAGGTGGAGGAGGTTACGGATGCCGATTGGGCGCGAGTGTTCGGCGTGAACGTGATCGGTTATGCGAACTGTGTACGCGAGGTGCTGCCGACCTTCAGGAGCGCCGGCGGTGGCGCGGTGGTGAATATCGCTTCGGTAAGCTCTTTCATCGCGCAACCGGAGTTCGTTCCGTACAACTCGTCCAAAGGTGCCGTTGCTCAACTGACGCGGTGTCTGGCGATGGATCTGGCGCCGGATAACATCCGGGTGAATGCTGTATGTCCCGGCTCGATCAAGACCCGAGCTACCGATATGCACATCGATTCGTTAGGTCTGGACCGCGAGCAGTCCTACATCGACTTCGGTCAAGATGCGCTGATGAAGCGGATGGGCGAGCCGCGGGAGATTGCTGCGGTCGTGGCGTTCTTGGCGTCGGACGATGCTTCGTATATGACCGGCGCGCACGTGATTGTGGATGGTGGGATGAGTATTGGGTAGGGGGAGCCTATGGTTGGCAATTCGTTAAACCGCACACTCCAGCGTCCCAACCTCGGTCAACGTATTTTTGTACGTAAGCACTCGCTGATTGGAGGTCAGTGAATGGTTTTCGGTATCCGTTTTCCGGGTTTTCGCGATGGCGTTGCAGCGAGTAACAATCCACTTTGTGTACCTTGGCTTTCCTAGTTGGAGTGTCTACATTGACGATGTAATTCATAAGCTACTCGATTCACTATTCGGCCGTAAACTGACCTGCTCATGATCAGTTATTCGTAAACGCCCCATCCGGTCGGTGCAGTCTGGGCGACCAGCCTCGGGGGTCGGAGAGGCGTTGTTCGGCTACTTCTAGGTCCATGTCTACGCCCATGCCGGGTGTGTCGGGGCACCAGGCGTAGCCGTCTTCCCACTCGATCTGCTGGGGGAAGAGGTCGGTGGCGAAGGTGCCGGGTTGGCGGGGCATCTCTTGGACGCCGACGTTGGTGGATGCCATGCAGACGGAGACGCAGGCGGCGGCGGAGACGGGGCCGAGGGGGTTGTGCGGAACGATGTCGATGTAGTGGGCTTCGGCCCAGTGGGTGATCTTGAGGGTTTCGGTGATGCCGCCCACGATGCAGAGGTCGATGCGCAAGTAGTCGATGCTCTCGTCTTCGATGACTTCGCGGAATGGCCACTTGGACCACCAGTGTTCTCCGGCGGCGAGGGGGACGTTGGTCTGGCGTCGGACGTTGCGGTAGGAAGCCGGGTTTTCGGAGCGCACGGCATCTTCGATGAAGAATGGTTTGAACGGTTCGAGTTCTCGGCAGAGGGCGATGGAGTGAGTGGGATCGAGGCGGGTGTGGAAGTCGGTGCAGATCTGGATGTCGGGTCCGACGGCATCGCGGAGGGCGCCAAACTGTTCGGTTGCCATGCGCATCGACTTGAGCGGGTCGAGTTCGGCGGTCGCGGCGTGGCGGCCGCCGTAGTCGCCGACCAGGGGAGTGGTTGTCGGCTGCCCGGTGCGGACGAACTTCCAACCTTCGTCGACGTGTTTCATGGCGTCGTCGACGATGTCTTGGGTCGTCTCGCCGCCAACGTGGGGGTAGCAGACTACTTTGTCGCGCGTCGGCCCGCCGAGGATCTTGTACAAAGGCATCCCGACTGATTTGGCTTTGATGTCCCAGAGGGCGATGTCGATACCGCTGATGGCGCAGGCGTATACGCGTTCGGCAGGGAAGAATAGGCCGCGGAACATCTGCTGCCAGAGGCGTTCGGTTTCCCACGGGTCAGAGCCGATGACGATTTCGGAGAGGTGGTCGATGGCTAATGCGATGGAGCGTCCGAGACGGGCGACGCCGACTTCGCCGAGGCCGTAGATACCGGCGTCGGTGTCGACGCGGACGATGAAATATAAGCGCCCGGAGTCGTCACGGACGGGGAAGGATCGGATTTGGGTTACTTTCATGTGCGGGATTGCCCCCTTTTTTCTTCGGACATTTCCCCCGTCAACGGGGGAAACCTAGAATGGTTGCTGTTCTGGATGATTGTTCGGGTTGCTTAGCTTTCGAGTGATGCCCCGATCGTCCTGCCCCTCTGGATTCCGGCTTTCGCCGGAATGACGTAGGCAGCCGGAATGACGTAGTTTCTGGGATGACGGAGTTCGTCGGAGGGATGTAGGTTGCTGGCATGACGGTGGTTTACCAGTTGGTAAATGCTCCGTCGTTGCGTCTTAGTTGGGGTAACCAACCGTGTGGGTCGGCGGCCCGGGCTTCGGCGACGTCCATGTCGATCTCGATGCCCAGTCCTGGGGCGTCTTGGCAGAAGGCGTATCCGTCTTCGAATCCGGCTTGGACGGGGAAGAGGTCGTTAAGGTAAGTGCCGGGTTCAATGGGCATTTCTTGGACGCCGACGTTGGTGGATGCCATGCAGAGTGCGACGCAGGCGGCGGTTGAGACGGGGCCAAGCGGGTTGTGTGGGACGATATCGATGTAGTGAGTTTCGGCCCAGTGAGTGACCTTTGCGGCTTCGGTGATGCCTCCGACGATGCAGAGATCGATGCGGGCGTAGTCGATGAGTTCCTCTTCGATGACCTGCCGAAATGGCCACTTTGAAACCCATTGCTCCCCGGCGGCGATCGGTAGACGTATCTGGTTGCGGAGGTTCTGGTATGACCCCGGGTTTTCGGATCGGATCGGGTCTTCAATGAAGTAGGGTCTGAACTCTTCGAGGTCCCGGCACATCTGGATTACGTGAGTGGGATCGAGACGGGTGTGGACATCGAGGCAGATCTGGATGTCAGGGCCGACGGCCTCGCGCACCCGCGCCATTCCTTCGACGGCGATGCGCATCGATTCGACCGGTTCGAGGCGACCTGTGTTTTCGATTTGATCGGTGTCGGATGTCTCGGGTTGGTGCCATCGGACGAATTTCCAACCTTCGTCGACGCGCTGAACGGAGTTGTCGACGAGGGCTTCGATGGTGTCGCCTTGTGTGTGCGCGTAGCAAACGACTTTATTGCGGGTGGGACCGCCCAAGAGGTTGTAGACGGGTCTGCCGACCGATTTGCCTTTGATGTCCCAGAGTGCGATGTCGATGGCGCTGATTGCACACCCGTACGTGCGCTCGGCAGGGAAGAAGTTGCCTCGGAACATCAGCTGCCATAGGCGTTCGGTCTCCCAGGGATCGGAACCGACGACGACTTCTGCGAGGTGGTGGATGGCCTGAACAATAGCGCGACCCTGGCCCAAGGTTCCGACCTCACCGAGTCCGTAGATGCTGGCATCGGTGTCGACGCGGACGAAGAAGTAGACACGTCCGGAGTCGTCACGGATGGGTAGGGATCGGATTTGGGTTACTTTCATTTGGTGGGATTGCCCCCTTTGTCCTTCGGACATTCCCCCGTAAACGAGGGCAAGCCTTCGTCGGCTTCTGGATTCCGGCATTCGCCGGAATGACGGGTTTACCAGTTGGTGAATGCGCCGTCGTTGCGGCGGAGTTGGGGTGGCCAGCCGTGGGGGTCGCCGGCTCGGGCTTCGGCGACGTCCATGTCCATCTCGATGCCGAGTCCGGGTGCGTCGTTGCAGAAGGAGTAGCCGTCTTCCCAGCCGATTTGGACCGGGAAGAGGTCGGTTAGGACGGTGCCGGGTTGGCGTGGCATTTCTTGGACGCCGACGTTGGTGGATGCCATGCAGAGGGAGACGCAGGCGGCGGCGGAGACGGGGCCGAGTGGGTTATGGGGGACGATGTCGATGTAATGCGTTTCGGCCCAATGGGTAATCTTGGCGGCTTCGGTGATGCCTCCGGCGATGCAAAGGTCGATGCGTGCGTAGTCGATCAGTTCTTCTTCGATGACCTGCCGGAATGGCCACTTGGAGACCCATTGTTCTCCGGCGGCGATGGGCAGGTTAAATTGGTTGCGGAGGTTGCGGTATGAGGCGGGGTTTTCGGAGCGGAGTGGGTCTTCGATGAAATAGGGCTTGAACTCTTCGAGGTCTTTGCCCATCTGGACGATGTGCGCGGTGTCGAGCCGGGTGTGTGCGTCGAGGAGGATCTGGATTTCGGGCCCGACGGCTTCTCGGACCTTGGCCATCTGATCGACGGCTAGTCGCATCGACTCCACGGGTTCGAGCAAGGAGGTTCCGCTGTCTTCGAATCGGCCAGAGGTTTCGGGTTGTCCCCAGCGGACGAATTTCCAACCTTCTTCTACGCGGTCGAGGCAATTCCGTACGAGATCTTCGGTGGTTGCGCCTTGGGTGTGTGGGTAGGAGACGACTTTGTCGCGGACGGGTCCGCCGAGGAGTTTATAGACGGGCATGTCGACGGATTTTCCCTTGATGTCCCAAAGGGCAATGTCGATGGCGCTGATGGCGCATCCGTAAACGCGGTCTGCCGGGAAGAAGTTGCCACGGAACATGAGCTGCCATAGGCGTTCGGTTTCCCAAGGGTCGGATCCGACGACGACTTCTGCGAGGTGGTCAACGGCCTCCATGATGGCGCGCCCCATGCTGGCAATTCCGACTTCGCCGAGGCCGTGGATGCCGGCGTCGGTTTCGATGCGGACGAAGAGTGAGACTCCGCCGTTGTCGTTTCGGACGGGGACGTTCTTTACTTCGGTGACCTTCATTTGGTAATCCTGTCTCTGTGTACGCGGACGCGGGTGGCTGTCGCACGTTGTGTTGCTCAAGATGGTTTTAACACGTTCGCACTTGCTGAGGGTTGAAGATTGGGAAATTCGGAGGTCAATTGCGAGATTGATTTCAAGCGAGTTTTGGTGATTACGCGTATAACTAGATTTGAAAGGCACGGTTAATCGATACGATCTCTACGCGTTGTGGGATGCGACGCGCAGGCTGCTTGGAGGTTTTCAGATGGATGGAATCAAGAGGCTGTTCGGGTACATCCACGTAATCTTGGGTTTATTGGTGGCGGCGCAGTTCGTGCTAAGCGAGGTCTACGACGACGATGCGGTAATTCAGGTTTGGGATATTCTCAACTACTTCATGGCGGTTGGGGCGATTGCGGCATTGGTTTTTAGTTTTCTCCGGGCTAAGTCGGCGGACAAGTCGGATCTACAGGAATGGATCTCCGCTAGCGCGATGTTGATCGCGTCGGCGGCGCTGTTCCTGCTGTATTTCGAGCAGTGGTTCGCGTGGACGGTGTTCAAGGATGCAGCTGATGAGATAGGCGATTTCCGCTCTTTGATTTGGACAGCCGTCGATGTAATTTTCCCGATAGTGAACGTTATTGTCGGGAGCTACTTGTTGAGGAGCGTCGGTATGAGCCCCGGCGCGTCGACGGAATAGGGGGTCTAACACCGATATATGGAAGTGATCAAGCGGGTATTTGGCTACGTCCACATTGCGATGGCGTTGATTGTGGCCGTTCAGTTTTTGGCGTCGCCGATGTATGGCGGTGATCTGAACGGCGAGATTTGGGATGCGGTGAGCATCATGATGGCGGTTGGGGTTGTGGCGGCTTCGGTGTTCGCGGCGATTCGGATGCGTGAGGAATCTGAGTCTGGAGATTGGGGTTCACGGGTCATGTTAATCGCCACAATCGCGCTGTCTCTTCTGTTTTTCCGGTTGTTCTTTAGCTCCCAATTATTCGAATCTGACGAGAAACCGCCTTACGAGTTTCGATTGCTAATGTGGTACGGGATCGACGTCTTGTTCGTGATCGTGAACCTATTTGTGGGCCGCTATCTTTTGCGCGGCTCGAACGCAGGAAATTGAGGTTTGCCGATGGCTATCGTGGTTCGGATTCTCGGGATGTTCAACGTATTGGCGGCTGCCGTTGTATTTGTGAATGTGTTGTCCGGGCATGCGCAGCTTTGGAACACGGGTTCATTGTGGGATTACATCAACCCGATCATGGGCATCGCCGTGGTGATCAGTTTGTTGGTAAATCTGCGGCGGAAGATCTCGTTGCCGGAGGATGACCGGGTAAGCCGGATGTATCTCGAAGTGAACGTGCTGTTTTACGCGTCGATCATCTTGACGATGATCTTTTTCAGCAATTGGTTCTACATGTTGTGGGATTTCGGCGATGCTTCGGATGAGTCCAGGACCCGGCATTTCATCTACTGGTGGTTCATCAACCCTTATTTCATCTTGGTTTCGGGCATCACGGGCTATCACCTGTGGCTTAAGGCGTCGAGGTCTTAGGCGCGAATGAAGTCAAATTCAATCTAAAGAAGTCCAAGGGAGGGCTGAAAAGATGGCAGGAATACGACGGATTATTGGAGCCGCGCTCATCTTGGTGTCGTTGGTGGTCGCCGTACAGTTCATTGCGTGGCGACTGTACGACTCAGGCGACGTGTGGACGATCGTGAACTACATATCGTTGGTGGCGATCGCCTTGGCCTTCTACTTCAACTGGGAGCGAAAATATAAGAACGAAGCGAGCGGTGAAGCAGGCGTCACCCGTGAGTACATAGAGTCGAACGTGCTGTATTTCTCGACGATGATATTGGCTGCGTTGTTCCTCTTCAACTGGTTAAACCTGCTGGTCAACGGGGCAAACGATGTCGGCGTGGAGGTGATGCATGATGTGGTGTGGGTAGTTGTGGACATCATGATCATCGTGGTATCGGGAGCTACGGGCGGTTATTTGTTGCAAGGGCATTCGGGGGAGTAGGCAACCACATCGAGAAAGTTGTCAACCGTTCGGGTTGATTTTGGATGAGTGCGTTTGCCTCCAACCCGCCATCCTTTGGGATCGGTAACCATCCGTGAGGTTCGCCATTTGCGAACCGGACCTTGGTCGGGTGATGGTAGTCTGAGCTTGTAATGACTGCTCTTGAAACTGCTCTTCCGATTCGCTCACTCGTCAAGGAAACGCCACAAATTATCCACGGCGATGCCTTTGATTGGTTAGAGAAAGCGCGACCGAACTCGATCCACGCGGTGGTGACGGATCCGCCATACGGGTTGATCGAATACACACCGCGTGAAATTGAGAAGCTCCGCAGTGGTCGAGGAGGCGTTTGGCGCATCCCACCTGCGTTTGACAACGCCGTCCGAAAACCATTGCCTCGGTTCACGGTGCTCAAGGACGGCGACAAGGAGCGCCTCGAACAGTTTTTCGACCGCCTGGCAAATCTGCTGTTGCCGGCATTGGTGCCAGGTGCGCATGTTTTCATCGCCACTAACCCACTGGTTTCCCATTTCGTGTATCTCCCGTTCATTCGAGCCGGTTTTGAGAAGCGTGGGGAGATCGTCAGAGTTGTGCAAACGCTACGAGGCGGAGATCGACCAAAAAACGCACACGAGGAATTCGATTCAGTCTCGGTGATGCCTCGCTCTTGTTGGGAACCTTGGGGACTGTTTCGCAAACCTTGTGAGGGTCGAGTGCAAGATAATCTGCGCAAATGGAAGACCGGGGGGTTGATGCGCCTGTCCGATTCGGAACCTTTTCGCGACCTCATCTACTCGTCACCCGCTAGAGGATTTGAAAAACAAGCAGCGCCGCACCCTTCACTGAAACCTCAAGATTTCATGCGACAGATAGTGCGAGCATCCCTACCGCTGAGCGAAGGATCGATTTTGGACCCGTTCATGGGTTCGGGTTCAACCGTCGCGGCCGCTACGTCATGTGGGCTCGACAGCATCGGGATCGAAATCGACTCGGAGTACTTCGAACTCGCAAAATCCGCGATTCCACAACTCGCCATGTACGAACCCAAAAGGACGAGACCAATTGGATCGGGATGAATGGTTCGATTTGTCTGTGCCCTTGCCACCCGGCTTGACGGTATCGGCGATCCGAAGAGCGGTCGATTATATCGAGCGAGAACTCTCCGAATTGGTCGACATTTACCACGAACAGATGAACGTGTTCAGCGCTATCGTCGGGATTTACGGAACCAAAGCACTAGATTCTGTCAGCAACTACGAAAAACATCGAAACGTCGACACTGCGCAACAACGGTTTCCCGATTTGATTCGGCGTGGGTCCGGCCCCGACCCTTCTCCTGATGATTCGTTAGAGAGTAAAGCAAGCAAACGACCATGGGCCGTCCAATCCCACTACAATCACCCCGGTTGGTACATCATATGGCGATATCTAGTCGACTCGACTGAGTCGCTGGAAGCGGGCAAACCTGTCATCGTGTGGCGAGTAGACATTGCATTTGTTGAGGAATCGGATTGGAAATACGAATCGAGCCGCGCAGGACCTGAACAGGGGGGCAGAACCCACACATTTGGCCTTCACCGACCGGCGACGAAACTACGCGGCAAAGCGGTTTACAAGCGTGGCGACGTGGTTCTTTCCGGTGGTAAACCCATCCCCGTTAATGGGGATTAACCCACCAACCAACCCGCCTCTTCCTTCGAAGGCGGCACAATGAACCTTCCCGCCCCTTCCCGCCTGGGAAACGGATTCCGGCGCCGTCGTTCCGGCTCCGGCGGATTTGCTTGAAGCTGCGCTAGCGCCTCTTCATCGATGGTGATGCCTAGGCCGGGTTCGTCGGAAAGGTGGATGAAGCCGTCTTCGATTGTGTGGTTGAAGTTGATGCACTGTTCGCGACCCGGGTCTACGACCTCCATGATCATGTGGTTGGGGAGAGCTGCGGCGAGGTGTGCGGCGTAGTTTGCTTGGCAGTTCATCATCGTCACGGGTAGTTCGTATGCGTAGCAGAGGTTGGCCACTTGCCTGCACCCGGTGAAACCGCTGTGGCCTGCGGAGATGTTTACGACGTCTACGGCTTGCTGTGAGACGAGGGGGTAGAAGTCGCCGATGTGGTTGAGGTTTTCGCCGGAGGCTACGGCTGCGGAGATGTTGCGTGAGACCTGTCGGAGGCCGTCGAAGTCCCAGCGTCGGGCGGGTTCTTCTGCCCAAGTGATGTCGAAATCCTCTTCGATGCGTTGGATACGGATGATGGCCTCTTTGGCGGACCAGTATTCGTTGCTGTCGATCAGCAGCCGAGGACGGTCGGCGGCGATGCTGAGCGCTTCCTTCATGATGCCGATTCGCCGCAGGTCGGTCTTCATGTCGAGTCCGACTTTGAGTTTGCCACCGTCGACACCGTGCTCGGCCATTCGGCGATAAAAGGCGAAGATGGCGTCGTCGTCGAGGCAGAGGTCGATGCCGCTGGCGTAGGCCTTTGTCATTCCTTCGCGTGCGCCAAAGGTTTGCCACAAGGGTTCGTCCGCAATCTTGGCTTTGAGGTCCCAGAGCGCAGTGTCAATGGCGTTGATGGCGCCGTTCATCTCGCCTTCGTTTCCGCCCTTGAATACGAAGTCGACGAGCCGCATCCATAGTCCGACGACGGATCGAGGGTCTTCGCCTTCAATCAAGTGGAAAAGACGCCCGACAGCTGGATTGCCGCCGGGTGCGACGCCGGTGATTCCTTCATCGGTCTCGATCCAGAGGACCGAACCGCCGGCGATGTCCTCGCCGACCACTCCGTTGGCGTCGCCGATGGGACGATCCATCTTCATCTCGTATTGTTCTACGCGGTATCCGGTGATTTTCATGGTTGAGGATTTTCTTGTGGTGTTTGGACGGTTTGTTCGTGCCCGGCGTGTAGGGGCGGGTTTGAAACCCGCCCCTACGTCACAACCAGGAGGGTCAGTGCATCAATAGGCGTGGCGGCCTTCGGATTGTCCGGTGATGCCGCGTACGGCTTCTACTTTTTCCTCTTCGGTTGGCGGAACTTCATACAGTCCGGCGCCGGGGCGACGTCCGAACGGGCTTGGGCCGGCACCGGGTGGGATCGCGTCGACCTGTGCTTTCGCCAGCTCCTCGTGGTCGATTTCGATGCCGAGTCCGGGTTTGTCTCCGAGGATGGCTTTTCCGTTCTCGAATGTGATGTCGATCGACGCGACGCGATTTTCGGATTCTGCATTGCCCACTTCGATGGTGACGTAGTTGGGAATCACGGTTGCGAGGTGAGCGTGGTGGTGTCCGGCAGAACCGCCGAGGGTGACCGGCAGGTTGAAGCCGTGCGCGGCATCGGCGATCTGGAGAGCGCAGGTGATTCCGGTCATTCCGGAGCCGACTTGGATTATATCGGCGGAGCGGTTGTGGAAATACGGGAGGAAATCACCGAGCGTGTCAAGGTTTTCGCCGGCGCAGACGGGAGTTTTGACCGCGTCGCAAATTCGGCGAAGACCGAGGAAATCCCAACGACGGGCCGGTTCTTCGATCCACATGAGATCGAACTGCTCTTCCATCTCGCGGACTTTGCGGATGGCTTGCTTAGGAGACCAATATTCGTTGGCATCGACCATCAGACCGGGTTCGTCGGTGTTGATGCTTAGCGCATCCTTCATGATGCCGATGCGACGGAGATCGGAGTCTTGGTCGAGGCCGACTTTGAGCTTTCCGTCTTTGAAGCCGTAGTCCTCGGCCATCCCGCGGTAGAAATCGAAGATCTCTTCGTCGGACAAGGGCATGTCAAGGCCGCTGGCGTAGGCGTTGATTGGCTGTTTAACTCCGCCAAGGGTTTTCCATAACGGCTCGTCGTTGGATTTTGCTTTGAGGTCCCACAGAGCGATATCGAGGGCGGAGATGGCATCGTTTGCGATTCCGTCGTGTCCGCCTTTGAAATGCTTATTGACCATTCGTTGCCAGAGGCCGGTGACGCGTCGCGGGTCTTGACCGATGAGGACGCCCTCGACGAGGGAGTTGATGATGCCGATTGCACCACCGCCGCCCATCGAGATTCCGGTGAGTTCGGTGTCTGTGTGCAGCTCGATTATGCAGCCGCTCGCGCGGGCGCGCCCCATCGGCGAGTTGGCATCGCCCATCCGGCGGGGCATGGGGTACTGGAAGAGCGTAGAGGATACTCCGGTGATCTTCATTTTGACCTTTCGATATTGACTCTCAACATCCGGCCGAACCGCCAAATGGGAAACAGAACCCAAAGGCGTCACGTCAAGCGTTGATTCTTGCACACTTTCGAAGCGCAATGTCAACCATACGATGCGAATTGTCGTATCAAGAGTATGCATCGTCCCCAAGCGAGGGCGATGGGACTAAGTCCGTTAAAATCAGAAAGTCAACTAGCCGATGCTATGGCTTAGTGTCGTTTCGCCGAAATACACGCATGTTCAACACATTTCCAAACCACACGTTGTCGACCGTGCTCGCTTTCGTAGCGCTGGTCGCAATAGTGGTTTTCGCGTCAGAAAATGCGCGGGTGGTTGAGGCGCAAAACGGGCCGCCAGACACGGTCGGTTTCACGCTGGTTGCGTTCGACACTTCGCTATTGAAGATTGAAGACATCGAGGCGGCTGGGCTCGCGGCGAAGATGGTGTTGTCGAACGCCGACGAGGGGCTGATTTTGTTGGGTCAGTACGCGGACCACGCAAATGAGCCGCAGAGCTTTGCCACTGGCGATCTGGCGAAGACGGCGGTCGATGAAGCGATCGATGCGATGAAGGCGCAGATTGGTGACGACTCGACGCCCGCCGACCTTTCCGAAATGCTCGAAAGTTATGCTTCGTTCATCACGCAGCTTGGCGAGAATGGGAAGCTGTACATACTTTCAGCCGGGGGTTTTACCTTTCACGAATCAACAGGTGTTGGCGGGCTCGAAACCGAGGCTTCAAATCTCGCGGCCAGCGGCGTCACGATTGACACGATCTCATTGGCGACGACTCCATCGGCTGACCGTGATGTTCTTTCGGTGATCAGTTCAGCAGGTGGCGGCACCGCATACGACCTCGGATTCTTGGACGGCGTCCTTGAGTTCATCAACGGCGAGTTGGGTGTCGTGTTGACGCCGACTCTGCAGACCGACTCACTGGGCACCGCAGGCGAGACCATCGACGTCGGTGTACCTCCTCATTCGTCATATCTCGTGGCAGGTTACTCGTTCGAGGACCCCGAAACACTCAACGTAATTAGAGAACCGAACGGACAGGAACTCTCGGATTCAGTCGGTTCGGTGAACGCATTCTCGATATCTGGGATGAAGTTCTTTACGGTGCGGAACCCTCAACCCGGTGTATGGTCTTTGAAGTCTGCGGTCGGTTCGGGTCCCTTGACTATCTACAGCGACGTGGTCAACAACCTGAGCGTCGTGATGGAACCGCAACCGCCGTTTCCGATCGGTGAGCCGTTCGTTTTGACCGTCGATGCCCGGTCCGGCGAATCTCCGTTGATCGACTCCTCAGCTTTAGTCGATGCCTTCATCACGGGGCCGGACGGTGCCGAGCTCGCTTATGTGTTGAACGATTTGGGCGAGGATGGTGATGAGTTTGGAGAGGATGGGGTGTTCTCGGCCACGGTGGCGGCACACGAGTTGGCTGGCGTGAGCAATGTCAGGTTCAGCATGCGATGGCCGAATCTTGCGCCGACAATCGACGGCGACGGCGTGTTCGTAGTGGAGCCGTTTCCCACGATCGAGATCGAGATCGCGGGCGATGGAACAGTGGTTGAAGGCGCGAGAACACACATAGCGACTGTCGACCTGAAGTTCGCAGACGCCGCCTTCTTGGCCGACCAAGGCGATATCGAGGTGTCAATCGTCAACGCTGCCGATGGCATGGCTGTGGAGATTGAACTTGAACCGACGGAAATAGTCGATGAAAAGGTCTACCAGGTGAAGGTTTTCAGCGCATTGACGTTGGACGGTGATTACGTTGTGAACGCCAAGTTGAACAGCACTCACCTTGAGCGGCAGTTCGAGGTTGTAGCTGTTGAGCAGACGGCCAGCATCGAAGTTACGAACCCGGTTTCGATACCTTTGCTGGCTGCGACCGGTATCGCCGCATTTATCGGCTTCCTGATTTTCTTGCTGTTGTTGAGGGCATTGTTCCAATCGTCACCCTACGGGTCTCTCTACCGCGTCGACTCGCAAGGGGAACGTGAGTTGGTGGCGAATTTCCGCGAATATTCCCGCTCGCCGTGGGATTGGCTGATGAACAAACCGGTCGTACCCGCGGCGGCGATGCCCGGCGTTCCCTTGCTCGGTGGGAGATTTGTTTTTAGAGGTCGAGGCATCGCCTTTAGATATCGGCCAGATTCGGATGGTTTGCTTAGAATGACGATCCGCGGCGAACCGTTGCAACCGGGGCAGACCCCGATCCTCGATGGTGAGGAATTCCAGATCGGCTCAGAGTCGTTCGTGTTTGATCGAGCGGCAATCGGCGAGGGCGTGCGCGTTTCGGAAAGACTCACCGGATCGCAACGGACGCGCCACGAAGACCTCGATAACTTTGCATTGGACCCCATGACTTGGGACGCGCCTTCGAGCGCGCGACCTACGCGGCGGCGTTATTGAGGCTGTGTTTTAGCCGTTGGATGTGAGGTCTAACTTTTGTCGACCTCGACGTAAACGTCGGCGCTGTGGTGCGTACGTGTTAAGGTGAATCGATGTCAGATCGTTGGGAGTTTGCGATTCTAATGTCGCTAGTACTTGCCGTGTCGTTGCTAGCGGCGTTGGTCTTAGTGCACCGGGCTCCGGCTTCAGCGCAGAGCGGGTCTTCGAACGCGGACCTTAGCGGCATCTCATTAATCCGAGGCGGTCGCTCGCTGGACCCGGCATTCTCGCCGTCCGTGACGGAGTACCGCGTCCGTCCGGGAAACGAGTTTCGCACCAGTGCTTGGATCATCTTGCAGGTGTCGCGTTCGGCATCCGGGGCGCGTGTGACGGTCAACGGCCTCAGGGCCGTCGGTGGCGCCGCCGACGGCTTCTTCTACGTGCAAACTGCGAACTTCCCATCTCCGTTGGTGATTTCGGTGAAGGTGGTTGCTCCGGACGGTTCGACGACGAAGACCTACACGTTGACGGCGGCATCGTCAGGCGGGAGCGACCCGCCCACGCCGACACCCACTCCCACGAGCACGCCTACTCCGACGAACACTCCTACTCCTACAAACACACCGACGGTCACTAACACTCCGACAGCGACAGCAACCAACACATCCACGCCTACGGCGACGGTGCCGCCGGGCGGGAGCGATCCACCCACGCCGACACCCACTCCCACGAGCACGCCTACTCCGACGGCCACGCCTACGCCCACAGCTACCAATACTCCCACACCGACAGCTACACCGACCCCAAATGACACAGGCCTCCGTGCTTGCAGCCGGTTGGCTGCTCCCAGAGATCAAGCGTTCCTGGGAGGGCAGTCTTCAGAACCGGCCTGTGATCATCCGAAACTTATTCCTAGTCTCGAAGATGATGTATGCGAGTGTGAAAATCCTATCGGAAGCGATCGCCCCGGCTACTGCGGTAGAGAAGTATTTGCAGATATTTCCTACTTTGGAGATCCATACAACATAATCGAATTTCTTACACGAAACCAGATCAGCATATTTGCCCGGTATGAGTATGGGGTTGAGTACGGGAACATTCCAGACGCAATGCAAGCATTCGTCCCGATATCATTGCTCGGACGCTTGTCAGATGTTCCGGGAGTCCATCTCGTGACTCTGACAAGTAGTCCGCCAAATCCGAATCAACTGGACGTTGCGCCTAATGGTGACCCACCTGGCTCTAAGTACGCAAAACCAAAAAAACAAACACAGTCAGACGGCGTCGAAGAGATAGCTTTGCCAAGCGCTGCTGGAACGTCTACGGAAACCGACGCGGCGAGGTGGCACGGCGCCGAAACCTGGCATAAGGCGGGAATAGCCGGAGATAGTGTCAAGGTCGGCATCATCGACGTGAATTTCGTCGGTTTCACGAAGCAGCAAGGCGATGGGGACGACCTGCCGTCCACAGTAGTCTCTAGGTGCTTTCTGGGCGGAACTACGACCCCTACTCCACCAGAATTCGATCGACGTTGTGAAAACTACACCAGCGAAAGCGACGATATCCGGAAACACGGGACCCGAGTCGCCGAGGCGGTGATAGACGTTGCACCCGACGCCGATCTCTACATCGCCCGAGCCTGGGACCCCAGAAGTCTCCATCAAGCAACGGACTGGATGATAGAGCGTGATGTGCATGTAATCAACGCTTCGCTGGGTTACGCGTGGGAGGGGCCGGGAGACGGCATCGCCAAATTCGATGACTTGGCTTTGAAGGCTGTGGAGTCCGCGGTGAGCGAAGGAATCGTCTGGATCAACTCCGCCGGCAATGAAGCAATGGGAGGAATGTTCTACAGCAGTTCGGAAGCAAATGACGAAGACCGATGGGATAGCGACGGATGGCTGAATTTTTCTACGGATTCCACGACAGTGCGTTACAACGAAGCCGATCTTGCACGAGGCCATTATCCACACTCCACATTTATATTGCGTTGGGGAAACAGTGGTGCTACTGATCTCGATCTGTATCTCTGCGATAACTCCGAATGCAACGGAAACGTCGATCCAGCCAATGCATACCCGGGCTTGGAAACCTACCGCATCGAGCAGGCAATTAGCACGGACAGCGGAAAAACCTACCTGCGAGTGTGCCTCAAAAACGGTCCAGAACCGGACTGGGTGCAGTTGGGGATATTCGACGGTGCTCGCAATCTAGGGTACTCCACCTCCTTTGGGAGCATTCGCAATCCGGCGGAGAGCAGTTCATCCGGCATGCTAGCGGTCGGAGCGGCTGACGCGACGGAATCCAGAGACACCATAACCTACACCATGGAAACAATCAGCAGCAGAGGCCCGGCGCCAGAGGGTCGGATCAAGCCCGAAATTGTCGGAGTGGACAACGAACCTTCATCCTCCGGTGCTTGGAAGGGCACTAGCCAGGCTGCGCCGCACGTCGCGGGTCTGGCCGCGCTTTTGATACAGCACTTCAGGACAGCGACGCCCGGATTGACAACTGTGACACCCGAAGCGGTGGTCACCGTCCTTAAAGGAAACGCCACGTCGGAGGGGCTGACAGTCGCATCCGGCACTCGTCCCTCCGACACTCCCAACAACGTCTGGGGCTGGGGCTTCGCGCAGCTGCCGACGTTGTCTCCCACGCCGATGCCAACCTCGACTTCTACGCCTACATCTACTCCCACGTCCACCCCGACACTGACTCCCACCCCGACTCCCACTCCCACCGCAACTCCTACTCCGACTGCGACGCCGACTTGGACACCCACACCGTCTCCAACCCCGACTCCCACGTCTACGCCGACTGCCACTCATACCCCGACGCGGACCCCGACGCCCACGTCTACGCCGGACGTGGTGACCGGTGATCTCACGGCATCGTCCTACAGCATCTACGTGGGTCAGAGTGTCACGCTGTACGCCCGGAACGTGCGCCCTTCGGACACTCTGGTGAAGCTTCGGATAACGCGTCCGCTCTACGGCTCCTGCTCGTCGTCTTCGTCCGAGTCTGCCGCGCAGCGAGTTGCGGGGGTGCTGGCGCCTGCTGACTGGACGTTGCACGGCTGCGCTCCCGGCGTCGCCACGGCGTGGCTGTTGAGGGCGAGCGACGATCGTGAGGTCGCCATAATCACGATCAACGTGTTGCGTCCGGAAGGTTCGATCTCGGCGTCGAGCTCGTCGGTTCGGCGTAGTCGTTCGGTGCGGGTTTGGGCGCACGACCTCGCGCCTTCGAATCTCTCGACCCGCATGGAGCTGAGCAGCGGTCTGTCGCTTTACTCCAGCTGCTCCTCGACGGGCGGGGATACGAGATTGAAGTCTCGCTACATATACGGATGCCGCTCCGGTTCCGGGCACGTGACGCTCAGAACATCTGACGGCGACTACCTCGATCGGGTCTACATCAGGGTCACCGATCCACCGACTCCGACTCCGACCCGTACTCCGACTCCAACGGCTACTCCGACAGCCACGCCCACGTTCACCCCTACTCCGACACCTACTCCCAGGGTAACCCTCGTCCCGCCGCCCACCAACCTGCGCTACAGCGTCGGGACGACGTGGGCGAACTTCGTGTGGGACGCGCCTTCGGGGTACAGCACGTTCCAGATCACGTTCGACGGGCGCAGCAGCACGGTCACTCGCAACTCCTACTTCGCCAGCGGTCTTCAGCGCGGCACTCCGTACCGCTTCAGCGTCAAGACCAAGGCGAGCGACGGGCGTCTGAGCTCCGCGCGCAGCGTCTCCATCGAGACCGAGTGCTCGCTGCCCGGCACCTCCTGCTCGATAGCGGCGCGCGACCCGCTGCTGACCAGCTTCGGCGACGGGATCTACAGCGTGCGCGGGGACATCGCGCCGGGAACCTACGCGGTCGGCACGGAATCCGACGCCGCGACGTGCGAGTGGGAGCGCATCTCCAGCCTCGACGGCGCGTCGGACCAGGTCGCCCAGAGCGGCGGATGGAGCCAAGGCCTGCAAGTCTCGATCGCATCGTCTGACGCCGCGTTCTACACCTCCGGATGCGGGACCTGGACATTCGTGAGAGGACCATGATAGAGGCGCTCATCTATTCGATCGATTGGACGGCGTTCGGGACCGTGATGGATTGGCTCACCGATTGGACGGCGTTTGGGATCTACGAAAAAGGTTCCCATTTGCTTTTGTTTTTTTTCATGTTTGGAGTGCCGACTTCGATCGTCGCCGCCATTTTGACAATCATAGGAGTAATGTTTGCGCCGTTGGGTGCTTGGAGCGAGCTGTGCCATCATCAGCGTCCGCTCAAAACCTCGGTCCGTCAAGCGGTCATAGCAGCACTCCGTGCCTGCGCGTTGCTGTTGCCATACTGGTTGAGCAGACGCGTCGGATCGAGCAGAGGCGAGTTCAGGCGATTGTTGCTATGGTGCTATGGCTTCACTTATGCTACGTGGCTATTCGGAGTGACACTGTTGTGGCTCTACAATCTAAGAAACATCAGGTATGGTGAATTCATCATAACCGTACGGGAACGGGAATCCGTCGCATACTTCACCGCCTCAATGTTGCCCCACCGCACCCATGAAGAGGCGGTGACCCTCATTGCGTTTGCGGCGGTGTCATTGACATGTCTGTATTCGGTCGTCTATACATGGCGTGCTGATCATGTGGAGCGATTGATATCGGACGAGGTAGGAGGTGAGCATGAGCATCGAAACAAGCACTCGATCGCTCCGTTCGCCTGGACTGCGGCGTGGCTCTGGCTCGGGATCGCGGACCTCGTCGCTGCCGAACCGGGTATCTTGGGAGGGGTTCCCTTCTACTACTTGGCCATACCGCTTGCGGCCGCGGGTGCGGTATGGATCGGCGTAACGGCCCGTAACTGGGCACATAGGGAAACAATGCTGAGAAGGATGAAGGCAGAAGATGTCTCGTAACAGTTTCATCCGACTATGTCGTTTTGAGTATAGAAAGGAGCACCCGTCTTGCCCGATCCACTGCTCATAATCGGCGACATCTTATTGGCGACTGGACTGGTAAATAGCGGGTCTATATTTATGGGGATCATCATTCTGTTGCCAAGTGTGATCATCGCGTTACTGGGGCTTCTAGTATCACCCTTCGTTGCGATCAGTAGCTACCTTAATCATCGGAATTCTTCCGGTTCGGCGGTATCGATAGCCGCGCGGGACTTTTTACGATCGCTGTGCATGCTATTGCCGTTCATTCTGAGCGACGGCAACGATTCAGTCAAAAGTTCTCATCGTGGCTGCCTGACCGCAAGCTATGTATATACACATCTCACATGGTTCGTCGGGTGTGGTTTCGCGGGCACTTTTATATTGTTGGCCCTCTTGCAGCACTTCGGATTCGATCCACTTTCCCCAGCGACGAATACAATTAAACGAACTGTAGCTATAGTAGCAATCGTAGTGATGGTGCCGTGCATATATTCGGCGGCTGTGCTTTGGCGTTCTAATGATCTGAAGCGTAAAATAGCGTTGTTGAAGGATGAAGATTATCGAGATAGCATTTCCATTGCCCCTTTCGCGCTGACAACTGTTTGGATATGGATCACTTTGATATACTCGTTTCTAGCTATAGAAACTTTTCAGGCTGCGGGTTCGGAATTCTGGGATGAGGATGATTTCTCATCCTTGACGACCGATCTACATGTTACGGACACATTTTACGGTATTGTCGATATGATTATTATTGTATTAGCTTTCATCGTGGCCTTACAAATCATCGGGATAGGTGTCTGGATAGTCCGCAGCCTTACAGATCTTGTTAGATTGGAACTTGCTCATAGAAGAGTTGCACGCGAAGTCGGCATAACAGGGGCACAGCATCGTCCGATGCCGCGTTCTACACCTCCGGATGCGGAGTCTGGAGATTCGTGAGAAGTGTGACGGACGATGAGATCATCGTACGCCCGATTGGCGGTTCAAAAAGATGAGTCGAGCGGAACGCGGTGTGTTTGGAATCTACTTCTTGTGAATCTCGACCGATTCCATCACGTCGCCTTGCTGGATGGCGAGGACCACGTCCATGCCGCTGGTGACTTTGCCGAAGACGGCGTGGCAGGAGGTGCCTTGAACTTGGCAGGGCTTGAGCTGGCCGTCAACGTAGGGGTCGAGGTGGGGAGTTTCGGCATGGGTTACGAAGAATTGCGAGGTGTTGGTGTTGAATCCTCGGTTCGCCATCGATAGGATGCCGGGGGAGTCGTGCTTCATGTTGGGATGGAAGGCGTCGTCGAATTCGGCAGCTTGTTTGCCGTCGGCGTTGGTTCCGCCTTGGATGACGAAGCCGGCGATGACTCGGTGCCACGGCGAGTTGGTGTAGAAGCCGTCGTTGGCGAGGTTGACGAAGTTTTCGACGTAAATGCCGGCGATGTCGTTGTAGAGATCGGCCTCGATGTCGCCTTTATTGGTCTTGATGGTCACGGAGTAGGAGGCGTTGGGATCATAGTCGCCACCGCCGCCACTGCTGCATGCACCGAAAAGTGCGACCGTGGTAGCACTTGCGATCAACGCCGAAGCCTTCAAGATATTCGTCATGCGAATTGTCTCCTCGATCCATTCGAACTACGGTTGGACATCGAACCGTAGAGCACTATGCTGTTTCACGATATTTGAGTATATCCGCGAGAGTTCAGGGAGTGGATCCCCGGCGTCTCTTTCGGCTCTCCGTGCCGACATCTGCTTCAGCAAAAGGGAAAGTGGTTTCCATTGGGATGTCATTCCGAGCGCCTCCTGGGTTGTCATTCCGAGCGCGGCGAGGAATCTGATCGCGTGGCGATGGGGTTGGGTTGTTAGATTCTTCACTCCGCTTCGCTCCGTTCAGAATGACAAGAAGAGCTTCGTTCAGAATGACTCGATCGACTCCATTCGGATTGACGCGACCGATTTCTTCGGAATGACACGATTCATAGAAACGATGGGTTGGTGCTAAGCGTTTCGGGGGCTTGTTTGGTGCGCGCACAAACTATAATCCGCGTTATGAGCGAATCGCCGAGTGATATTGCAGTTGAAGCGAAATTGAGCCTGCCGTCGGGACTCACGCGAGAGCGTCTGTTAGGTGCGTATAAGACGATGTGCTTGAGCCGGGCGTTGGACGTTCGGATATGGACACTGAATCGGCAGGGGAAGGCGGCGATCGCGGCATCGGCGCAGGGGCATGAGGCGGCGCAGATGGGGACGGTGCTGGCCACCGATCCGACGCGAGATCGCTACATGATCTACTACCGCCAGCTGACCGCGATGCTGGCGTTGGGAACGACGCCAACGGAGATGCTGATGCAGTTCTTGGCGCGGGATGGCGAAATCCTTAGCGCGGCGCGGCAATTCCCGTTGCATGGGGCGCATCCGCGGGTGGATCTGTTTTCGTTTTCCAATGTCGTCGGCACGCAGTTGCCGCAGGCTGTCGGCGTTGCGCTTGCCGACAAGATGAAGGGTAGGGACGCGGTGACGATCTCGTTCTTCGGCGATGGCGCGGCAAGTCAGGGCGATTGCCACGAGGCAATGAACTTTGCTGGGATTCACAAGGTTCCGGTGGTGTTCCTGTGCGAGAACAATCGGTACGCGATATCGGTGCCGTTGGAGCAGCAGATGCCGGTGGATTCGATTGCGAGCCGGGCATCATCGTATGGCATCCCGGGTGTCGAGGTTGATGGGACTGATGTCGTGGCGACCTATGAGGCGGTGAAAGAAGCTGTGGATCGGGCCAGGTCGGGAGGTGGTGCCAGTTTGGTGGAATTACGGGTCGAACGATTGTTGCCCCATACCACCGACGATGATCACACACGATATCGTTCCAAAGAGGATATCGAGCGCATAAAGAGTATGGACCCGTTGCCAATCACGGAAGCGATGTTGAAGCGCCAGGGAATTCTGGATCAGGCTACGGACGATGATTTCAAAGAGTGGGCGAGGCGTGAGGTAGATGATGCGACGGATGAAGCGGAAGCGATGCCATTTCCTCCGGTTGGCGACATGTACGAAAAGGTGTTGGAGTCGGATAGGGGAGGCAACTCTCATGCCTGAGATTACGTTGATCGAATCGGTACGGGAGACGTTGCGGATGGAGATGCGGAGGGATCCGGACATCTTTATGATGGGCGAGGACATTGGACCTCGGGGTGGTGTGTTTCTCGCCAGCGAGGGGTTTGTGGACGAATTCGGCGAGGGTCGAATAATGAACACACCGTTGGCCGAGTCGTCGATCATCGGTATCGCGTTGGGTGCAGCGGTGAACGGAATGCGGCCGGTCGCGGAGATTCAATTTGCGGACTTTGTATGGCCAGCGATTAATCAACTGGTTGGTGAGGCTGCGCGGGTGAGATACGGGACGAATGGCGGGAAATTCGCGCCGATGACGGTCCGCGTGCCATACGGCGGAGGGGTACGTGGAGGGCTCTATCATTCGCAGAGCATTGAAGTGCTGTTCGCGCACACGCCGGGTTTGCAGGTGATCGCTCCGGCAACGCCGTGGGACGCGCGTGGGTTGCTGCGTTCGGCGATTCGGTCGAACGACCCGACGGTGTTCCTAGAACACAAACGAACCTATCGATTGGTGCGTGGTGAAGCGCCGGACGAGGAGTACACGGAGCCGATTGGGAAGGCGGATGTGAAGCGCGCTGGAAGCGATGTCACGTTGGTCACCTATGGTTTGATGCTGCACTACTCGTTGCAGGCGGCGGAGATGGTTTCGCAGTCAGACGGGATCGAGACGGAAGTGGTCGATCTGCGGACGTTGCGACCGATCGATGGTGAGACGATACTAGATTCGGTGTCGCAGACCGGCAGAGCGATGATCGTGCAGGAGGATACTGGGGCGGTGAGTGTGTCGTCGGAGGTTGCGGCGATCATCGCATCGGAAGGCTTTTTCGATCTAGATGCGCCGGTGATGCGAGTTACCGCGCCGGAGATACCGCCGATGCCGTTTAGTCCCTTGCAGGAAGCGGAGTACATGCCGTCGCCGGAGAAGATTGCCGCGGCTATAAGGCGGTTGGCGGAAGTCTGAACGATGGCGAAGATGCAGATAGAGATGCCGCACGTCGGGGAGTCGGTCACCGAGGCCGTGATTGGCAAGTGGTTGGTTACGCCCGGCGATGTTATACGGCGTTACGATCCGCTCGTGGAGGTAATCACTGACAAAGTGAACATGGAAGTCCCGGCGCCGCGGGATGGGACAGTTACCGGGTTGTTGGTGAGCGAAGGCGACACGGTTCAGATGGGCGCTCCGATCGCCGAGATGGAGATCGAAGGAGCGGTTCCTGCACCGATAGTCAAAGAACCTGTTGCGACGTCAAACCCGCCGGTCCAATCGGCGAGTCGTGTTGGCTCGATGATCATTGGAGCGAATGTCGGCCCGACCGGTGGCGAGTTTACGGATACGAGTTTGCAGGCGGATTCGGTCGCCGAGGCGGAGCCTACGGTATCTTCGCCAGGCGCTCAAAGACGGCGCCGCCGCGGACGGGACGATCGCGGCGCGCGCATTTCGCCAGTCGTGAGGCGGTTGGCAGAGCGGCACGGGATTGATGTCAACTCGGTTAGCGGCACCGGAGCCGGCGGTCGTGTCACGAGACGAGATGTCGAGGCATATCTGGAATCGTCTCCTGCAAGCGTGGTTGAAGCGCGAGGCGACGAGGTTGTAGAGCCTACTCCGATCCGGCGAATGATCGCCGAGAACATGGCGAAGAGCTTCCGGGAGATTCCTCACGCTTGGGGCGCAATCGAGGTGGACGTCACCGAATTGGCGAGTTACCGCTCGCAGAATATCGAGCGAGTCCGGTCGAATACGGGTCACCGGCTGACGTATCTGCCGATAGTGTTGCACCACGTCGCACGCGCGCTGAGCGAGCATCGATTACTGAACGCAAGCTGGGTTGATGGAAAGGTTGTGTTGAAGGGTGCTGTAAACGTCGGCGTTGCGGTGGCTGCCGAACAGGGATTGGTTGTGCCAGTGGTGCAGAATGCCGATCAATTGACTCTCGAAGAGACGGTTTCAGAGATGGCGAGAATCGTCGAAGGTGCCCGAGCTGGCAAGTTGCAGCTGGGTGATGTTCAGGGCGGCACGTTTACGCTGAACAATACGGGTGCACTGGGTTCGGTGCTTGGCGGCGCGATTATCAACTACCCGCAAGCAGCTATATTGACGACTGAGGCAATCATCAGGCGTCCGGTGGTAACCGGAACTCAAGATGGCGGAGAGGCGATTGCGATCCGGTCCATGATGAACATGTGCCTGTCGTTCGACCATCGGATCATCGACGGTGCGGAGGCATTGGCGTTCTTGGGCGACATCAAGAATCGGCTCGAATCGATTTCCCAGGACGACGTTTCCTGATGATCGTTGATCGTTCAGTAATGCGCGCATCATGGTTGGGGCGCGTTCCCTATCGTCCGACGCATGAGTTGCAGCGATCGTTGGTGGAGCAACGCAAAGCGGATCAGATTCCGAACACGCTGTTGCTGCTTGAGCATGAGAACGTTATCACCTTGGGACGTCGGGCAGATCAGACACATCTGTTGATGAGCGGAGGATTGGCGGCTGCTAACGTTGCCGAGATTGTGGAGACGGATCGGGGCGGCGAGGCGACGTACCATGGCCCCGGTCAACTCGTCGCGTACCCGATTATTAGTATCCGCGAATTGAAGTTCGGACCAGTCGCGTACGTGCGTATCTTAGAGGAGACGATCATTCAATTGTTACGTGGGTACGGGATTGCGGGTCATCGAGTGGTTGGAAAGAGTGGCGTCTGGATCGGCGGAGAACCGGGAAGCAAACCGGCCGTTGGCGATATCCCTGAGGGTCGTAAAATCGCCGCGATTGGCGTGCGAATCAGCGGCGGCGTTGCAATGCATGGAATGTCGCTAAACGTGAGCACAGATCTAAGCCTGTACTCGCACATCGTGCCATGTGGGATGCCTGGAGTGGATGTTACGTCGATGGAGCGGGAGACCGGTCAGCAGGTGAGCGTTGAACGCGTAGGGCGCGAATGGGCGGAGTTATTTGCTGACGTTCTGTTTTTGGATGTCGAGTGGCGGCCGGCATCGCAGTTTCCAGAATTTCAATCCGCACATGTGCCAGTTTCCGTATAGCGAACCATGAGAATTACGACCTATCACCCGCGCGCCCTGTTCGTACTCGGCTCTGCGATTTTTGCCGCATTGGTTTTGGTGGCCTGCACTGCCGAGGAATCAGAACCGACCGCCACGGCAACGCCGATGCCACCATTAGTGGTCGATATCGGGATGACGGCGAGTACGGTGATGGCACCGGTCGATATTGAGTTCGAGGCGATGAACTTCACCGACGGTGCCTCGTATTTCTGGGATTTCGGTGACGGCAACACCGCGGCAGGAACGAAGGCTCGTCACAGCTATCTTGACGCGGGAACATTCACCGTCAAGCTGACGGCGTCCCGGGGGGACGAAACCACATCTACGGAGTCGACGATTGCAGTGCAACCTGGCGACGCGGGATGGCTGATATTGAACGCCGCGGAATTGACGCTCATGGGCGGCGAGGAGTTTCAGTTTGAATTCGAGGCATTCGATCACCTCGGGAATCAGATCGACGACCCGGGTTTAGCCTGGCACGCGGATCCTATTACTGGGAGCATTGACGAAAAAGGACTGTTTACGGCAAGCACCAATATCGGTTTCGCCGCGGAGGGAGTGCGCGTTGATTTCACGCGGGGTAATTTCACCGCGAATTACGTAATCCCGGTAACGGTGGTGCATGGGCCAGCGACGACATTGGAGATTACGCCCGAGATCATCGATACCCGCGTGACGTGGGAGGTCGATCTACATGCAGAGGTCTTGGATCACGTCGGTCACATTCTCGAGGAGGCGGAGATCACCTGGGAGGTTTTGCGACCGGGAGATGCCGTAGATCAGACTGGCCACTACACGCCGAACAAAGCCATCTCTGCAGAGGGCGCGTCGCTGGTTTTGGTGACGGCAACCGTTGACGACGTTACGTTGGAGAGGATCGTAAAGGGAACTGTCAAGTCCGGGGCGTTGGACCGCGTAGAGGTCGAAGGATCATTGCTCGATTTGAAGACCGGCGACGAAATCCAGTTGACCGCCAAGGGCTACGACAGATTTGGCAATGAGTTGGAGCT
The DNA here is from genome assembly GCA_002239045.1 of SAR202 cluster bacterium bin127. Classification (GTDB taxonomy): domain Bacteria; phylum Chloroflexota; class Dehalococcoidia; order Lucifugimonadales; family Lucifugimonadaceae; genus Bin127. The sequence goes on from MPNN01000007.1 coordinate 125,140, forward strand.
GGACGAACTGAGTTGGGAGGTCGCCGATCCCGAAATCGGGAGTTTCAACGAGGACGGCGTCTTCACCGCGGGTTCCAAGTCGGGTGAGTTTCCCGAGAACACGGTTCGGGTGCGCGGAACCAAGGAGGGTGTGCAGACATTCGCAAACGTGCAACTCTCGATTCTTCCCTCGAAAGCGGTCGCGATCGAGTTTTCGACACCGTTCGACTCGGTTCCCGCGGGTTCAAGTTCGCCAGTGCAGCTGCGGGTTGTTGACGAGAACGGAAATTCCATCAACGACGTTGACGTGTTTCTGGAAGTGACGAGTGGCGGTAAGTTGAACTCGAACTACGCGTTCAACGCAGGGTTTGAACCGGGTTTTTTCGAAGACGCGATAGTAGCTCGTATCGTCGCCGAAGGTGCCGGAAATGAAGAACAGCTTGAGGCAACGATGGACATCGAGATCCGTGAGCGGAGTTCGGATTTCCTAGCCGTTGACATCGTTGGACCCCGGGGAGCAGTGGTCTATCTGATTAATCTTGCTACCGGCGATTTGATCCCTCTTTCGGCGGAAATCGAGACCAACGAGTTTATCGAGGATACGCCGGCATGGTGGCCGGACGGATCCCGTATCGCATATTCGAGCAACGTGAATGGGAGGCGCGAAATTTGGGATATTAATCCATTCACGAACGACGTCAGGTTGTTAGTCTCGACGGAGAATGGTGTCCTCATGCCGTCGATATCGCCTGATGGCCAGCGAATAGCTTTTGTCGAAACCCGCGAGGATGCAACAGGTGTTTATGTAGCGGATTTCGAGTTCGATGCGAATGGGGAGATAGCAGGTGTGGTGACGCTCGATGATGCGACTTTGTTGTCGACCGAACCGGGATTGCAGCACCTGTTTCCGGCGTGGTCGCCGGACGGTAAATTTGTGATGTACACCTCGACATCGGGGGAGGCTCGTTTCCGCACGACCATTGCCGACGTGGTGGATGATTTCGGTAACGCAGTGGCCGAAGCACGTGGCGCGCGTGGTTTGGCTTGGCACCCAGATGGGAATCGGATACTTGTGTCCGCCGCGCAACGCACGGAGGATGGTGAGGAGAAGACCGTGATCGCTCTCGGTGACCTCACAACGGGCGAACTTGAGGAAATTGACGTCGGCGAATTGGATGTGGCGATCGCGACGATATCGCCCGATGGTTCGGAGATCGCGTTTGTTGATGAGGGTGAAGGCCAGTTGTGGTTGATGGACATTGATGGAACTGGGAGGCGCCGCGCGCTTGGGGCACAATTCCAGACCACGGTCACTGCATGGCGACCGCAACCCTTGCAGTTGCCGACGCCCATTGAACGCGAGGTGGGGAGCGAACTACTGAAGATTCCGACTGGGAACGTGAGTTTGGACCGCGTGGACGATCCGATGCACGGGTCGGTCGGACCGTATCAGGTGTTGATTGAAACCGACCGTGGCGATGTACGACTGGACCTCTTCAATCACCTCGCGCCGGTGACGGTCGAGAATTTCGTGAATCTCGTCAAGGCCGGGTATTACGATGGGCTGACATTTCATACCGTTGAACCCGAGTCGGCCGTTTTTGGCGGATCCGTCGTTGATGCTTTTGGAGGGACGGCCGGTTATTACATTCCATCGGAGTTCAGTGCGGAAGCGTTGCATGACTCGTCGGGCACGGTTTCGATGGTTTCGAAGGTAGTTAACGGTGGTTCGTCCGAGTTCGTGATCGCTTTGGAGCCGAAACCGGATTGGGACGCCTATGTTGGCGGCGAACTGAAAGACTGTTCAGATCCGAGCGAGCTTTGCTACACGGTGTTTGGTCGGGTCATCGAGGGGCTTGACGTTGTGATGGGATTTGAGCAAATCGACAGATTGTCCAGCGGAGCAACGCCGCATCGGATCATGCGGGCTACCGTAGAGGACGGGACTCAAGAGTGAAGTATCCATCCGCGATTACGCACCTAGAGTGCACATTGACTGGCGAGCGTTTCGACTCCACGGAGCCACATCGGACCAACCCGGCTAACGGGAAACCTCTGTTCGCAAGATACGCCTTGGACAGAGCAAAGACAACCTTGACCAAAGAGTCCCTATCGGATCGCCCAACAAACATGTGGCGTTATCGAGAAGTCATGCCGGTGATCGACGACGGCAACATCATAACGCTTGGCGAGGGCTGGACACCATTGCTCAAGGCAGATCGACTAGCGGCTGCGACGGATATGGACACGATCCTGATCAAGGACGAGGGAGTAAACCCAACGGGTTCATTCAAAGCGCGGGGGCTTGGTGCGGCGGTATCGAAGGCGAAAGAGTTGGGGTTGACGCGATTGACGATGCCTTCCGCGGGCAATGCCGCGGGTGCAATGTCGGCGTACGCAGCCGCAGGCGGGATGGAGGCGCACGTCTTTATGCCGAAGGACGCGCCGATCGCAAACAAAGTCGAGTGTGAGGCTTATGGAGCGAGGTTGACGCTGGTTGACGGCTTCATCACCGACGCCGGGCAGATGTCGCAACGAGCCGCGGAGGAGTTGGGATTATTTGACGTGTCGACGTTGCGGGAGCCGTATCGCGCGGAGGGCAAGAAGACGATGGGTTATGAGATCGTCGAGCAGATGGGCTTCGAGGTGCCGGATGTGATCGTCTATCCGACTGGTGGCGGCACTGGAATAGTGGGCATATGGAAGGCGATGGACGAGATGGAGGCGTTGGGTTGGATCGGATCAGAACGTCCGAGGATGGTTTGTGTTCAGGCGGATGGTTGCGCGCCATTGGTTGCGGCGTTCGAGAAGGGGGAGGAGTTCGCCGAGCCGTTTCCCGACCCGCATACTCTTGCTGCCGGAATGCGCGTTCCGGCTGCCATTGGCGATTTTCTAGTGATCCGCGCAGTCCGGGAGAGCGGAGGAACCGCCATCACTGTGTCGGACGAGGAAATGGTTGATGGGATGGTGGAGATGGCTCGGATGGAAGGCGTGTTCGCCGCGCCCGAGGGCGGTGCAACTTTGGCGGCGATGCGGAAATTGATCGACGGTGGAATGATTTCGCGTGACGAGCGGGTCGTGCTGCTCGTTACCGGGAACGCGCACAAGTATTTGGATATGTTGCCGGCGGGGATGATCTGAAATTCGACGGTGCCCGGTGCTTGTGTGGTGATTGACAGATTGTCCGAAGTGCGTTCCCCCGATGTAGCGCGTAGTATGATGATGCCATCGTTGTTCGAAAGCAGGCTGTGTTGGCAAACTATACGGACATAATCACGGTTGAACCGGGTAAGCGTGGAGGGAAGCCGTGCATCCGAGGTCTTCGGGTGACTGTCTACGATGTTCTGGAGTACATGGCCTCGGGGATGTCCGAGGAGGAGATCCTGTCAGATTTTCCCGACCTTGAATTGGCAGACATTCGAGCTTGCTTGTCTTTCGCGGCTGATCGTGAGCGTCGATTGGTGTCCTTGCCGCCTGTATGAGGCTTCTGTTCGACCAGAACCTCTCTCCGAGGCTGAAATCGGCTTTGGATGATGTCTACCCAGGGACCGTTCATGTACGAGAAGTAGGGCTTGAATCTGCGGACGATGTTGAGGTCTGGTCATATGCCAGAGAGCACGGTCTAGTCGTCGTGTCGAAAGATTCTGACTTTAGACAATTGAGTTTCACGTTCGGACATCCGCCTAAAGTCGTGTGGATACGACGGGGAAATTGCTCAACCTCGGAGATTGAAATGCTGCTCCGCGACCGCTTCGATGAAATTCTCGCGTTCCATGATGAAGAGCATGGGGCGTTTCTTGCGCTGGTCTGACTCATATTCGGAATTGAATGGACTAGTCTGACTAGTTATAATCATTTCATGGTCACTACATATTCAACTTACGATGCGAAAGCCAAATTCTCTGAGGTGATGCGGCGTGTCCGAGACGGTGAAACTGTAATCGTGTCGTACCGCGGCGACCCTGTCGCCGAGATCAAACCCATCAAACCGCCGAAAACCTCGATGGAGGAGCGCATGGCAGAACTTGAACGACGGGGGGTGCTGGTTCCCGCGCGTGAGCCAAGAATGGGTTTCAAACCTTCGGCGCACCGACCGGGCGCGTTGAAACGATTTTTGGAGGAGCGTAACGGTTGAGGGTCGCGTACGTAGACAGTTCGGTATTAGTCGCGATCACGTTTCAAGAAGAACGCAGTGCCAATTTGGAAGATTGGTTGAACGGATTTGATCGCTTGACGTGTTCAAATCTAGTGGAAGCGGAAGTCAAATCAGCTTGTGCCCGCGAAAGTATCGAGCTGGTAACGGCGTTCATGAATGATATTGTCTGGCTGTTCCCGGACCGGCCCATATCGCCAGAGATTGTGAGGGTGTTGGCTGCTGGTTACTTGCGAGGAGCCGATCTTTGGCATGTAGCCACCGCGCTATATTTCGCCTCCGAACCAGAGAATGTGGCGTTTTTGACCCTCGACATTCGACAAAGAGACGTTGCTGAGGCGTTGGGATTTCGCATTACCTAATCGGCAGTGCGGATGATTCGCATGCTGACACTCGGTTTCAGCGTACCCTTGTGCGGTAACAGAAGGGAGTAGGTGTGCGTCGTTCACACGTTCCCTTCCCAACCGATGACGTGGCTGCTGACACCGTCGGGGAAGCGTTGGTGATACTCGTCGACGAGCATGCCGAGGACCGCTGAGTCGTGGCGTGCGCCGGCGTGGGGTCGGCTGCTTCGTAGGGTTCCTTCGTGGACGAAACCGATGTGTTCGAACATGGTTCGTGCGGCTTCGTTGTAAGTGGGTACGTCGACCCAGCCGCGGTAGAGACCTAAGTGGTCGAAGATGTGTTCGAGCATGGCCAGCGTTGCAGCGGTGCCGTATCCGGAGTGCCATTTGGTCTTGTCGCCGATCAGAACAGAGATCTGCGCGTCGCCTAGGGGCTCGTCGATTGAAAGTTGGCCTTCACCGATGTGTTCGCCTTCTTCGGAGTAGATGGAGAATATGTCGCGGTGCGGTTCGTGATGCGGGTCGTCGAAGACCTCGTCCCACTGCTCCTGTGTGGCGTTAATCATCTCCTCAGGCTCATATCCGAGGTGGGCCGCGTCGCCGTAGGTGTAGCGTCCGAACCAGCTTTCTGAGACATCCGGGTCTTTTAGCCAATCGGCGATTCTTTGGACGTCGTCTCTGGTGACTGGGCGAAGTTCACATCTTGATGGCATAGTGAGCGTCCTCCTCGGCTGAACACAGCCCTGATGATCATTGGTTAAGCGATAACGGAAGCGATATTCCGTCGCGAGTGCATGGATTCATTATCGCACGGTGGGTATTTTGCCGAATTTACCTGCCGTGCGATAGAGTTTGAGATTGCGACCTACGAAGCGTAGGCACAAAAACATAGGAGACATCAAATATGTCCGACCACTGGAAGATGGAAGCCGATATCGAATACTGCGTGCCTTGCGGGTACGCCAACTTGGCCGCCTACATGGCAGCCGAGCTATTTCAGGCCGCTGGCCCCGCGCTGGCGATCAGCTTGACACCGGGTCACTCCGGCGCCTTCAAGGTGACCGTTGACGGAGAGGTCCTCTGGGACAAGAAGGTCCAAGGCAAGTCACCTGAAATCATGCAGGTCAAAGAACTCAAGGCCAAAGTCGCGAACATGATTCAGTCTGGCGCGATGATCCAGATGAACTGATTGGGTGCCCTCACCCTAACCCTCTCCCGCCGAGCGGGAGAGGGGACAAACCGACACCTACCGCGGGTCACTACTAAGTCCGTGGGCGTAACGTCGGTTTCACGCGAATTTCAACTGGCTATGGGCGTTTGGCTGTGGTGGTGACGAATAACCCGAAGGGAAGTCATGGTTAGAGCAGCGGTTTTGTATGCGGCCAACGAGCCGATGCCGATCAAAGATCTGGAGCAGTTGCCGCCCCGCAACGGCGAAGTACGGGTGAAGATCGGTGCGGCTGGGATTTGCGCTTCCGATCATCATGTGATGAAGGGGCAGACGAATTTCCCGATGCCGATCGTTTTGGGACACGAGGGCGCGGGCGTAGTCGATGAAGTAGGGGATGGCGTTTCGGGCCTCAAACCAGGCGACCGTTGCATATTGTCTTTTGTCCCGAGCTGCGGGCACTGCCGATCTTGCCGGACTGGACTGCAAAACATCTGCGACACCAACCGGTTGACAGGAACGAAGCAGTACGACAATACGTTCCGCTTATTCGATGAGGACGGTGTGGAGGTTCATCAATTCGCCAAGGTGGGTGTGTTTGCTGAGAGCATCATCTGTCCGCAGGAAGCGGTTTTTCCGATTCCCGACGATGTCCCGATGGATGTGGCGGCGCTGATCGGTTGCTCGGTGACGACTGGTGTCGGCGGCGTTATCAACCAACCGAACGCAAAGGCCGGGATGACGGTTGCGGTATTCGGCGTCGGAGGTGTCGGACTTAACGTGCTGCAAGGTGCGAGATTGTTGAACGCTTCGAAAGTCATCGCGGTCGATATTTTGGACAACAAGCTTGAGTTTGCGTATCGGTTTGGCGCGACGGATGTTGTCAACTCCCGGGCGGAAGATGCCGTTGAAAAGATTATGGAGTTGACGGACGGTGGTGTTGATATGGCGTTCGACGCGTTTGGTCATGCGATGACGACACGCTCGGCGTTCGATGCGACGCGGAAGGGTGGCACGTGCGTGGTTATCGGTATTGCGCCGGAAGGTTCGGAAGCTGAAATACCGATGGTCGAGATCGTCCGCAATCAGAAAACGATGGTCGGCAGTTACTACGGATCGGCGTCTCCGCACGAGACTTTCAGGACTTTGATCGATTTCTATCAGTCTGGGAAACTCGAAATCGGTGGATTGGCTTTGCGACAGTACTCCCTTGACCAGATAAATGAGGCCTACGACGACCTTGAACGGGGAGCCGATGGGCGCGGCGTTATCGTTTTTGAAGGCGTCAACTGAGACGCGGACAGATTCTCGTGCTGGTAGGAAGTCTGCATCGCCAATCAGCGCGCGGACAGGGTAAAATCAACTATCGAAACGTAACGTGTTGCGTGGTTCCCGCTTAGACGATGGATACGCGCGCGCACGACCACTAACATCAAGAGACTGACAAACATTCCCGATGCTTGAAGACTACTTTCGCCAGTACGGGATACTCGTCATGTTCCTCATGGTCGCGATCGGCGTCCCCATCGGGATGTTGCTCTTGTCGTATGCGGCGGAGTTTATTCGGGTTCGACCGGCGCAGACCTCCAAGGTGAAACGTACCTCCTATGAGAGTGGTCTGCGACCCTTCAGCCCCAAGCCGCGGCTCTTCAACATTCGCTACTACTACTACGCCATCCTATTCGTGGTGTTCGATGTGGAGACCGTGTTGCTGTTTCCGTGGGCCATCAAGTACGGTGTTCTGTCGAAGGAGTTCGGCCTGATCGCCTTCTTTGCGGTGCTGGTATTCTTGGTTGTGGTCACGTTGGGTTATCTATACGCGTGGCGAAAAGGCGCACTCGAATGGACACGGAGCACCGACAATTGACCTCCGAAATCGAAAACGCCTACGGAGTCCCGTTGGGGCACGACCCGCGCAATCCACTGTTCAACGTAACTTGGGACATGGACCGGGACGAGGGCGACGAGGTCAATTTGATGAAGGCGACGCGGTTGAGCCCGTTGCCGGAACCCATCATGCACATGGATGATGACCACTCGCGCAACGTCATCGTTACCTCCGTGGATTATCTCTTGAACTGGGCGCGTAAGTCGTCGCTCTTTCCCCTGCAATTCGGTTTAGCGTGTTGCGCCTTCGAGATGATTGCGTCCGCCATGGGTCGCTTCGACATATCGCGTTTCGGTATGGAGGCGTTTCGTGCGACACCCCGGCAGGCAGATCTGATGATCGTAGCCGGTACAGTGACTTGGAAGATGGCGGTCCCCCTGCGTCGGCTTTACGAGCAGATGGCGGAGCCAAAGTGGGTGATTTCGATGGGTGTGTGCGCGACCAGCGGTGGCCCTTATTTCCAGTCATATTCTGTGGTTCCCGGCGTCAACCACATTGTTCCGGTGGATGTGTACGTGCCCGGATGTCCGCCAAGGCCGGACGCGTTGCTTTACGGGATCATGCAGCTGCATGACAAGATCCGTCGTTACTCGTTGACGAGCAATCCGGCAGGTGGCGTATGAGCAGGGCGTGGGATGGCGCCAAGTTGGCGGAAGCGATCCAAAAATCACTTCCCGACGCGGTAGTCGACGCCCGCGGAACCGACATCTGGATCGCACCTAGATCCGTTGTCGAGGTCATGCGCTTGCTGCGAGATGACTCGGAGTTCCGTTTTGAGTTGCTCAGCAGCGTGACCGCCGTAGACTACATCTCATATTTCGAAGTGGTCTATCACCTGACCTCATTGACAAGGAACGCCACCGCAGTTGTGAAATCCAAGTGTGGAATCGGGCGAGACGAAGCGAAAATACCGAGCGTTTTCGATATCTGGCGCGGTGCTGATCTACAGGAGCGAGAGGTGTGGGATCTGATGGGGATCATCTTCGAAGGGCACCCGAACCACAAGCGAATCATGCTCTGGGAGGGTTTCCCGGGCCACCCTTTGCGGAAGGATTTCGCGACTTACGAACAGTCAATCGTCCCTGAGTCTGAATGGCGCGTACCGACCGCTTTAGCCGATGAGCTATCCGCCGAAAACGGAGGCGCGCAAGGATCGTGACAACGCAGGTCCGCACAGAGCCGATCACGGTCAACCTTGGCCCGCAACACCCGTCGACTCACGGTGTTTTCCGGATGCGCGTCACTTTCGACGGCGAGGAGATCATCGACGTCGAACCCATTTTCGGCTACCTGCATCGCGGTTCGGAGAAGTTGGCGGAGGAGCGGACGTATGTGCAGGTGGTTACGCTGACGGATCGCATGGATTACGTCGGTTCGATGCTGAACAACCAAGCTTACATGCTTGCCGTTGAGAAGTTGGCCGGAGTTGAGCCTTCTCCTAGGGGTGTGTGGCTGCGGATGATTGCATCTGAGTTGCAGCGGATCGCCAGCCACTTGGTGGCGGTTGGATTCTTGATTCAGGACCTAGGCGCCTGGGGCACGCCGCTTATCTACACCATGCGCGAGCGGGAGAAGATACTTGATCTCTTCGAGATGCTGTGCGGTGCTCGAATCACAAACTCATATCTAAGGCCCGGCGGCGTTTTCATGGACGCGCCCGAGGAGTTCTGGCCGGCCATGAATGCCGTGCTTGACGAACTGCCTCCTCGAATCGACGACCTGGATGATCTTCTTACCGACAACGACATCATTTTCTCGCGCACGAAGGGCGTGTCGGTGCTGACGCCCGAGCAGATGCTAGACGCGTCGATTACGGGGCCGATGCTTAGGGCCGCGGGAGTCGACTGGGACCTGCGGCATCGCGACCCTTATGACTACTACGATCAGGTAACTTTCGAGCGCCCACTTCACACCGCTGGTGACAACTTCGCTCGGTACTGGGTCCGTGTGCAGGAGATGCGTGAGAGCATCAAAATTGTTCGCCAATGCGAGAAGCTGATCGAGCCAGGACCTGTGCGACCGGATCACGACGATGTGCCTTGGTTGCTGCGTCCACCAGTTGGCGATGCCTACGCGGCGATTGAGCACTCCAAAGGCGAATTAGGTTTCTATCTGGTTAGCGATGGATCGATATCGCCATATCGATGCCACGTCCGAGCGCCGTCGTTGATCAACTTGACGCTGCTACGCGAGATGCTGGTAGGCGAGTTGTTGGCCGACATGTTCGTGAGTTTCGGTAGTGTTGATATCAACATGGGCGAGGTAGATCGTTGAATCCCGCCTTCTTGGACAACTCGCTCTTCCGCAACATCTACTGTTATCTTGCAGGCAGCAGTGATTCGTGCGCCGAGCGCGGGTACGACACAACGCTTTTGCCGGCCGGATTTGAATGGCTGGCATTTGCGATCACTGCTTTCCTCATCATCAATATCGTGATCAATGCAGGTCTAGGTGCCGTGGTCGTCTATATCTGGGGCGAACGCCGGATTTTGGGACGAATCCAAAACCGGACCGGACCGAACCGTTGGGGCCCGTTTGGCTCACTCACGTCAGTTGCCGACGCCATCAAGACGCTCTTCAAAGAAGACATCGTTCCAGATGAAGCCGACCGTTGGCTATTCAATCTTGCACCGATATTGATGGTGTTCCCGGTGCTGTCGGTGCTCGCGGTAATTCCATTCGGCGTCGGGACATTCGTTGTGGACCTAAACATCGGGATTTTGTTCGTGATCGCGATCACGTCAATGTCCGGCATTTCGGTGGTTCTCGCGTCATGGGCGTCGGGCAACAGGATCGCGATTTTCGCCGGGATGCGATCGGTGGCGATGCTCATCAGCTACGAGATACCGATGGCGCTGTCTCTCATCGGCGTGTTGATGCTCGCCGGATCGATGTCCCTTGGGAAGATCGTGGATGCCCAGGACATCCCGTTCATATTGGTCCAACCGCTCGGACTATTCGTGTTCCTAATCGCCGCGCAGGCGGAAACGAGCCGGACACCATTCGACTTGATCGAGGCTGAGTCAGAACTGGCAGCTGGCTACTTGAACGACTACAGCAGCATGAAGTTCGGCATCTTCTTCTTGGCGGAGTTCCTGGCGACGATCGTGGCTTCGATGTTGATCGTGACGCTCTTCCTCGGCGGTTGGCGCGGATGGGACCCGATACCGTCACAGATCTGGTTTGCGGGCAAGACCGTTCTAGTATTGCTGTTCATCATGTGGATGCGATTTTCGTGGCCGCGGTTGCGTGTCGACCAAATACTCTCCTTGGCTTGGAAAGGCCTGTTCGAACTCACGTTGATCAACATCTTCGTGACCGCGATCTTGATCGCTATCTGGCCCGATCCTGGCATCACTGAGTTGCTGATTATGTCGGCGATCAACTGGGTGGTGTTCTTCATTTCGATCTGGTTGGTCAGCAAGTTGCTGCGTCCTGGCGACTACACGGCGCCCGCGCCCCGAACCGACCGACCGACATATCCCGTGGCAACGGACGAGCTACCCGATGAGGTTGCTTACACAGGAGGTACGACGCGATGATCGGCCTCGGACTATTGAAGGCGATGAAGGTGACGTTGAAGAATGCCCTCAAGGCGCCCTTTACGATCCAGTACCCCGACCGCAAGGTCGGCATCATTGGCGCGGCGAAGAACGAGGGTAAATCGACCGTAGGTTTGATGGCCACCCAACCAGTGACCGCCGCCAAAGCCGCGCTTAGCATGTATTCGGTGCCCGTCAACATCCCGCAAAACCGACGTTTCCGGGGCAACGAGTTCACGTGGTACGAAGATCGATGTACCGGATGCGCGTCATGCGCGAAGTACTGTCCGCTTGGAATAATCGAAATCGTGACCAGTCCCGGCGGCTTCGACGTTCAGGAAGGCGAGAGCTACGCGATCGACAAGTTTGACATCGATATCGGTAGGTGCATGTTCTGTGGATTGTGTGTTGAAGCTTGTCCCTACGATGCGTTGCATATGGGCAGCCAATTCGAGCGGAGCAAGTATGAGCGAGACGCGTTAGTGATTCCGGTCGACGAGTTACGTCAAGCATTGAGGCAACCGAGCTCGTGGTTCAGACCGCAGTTCGAGGAACGCGACTACGATCCCTTCCGCGACGGCCCCGAGGACGACCATTACAAGACTGGACGCCACGAGATGCCGGATCAAGAGACATTGGACCAGCGTTGGGTCGAGGATCGATGAGCGGAGCTTTCGATTCAGGACCGATCGCGACGCTAGCATTCTTCGTCGCCTCGGCGATGACGATCGCTTCGGCGATCATCGTCGTCACACAGCGCGATCTGGTGCGCGCGGTCGTCGCGTTGGCGATGTCGTTTGTTGGTGTTGCCGCGATCTATTTCATTTTGAATGCCGAGTTTATCGGCGTCGTTCAGGTCTTGGTGTACGTCGGCGCAATCTCGATCCTGATTGCGTTCGCGGTCATGTTCATCGGCGATCTGGCCAATGCGGGTACCCTGTCCCAAAGTCGATTGGTGTCCGCGGTCGCGGGCGTGTTAATGCTCGCGTCCATCATATTCGTGGCATACAACACCGATTGGACCGCGATCGATGAAGTGGACGACCCAGATGCGGTCGCGGGGCTTGTCGGACATTACGAGGTAACGGACGGGTCGGCCGGCGAAAACTCAATAGCCGCAGCTGGCGATGAAATCGAGGACGCACGCGGAGGCGCGTTGGTTGACGGATCTTCCCACATTGGGCCGGCATTGATCCGCGAATTTGTGTTGCCGTTTGAAACTCTGGGGCTACTGTTGATCGCGGCGTTGATCGGTGCGTTGGTCGTAATCCGTGGCCGCCAGGAGGACGACGCGCAGGAGGACGACGCGGCATGACGCTCGAGATCGTCCTTGTAGTAGCGGGTGCGCTGTTCTCGATCGGACTGTTTGGAGTCCTGGCACGACGCAACATCATCGCAGTCATCATGTCGCTCGAGTTGATGTTCAACGGAGTTCTCGTGGCCGCGATCGGATTTTCTAGGTTTACGGCACCGGCTGCGTTAGTCGGCGTGGATGGAGCGATCACCGAAAGCGCGGTCAGGTCCGCACTGACCGGGCACATGTTCGCGGTCTTCGTCATCAGCATCGCGGCGGCTGAAACGGCATTGGCTCTGGCGTTAGTTTTCGCGTTTTACAGGGTAAAGCAGTCGGTCGAGATTACCGACGCAACGGATATGAAGAACTGAACATGTGGGTCGAATACAAGAGGACTAAGACCTTGAAGATCGCCGAGAGCTGGAAAAACCTGCTCGATGGCGAAGGACTGCCAGCCAAGATCTTACCGGTCGGCGACATCTTGGATTGGGCTGAAGACGTGCCGTTCATGGTCATGGTTCCCAAGGGTAGGGAACACGTGGCCGATGAGATTATCAGGAAACTCTAAGCGAATCTAGATTTGGCATCAGAACTGACAATTTGGCTGATTATCCTCCTGCCGGCATCCGCGTTCGTCATCAACGGCGTGGCGGTTCGGTGGATTCCGGAATTCGCCATCGGACCCTATCGCATAACCGGCAAGAAATCAGATCTCGCGGGTTGGTTGACCGCCGCGGCGATTGGCGTCTCATTCGTCTTGTCGTTCCTGGCTCTGATCAAAGTCGTTTCGGATGGTGCTCAACAGTTCGAGATGCACACTTGGATCGCGGTGGGTGGCGTCGACATCGGCTTCGGCATCATGCTCGACCAGCTGACGGCGATCATGTTGATCGTCGTGAGCGGCGTCAGTTTCCTGGTCCAGGTCTACGGCATCGGATATATGCATGGCGACGACGGCTACACCCGCTACTTCGCCTACATGGCACTCTTCACCGCGTCGATGCTGGGATTGGTGACCGCGCGCAGCGTCATTCAACTGTTCGTTTTTTGGGAGTTAGTCGGAATCTCGTCGTATCTGCTCATCGGCTTTTGGCTGAACCGACCGACGGCCGCCGCGGCGGCGAAGAAGGCATTCTTGATGACGCGCTTCGGCGATTTTGGTTTCTTACTCGCGATCCTCTACCTGTATTCGAACAATCCGTCATGGCTCGACATCCACGAAATGTACGGCGCTATCGCGGGCGGAATGATGGCGGTTTCAGTTGCTTCGTGGATAGCACTAGGGTTCCTATTGGGAGCAATCGGTAAATCCGCGCAGTTCCCATTACATTCCTGGCTGCCCGACGCGATGGAGGGGCCGACCTCGGTTTCGGCATTGATCCACTCCGCGACAATGGTGACCGCGGGCGTCTTCCTTGTGGCTCGGTTCTTCCCGCTATTCGAGCACAGCGACATCATGTTCTTAGTGACTTTGGTGGGCGCGATTACGGCGGTGTTTGCAGCGTCGATGGCGTTAGTCGCGGACGACATAAAACGAGTCTTGGCGTATTCGACGGTGAGTCAGCTTGGCTACATGATGTTTGCGCTGGGCGTCGGTGCCTATGGAGCGGCGGTGTTTCATCTCTTCACGCACGCGTTCTTCAAGGCCGGTCTGTTCCTTGCCGCCGGTTCGGTGCACCACGCAGGTGGGACGTTCAATATGCGGTACTTGGGCGGCCTCAAGGACCACATGAAGATCACCTATTGGGCGATGGTGATCGCGAGCCTGTCACTAGCCGGAATCATCCCACTCTCTGGATTCTGGTCTAAAGACGAGATATTGGCGCACGCGTTCCACGCCGGGACACCGATCGGCACGGTCGCGCTGGTGTTGGGTCTGCTCGCCGCATTGATGACTGCGTTCTATATGTTCCGAGCGGTCATCATGACCTTCCATGGCGAGTTCCGAGGTGGCGGAGAAAAAGAACGCGAGGATATCGAGGCGTCGGGCGAAGAAGTTCCGGAGGGTTTGGAGCATGTGCATCTGGGCGAATCGCCGCGCACGATGATCGTTCCGATCGCTCTACTTGCGTTTCTTGCGATATTCATCGGCTTCTTCACGAACCCGGTGTTCGACCTGGGCATCGTCAAAAAACATGCGTTCGCGACGTTCGTCGTGGAACGTAACGTCGACGTTTTCCCGGATCACGAAGCGCAGGTCCATGCCGGATCGGAACCAGAATTCGACTTTTTGATTGCGCTCCTGTCGACCTTATTGGCGGTTTCAGGCATTGGCCTTGCATGGCGGTTGTTGACCAAACCGAACCTCGTGCCGATCTGGGTCGAACGGACGACAAGCCCGCTGCAGACGCTGTTGAAGCGCAAATACTTCTTCGACGAGTTGTACGAAGATTTGATCGTCTCCCGCGGCTTCTATAGCTATTTGGCGATGCTGATCGACAGGCTCGATATTTCAGGATTCGACAACGTGAACGTACAGCTTTATCGCTGGACCGATCGCGCAGGACGAGCGTTGGCCAAGGTTCAAGACGGTCAAGTCCAGACATACGGCATCGTTTCGGTCGTGGGACTGATCGTGGCCATTGTGATCTTCGTGGTGGTGGCGCAGTAACAAATCGATGAAATCTAGCGAATGAGTGAATTCAACGGCATATTGACAGTAACGGTGTTCCTGCCCGCGTTGGCGGCGCTGGTGATCCTGCTCGCCCGTCCACTCAATCTCGAGGATCGAGTGATCCGCTGGTTTGCCATCCTAAGTACCGTCGCCGCGTTCATCCTCTCACTCGTCGTCTTCCTGGCGTACGACCGCGATGTTGGAGGTGTGCAGTTCATCGACCACCTGAACTGGTTGTCCGCCGAGACCATCAAGTCTTCGTATCTTCTTGGTGTCGACGGATTGAGTGCTCCGCTTGTTCTCTTGACCGGAATATTGGGATTAGCCGCGGCATTTGCTTCACGGAACATCGGGTTGCGAGTGTCGGAGTACTTTGTTTGGCTATTGCTCCTGGAATCGGCGGTGATGGGAGTTTTCGTCAGCCTCGACCTGTTGCTGTTCTTCGTCTTCTTTGAATTCGAAGTCATTCCCATGTTCATGCTCATCTCAGTTTGGGGCTCCGGCCGTCCGCGATACTCGGCGATGAAGTTCGTGCTCTTCACCCTTGCAGGCGGCGCCTTCATGTTCGTCGGCATCTTCGCTGTCTATCTGACCGGCGCGGTAGACAGTTTGACAATGGTTCCGATACCTGAACTCGGGATCGTTGGCATCGCAGACCAGATTGCAGGTGTCGACCTGATCGCACCGGCATCTCTGATATTCGCCTTTTTCCTAATTGCGTTCGCCGTGAAATTGCCGGTTTGGCCGCTCCACAACTGGCTTCCCGATGCCCACACCGACGCCCCGACTGCGGTCAGCGTAATGCTCGCCGGAGTACTTCTGAAGATGGCCGGTTACGGGATGATCCGCATTAACATCGGCTTTTTCCAAGAGACGAATGGCTTTACGGTGCACGACGCGGCCGGGATTCTTTCCGTCGTGGCCGCGGTCAGTGTGGTCTACGGTGCCATCGTCACCATCCGACAGACCGACATGAAGCGCTTGATCGCTTACTCATCTGTGAGTCACATGGGCTTCGTGCTTCTAGGTTTGACCGCCATTGGCGGCAGCACGGCGGCCACGCAACTCGGTGGCATAAACGGTGCCGCGTTGCAGATGTTCACACACGGCACGATCACTGGATTGGCCTTCCTGGTAGTCGGAATGGCCTACGATCGCACGCACACCCGGCACATTCCGCATTTGGGCGGATTGTGGCGAAGGATGCCGGTGATCGGAATCTTCTTCTTCGTTGCCGGATTTGCTTCGTTGGGGCTGCCCGCGTTGTCTGGCTTTGTCTCCGAGATCATGGTGTTCCTCAACGCATTCCCGGTGTGGCCTTGGGCGGCGAGTATATCAGCGTTCGGAGTCGTGCTGGCGGCCGGATACGTGCTTTGGATGATTCAGCGCACGTTCTTCGGATCTAAACCTCCAGAGGGTGGAATACCGGATGACAAGTTCGACGAGTTGACGGACGCGGAACCGTTGGATCTGATACCGATACTGGCCTTGACGATTCCGATATTCGTCGTTGGCATTTGGCCGAAGGTTATCGTCGACGTTTTCAAGATCGGCATTGAAGGGATACTTCGCTAGTGGTTGCTCAGGACTACTGGGCGTTATCGCCCGTCATTGCCATGGCAACACTAGCAATAGTGCTGCTGTCAGCGGACGCGCTCCTTGCCGAACGCATGTTTGGCGGACGACGATGGGGTAGCAAGCGGGCACTATCTTGGATCGCAGTGATCGGACTTGCGGCGCCCACATTCTTCGCGCTAAATCTGTGGTTCGGTTGGATCGGCGATTCGACCTCTTCTCCGGTCGTCTACGGCAGCTTCACTGCCGACCGCTTCACGCTGTTCTTCCAATTCCTGATCATTGGCGCAACAGCTGCGGTGCTTCTGGCCTCAGTGCCGTATCTGGAGCAGTTCAAAGATTCGCTCGGAGAATTCTTCTCGTTGCTACTAATCGCGGCCGCGGGAATGATGCTGTTAGTAGGCGCGAGCGAACTGATAACTATCTACGTCGCGCTTGAAACGACCGCTTTGCCAGCGATCGCGCTCGCGGCATTGCGACGTGACGGCTTCTCGATCGAGGCGGGCGCCAAGTTCTTGATCCTGTCTGCCCTGTCCACAGCCCTGTTATTGTTCGGACTCGTTTTTCTGTATGGCTACACGGGCGCGACTAGGATCGACGAAATAGTTGTGCGACTGGCCGCGCTTCCATTTGAAGCTGGAGTGCCATTTGGGTCCTTGGCCGTAATGTTTGCGGTTCTATTGATCGTCGCGGGTTTCGGCTTCAAGATGGCTATCGCGCCTTGGCACATGTGGGTGCCGGACGTTTACCAAGGCGCACCGACCCCCGTCGCCGCGTTCCTATCTGTGGCGTCTAAGGCATCGGCTTTTGCCGTGCTCATGCGGTTGCTCTACTCGTTGTCAGGATTTGAGACGGTAGCGCAGGACTGGCAGATACTGTTCGCCGTGATTGCGACCGCGAGCATGACGGTCGGCAACTTGATGGCTCTGTCGCAAACGAACATGAAACGTTTGCTCGCTTATTCCACTATCGCCCAAGCCGGATACATCATGGTCGGATTCGCCGCGGTGTCAGTTGCGTCTTCGAGCGGGAGCACGACATCCGGGCCGCAGAGCGTCATGTATTACCTAGCCGGATATGCCTTCACCAATCTCGCCGTCTTCCTCGCCTTTACTGCCATTATCCACCGCACCGGAGACGACACAATCGAGGGATTGAGCGGACTCGTGAAGAGGTCACCCTTATTGGCGGTGATGATGGTGATTGGATTGCTTTCGCTGCTCGGCATGCCACCAACGGTAGGATTCATGGCGAAAGCGGTCGTGTTCAGTACCGCCGTCGATCAAGGCTTAGTGTGGCTCGCGGTCGTTGCAGTGATCAACACCGTGATCGCCGCGTACTACTATCTGCGAATCGTAGGATTAATCTTGTTCGGTGAAACGAAGGATACCGAACCGATCAAGCCCGGCACCGGCGAAATGGCGGCGGTGGCAATCGGAGTCGTTGGATCGATCGTCCTCGGAGTTGTTCCGTGGTTGATCTTGCAGTTGATCGACGATTCCCTAACGATCGTTTGATCGGACCGGGAGCATGAAGCCGCGCCGTCAACACGCCTACTGGATGGCGTAACTTGAACAGTTTCGACGAAGTCTGTATTGTCCATCACAGCCTGTTGCCCCGGGCTGCAGACCTCGCCGCCCAAATCACCGCGAAATACAAAGGTCGGTGTCGTTGGTGGAGCGCCAACGAAGCTACGGTCGCTGGCGACGAGACGGGCGATCGACTGCGCAACACAGACCTGATCATCACCATCGGCGGCGACGGTACGATCTTGCGCGGGATGCATTCGGCCATCGCGCACGGGATACCAGTCCTCGGCGTGAATATGGGGCGAGTTGGATTCATGAGTGAAATCGATTCCGGCGATGCTCTTGAAGAAATCGCATGGTATCTCGATGGCAACGGGCGCATCGACGAACGGGTGATGCTCGAGGCCAAACTCGGAGGCGGTAAGGCGTCGTACCACGCGTTGAATGACGTGACCGTACACCGCGGCGCCGAACTGCGAATGATCGAGGTGAGGGCAGTGATTGACGATGTGGAGCTGTCTACGTTCCGTGGTGACGGCGTGATCGTTGCCACTTCAACCGGGTCCACCGGATACAACCTTCAACTTGGTGGACCGGTGATCGACCCGAACTCGTCGGTGTTCTTACTCAAACCGATCGCCGGGCACATGAGCCAATTCGGCGGCGTCGTTCTCGATTCAATCAGCGCGCTTGAGTTGACGCTCGACACAACCGCCGACGCCACGTTGACGATCGACGGATACATCAGCCGCACGATGCATATCGGAGACTCTGTTCGGTTGACGCGCAGTGAACATTCCGCGAGGTTTTTGCGACGCGGTCCCAAGAGCGCGTACTGGGAAGGATTATCGGATCGACTTGGGATGAGGATCGGTGCAGTCCGCCGTGGCGAGGGGTTCGGAAGATGACCGATCCCGCGGAAGAAAACCTGCCGCTCAAAACCGAGACCGTCGACTCGAAAACCATCTTTAGCGGCGAAAAGCTGACCCTACGTCTAGATACGCTCAAGATTGGTGACCGCCCACCGGCGACGAAAGAGATCATTGCCCATCCGGGATCGACCGTGATGATCCCGATAACCGAGAGAGGTACCGTGCTCCTGGTAAAGCAGTGGCGCGCGGCGCTGGGATGCTACACCTTAGAGCTACCTTCGGGCACCCGGGATGCTGACGAACCGCCGGAGATGACCGCCGCTCGCGAGTTGCGTGAAGAGACGGGTTATCGGGCATCGAATTTCACCCCGATCGGAGGCTTCGTGCCCGTATCGGGTTACAGCGAAGAATACTGCCACGGATACGTCGCAACTGACCTCGAGATCGACCCATTACCGCAAGATAAACTTGAAGACATCATGGTTGTAGAAACGACCGTCGACGATTTGCGGCATATGTGCATGAATGGCGAAATTGATGATGCGCTGACAATAGCGGCGGTCACCCGCGCCTCCGCATTTCTAGATGATGCTAGGAGAGCGGATGTATAAGCATGATGTCCTGATAATCGGTGCCGGATTGGCCGGCTTGCGTGCTGCCGTCGAGGCTACTCGGCTCGGATTGGACGTTGCGGTTATCAGCAAAGTTCACCCGGTTCGCAGCCACTCGAACGCCGCACAGGGGGGCATCAACGCACCCCTCACCGACCGCGGTGACGACTGGGAGGGGCATGCCTTAGACACGATCAAGGGAAGCGACTATCTCGCTGACCAAGACGCCGTTGAGATCATGTCGAGCGAAGCTGGCGATGCCGTTATCGAACTCGAACGAATGGGAGTCATCTTCAGTCGTGGCGAGGACGGCAGGTTGGGTACGCGACGTTTCGGCGGTCAGCTGGTCGCCCGGACGTTCTTCGTTGGCGCCATCACAGGCTCCGCGATATTGCATGTGCTCTACGAGCAAGCCCTGAAGCACGGATTGAACGTGTACGAGGAGTGGTTCGTTACCGACTTAATCATCGAAGATGGTCGTTGCGTCGGCGTCGTGGCGCTGGATATCAAGACCGGCACGTTACATTCGATCTGGGCGAAGACAGTGATCATGGCCGCGGGTGGCGCCGGACGAGTATTCGAGCCTTCCACCAATGCAATCATCTGCACCGGCGACGGCCTCGCTCTCGCATGGCGCGCTGGGGTTCCGATGATGGATATGGAGATGGTCCAGTACCATCCGACGACGTTGGCGCGGACCGGCATACTGCTTTCCGAGGCCGCGCGCGGAGAGGGCGCGTATCTCCTCAACTCCGAGGGAGATCGTTTCATGTTGAAATACGCTCCCCAATACGAGGAGCTAGCGTCCAGAGATGTCGTGTCGCGCTCGGAGCAGACGGAAATCAACGAAGGCAGAGGAATCGACGGAAACGTTCTCCTCGACCTCCGACATCTGGGTCGCGAATTCATCGAAGACCGCCTTGGTTATCTCCAAGAGGTCGCCGTGGAGTTCCTCGGGATCGATCTGGCTGAGCAACCCGTACCTGTGCGTCCCGGTGTGCACTACATCATGGGCGGTATCAAGACCGATGTGGATGGTGCGACCGTCGTGCCGGGCCTTTACGCGGCTGGCGAATGTGCCAACGTCAGCGTCCACGGTGCCAACCGATTGGGCGCCAACTCATTGCTCGATACCGTAGTTTTCGGTCGTCGATCAGCCGTTCATGCTGCCGAATACATTAAGTCGGTAGACGCTGGTTCCGGTTCAGATGAGCATCTCAACGCGACCAAGGCGCGCATCCAATCGCTGATGGATCGCGAACCGAACGAAAACTGGGCCGCAGTCCGAAACTATATGGCTAACGAGATGACCAAAGGTATCGGCGTGTTCCGAGATCAAGCGTCGATGGAGGGTGCGAAAGAAGCCATTCGCAACGTCAATGAGCGCATGCCGAAGATCGCGATCCAGAACAAGGGCAAAGTCTTCAACACGGACCTCATCTTCACGTTAGAAATGGAGTTCATGGCGGACGTCGGCAACGCAATTGTGCATTCGGCGTTGACGCGCAAGGAGAGCAGGGGAGCGCATTTCCGCACCGACATCACGGAGCGCGACGATGAGAACTGGCTCAAGCACACACTCGCGTATCACGATCCAGACAACGAGGACGGCGTTCGAGTTGAGACATCGCCAGTCACGATTACCAAGTGGGAACCAGTGAAGAGGGTCTACTGATGAATTCGAAACTAAAGGTCAGTAGATTCGATCCCGAGACGATGGGCTCCGGCCAACGGCGTTGGGACGAGTTCGAAATGGATCTGCACCCGAGCGCGACCGTTCTCGACGCCCTGATCCAGATCCGGGAAGAAGTAGACGGCACACTGGCGCTGCGCTGTGCATGTCGGGCCTCAATCTGCGGCTCCTGTGGAATGCGCGTGAACGGTGAGGCCAAACTCGTCTGCAAGACCCGCATCGCCGACGTCGCTGAAGAGGGCGCGACGATAGTCATTGAACCTATGGGCAACCACGGCATCATCAAGGACCTCGTAGTCTCTCTCGACCCGTTCTTTGACAAAGTCCGCCAAGTCGATCCGTATCTACAACCCGACGCGGAACCGGAGCAAGGCGAGTTCGTAGTCAATAACGATTCAATGGAGAATCTGTTGACGGCGATGAACTGCATCATGTGCGGCGCATGCGTCTCCGACTGCACCGTGCTGGAAGTCGACGAAGCCTTCATCGGTCCCGCCGCGCTGGCTAAGGCGTGGCGTTTCGTAGAGGACCCGCGCGACGACCAACGTGACGAACGCCTAAAAGAACTCAACGAAGTCGAAGGCGGCATTTGGGACTGCACCCGCTGCTTCAAGTGTGTCGAGGTCTGCCCCAAGGACGTGGCACCGATGGACCGCATCATGGAGATGCGAGACATGGCCATCGAAGCCGGCAATCGAAATACATCTGGGTACCGACACACCGAATCATTCAGCAAATCGGTCAAGAAACACGGCCGTCTCGACGAAGCGCGACTTGCGGTCGAATCTGCGGGCTACACCAACATTCCGCGACTGATCGACCTCGCCGAGATCGGTGTAAAGTCGGTCCTGAAGGGCAAGATGCCACCGATAGTGCCGCACAAGGCAGACGAAAACGAAAAGATAACCCGAATCTTCGAACGAGTTGAGAGCGAGCGCAACACATGAAATTCGCCTTCTATCCAGGATGTGTCGCGCGCGGAGCGGGACCCGAACTCTTCGACTCCGCGGTCGCGGTAATGGATCGACTCGGCATCGAGTGGGTCGAGTTGACCGGCGCTTCGTGCACCGGCGCGGGCGTGTTGCAGGAAAAGGACCAAAAACTCGGCGACATCCTCAACATCCGCACACTCGCAATGGCCGAGCAGCTTGGACTGCCGGTCATGACGATCTGTTCGACGTGCCAAGGCGTCATGGCGCAGGCGGACCGCCGTGTTCGCAAGGACGCCGACTATCTCGAAGAGATTAACGGCTACCTCGCCGAAGAGGGACTGTCATACAGCGGCAACACCACGGTCAAGCATCTGCTTTGGGTGCTCGTTGAAGACATCGGCGTTGAGACGCTCAAAAAGACGTTCGTCAAGGAGCTTTCGGGAGTCAACCTCGCGCCCTTCTACGGCTGCTACATCGTTCGACCGTCCGACGCATTGGGCTTCGACGAAAACCCGGAGCGTCAGACCTCGCTCGAAACCGTCATCGAGTCGGTCGGCGGCAACGTCGTCGACTTCCCCGGCAAGACCGCCTGCTGCGGCTTCCCGATACTGCTTATCAACCAGCGTAACTCCCTGCGGATGGTAGCCAACCACACCGGAACCGCCAGCGAACTCGGCGCCGACGCAATGGTTACCCCGTGCCCCCTCTGCCACCTCAACCTCGACGGCTACCAACCCAAAGCCCGCCGACAGAACAACCGCGGCAAGGCCGACCTGCCAATCATCCACCTACCGCAGTTGCTCGGCCTCGCGATGGGAATGGACGCCAAGGAACTCGGACTCGGCAAGCACCTAGTCAACACCAAAGACATCATCGGCAAGGTCGAGTCGATACCGGTAGCCAGCTGATGAAGCCTGCACAGCCGGCTTCGAATAACACTCGAGTCGACAAACGCGTGTCTATCGCACTGTGTTTTGCGTTGTCAGTTTTCGCACTCGCAATCGCGTGTAGCGACGCCAAAGAACCACCTCCGACCCTCGACCCAGACCCACCACTTTCTGAATCCGAAGCCATCGACATCGCCAAAGACTCCCTCGTGGAGGTAATCGAAGACATAGAGTTCGCCGGCTACGACCAGATCCGCGTCCGCGTCGGCAACATGCGCCTAAGCTACCTCCAAGAACTCACCAACTCCGATCTCTACTCCCCCGACTCTCCCCGCATGCAACGCCAAATCTGGGCCATCCAAATCGGAGGCACCTTCCCCAACGACCCCAATCCATACCGAGTAGACCACGGCTACGGAGTAGTCGGCATCGACGCCATCAACGGAGATATTTGGCTACGAGCGCGGTACGACAAAGAGATATTGGTGGAGCCGTAGAGTAGCCCAGCCCACGCCAACGAACACATTGACCGCAGAGTCCAAGCCGCCTGCAATAGCCTATAACATTCTCTCCGAATAGCGAAGGCGCCGATGGCAACGATTACGTAGGCGCGTCATTTGGCGGAGGTAACCCGAGGCTCGTTAAACGTCCTTCGAGCTGGGCCCTACTCATGCAGAACCTCTCGGCAGTCTCGATTATCGATTCGACTAATTCGCAGCTTTCGAATTCATCGGGGCTGAACGGCCAGTTGTCAAACATTGACAAAACGTCTGCGGGAGTCGACCTGCCTGTTTCAACGTATTCTCGTTTTGACCACACCTTTGTTATCTGTCTGGCCCGATAGTCAGTACTGATGGTCGTCAATTCCACCAATGGTGCCACGCCTGTGTTCAAAACGAGCAAGAGATCAATGTCATCCAGCGCCGACTGGAGGGCAAGATGCAACGGAGCTTCGGGCGTTCCAAGTAACTTTTCTCCGGATATTGCTTGTGTGTAACCATGATCTCTGAGTCGAGATATGATCTGTCTCCGCTTATTGAGATCGCATGGTTGCGCCTCACCGGGACCTAGAACTACTACCTTCAAGGTCTCTCGCCGCAAGTATGTGGCGAAATGGTCAGCTTGCAATTTCGGTGTGAGCCTCGTCAGTCATTGACGACTCGGCAAGCAACTTGTCGCCGTATTCATTGAGTCTGATTCGCGTAGGACTGACTTCGCATAAGTTGGCACCCACCAACAGAGCGGCAGATCTTGAGGCCACGCCCCAATCACCCTCGGTTTTTTCAAGAAGGTCCTCCCACCGGATCGAGGTTTCTTGGTCCAGAGCGTTTAGCAACCCTTGAGCGGCTTCATCCAAGGCAACCGCCGCCAAGCGTTCTCGGTGCTGACGTTCCAACTTCAACAGATCGGCAATTCTGAGCATGAATGAAGGGAAATCGATCTGACCGCGTATAACAGGCTCGGGGTTCCGACCTTGGTGTACTCCCCAACTCAATGACAATTCGGTGTACATGACATCGGTCATGCTGTCATAACCGAAGGAAGTTCTCGTTTGCTCGTTTGTTTCCGGCAGCTTGTTGCTGAGAGCAGGGATCGTCACCATGGTTTTGACCTCTCACTGATTTTGGGAATCTCGGACAAAAAACTTTTGAACTCCTCGTACTCTTCGTATAAAACCCGCGACAGCCAAGCTGGCGAAGGCACTGTACCAGGAAGCATGACTCCAATGTTCAAGTGCGCGAAATAGTCTCGACCATTATATTGATTCCCGCGTGGTTCAAGTCGAAATTCGTACGTCCGGTCATCCGCTGAGTACCACAATCTCGCGGCAGCACCCATCGCATTGTATCTTGTGCCTGCGAGCACATCTGGCTTAACAAAAAGGTTAAGCATTGTTTCGCTTGGCAACACGTTAATGGCAGGACTGGCTTCAATCTCGAAAATGATTACGACCGCCGAATAGGCTTGATTGCTTGATCTGCCGATGAATTCGGCTGCACGGGTCACGCGATCGGGAAAATCTTGCCGCGCAGGGCGCTCTTCGCTACGATCATCAAACTGCAATCTGTTCGCACTAATTGTCGCCACGAACTGGTTACGCATGCTCGAAAGCACAAGTCCATCGGCCGATTGTTGCGCGTCTGGATCTTCGATTATCTGGTTTAGTCCCAACGGATTCGCTCCGAGGAGTAGCCCGGGAACTCCCAGCCCAACCTCAGCGTTCCTAGTTACAAACACAACGGATGTGTTCAATTTGATGATTGAGTCTATCGCTATCATTAGACATCGTTGGTCGAACCACGGGGTTCAACTTACACTACTACACTCCTAGTCTCAAGTGTACTTTCACTGCGATTGAACGCCGTCAACACCGACGGCTGCCAACCGGCTCGTGCGACAAGCAAATCGATTTCCCCTACCCAGTCATCCCCACCTTGCCACCTTACATCCCTCCCTTCACATTCCTTCAGGAATGAGCTAGGGGGACGCGCGGAACGCGGCGAACGCAGGGGGGTGTCCGGGGTAAGGGGCAGCACCAATGTAATCACTCCACCTCATCCGCATACTGGTTGTAACCCAACCCGCGAACATGCGCCTAAGCTACCTCCAAGACCTCGCAAACTCCGATCTCTACTCCCCCGACTCCCCCGGCATGCAACGCCAAATCTGGGCCATCCAAATCGGAGGCACCTTCCCCAACGCCCCCAACCCCTACCGAGTAGACCACGGCTACGGAGTAGTCGGCGTCGACGCCATCAACGGAGATATTTGGCTAAGGGCGCGTTATGACAAAGAGATATTGGTGGAGCCGTAAATACCTCAATGAACGTGTCATGTCCTAGTTTCGGGTATGCCGCCCAAGAATCTTTTTTGAGCGACGGTGCGGGTCTTTTCACAGAGGATGGCAATATAACGCGATTACAACCGCTGATTTTCCTGTACCCGACTTGACCGCCGTTGACAGCGTATTGAATTGTGATCCGAGTTCGCGAGAGCTGTGCATACGGATGTATTATTATGTCTGATATGCAACAAGATGTACCACATCCTGGATTTTTCGCCGTCGACTTCTACTGTGGCGCCGGGGGCACGACTCGTGGGATGATCGACGCGGGCGGGTACGTCATTGCTGGCATCGACAAGGACGAGACGTGCTGGAAGACTTATGTCCGGAACAATTCCAACACTTCTTTGGATCGCGAACCCCCTCAGTACCTCGCTTTGGACATGTTCGAAGCATCGGATGATTACCCTGAAGGTCAACAACAGGAGGTTTGGGAGCAACTCAGACGCTTAATCCCCCAATTCCGAAACAGGTTCCCTAATCTCCCGTTGATGTTTGCAATATGCGCGCCGTGCCAATCGTTTACCAAGTTTGTACAAAGGAACATGACGGAAAAACGATCCGAGACTCGAATGCGAGACCAGAATCTGCTGGCGCAGACTTTGGACTTCATAGACGAATTCGAACCCGAGTTGGTGATGTCCGAAAACGTTGCTTCCATCAAGACTGGGAGACTTCGACACGTATGGCAGGATTTTCGCAATTCCTTAATACTGATGGGATACGATGTCGATGATCGTCGGGTTTGCGCTTCTAATTTCGGGATACCTCAACGTCGTCGTCGATCGATCCTGATTGCTATCAAAAGACAAGAACTCAGACGGCAAGAACAACCTGTCCTGATTCCTGAACAGGACGTAGACGCTGAATTGCAGACTGTGCAACAAGCGATTGATCACCTACCGTCTCTCGACCCAGGCGATGAATCGATGGACGTGCCGAACCACGTCTGCAGAAACCTAACCGAACTTAACCGGAAGCGTTTGATGGCTCTTCAACCTGGGGAACCAAATTTCAATCTGGCAAACAGCGATTTCGGCGATCTGTCTTTGGACTGCCACCGTCGTCTCGAAGCCAAAGGCAAACGAGGTTTCGGAGACGTTTATACAAGAATGCGTCCTGACAGACCTTCGCCTACGATCACAACTCGGTTTCATAGCGTCTCCAATGGCCGTTTTGGTCACTACGCACCTCAGCAAGTCCGCGCCATTTCGCTTCGCGAAGGTGCTGCTCTCCAGTCATTCAGCGACGACTACCAGTTCTACGGCACCGGTATGGACCCGATCGCACGAATGATAGGAAACGCTGTACCGCCCGTGTTGGCTAGATTTATGTCTCAGTGGGCCGTCAATCAGTGGCAAGAACGCTCCCACGCGTAACCAAGGACGGGAAATGGATAGCCAAGACACCTGCATGGCACTACTTCGGTGCGAGTCTGAGCAAGATGTTCAAAGTGTCATCGACTCTACGCCAGAGATGTCACAACCGGTCAATTGGCAACCGATAGACGGACGTGAAACCAATTTCAATGTTGTAACCAACCAGGCATCAACTGGCAGTAAAGCGTTGACTGAACTGTGTACGAACATGGTAGACGCAGTTCTGATGAAGCATGCGCTTGAGCAGAACGTGCCGTTGAAAGGACCAGACGCACCTCAATCAGTTTTGGACGGTGTGAAGACACTGGTGGCGCTACCCGGAACGATGACGGGAAGGCTCTCTGATGCTGATTCTGACCGACCATTACGCGAATTTGCTACTCAGAACTTGGTGATCGGCGTCACTGGCGGCACTCGACGCAATGATCCTCTCTGCTTCACTTTTGTTGACAACGGCGAAGGACAACACCCTAATGATTTCCACGCGACATTTCTTTCGTTGAGCACAGGCACGAAAACAGACATACCTTTCGTGCAAGGCAAATACAACATGGGGTCATCCGGTGTTCTTAGCTATTGTGGGGAGCGTTGGTTCAAGTTAATCATCTCGAAACGTTATTCAAGAGACGGAAATTGGGGATGGACTCTAGTGCGACGGCGGCCCACAAGTGGTGCCCCGATTGCAGAATATTTCTCGTTGGACGGCGCGATCCAAGAATTCGACGCCGAGAGGATATCGCCGTTGATGCTGAACTCTGGTCAACCAGACGGTGTTGTCGCGCCCCGTTCGGGAACAATAATCAAACTCTACGATTACCAAATGGAATCCACGGTTTCGTTCCGCAACTTTCGCGAAGCCCTGAATTTGAACCTCGTCTCAACCGTGCTACCAATCCGTCTCATGGATTACCGGTATCCAGCTGTGAGAAAAAGAGGGGGTAGGCGTGCCATTGGCGTGGACGAACGCCCGTTGTACGGCATCGAATATCAATTGCTGAAAACCCACGCCCAAGACCCGGAATTTACGCCCAATGAACGAGACGACATTCAGGGCGACCGTAACCACATTGGAATGATTGCTGACCCATATTTGGGGCGGATCAACGTCAGCGCGATCGTTCTACCTAAGAACCTTCCGGGTTGGCTGAATTCACGAAACACGCGCGAGCGCGTGTTTCATTCGGTCAACGGCCAAGTTCAGTTTACCGATGGCCGCAATTACGTTTCGACCCGTTGTCGTTTGCCCGGGCTCAAAGATCGGATCATCCTGATCGTCGATGCAAGCGAATTGACCGACACGGCTCACAACGATGTGTGGAAAGGTGATCGTGAGAACATCAGACACACACGTCAGGGACGACAGTACGTCGATGCCGTCACCGAAACCATCAGGAATTCTCAATACCTCAAAGACCTACAACATCGTCTTCGCGAAGAGGAACTTGACAACGTCGTAAGCCAAGGATCGACGGAACTTTTCCAATCCCTAGTTAACGAAGATCCCAATGTCGCACAGCTATTGCCGCACGGAGAATTAGTGACAACCCCTAGAGGTCCGACACAAGGACCCGAAGAGTATGTGGGCAAGTTCAGTCCGACGGTTCTGCGATTGGTCGGCAATGCGTTGCGCGAAAACGGTGTCGACATCGCGGTGGGTGGTAGACGAAGAGTCACCTTCGAGACGGATGTTGTCAACGACTATCTCGATCGCCCGGACAATCGTGGCGATGTCCTAACAAATTCTGGTCTGTCAAGGCTAGGCTACGATTGCTCGCTGTCAAACGGTAGGCTCGTTATCAATTTTTCATGCGTTAATGACCCAAATATGGTTGGTACAAAGTTGGTTGGCAGATTAGGTTTAACAGACGATTCCATGTTTCAGCCGATCTTCGAAGACGTGGAATTCAACATTCTTGCCGAACGGCGGCCAGCCCCACCAGGTCCGCCAAGACCACCGCGACCAGTTGATACCGCACCCAATGTGAAACCGCCGCAAACCAAATGGTTGACTCGAGATGGGAGACGGATTGACCGAGAAGAGACTGATGTTTGGCCCGAAAGTTATGGAGACCAAGATGGGGGCAGGGTCACAGATCTAGGTGATGACATCAAGTTATACGGCATCAACTACGACAACGCGCATTTCATGAATTTCTTGGCCAGGCAACCCAATGAACTTTCCCGTCGCGTCGCAACCGAACAGTTTCGCCTCGCAATGTTGGTTTCGATGCTTGGTATCGAAGACGCATTCAACCGGATGGTATCAAGCCCCGATAAAATTCGGCTCGAAGAACATATCGACGAAATCCGACGCCTCCATGCTCAAAGCAGCGCAACCGTCGCGATGACGTTAACCCGCACTTTGCCCGAGATCGTCAATCCAACCTCCATAGAGGATCCTGACGACAGTTAGGAGCGTCTCGATCTCGCCAACCCCCCACCCCCACTCAACCCCTCCAACTCCTCCGCCACACCCTCGCCAGCCGGACCCGCCAAATGACCATCCGCAGCGTCAATAACCATCGGATGCGCGTCACCTACCGCGTACCCGCGACCGGACCACCTGATCATCTCCAAATCCCCCAGACCGTCGCCAAAGGTTATGTAGTCCGACGGTTCGAGTTCGTAGCGTTCTGCCAACCAGTGCAGCGCGCGGACTTTGCCCGCGTTTGGCGAACCTACCTCGCAGAAATGCGGTAACGAGTGGGTGACCTCTGCCGCCGAACCGAGAAGCTTTGCGACATCAGCTACGTGTTCTCCCATCTCGGTTGGCGGGGATATTCCCAGCACAACGGTAGGTTCACGCTTCGCAAGCGGGAAGAGATCGTCAACCTTCACGAGCGTCGCGTGATTGCGCTGGGCATAGTCGAAATCTTCTTCGTTTTGGTGTGAAACAAAGACGTCGTCATCTACATATACACGGATGTCCAATCTTCGACCCTTGAAGAACCTGATCGCCTCTGCCGCGGTCGATTCATCCAACCTTTCATGCCTAAGCAACGTGTTCGTCTCGGCATCCACCGCCATCGCGCCTTGGTAGCACATCATCGTGGCGTTGGCACCGATCTCCTGATGCACGATCCAAGCCGAACGTCGCATCCGACCCGTGGACAACGAGAACGGTATTCCCCGGGCGGTAACCTCAGCCACCGCCGCCTTCAACCTCGGCGAAATCCGGTCATTCACCCTCGTCAACAGCGTGCCGTCGATGTCAGATACGATTGCTGAGAACGGCCCGTCGCTCATCAGGCGTGCCTTCCCACGTTGCAGGTTTCATCGGTGTTCAAGAACATTAGTCCCCGCATCTTCATTTGGGCGATCTTCATCGCCATTGCTGTATACATCTTCATTCAAGCCCTGCAAAAGGATAACTAGCTAACTTCGCCAACCCGCCAATTCGTCGATCTCGCCAACGCGATAAACGCCTTGATGGCCGAATTGGTTTGCGATTTCGGACACCGTCAACTTGAGCGTCGGATGCACTGCTTGGGGCGCGATTTCGGAGAGCGGTAGCATCACGAAGGCACGTTCATGCATCCGCGGATGCGGGAGTGCCAGCTCGGGGGTCTCGAGAACTTGGCTTCCTACCATCAGAATGTCGATGTCGAGCGTCCGCGATTCGTTCTGACGGTTTCGTGTGCGCCCGTGGGTCCGTTCGATGCCCAGAAATTTGGAAAGTATCACCGTCGGTAACAAGTTCGTTCGGATCACGACCACCATGTTTAGATATTTCGGCTGTTCCTCGTCGACGCCGAACGGCTCCGTTTCGTAGACCGCTGACAACTCAATTGAATCACCAAATTGTTTAATAGCGTTGATGGCAGACCGTAAGTTGGCGATGCGATCACCGAGATTGCTACCCAATCCGATGTAGACGGTCTCTGGGTCGATTTGCGAACCCAATCAGGTTACCCTTTCGACCGCGCGGCGTACGCGTTCACTGGTTTGTGAAACCGACACCGGTTGCCACCCGCGTACGATGGCATCGGCGACTTTGGCGACGCGTGACATCTCGCGCACTTCGTGGACGCGAACGATGTCGACGCCATAGGCGACGGCGAGCGCCGTCGAAGCTGCGTTGCCGTCTACACGATCTTCCGGCTCCGCATCCAGAATTGCACCGACAAATGACTTGCGCGACGCTCCGACGAGTATCGGACGGTTCGCTAGGTTGTTTTTGATGACACCGAGGTTACGCAGTGCCTCGAGGCTATGCGCCGCGTTTTTCGCAAATCCGATACCCGGATCGATGATGATGTGCGAATCGTCGGCACCCGCTTGAAGCGCGCGGTCAACCGCACCAGATAATTCGAGACTGATTTCGGCTACGACATCGTCGTATTGAGCGCGCGGACGGATATGGCTAATCACGATCGGCGCGGAGTGTTTCGTAACTACATCCGCCATCAACGGGTCAGAGAGCATCGAGACATCGTTAGCCATGCTCGCACCTTCTGACAACGCGGCATAGGCAACAGTCGACTTGCGTGTGTCGATGCTGATTGGGACATCGCAACGGACTTTGAGCGCCGAGATGATCGGCAATACCCGCTGAAGTTCTTCGTCGGCCGAAACCGGACGAGCGTCGGGATATACAGACGCCGGTCGCGTCGATTCGCCGCCAATATCGATAATGTCGGCGCCTTCGTCTTCCATTCGAAGCCCAAAGTCAACCGAGGCACCTACCCAATCCAAACCATTGCGCATCGTGCCATCGCCAGAAAAAGAATCCGGAGTGGCGTTCAGGATTCCCATGATGTACGTCCGTGATCCCCAATCGAAGGTCTTTCCACCGATTTGCAGGGCAGGGCGGTGCCGCGTTTTGTTTGTCCCTAATGGCATTACCAGTAGCACACGGGTTAAGTTGTCGCTCGCCGCGAATTTGCGTCGATAAGTTAGGATTCTAAGTTGGCACATGGATGAAATCGACGCTAACGTCGATACTCGATTGAAAGGTTGCATGGAGGCGAAGAGAAATCACCAAACAAGCCGACATATCAACTGCGTCAAACGGCTTTGAAGGTCGTCTCTCGGCACTCGAATCACGACGGGCAACCGCCAAACTCGGCGGTGGCGAGCGACGCATCGAATCGCAGCAAAAACGCGGTAAGTTAACCGCACGCGAACGCCTGTCGAAACTCTTCGACGACGGCAAGTTCACCGAGATCGACACCTTCAACACCCATCGCTCCACCGACCTCGGACTAGACCGCCAACGCTTCGAAGGCGACTCCGTGGTCACCGCATGGGGCAAAGTCGAAGGCCGAACAGTCTTCGCGTACGCCCAAGACTTCACGGTCCTCGGCGGCTCCCTTTCCCAAATCGCCGCCCAAAAAATCTCTAAGGTGATGGATCACGCCATCAAGGTCGGTGCTCCAGTGGTGGGCATCAACGACTCCGGCGGCGCCCGCATCCAAGAAGGCATCGACTCTCTCGCTGGCTACGGTGAGATATTCCGACGGAACACGCTCGCATCCGGCGTCATCCCCCAAATCACCGTCATCGCCGGACCCTCCGCAGGCGGCGCTGTCTATTCACCCGCAATGACCGACTTCATCTTCATGGTCGAGTCGATAGGGCAGATGTATATCACTGGCCCCGACGTTGTCCGCTCCGTAACCGGCGAGGACGTCAACCACGAAGACCTCGGTGGTGCCGGAATGCACGCCACTACCTCCGGCGTAGCCCACTACGCCGCAACCGACGAAGATGCCTGCTTCAACGAAGTCCGACGCCTTCTCTGCTTCCTCCCATCCAACAACGCCTCTTCACCCCCAATCGTCCCCGCCGAAGACCCAACCGACCGTCGGTCTGGAAAACTAGGCACCGCCATACCCGATGATCCCAATATGCCCTACGACGTTTTGGACATCGTCGAAGAGCTCGTCGACGATGGCGAATTCATGCAGGTCCACGCCGAGTTCGCCCGCAATATCGTCGTCGGTTTCGGCCGTATGGCAGGCTCGACCGTCGGCATCGTCGCCAACCAACCGAACGAACTCGCCGGTGTGCTCGACATCGACGCCTCCGACAAAGGTGCGCGCTTCGTCCGTTTCTGCGACGCCTTCAATATTCCGATCCTCACCCTTGTCGATGTCCCGGGCTTCATGCCGGGCACCGCACAAGAACAGGGCGGTATCATTCGCCACGGCGCAAAGATGCTCTACGCCTACTCCGAAGCCACCGTGCCGAAAATCACCGTAATTCTCCGCAAGGCTTACGGTGGTGCCTACATTGTGATGGGCAGCAAAGAACTCCGCTGCGATGTCAACCTCGCATGGCCCACCGCCGAGATCGCCGTCATGGGTCCCGATGGTGCCGTGAACGTCATCGCCCGCCGAGACATCGCCGCCGCGGACGACCCCGACGCCAAACGACGAGAGCTCGTAGCCGACTACCGGGCGCAATTCGCAAACCCGTACGTCGCGGCAAACAGAGGATACGTCGACGATGTCATCGACCCGCGCGACACCCGTGCGCGTGTCATCGACGCTCTTGAGATGCTCGCCAACAAAGTCGACGACCTTCCACCGAAAAAACACGGAAACATTCCCCTGTGAGCACCGCCGACCGACCGCGCTACGCTCCAAACGCCGTAAGCGAAGAAGAATTCGTCAATACAGTCTCCGATATGGCACGCGAAGTCTGGGACTTCCACAACCGCTGGGGATTCGGTTCCGGGCACTTCGAAGATACGAGCCCCGCAGAGATCATCAGTCGTCGCAAAGCCATCCTGGCCGAGGAGGTTCGCGAACTCGCCGAGGCCGTCGACGAAAACGACACCGATGGCATCGTCAACGAAGCCGCCGATGTCCTCTTCGTTGCCATCGGCCACATAGAGGCACTCGGCACCCAAGGCCTCGACGGCGTCCGTTACGTCACCAACAAGAACGCTCGCAAAACGGAACAAACCCACGCCATCCGGCAAGACACTGGAAAGTTGCTGCCGAAAGAGGGCAAACCACACAAGTGGGAGTGATCCCACCTTCCCAGAGGAACTCTGAATGCAAAACGTAGCCCCCAACGCCGCAATCGAGCGCGCCAAGGATCACTTCGGCGAACTTCTCGAACGACAGATCGAACGAGTAGCCGCGATGAAGGAGTCGGCCGATTTCGTCGACTATGACGCGCTTGACACCATCAAGATCGGCCTCATTGGCGGTGACGGTATCGGTCCTGCAATCACGGACACCGCTCGTGGCGTCCTAGAACGACTCCTTTCCGACGCGGTGGCCAGTGGCAAGATCGAGTTCCGCGATATCGAAGGTCTAACCATCGAGAATCGCGCCGAACACCTCCAGTCAATCCCCGACGCCGTTCTATCCGAGATCAAAGAGTGCGATGTAACTCTCAAAGGCCCGACGACCACTCCCGAAAAAGGTGACGGCTGGCCGAACCTCGAATCCGCAAATGTCGGCATGAGGAAGGAACTCGACCTCTTCGCCAACGTCCGACCCGTCCGCGTCCCATCCGAGGGCATCGACTGGATGTTCTTCCGGGAGAACACCGAAGACCTCTACGCCCTCGGTTCCGACGGCATCGACGTTACCGAAGATTTCACCATCGACTTCCGCCTAATCTCGGAACCCGGCTCCGAGCGCATCATCCGCGCTGCCTTCGAACACGCCAAGCAAAATGGCCGCGACCGCGTGACGGTCGTCACCAAGGCCAACATCGTAAAGCTCAGCGACGGCCGTTTCCTGCAGGTAGCCGAACGCATCGGCAAAGAGTACCCCGGCATCGAATGGGACGGCTGGTACATCGACATCATGACCGCCAAGCTCCTCGATACGGCACGACGTTCCGATTTCCAAGTCTTCGTCATGCCCAACCTCTACGGCGACATCCTCACCGACGAAGCCGCGGAGATTCAAGGCGGGGTCGGAACCGCCGGTGCCGCCAATATCGGCACCAGATACGCCATGTTCGAAGCCATTCACGGCTCCGCCCCCCGCATGGTCACTGAGGGCCGCGCCCAATACGCCGACCCATCATCCATGCTCAAAGCCTCAGCCATGCTCCTCCAACACATCGGCTATGCCGACCTCGGACGACGCCTCGACATGGCCCTCGAAGTCTGCGGACAATACGAGCGCAAAATCGTCACCACTGGCCGCGACACCGGTGCAACCGGCGACGAATACGGAGCTTACGTAGCCGACACTGTAAACGACCCCAACCTCGAATCCAAGTGGCAGTCCTACGTCGACGCATCGTAACTGACAACCGTCATTCCGGCGTAGGCCGGAACCCACCGACTGCGGCAGGGGAGCGATAAAATCCCCTCTCCCGCTCGGCGGGAGAGGGTTAGGGTGAGGGCCCCACAACGACAAACCAACCAGAAACGGAGTAACCAAACAACATGCGCTTCAAAGTAACCGTCGTAGGCGCCGGAAACGTCGGCGCAACCACAGCACAACGCATATACGAACGCGGATACGCCGACGTAGTCCTCGTTGACGTCGTCGAAGACATGCCACAAGGTAAAGCCCTCGACATCCTCGAATCCGGACCCGTCCTCGGTACCGATGCCCAGATTTCCGGCGCCAACGACTACGCACCGACCGCCGACTCCGACGTGGTAGTCATAACCGCCGGCATCGCCCGCCGCCCCGGCATGTCCCGAGACGACCTCCTCCTCACCAACATGCGCATCATGCAGTCTGTCACCGAGCAGGTCGTCAAATACTCTCCCAACTCGATTCTCGTCGTCGTCTCCAACCCGCTCGACGCCATGGTCCAACTCGCCCAGAAAGTCAGCGGCTTCCCTAAAGAGCGTGTCGTCGGCATGGCCGGCATCCTCGACACCGCACGCTTCCGCACCTTCCTCGCCCAAGAACTCGAAGTCTCCGTAACCAACGTCTCCGCATACGTCCTAGGCGGCCATGGCGACACCATGGTCCCCCTCATCAAAGCCACCACCGTAGGCGGGGTTCCCGTATCCGAACTCATCGAAGCCAACCGCCTCGAAGAGATCATCCAACGCACCCGCGACGGCGGCGCCGAAATCGTAGCCCTCCTAAAGACCGGCTCCGCCTACTACGCCCCCTCCGCCGCGGCCGCGCAGATGGTCGAAGCCATCCTCCTAGACCGCAAAGAGATTCTGCCATGTGCGGCGATGCTGGACGGCGAGTATGGGATTTCAGGGTTGTATGTTGGTGTTCCGGTGAAGTTGGGCGCGGGCGGTGTCGAGGAAATCATTCAGGTTGAGTTGACGGACGCCGAAAGCACAGCATTGAAAGCTTCGGCGGACGCCGTGCAGGAGTTGGTGGATGTGATGGCGGGGAGTGGGAACTAACGCGGATCGTAGAACTAGCCTCGCGAGATGATTATTCGATTTCGCGCAACCGTGTTAGGCGATCGCCAAACCAATAAAACGTACTTCGCCAGCCAGTTGGGACGAATCGGGACATAGACGCTAACATCACCTTAAGGGCAAGTTGTTGGGAACCACGGCTGTCCTGGTTATACCGAACGTTATGAAGTTCAACGACTCAAGAGGTGGTCGATGCTGAAAAACCAAAAACGGCTTGGGGATGATTGGGACTATCGGACCGCGAACACGAAGGAATATACACACGGTATCCATCCATATCCCGCGATGATGATCCCGCAGGTGGCGCGGAGGTTGATCGGCGAGTATGGCCGGGAGGCGGGTGTTCTTCTCGACCCGTATTGCGGGACCGGAACGACGCTACTTGAAGGGATGTTGGCGAACCTTGATTCGACGGGTACGGACCTCAACCCTCTGGCGCGTCTCATCGCCAGGACTAAGACCGCGCCTATCGACATCGGTCGTCTTGACGGCGAGATAGAGAACTTTATCGAATTTGGACTTGATGGGGCCGGATCACGCAATGGTCATGCCGAACAGCCAGACATTCCGAACGTCGATTATTGGTTCAGCGAAAGCGTACAACGTGAATTGGGATTGATGCGCGGCTACATTGACTTGATCGAATCGGTGCGTATAGCGGATTTCTTCAGAGTGGCGTACAGCTTAACGGTGCGGAAGGTGTCTTGGACGAAAAACTCCGAATTCAAACTCGTGCGTATGGAGCGCGAGCGCATCGAGGATCACAACCCCGATGTGTTTTCGACGATGGTTGGGGTGCTGAACGACAACAGACGAGCCTTCGCATCCCTTGACCATGCCCTTGGCGATGAACCCGCAATTCCTGAAGTTCACGGATTCAACACCGTAGTTGGGATTCCGACAGAGATAATCGGTCCTCAATCAGTGGATATCGTCGTGACATCGCCGCCGTACGGTGATTCGAAGACGACGGTAGCGTATGGGCAGTTTTCGCGACTTTCGTCCCAATGGCTCGGCTACGTTAACGCCAATCGGGTGGACAGTTCGCTTATGGGAGGCGCCAAACTTGCAGGTGACGTCAGGTTCGGATTCGAGGAACTCGACGATGTGATCGGCGAGATTACCGATGCGGATGCTCGGAGAGCTGGCGAAGTTGCATCGTTCTTCGTTGATTATCGGAAGTCGATTGGCAATGTCGCCAACATCGTGAAGGCAGGTGGTTTCGTTTGTTACGTGGTCGGGAATCGAACCGTAAAGGGATTGGAAATACCTACCGCGGAATCTACAACTGCGTTCTTTGAGATGAACGGTTTTGAACATGTGGATACGTTCCAGCGCAATATTCCGAACAAGCGAATGCCTTCGATGAATTCGCCATCGAATGTTCCGGGCAAATTAGGCAAGACGATGAAGTCGGAGATCATCGTGGTCTGTCGGAAATCTGGTTGATCATGCGACTCTCCGAACTGCGCGAACGCTTGCAGCAACTCAACGCTGAGGGATTTGTTCCCTCAGAGAGATCCGGACCGACTGGAATCGGACATACTCTTGAAACGCGATTGGGGTTGGCCGAGAACAACCTGCCGATCCCGGATATCGGAGGTCGTGTAGAGGTTAAGGCAACAAGATCGAACACCAACAACCTGATCACTCTTTTCACATTCAACCGTGCGGTTTGGAAGTTCAAAAACAAAGAACTCGTCGAAAGATGGGGGTATATTGACGAGTCGAGAGATCGCCCGGCGCTTTACACGACTGTATCGGCTACTGAATCGAACGCTTTCGGGTTGCAGCTATCGGTGTCGGAAGACGCTACCCAACTTTTCATGACGCACACGCCGAGCGACACGTTGCTAGCGACTTGGGACATGTATTACGTCGTAGGGAAATTCGTTACCAAATTCGAAAGAATGTTGTTTGTGCATGCTGATTCGAAGAGAGTAGAGGGTAAGGAGTATTTCCACTACAACGAGGCGGAGATTTTGTCGGAGCCAAGTTCACTGACTTTCAGGGATGGATTCGCCAACGGCATTGTGACAATCGACATTCGGATGTATTTAAGGCCGAGCGGAGCGGCAAGGAACCACGGTACGGGTTTCCGTATCCTCGAACAGAATTTGCCGAAATTGTTTGGGACGATTGATCGCATCGTCTGACGGGACGAACGCCAATCGCGCACACAATCCCCCAAACCGATCAAACGCAACACTTCGAAAATCGAAAGTTTAGGATGGTGTAGCCCGTGCGGTTGTGAAACTCTCACACCAACCCAATACCCCGCCGCCGCTCCCTTAGCCCCTTCAACTGATTAACCATCTCCACCGCCGACTCCGCATACCCCTTCGAGTGCTCAATCCTCTCAACCGCCTGCTCTACCGTATCCGTAGTCAAAACGCCAAATATCAGACGTGATCAGTGGGTTGTTGCGGATCGTCAAGTAGAGTGGCAATTATTCACTTGACACTCCCGGCGTGAGTCGTTTTCGCCTCTTGTGCCACTGTCATTCTCGCCTGCGCGGGTAATGGCGGAGAATGTTGGTACGGATCTCCGTCAAGAGTGTGTTAAAGGCACGCATTGCTATCCTAGACGGCCGCTTCCGCGGCCGGATTCGACGCACCCCGAGATCTGATACCGGTTATGCCCAAGAATCTACGCTGATGTCATGTATATGACACGTAAAATATACAAATATCACGCCATCATCACACAAAACTCCTGTATAGTTTAACTTCAATATCCGAATTCGACGTGGAGCCGCGAAAGTGTCAAAATCCATTGCAATCAGTGTACTGGTATGTGCTGTAGTACTCTCCATACTGCTGCTCGCCTGCTCTGAAGATCCCAGTCCCACGCCGACACCAACTCCGCTTCCAACCGCTACTATTGTTCCCACAGCATCGCCCACACCGATCCCACCTACATCTACGCCCATTCCGCCGACCGCCACACCGGTCCCATCTTCACCCACGCCGACCGCCACGCCACAGGCTACGGCCGCCGATCTCGAAATCGACGGCGAAACCGTTTGGCAG
Organism: SAR202 cluster bacterium bin127; assembly: GCA_002239045.1. Classification (GTDB taxonomy): domain Bacteria; phylum Chloroflexota; class Dehalococcoidia; order Lucifugimonadales; family Lucifugimonadaceae; genus Bin127. The sequence goes on from MPNN01000007.1 coordinate 164,793, forward strand.
GAACTGTTCGACTTACTCACCGTCCCGGAGCAGTCTTGCGTTCGCGACAATTTGGACGCTGAAACGCTGGAGTCGATGCTGAACGAGCCCATCTTGGCGGAGACCGAATACCTGGAGCCTAGGCACGTTTCGCTCTTCTCCTGTCTCTCCCAGCAGACCGCGGAAGCGACATTCGCCTCCATAATGATCGCCGGCATGCAAGAGAGCGATGAATTGGAGTTTAGCGACGCCGAATTATCTTGCGTCCGCGGCATAGCCGCCGACGCTGATGTGCCAGCCCTAGTTGCCGCCATGATGGACGAACCTGAAGACCCATCGGTCGCCGCCAAGATGTTCATCGACATCCTCACCTGTGCGCCTGACCTGTTCATCTCTGCATTCTTCGCCGAGGGCGACGTGCAGCTCGAAGATCTCAGTGAGGACGCAAAGTCATGCATGAGAGACAAGGTAACTAGCTTCGACTTGCCGGACGAGATTGGTGGCGACCTTGAGGCCGTGGGCGCCCTGCTCGGCTTCGAATGGTTTTCTTGCATTCCCAGCTTGTTCATATCCAGCGTGACTGGCGAAGTCGTTGAATTGAGCGCCGACGAAGCCTCCTGCCTGCGAGAATTGTTGGCTGATATCGATGTGTCCGCCATGATGGCCGCTGGCGACGACCTTGCAACGTCTGCAGAGTTAGGCATTGCCATGGTGAGTTGCGTCCCCGAGCTGTTCCTCGCCGCCTTCCTCGAGGGAACCGGGATAAGTGTGGAAGATTTGAGCGAGGACGAAAAGTCCTGTCTACAAGAGCGGATCGAAGGTCTGGACTTGAGCGTCTTGGCTACCGCCGATGACAGCGACCCTGCCGTTTTTATGGAAGCATTGGGCCTGCTTAGCTGCGTTCCCGACCTCTTCAAGGCCACCGAAGAGCCCACACCGACGGAAGTCCCCACACCGGCGTCGACGTCAGTTGCTACTCCTGCGCCGACGCCGATTCCTACTCCTTCGCCGCGCCCGGCGGAGGCTGGAGTCGCCGCCTACGTGCAGCAATGCGAGGAAATGACGGTGCCATTGAGCGCCTTCGAGTTCGATCTGGATGCTGGAGAAGACATCACTTGGGGCGAGATGGCAGAGATGTCTGACACCATCGTCGTCGCATACCGTCAGCTGATCCCGCCTTCCGAGCTTCAGGCGTATCACGACGCTAATCTGCGTGCCGTAGAAGCCCTTCGCGATCATGCCAATTCCCGTCCCAGCAGTGATTCGTTCGGCGAAGAGTTCGTGATCATCTTGTTAGATATCTTAGGCGAGGCGTTTGAGATCGGTGTCGATACGACCAAGACCGAGGAGGAGCAGGAACGTCTGATCGAAGAGATCACGACGCAGAAGCTCGGGGCACTCTTCGGCCCCGATTACTTCGACGCGTTGTCAGCCGCCGCGGAGGCCCGAGAAACGCTCTCCGACGAGACCCTGGCGATCCTCGACGCATCCGACTGCCAACTTGGGGATCCAACCTCCTTGGAAGATGGAGGGCAGGAAGGGACCGGTATGGGGCCTGCATTCCAGACGCCGAGCCAAGAAGATTATCCCGCCGAGCGGGCAGCGTTGACCGCTCTCTACAACGCCACCGATGGCTGGAGTTGGAAAGACAACACGAATTGGCTGAGCGACTTGCCGCTCGCCGAATGGTACGGCGTACAAACCGATGCCAATGGCAGCGTCACGGCGCTCGACCTAAGCATCAACGATCTGAGCGGCGAGATACCCCCTGAGCTCGGCGGACTCTCAAACCTTGTAGAACTGTGGCTGTATCACAACAATCTGAGCGGCGAGATACCCCCTGAGCTCGGCGGACTCGCCAGTCTCGAAATTCTTTTTATGAGCGGCAACGAGCTGACCGGCGAGATCCCCGAAGAGCTTGCCAACCTCACTAACCTTGTAGGACTAGTGCTGGATAACAATCAACTAACCGGGGAAATCCCGTGGTGGCTTGGAACGTTCACCAATCTCCAAACACTGAATCTCGATGCCAACGAGTTTTTCGGAAGCATCCCGACCGAGCTTGCCAATCTCGAGAATCTCGAGAATCTGAGACTGAGGGAGAATTGGTTGAGCGGGGAGATTCCACCTGAGTTCGGCATCTTGGCCAACCTCTCAGTTCTGGACCTCGGTAGCAACTACTTGACCGGATCGGTTCCCGCTGAGTTCGGCGGACTTTCCAACCTTGGGGTCCTCAACCTCAGCGGAAACGAGTTGAGCGGGTGCGTGCCAGGAATTCTTCGAGACCAGTTGGACATGAAGTATTCCGATCTCGGCGGTCTGCCGTTCTGCGATGTTGAAGGTGCCGCATCATTCCGGATCGGAGTCATGGAGGCGGTTACGGGTCTGATAGAGATCCATGGCACGTCAAGAGTCCACGCAAAGCAGATGGCGGTGGACGAGATCAACGAAGCCGGCGGTGTCAACGGTCGAACGCTTGAGCTCATCGTTGCCGACTCGAAGTGCGACGCGCAAGAAGCGATCAATGCATACAACCAGCTGACCGATGTGGACGGCGTGAAGATCATCCTTGGCCCCACTTGCAGCGGAGCTATGCTCGGAGTAGCTCCTCTGGCAGAGGAGGACGGTGTCGTTCTCCTCTCAGCATCGGCGACCAATCCAGACATTGCCACAGCAGGCGACTACATCTTCCGGACCGCGCTGAGCGACAGCCAGCTCGGGATCGACACCGGCAATCTGCTCTGGGCCGACGGCATCCGCAAACTCGCCACCATCACAGCTTCCACCGACTACGCCGAGGGCGTGAGACGCACTACCGTCGCACAGTTCGAGAAACTCGGGGGCGAAATGGTCGCCGGGGAGCTCTACGCATCGGATCAGACCGACTTCACCAGCGAGCTAACCAAGCTCATCAGCGCAAACCCGGGTGCGATTCACATCGCCGCTCAGTCAGAAGTTGCGGGCGGCACAATTGTCAAACAGATCAGGGAGCTCGGCTTCGACGGACCTCTATACTCCGAAGTCGTGACGATCGGCCCCATGGCGCTCGAGATCGCCGGCGAAGCCGCCACTGGCCTCAAAGCTGTCGCCACAGAACTTGACCCCGCGAACCCCGTGGCACAAGAGTTTGTCGCCAACTTCCAGAACCGCTACGGCTACTTGTTGCTCCCTTGGTACATCGGCTCCGCATACGACGACATCTACATCGCCGCCGAGTGCCTCAGACTGACGAACGACGACCAAGACGCCGACGGCTTCCGTGACTGTCTCTACAACATTACCGGGAGCGGGGTCATCGGAGAGGAGTTCATCTTCGACAGCCAGGGCGAGGTCGTCGGTCTCGCCAACGCCGTCCTGCAGGTTCTGACCACGAACCAAAGAACCACCGACAACCAGGGTTACAAGATTCTTGGTCCCGCACCGACGGCCGCGGAGGCAACGCCCGCGCCGATTGAAGTGCCAATAGTGGGCAGCCCCTTTGGGAATATGGTTGTTTTCGAAGACCCGTGGGGTTATATGCAAATGGAGGTACCGGCTGACTGGGAAGTTCAGCCGCGTTCCGATGATACCTTCACATTCATCGATCTCCAAGGGGGAGTATCTATTTCCAAGTTTGACTCGAGCGGGGTCCCATTGGAGCTGTTCGCCAGTATCTTTGAGTCTGATCTAGTCGAAGAACACGGTAGAGAGAACGTCACAGCCAAGGTTGGATTGACGCCGCAGGGGAATTCGGTGGCTTGGTTTGACGTGACACTCGACGGTGGACTGGCTCAGAAACTGATGTATGCTCCTGTGAGCGAGTCGGTAGCCTTCTTAATCGTCTACGTCTTCGTTGAGGGCCAATTCGACGAAGGCAAGGATATGGCCTCCTACAGTTTCGATACGTTCCGCGTGAACGACACGACGCTTGGCGCAGCTCTTATTCCAATGCCCACGGTGAACAGCAACGCCGTCGAGCGGAGGATGCCGAGCCACGCAATCTGAAACCAACACCAACACACCCAACGTCCACCTCCCATCACCCTTGCGGATGGGATAATCCGGATTCAGAGCCCTATACCAACCCAATCCCTCGCCGCCTCTCCCTCAGCCCCTTCAACCGATTAACCATCTCCACCGCCGACTCCGCGTACCCCTTCGAGTGCTCAATCCTCTCAACCGCCTGGTCCACCGTATCCGTAGTCAAAACGCCAAATATCACCGGCTTCAGCGAGTCCTCCGAAACCCTCAACAATCCCTGCGAAGCAGCGTTCGCGATGTGCTCATAATGGTCCGTCTCACCCCGAATGACCGCACCGATTGCGACTACTGCGTCAGCTAGAACTGGCGGATCTAGCAACGCCCGTGCCGCCAACGGCAACTCGAACGAACCCGGCACCTCGAACACGTGCGAATCCTGAACCGTGACCCCCAACTCCTCCAACCGCGCCAGGCACTGATCACGCATCTTGTATGTGATATCTGAATTGAATCGCGCCACCGCAATGCCGATCTTCAAACCCGTACCATCCAGAAACTCCGCCGACGCTTCTCCAGCATTCTTTTCAATCTCAGCCATCGAATTTCCCTAAGACTCAACCGCCCAAAGGCGTCCTTCGCCGACTAGCGACCGTACCTGTCGGCTCTTCATCACCCAACTCGATCTGATGCATCATCCGATCACGCTTGGTTGCGAGATATTTCCGGTTGTGGTCGTTGGCAGGAGGGGAGAGGGGGATCTGTTCCACCATCTCCAAGCCGAATCCCTCCAACCCAGCAACCTTCTTCGGATTGTTCGTCAGAAACTTGAACTTCCGAATCCCAAGATCCAACAAAATCTGCGCGCCAACGCCGTAGTGACGCAGATCGGTCTGGAAACCTAACTCATTATTGGCCTCCACTGTGTCCAGACCGTTGTCCTGAAGACGATAAGCCTTCAATTTGTTGATCAATCCAATCCCACGCCCCTCTTGTCGCATGTAGACGAGAGCACCAACACCGGCCTCCGCGATCTGCGACATCGCCGCGTCCAACTGATCACCACAATCGCACCGCTGGCTACCGAATATATCGCCCGTCAGACACTCCGAATGGACGCGCACCAACGCTGCCTGCTCGGGCTCGATACGACCCATCACCAGCGCAATGTGCTCCGCCGGGTCCACGTTGCTCTGATATGCCACACACCTGAACTCACCCCAACGGGTCGGAAGATGAGTCTCGGTGACCCGCCGCACGAACGACTCGCGACTTAACCGGTAGGCGATGATGTCCGCAATCGAAACGATCGGGATGTCGTGCTTCTTGGCCATCGATTCAAGTTGAGGCCGGCGCGCCATGGTGCCGTCCTCGTTCATGATCTCGCACACCACCGCGGAAGGTCGCTTGCCGGCAGTCCGCACAAGGTCTATCGAACCCTCGGTGTGCCCGGCCCGCACCAACACGCCACCTTCTTGATAGCGCAACGGGAAGACATGCCCCGGCTGAACGAAATTCTCCGAAGTTGCCTCCGGTTCCGAGAGCAACCGGATCGTGTGCGCCCGGTCGGCTGACGAGATCCCCGTCGTGATCCCGTACGCCGCGTCCACCGCGACCGTCATCGCCGTCGAGTGCGGCGACGTGTTGTGGCGCACCATCATCGGCATCCCGAGACGGTCCAGGTCATCACCCTCCATCGGCACGCAAATCAAGCCCCGGCCATGCATCGCCATGAAATTGATCTGTTCCGCAGTCGCGTCCTCCGCCGCCATCACAAAATCGCCCTCGTTCTCGCGGTCCTCGTCATCCACCATAATCACCATCCCGCCAACACGAACGCGTTCGATGGCGAACTCAACAGCGGCTGCAGAATCGGGCCTTAATGGGCTTGCTTCAGTAGACATCGGGTAAAGCCGATTCTATTTGGAAATGAATCGCTCGACGTACTTGCCCGTCATGTCTGTCTCGATATTTACCAAGTCACCCGCTCGTAATCCGCCCAGTGTAGTGTGAATCGCCGTGTACGGTATCAGCGTGAACGTGAAACTAGTCGGTGTGCAATCGAAGCAGGTCAGGCTCACACCATCAACCGCGATGAAACCCTTTTCAACGATATAGCGCGACAGTTCTTCAGGACACTCGATAGTGATGAGTTTGGCGTCGCGGTCCGATTCCGTGGATGCGACTTGCCCAACACCCTCTACGTGACCTTGGACCATGTGACCACCGACGCGGTCGCCGTATCGTAAAGCCCGTTCTAGATTGACGTGCGAACCTACGCGCATGTCGAAGAACCACGTTTGGCGCATCGTTTCAGGCACCACGTCTACCGAAAACCAGTTGGATTGAATCTCGGTAACCGTTAAACAGGCGCCACTCACCGAAATACTGTCCGATACCCCAAGCTTTCCATTGCCTGTTACCACCCGTCCCGCGGCGATTAGGAGTTTCCCATTGTCTTTGCCGTATTCGGTTACCGTGCCAGTCTCTTCGACTATCCCGCTGAACATATTTCCCTTTCCGCGCGATGGTCGACGTAGCCGATCACCGCAATGTCATCTCCCCAAAATTCTACGTGAGTATTCTTGAGATTTACGGTGTCACGCATCCAACGGGAACCGCTTCCCCCGATCGGTGACAGCGCGGCTTCGCCGCCAATGACTTTGGATGTTGAGATGTAGGCAACTACTTTGTCCACCAGTTTCATGTCGAACAGCGCACCGTTGAGCTTTTCTCCAGCCTCCACCAAAACGTTGTGGCAACCGAGTTCACCCAGGTGTCGCAAGAGCGCTGCTAGATCAACCGCGTCTTCGCCCGCGTCGGCGATCCGTATCACCTCGCAACGATCGCTGTCGGGTGATTCGGTCGCAACCACCTGCATCACTTCTCCAGCTTCGGCCAACAGCGCGGCATTAGCAGGAATCCTCCCATGGCTGTCAACTACGACGCGCAAACACGGACGGTTACCGACCCGCTCTCCGGTGTTGGGGTCACGCGCCGTTAGTCGCGGATCGTCCGCAAGGACGGTGCCGATGCCGGTCATCACCGCGTCGGACCGGTATCGCAAACTGTGTGCGTGCGAACGTGCCGCTTCGCCAGTGATCCACCGTGAATCTCGGTCCCGCGTTGCGATCTTGCCATCAAGAGACATCGCCCACTTGGCAGTTACAAATGGCGAACCTGTTTTCAGAAGTTTGGCGAACCCTTCGACCAACTCGTCGGCACGCCGCTGCGCCATCTCGTCAACATCCCTAACCACCTCGATTCCGGCCGTTGTCAACTCCTCAAAACCGCGCCCGGCAACCTCCGGGTTTGGATCAACAGTAGGGCAGACCACCCTCTTGATTCCCGCGTCGATTATCGCCCGGCTACACGGCGGAGTAGTCGCAAAATGCTGATGCGGCTCTAGAGTGCAATAGATCGTCCCACCTCTTGCTGCCTCGCCAGCCTGCGCCAACGCCATTGCCTCAGCATGGTGTCCTGGATGAGGTTCCGTAGCACCTTCCCCGACAACACTCTTGCCGTCACTCGCCACGATCACAGCACCCACCGGCGGCCTCGGCGCCACTCCCCCGGCTACCTGGTCCGCGAGATCGAGCGCTCGTTCCATGAAATCCATGCCTAAAGTATGCAACACCCGTTTCCCCGAATCACAGTCGAAACAACACCGGAATCGCGTAGGCACGATCGCTACACAACGCAAATTCCAGCGCAATCCAAATGAACGCGTCCCTCAACCATCACCTACAATCCAACGAGCGAAACAACCTCCTCATCCCGCACTGCCGAGTCATCCTTGCGGATGCGGGAAGCCAAATTAAGACTAAGCAGACCTATCTCATCATGCCCGCCGATCTGTCGACAAAAAGCATCATCATCACCGGCGCCGCGACGGGCATCGGACGATCTACCGCCATCATGGCCGCCGAATGTGGCGCCCAAGCTGTCGCCATCTTTGACGTTGACGACACCGCAGCCCAAGATACCGCAAACGTTATCAACACCGCAATCGGGGACACCGTCGCCAAATGCTGGCACGTCGATGTCGCGGACCGTGCGAGCGTTGAAGGGAGCGTGGCAGCGGCAGTCGAGTGGATGGGCAGCGTCGATGTGCTTCTTCACTTCGCTGGCATCCTCCACGGCGCTTACGCTTCGATCGAGTCCTTTGAAGAAGCAACTTGGGACCGCGTAATCGACATCAATCTCAAAGGAACCTTCCTCATCGCCAAGGCGGTCGTCACCCACATGAACGATCAACCGAACGGCGGCGTCATCATCACCACCGCATCCGGCGCCGGCGTTACCGGAGGATCGTCCTCATATGCTTACGGAGCATCTAAAGGCGCGGTTCACGGATTCACAATGGTCATGCAACGACACATCGACATGACAAACATCCGTGTCCAAGACATCGCCCCCGGCCGCGTCCGCACCCCGCTCGTCCTCGATAACCTCCGCCAACAGTTCGAAAAAACCGGCGACCGAGAACACTACGAGACAGAGGTCGCCAACCTGACCGACCCCGACGACGTAGCCAAAATCGCCACCTTCATGGCCAGCGACGAAGCCAAAGTCATGCGCGGTCCCGTCTTCACCCGATAACTGAATCTCCTCGCCCTCGATGGGAGAGGGTTAGGGAGAGGGTTAGGGAGAGGGTCACCGGGGACGCGAGCAAGCGAAGCGACTTTCGCAGGGGATGCCTGACCGTCAGCCCCCAACACTCGTCTTATAGTCTTCCCAATCCTGGATCGTAAATCCAGGCTTCGAGAAATACTTGAAACCCGCACCCTCCTTCGCCCGGACCTCCGCAGCCGTCTTCAATACATCCGACGCCACATCCACCGGTACCCGCGTCACGCCGTCGCCGTCGCAAACCAAGATATCCCCCGGTAAAATCCTCAAACCGGCTACGTGAACCGGGATGCCGTGATCGATCATGTTGAAGGGGCCGTGTCCGGGGACTCGACCCGTCGCCCAAAGCGCCAGACCAGCCTTCTTGATGCCCGGCACATCACGTGCGTTGCCGTCGGTTACCGCACCGACGGCACCTAGGGCGACCATCTGGTACGCCATACCGTCGCCGATGATAGCGCCGCGGCGTGCAGGCATATCGATATCTTGCTGCACCACGATTGTGGGTGCGTTGGCGTAGGCGATCGAGTCCATGAAGTCGTGCCGACCCGAGACCTCTGGCACTGGCTCATGCAGCGGCATCCAAGTCGAAGTCATCGCATAACCCACCGTCGGCTTTCCAGAACCATCGAGATCGTAGAGATATGGGTTCAGATCCGGCCCCGTATAGTCAATATGCTCGGAAATGTAACCGCCATACACAATCGCCGCTGCATTCTGCACAGTCGCCGAGTCGAACTCAGCAAGGCCTTCGAGGATTTCGGGAGCGACGGTTTTCAGGGGCATGGGGGACCTCGGTAGTTGTGTGCAGCGGTGGTTGTGTTGCTAGGGGGTGAGTGTAGCAGGTGGGGTTGATCCATTTCGGTAGGGCTGGCCGGTTAAGGCGACCGGTTAAAGCGAATGACTCCCGAAATTTTTGTCCTCGAAATCGGCAGCGTTGAAAGCGGAGAAAAACATGGGTTGCCCGGCGAATGGCATGGGCGAGATGGGACCGATAGCCATGAAGGGGAACTGTTTGAATTGTGGGTGTACGGCGGATTGGGGGTCCCTGAAACTTCGATACAGGTTCATCGCTTCGTCGTCTCCACCCGCGAGCTCGCGTAAGCGTTGAAACTCAAGACCGAATGAAAGACCATATCCGAAGAACATCGCTCTTAGCTGTAACAATATCTCTGGGTCGATACCTTGCATCGTTTGACTGATAAACATCCATCCGACGCCGTATTTCCGAGTTTCACGCACCGCACGTTTGAGTTCGTTCAACAGTTCGCGTTCTTGCTGGTTCAAATTCCAAAGCCCGCCAGATGGTACGAACCGATGTGCTTCGTCGAGTATGACTAACGTGTTCGCGGAGCGTGAATTGTCGGACAAGGTCAAGGAAGATTCTGAAATCAGCGACTGCGCGATATAAGAGATGACTCGCTTTTGTAGAACGTCAGCCCAGGGCGTGTAACCCGACTGCATCGAAAGATCGATCACGAACACCGGTTTGCCGCCTCGTTCACCGTGGACTAATCGACTAATGATCTCTGATACCCGAGTTTTGCCATTGCCAGCTGCAAACAATTCGGCGACGGGAAGCCACTGTTCTTCAAAAAACGATTCGAAATCTCTGTCAAGCAAATGGTCAACTTCATTATCCAACCGTTCGGCGTACATTGCCGTTCGATATATACGCTCCGATTTGGATTTCAATTCCAGCAGAACGCTCTGCGCTGCTTCTTTACGAAACAGTTGAGAAAGGCTCAAAGAATCCTTGATATGTGCTGCGACGATGCTTTCGGCAACGGCTCTCGGATCATTTGTACGTATGCCAAGTGTCCGTTCGTAGAACCCACTTTGTCCCAACAATTCTTGGAACAGACCGGGATCATCGAGTTGGATTCTGGAAATCGGCAGTTGCGAAACGTTCCGGCGCAGTTTATTTCGCAGGATGTCGTTTAGGTTTAATCCTTGGTCTCCTACTCGGGACCCTTGCATTTCCAGAGAAAATTCCCCTTGCGGATCGATGATCAGCACTCCCATGTCCGAATGCCGGGCATATGCCGCAAGGAGCATCTTTGAAAGCCCAGTTTTGCCAGAACCGGTTTTTCCGAATACTCCCATGTGGTAAGCCTCGCCAGTCCCGTGTGCTCCCGTCCCAAAATGCTTGAACCACATCGGGAAGGCGATTTTGTTTCCGTAAGCATTCCCCAGATAAAACAGTTCGTCGCGACAAAACGAGAGCACCCGTTCCAAGAATCTCTGTCGGATCAAATGCACTTGGGTTCCAGTCGCTGGAACACTCCCTAAATCACCATGAGAGAACGTTTTTCCATCATTCCTGACGAAGCATCCCCCGACTTTCATGATTGCGGTACGAGTGTCTTGTTGTCCGGTGATGGCGGGAAGGTCGCCTACTTTCTTGATGATGTTCTTAAACGTTTGATCTTCGTGCCAACGATTACGCATTACGACCGAAGTTATCTGTCCCAAAACCGCCGTCTGGGGCGTTGTTCCGGATTGACTTTCGGGTTCAACCTGTAGGGACGTGAAACCAACCATGGCGCCGACAAGTTTGTCATTCGCGCGTTCTTCAACGATATCGAGCGTCAACTCCGTATTGGTCGAAGGACTTCCCACCACCGCGACTGAGGTCGAAGACGGACTTTCATTTGAGGGTTGCACTTCCTGTTCGGTACTCAAGGCTCTGACTCCTCAAAGGAAGGATCGGATCGGTAGGTGTTCATCATGTCTGCTGCGATGTTGGGTTCGGCCGCGTTGGCGGTGACTCGGGTTTTTATGGACTCAAGTAGGGCAGCTACGCCTTTTTGGAGGCTCTTGGCGAAGCGGTCCGCGACGTAGAGAGGGTAAGGTTCCAGCATTGCGGGGTTGGTGGTCTGTTGTCTTACAGCCTCAAGAGTTTCGTGTAGTAGGTTGTGATCATGGGCGATTGTTGGTGGCAGTTCGATCCGGAATGCGTGCGACCAGTCGTGGGGTTTGTAGTAAACCACACTGATTTCGGAAAACATCGATTGAATTTTAATTGTGAATTCGCTGTAAAAATCGGGAGAATCCAAATGGAAAGAATGAGTTTCCAACTGGAACGGTCCAGCGTATTCTCCTGCTTCCAAGATCAAACTAGCCGTTGACCTGCCGTTGAAATCGACCTCGCGCCTCCCAAAAAGCCCCGTCCTTACAAACTCATTTGCCGAAGAGCGTTTTGGTATGGCGATGATTTTGTCCGAGGACAGAATTTCGGGAACAAGTTCCATCGTCGAATCCGTCCATCGTCGCTTGAAGGCTTCTGACAGTTTGTCGCGCAGTTCCCCAGCCGATCCCAAAGCCAGTGAGATCGCCACCATGCCGGTATAAAACGTGCCGTCGAGCAGTACGAGGTCACGATCGACTTTCCGGGCGGTCTCGTATTCCAAGCAGAACATCAACCCGTAGACGATTTCTCTAGCACGAGCAATCGGATCTGTAATGTGGATTTCGAAGTGGTAAGGTAGTCTGTCTTCTGAGTCATCGCCGCCCAAGCCATCGACAGCTAATGCGGCGGCGGCTGATACTTCGAATGCAGCCAATCGGATCAACGCGATTGATCCGTCGACTGCGGCGACAGATTTCTGCGACAGGTCGGATGGGTCTTCGATCTGGTGGATCAGACCTAACTGCTGGGCGCGAGAGCGTAAACCGTCGCGTTCATCAATGCGGGCGTCGACACTCTCTCGCGCCCGTTTGGTTACTTCATCAGAGCGCGTGAGCAGCTCATTTATCAGCGCGTCGGGTAGATCGCCGAAGACGTCGGCGACGATTTGCCGGTGGTTTGAGCCGCCGATTGTCACTCCGGTACCTTCACCCCGTAACCGCCCCCGCACTCGCTGGCCCAACCAGCTTGATGTACTTGCTCAGCGATCCCCGGGTGTAGGTCGGTGGTTTCGGCTGCCACTTGCTCAATCGATCCCGCATCTCTTCGTCGGAGATCTTGAGGTTGAGTTCGAAATCGTCGAGGTTGATTTCGATGGTGTCGCCGTCTTGGACGGCGGCGATGGGGCCGCCGACTGCCGCTTCGGGGCCGACGTGTCCGATGATCGAACCGTGCGAGCCGCCGGAGAAGCGACCGTCGGTGATGAGGTAGACCTTTTCGCCGAGGCCTTGTCCGACGAGTGCGCCGGTGACGGCGAGCATCTCGCGCATGCCGGGGCCGCCTTTGGGGCCTTCGTAGCGGATGACGACGACGTCGCCAGCTTCGATCTCTCGACGTTGGAGCGCGGCCATTACTTCCTCTTCCTGGTCGAATACTTTGACCGGGCCTGAGAAGCGAGCGCCGAACTGGTGTCCGGCAACTTTGAGGACGCAACCTTCGGGTGCAAGGTTACCGTGGAGCACGACTAAACCGCCGCTCTCTGATAGCGGGTCTTCGACTAGGCGCACGACATCGTTTTCGTCTGGGTTGGGGTCTACGTTGGCGAGGTTTTCCGCCATGGTTTTGCCCGTAACTGTCATGCAGTCGCCGTGGAGGAGTCCGGCATCGAGGAGTCGCTTCGAGACGAGCGGTACGCCACCGACGCGGTCGAGGTCGAACATTACGTACTTGCCGCCCGGCTTCATGTCGGCGATTAGCGGTGTGCGCATGGAGATGGCGTGGATGTCGTCGAGCGTCAGATCGATACCTGCCTCGTGCGCAATGGCTGGCAGGTGAAGGGCGGTATTGGTAGAGCCGCCCATTGCTACCACGAGCGTCACGGCGTTCTCGAATGCTTCTCGGGACAGGATGTGACGCGGGTAGATTCCTTCCCGTAGGAGGTTCATCACCGCGGCACCAGCCGCGCGGGATGATGCCCTTTTGCGTTGGTCGACGTTGGGTTCCGAGGCCGCTCCGGGCAATGACAACCCCAGCGCTTCTCCGATCGATGACATTGTGTTCGCGGTGAACATGCCGCCGCATGAACCCGGTCCAGGGCAAGCGTTCGCTTCGATGCCGTAGAGTTCTTCTTCGTCGATTTGACCGGCTTGGATCTGTCCGACGGCTTCGAAGACGGTCTGAATCTGAATGTCCTCGCCTTTCCAGTGTCCGGGTAGGATCGACCCGCCGTAGACGAAGACGGATGGGATGTCGAGGCGGGCCATGGCCATCATGGCACCGGGGAGGGATTTGTCGCAGCCAGCCGCGGCGACCAGACCGTCGTAGCGTTCGGCGAAGCATACCGTCTCAATCGAGTCGGCGATTATCTCCCGACTGATCAATGAGCCGCGCATACCCTCGGTGCCCATCGATATCGCGTCCGACACCGTGATAGTGCCGAATTCGAACGGGGAACCGCCCGTCGCGCGCACACCAACCTTGATCTCATCCACCAGCGGCTTGATACCGGCATTGCACGGCGTGACCTCATTGTGCGTCGAAGCGACCCCCACGAACGGTGCGTCGATGTCGGCATCCGACATCCCCATCGCCCGCATCATGGAGCGATGCGGCGCACGGATCACGCCCTCGGTCGTTTCCCAAGATCGCCACTTGCCAGCCGCTCGCCCGTTGCGCTTGCCGCCCGCCCGTCGAGTTGATTGCGTAGCCATGTATCCCGTTCTCTCAGTGAATTACAGTCGAATCGTTGTATCCATTTTAAGTAGACGCACATCAGGAGAAACCATCGTGGCTCCCAGTTACATCCAGCCCGCCGCACGCGCCGTCATCTTCGACGGTCAAGGCCGCATCCTTCTCATCCGCCGAGGTGACAACAAACAGTGGGCGTTACCGGCCGGCGGCATGGAACCCGGCGAATCCGTAACCGACTGTATGGCCCGTGAGGTGTGGGAAGAAACGGGATTGACCGTCGAATCCTCAACCGCCTTCGCCATCTACTCCGAACCGCGCTTTACCGCGCCGACCCGACCAGAAGCCCAACTCCTTACCGTTGCCTACCGCGTCGACGAATGGAGCGGGGAGTTGCAGACAACTACGAATGAGACGGATGATGCTCGGTGGTTTACCCCTGACGAACTCCGCTCACTATCAGACCTCATGCCCATGTACCTCGAAACCATCGACGACTGTCTAGCGATGCGAGGAAGTGGTGATTTCGTGATCAAGTAGATTCTTGTGACACGCCCGGTACGAGGAACGAGAACTCATGCTCTAAAATCAACCATGATCACAGCAACATGACGAAATTTTGAAAATGACTACAAAAACGACAACCGTAACCTCCGCGATTTCGGGTTACAAAGACTTGCTCGGCGACGCGATTGGCGAGGGACTTGACGACAATCTGAATCTCTTGACTCATGTGACTTCGCCTCACGGAGCATCGGTCTCGCACCGGCAAGCGTTGCAGGACCGCTATCAGTCGCGCATCTCTGTTGGCGCCGGGTTGACGCGCAGCTTGGTTTCTTATCAAGGCAACAAGGATGAACCCGGCCTACGCTGGATGAAGTACAAGGAAGGATTTACTAGAAAGCTCGTCGAAGCATTTGTATACGAATCCTCTCCAGAGAGTGTGTTAGACCCGTTTGCCGGTATCGGAACCGCGCCGCTCACTGCGGCAGGGATGGGAGCCCACGGCGTTGGGATTGAAGTCATGCCGGTTGGAGTGACTACGGCACGCGCGCTAAATGAGGCAGCAAATGGATTGAACCTGTCTGAATTTGAAGCCGCCGGCAATCGGTTGCTTGAGCGAATATCGTCGAGCCAGGCCACCGCCGCCGAACACCGTTTCAAGCATGTCCGGATCACCGAAAGAGCGTTTTCAGATCTCACAGAATCTGGACTGGCCAAAGCACGTGAGTTCATTTCTAGCGTCGAAGATACTCAGATTGCGGCGTTGTTGGATTTTGCCTGCATGAGCGTCTTGGAAGAGATCAGCTATACGCGAAAAGATGGTCAGTACTTGCGATGGGATTACCGATCAGGTAGGAAATTGCGGTCTAAAGTAGATAAAGGGCCCATCAGTACGTTGTCGGATGCCTTAGATCAACGCTTGAGAATGATGTTGGACGACATCGGGCGGTTAAGTGATGTTTTTGGTGGAGGCACTACGAACTTTGTCCAAGGATCATGTCTACGAAAACTGCGCGATTTGGATGACGAATCTTTCGATATGGTGTTCACGTCTCCCCCGTACGCGAATAGATACGACTACACACGAACTTATGCGCTTGAGTTGGCATGGTTGGGGTTGGACCAGATTGGTTTTTCTCGGTTGCGGCAAGAATTGGTGACCGCGACTGTCGAGAACCGACCCAAACGAGATTGGCTCGACAAATGGCATGGAGACGATGAGTGCTGGTCGCAGGCCGTAAAGAACTACGATTCTCTGTCGGCTTTGCACGAAGTAATAGGCGAGTTGAAAAACAGAGAACAGGAACTCAGCAATCGTCAAGTCATCAGGTTGATTGAGGG
The DNA here is from genome assembly GCA_002239045.1 of SAR202 cluster bacterium bin127. Lineage (GTDB taxonomy): Bacteria > Chloroflexota > Dehalococcoidia > Lucifugimonadales > Lucifugimonadaceae > Bin127. The sequence continues at coordinate 180,742 of MPNN01000007.1, forward strand.
GTATTTCTTGGAAATGGCCTATGTGGTCGCAGAATTGGCTAGAGTGACTCGACCGGGCGGCATGGTTGTGATGGTCAACGACAACGTCCAGTACCACGGGGAACAAGTGCCTGTTGATTTGATCCTCTCTGATTTCGCAGAAGAATCTGGGTTTCAATGCGAGAACATTTGGATGTTGCCGCGAGGCAAGGGCAACTCATCTCAGCAGATGGGTAGGTACGGTCGGACCGAAATCAGGAAATGCGTTTACCAGTGGAGGCGTCGGAGTGGCTGATCTGGATTCAGCGATCAACAGATCAATCATCCTGTCAGATCGAATTACTAGACGCACTGACGTATACGTGCGCAGTTTGGTTGACCAATTCGATGGAAAGTTGGATTTCGAACCGATCGAAGATTTGATGATTAGCCGCAATGCCTGGAACCATGTGGTCACTTCGAATTACGAGCCTCGACAAGTCTTCGCCCACCCGGTTATGTTGATGGCGGTACCCGAGACGTCGGCGTATTACCGGAACATGGCGATGCTGCCATTGAAGCGAGTTTCGGATCTGGCGGTCGGTGTGGAAAGCTGGGAATCGCCAACCAAAAGTGCGCGAGTTACCGAAGAACGGGCGACTAAAGTTGCGCACTTGTATAACGTGGTCAATTGCTCGATCATCGAAGGGCGTACCGACTGGACTCTGCAAAACGGCTACCGGAACATGATCGCCAACATGGGCATCGGGCTCGATGGCACGATGCGCAATATCATCGGTCAAGATGCAGACAACATGGTGAAAACGCGGGTGTTCGATTGGTTGACCGCAAATGGTTTGGTAATTGACGGCGATCCGTTTGAGGACTTCACTGAGTTAGCAGAAGGTTATTCGATGCGGTATGGCTCTGAGCCGGATATTGAATTTTGGCTGGACGACACGATGGTCGCGAGTGTTGAAGTCAAGGGCGGTCGTGATCCGGCGGGAGCATTGGAACGACTTGGCGCGGCGACGAAGAGTTTTGACAATACACCTTCGAGTTGCGTGAACTTTCTCGTGGCCGGCGTGATTACTGCCGAAATGCAACGCCGGCTGGACGCGATCGGGACGATACGCGTGTTCACGTTAGACGATGTGATACGCGATGGTGTGGGTTGGTACGCGTTTCTAAACGAGGTTTTTCACCATGTCGTGCGGATCACTGACAGCACGATTACCGGGGAGTGAAGTTATGGTCAACGCCCCATCGTTGACTCCTCGTATCCCCTCCAACCCCAACGTCACAACTTCCTCCAGCGGTGCTTTATGTACCCCTTCCGGATTAGCCGCCGCGCGCCCGTTGGTCAAGTCTTCTGCCGTAAACCAAACCCAGCCGTCCGGCGCACTCAGGCGGGGGCCCGGCACTCGGCAAAAGTAGATCATGTCGATGTGCTGATGCGCCCCGACCTTCTGATCGTAGACATTTTCGACGAGTATTGTCCGTGGTGACGGGACTTGATCCAAATTCGATATTTCGGGTACCTGCTGCGTCGGTACGAGTTCAACGTCAAAACCCGTCTCTTCCTTGACTTCCCGCAACACGGCCTGAACCGGATCTTCGTCGGCTTCGACGTGTCCTCCGGGCGGGAGCCAAGCTTGAACTTTTTGATGCCAATGGAGCAGCGTGGCGTCGCCGTTGACGACGAAACCAGTAGCCGTGAAGTGACGCGGAACTGTCGAATCAGTCAATCGAGAAACACCCATCTTGTTCAGGCCGCAAGCTTCGCCAAAGCGGCCTCGTTCAATTCGATACCCAATCCCGGTTTGTCGGTGAGCGTGATCGAGCCGTTCGACGGGATCACGTGTTCGCCGTAGAGCTCTGCGATCTCGTCGAGCGGTGGGGCAAACTCGGTCGAGAATTCGTGGGGCCGGATGGCGTTCTTGATGGACGAGTAGCAGTGTAACGAGGCGATGCTGTTAATGCCCGCGTTCGGCGAATGCGGCATTACTGGCTTGTTGAATGTCGTGGCCAGGGTGTAGATCTTCAAGATCTCCGACGGTCCACCAGCGTTGAGGATGTCCGGCTGCAAGATGTCCGGATTGCCGAGCATGAGGATGTCTCGGAATCGCCATCGATCCCAATCCTGTTCGCCCGTAGAAACGGCAACGTCCAAAGCGTCGCAAACCTGTCGCAGACCAGGAAGATCGTACTGCGGGAGCGGCTCCTCGAAATGGTCAATCCGACCGTAATCTTCGAATGCCCGGCCTTGCTGGATCGCCGTGCTAACGGAATAGCCATTATTGGCGTCGAAGCCGAGGTAGATGTTGTTGGGCAGAAAGTCCCGCACGAGTTTGAAGATGGCGAGGTCCTTCGCCGGGTTCGCGTCTTGGCGGTACGACTTCCAATCCATGCGGATCTTGAAGGATCTGTATCCGGCATCCCATCCGTTCATCACGTCGTCGAGCATCTGATCCGGAGTCTTCCTCCAACCGCTTCCCACACTCCAGTACAAGGGAATCTCGCGCCGTGCTGCGCCGCCCATCAGAGCGTGGCAGGGCAGACCTGCGTCTTTCCCCAAAATATCCCAGAGGGCGATATCAACAGCGCCGACGACTTGTGGCGGCAGCTTGGATTCGCGGGGAATCTGTTTCTGCGAGCCTAGGTAGAGGGTTTCCCAATGGCGATCGATTTGGCGAGGATCTTCGCCTAACAGTAGGGGGCCGATGGTCGATTCGAGTGTCGCCTCGAAGGTCCGACCCGGCGCTTCCGCTAAGCCTGTTATGCCCGCGTCAGTGCGGATCTGAAGTATCGACCTACGCCTCTTCAGGTGTGTGAGATCGAATCCGGTTATCTTCATGTGGGAACTTTCGTGTGTGGTTTGCGCGCTTCGCAACTACGCCGCAAACTTCGCTAATGTGGCATCGCTCATTTCGATACCGAGGCCCGGCTTGTCGGTGAGCGTGATGACTCCGTTCGATGGAACCACGTGCTCGCCGTAGAGTTCGGCGATTTCGTCGAGGGGTGGTGCGAACTCGATCGAGAACTCGTGGGGTCGAACCGCGTTCTTGATCGTCGAGTAGCAGTGCAACGACGCGATGCTGTTGATGCCAGCGCTAGGGGAGTGCGGCATGACCGGCTTGTTGTGCGTCGTAGCCAAGGTGTAGATCTTGAGGATCTCGGAGGGACCGGAAGCGCCCAAGATGTCGGGTTGGAGGATGTCGGGGTTTCCGAGCATGATGACGTCGCGGAATCGCCATCGGTCCCAATCCTGCTCGCCGGTCGAGACCGCGACATCGAGGGCGTCAGCGACTTGGCGAAGTCCGGGCAGGTCGTACTGCGGGAGCGGCTCCTCGAAGTGGTCGATGCGACCGTAGTCTTCAAACGCCCGACCCTGTTGGATCGCGGTGCTAACGGAATAGCCGTTATTCGCGTCGAATCCGAGATAGATGTTGTTCGGCAAAAAATCACGCACGAGCTTGAACATCTGCAAGTCCTTGCTCGGGTTGGAGTCCTGCCGGTAAGATCGCCAGTCCATTCGGATCTTGTACGCCTTGTAACCCTGTTCCCAACCGTCCATTACGTCGTCCAACATCTGGTCGGGCGTCTTGATCCAGCCGAGACCGACGCTCCAGTACAACGGGATTTCGAGGCGCGCCGCGCCGCCCATCAACGCGTGGCAGGGCATCCCGGCATCTTTGCCGAGAATGTCCCACAATGCGATATCGACTGCGCCGACGACGTGTGGCGGAAGCTTGGTGATGCGTTCATCATCGCCTAGGTAGAGCGTTTCCCAGTGACGGTCGATCTGGCGAGGGTCTTGGCCGACGAGAAGGGGTTTGACGGTGGAATCGACGTAGGCCTGGAAGGCGTCCGAGCGTCGGGAGACTTCCGCGACACCGGTTATGTCGGCGCTGGTCCGCACCTGTAGGATAGCTCTGCCGTTCTTTAGCGGCGTGATGTCAATACCGGTAATCTTCATGTCGCTTTCCTGAATCTTCGATTCCTCAATTGCGTAAACAGAGTTTAGCGCAACGCGGGTTGGGGCGCGCCGCTACGAGAGAGAGATGCCAGTAATTGACCGACCAATTGGTCGAACTAGACGTTAAGTTCGGCTCTTCGGTCCTGGAATATCGTAGCCAAGTCTGGATCCTCCATGACATCGGCTTCGTCCCGGTAAAGGTAACACTGCGCTTGGCGGTGTTGCTCAAGATGGAACTGCGGAGGGTGCTCATCCGCACACATTTCCATCACGTGTGGACATCGGTCGGCGAATTTGCAACCGAACATCGTATCGAAGTCTTCGAAGCGAGCCGACGGCGGTTCGTCGCCCCATTTATTGTCGGGATCGGGCTGCGGTATCGACTCGATCAACAGCTGCGTATACGGATGCTTGGGCTCAAGAATCACTCGTTCAACAGCGCCAGATTCGACCACCGAGCCGCGGTACATCACCAAGATGTTGTCGCTGATTTGAAGTGCCGTCGTCAAATCGTGGGTGATGTAGACCACCGAGATACCAATCTCGCGGTTCAGGCGCCGGATACTATCCAAAATCGTCGCTCGCAGAGATGCGTCAACCATCGAAACGGGCTCGTCGGCCAAGATAAGGCGCGGCTTAATCAAAAGCGCGCGGGCAACCATGACCCGTTGGCGTTGTCCGCCGCTCAGCTGGTGAGGGAAACGACCCAATGTGTCGCCCGGTTGCAAACCCACCATCGCCAACGCATCCTCGATCATCGTGTTCTTCGCTTGTCGCGAGGTCGCCAATTTGAAGCGGTTAATCGGAGTTTCGAGGACGTGGTCGACCTTGTAAAACGGGTTGTACGAACCGAAGGGATCCTGGTAGATAGACTGGACTTCCTGTTTGAAGTTCCACGAATCTTTACGGGAGAGCTTGGTGAAGTCCTTGCCTCGGTAATACATCGACCCAAAACTAGGGGTGATGGTTCCCATCAACAGACGTGCCAACGTCGTCTTGCCGGAACCGCTTTCGCCCGCGATCGTCGTGATCTTAGGCTCGTCCTCGTTGATCGAAAGCGATACGTCGTCAACTGCGACGATCGGTGGTTTAGTCGACAAGGCACCGCCACCGAACGTTCTGGTGACGTGTTCGAGTCGCATGAAATCGCTCAATTGGTGGCCTCCTCGTCGAACAAGTGACAAGCTACGCCACGCCCAACATCTAAGTTGAGATACTCGGGCACTTCGCGGAAACACCGTTCATGAACAGACGGGCAACGCGGATTGAATGCACATCCCGGAGGCAAGTTCAAAAGCGCTGGTTGCATCCCCGGAATCCCGACGAACTGCCGACTGATGTCGAACGACGGGAGACTTTGAATCAATAGCTTGGTGTAAGGATGCTTCGGGTCCTTGAACACGTCGGGGACCGTACCGACCTCGACCAGCTTGCCGGCGTACATGACGCCGATGGTGTCGGCAAATTGTGCCACAAGGCCCATGTCATGCCCGACTAGGAGAACCGCCGCGTCCAATCCTTCTTGCAGTCGCCCAAGCGTCTGCATGATCTGTCGCTGCACGACGACGTCCAACGCGCTGGTTGGCTCGTCGGCAACGATGATGTGCGGGTTCAGCGAGATTGCGATCGCCATGGCGACGCGCTGTTTCATGCCGCCACTGAGTTCGTGCGGATGCAAACGAGCGACCGTTGGATCGAGTCCGACTCGGACAAGCAAGTCGTGAATCCTAGTGTTAAGTTCCGTCCGGTTGGGAGCACCCTCACCGGGTGGCACATGGTCCATAATTCCGTCGATAATCTGATCGCCGACACGCATCACCGGGTTCAAAGAGTTCATCGCACCTTGCGGAACGAGCGCCATCTCACTCAAACGAATGGATCGGATTTGCTTCTCTTCCATTTCGACGAGATCGCGATCACCGAGGTAGATGTGGCCTCCTGCGATGTGACCCGGCTCGCGCGTCAATCGCATAATCGCCATCGCCAAGGTGCTTTTGCCGCTGCCTGATTCGCCCACCAGTGCGAAGCGTTCGCCCGGTCTTAGGTTGAACGACACATCGTCGACCGCCTTCACCAATCCCCGCGGCGTGCCGTAGTAGACCTTTAAACCCTCGATCCGCAACGCGTAGTCGTCATTTGACGCAACGTCGAGTCGGGTGTCTTGTTCAGTCGTTACCATTGCTCGTTGTTCTACGGATTATGCCTGCCTACGCAGTCGCGGGTTCGACCACTCGTCGAGTCCGGCAGAAATCAGGAACAGGCTCACGAAGATGATCACGATGAAAACCAACGGGAACAGCCACCACCACCACATGCCTAGGGTGATTGCGCCGAACTGGATCACCCAGTAAACGGTCATGCCAAGTGAGGGCGACGAGAAGTCGCCGAGGCCGAGCGCTTCCAAACCGATCGATGCGAGGATCGATCCGGCCACTGATGCCACGAAACTGGCGGTGATATAGGGGATCAAGTTCGGCATCATCTCGCGGAAGATGATTGCCAAGCCCGACATGCCAGATTGGCGCGCAATCTCAACGTAAGGCTGCTCACGGAGAACGAGTACCTGCGAACGCACAGTTCGCGACGAGAATACCCAACCGACCGCGGCAAGTCCAGCTCCTAACTGCCACCAAACAAGCTCGGTTCCAAGCTGAATCCGAATGATGATCAATATCAGTAGACCTGGAATCGATATACCAACGTCGGTCAATAGCCTTATCAGGACGTCCGGTACCCCGCGGTAGTACGCAGCAACGAATGCCGTGATAGTGCCAATCCCTACCGATAACAAACCCGCAATAAGTCCCGTTCCTAGCGTCAGCGGAATGCCTCGGAGGTTAGTAGCAAATAGATCACGAGATTGGGTATCCGTGCCCATTGGGTATTGGAACAAAGAGGGTTTTTCGTCTGCTTCTAGCTCAACAATGTCCTCACACCACGTGCACCACGAAGGCGGCAGACGTTTGTCTTGAACTGGCGCACCCCCGCTTACGTAAGCATCCAGCCGCGAATCCTGTGCGCGACCAGTTATGTGAGGTTCCGTCCGTCCGTAGACCAACATTCCGATGACGGTAAAAAACAACAACGCGCCCAACATCCCAAGCCCGACGATCAGCGAAGGGTTGCGCCGTCCATACGAAAATATGGGTTCGATGCGCTCTTGATAGAAAATCCCGAAACGACGGCGCGCCAAACGAACTCTGGTCCGCATCGTCAGGTTTCTTGCGCTCGCGACTCTGGCCATATCAGTTTTGCGTGTATTTGACGCGAGGGTCGATGAGCGGGTAAACCAAGTCGATGACCATCGTGGCCAACGCCAGCGAGATGATGATCGTCATGACGATGCCAGTGATTTGGAAGAAGTCCGAAACTCTGATGGCGTAGAACAAGGTGTTGCCGAGGCCCGGGAATTGAAACAAGACTTCGACCAGCACGGCGCCCGTCAAGAGGGTACCGAACGAGATCGCCAAACCGGTGACCTGCGGAAGCAGCGCGTTACGGATCGCATAGCGGACAAATATCCGGGCACCGTTGAGCCCTTTGGCATCTGCTTGGACCATGAAATCTTCGCCCTGCGTGTTAATCATCATGCCACGCATGCCGATTGCCCAGAAACCGACAGCCGAAAAAAGTATTGACAAGGCCGGCAGGATCGAGTGCTTGAGCACGTCAAGGATGAATCCCAAACTCCACTCTGGAAGGTTGCCTGGGCTGTAGGCGCCGAAGAACGGCAACAGGTTTAGCATGATTGCGAAGATGAACATCAGAACCAAGCCGAGCATGTACTGCGGAATGGCCGACAACGTCAGCAGTGGCATGAACGCGTAGCTTAACCACCCGGGAGACCGAGACCATCCCAGAAGCGCACCTGCACCGGTTCCCAAAACGAACCCCAACGTGAGCGTAACCGTCATCAGACCGATCGACCAAATAATCGAGTCGGCGATGATTTCGTTGACCGTCCGCGGGAAATACGCAATCGAGTAGCCAAAGTCCAACTGCGCCAAGTCGGTCATGTAGTTGACGTACTGCTCGTAGATCGGCAGGTCCAAACCGAGACGAGAGGAATATTCCTTCGCCATCTCGTTCATTCCCGCTTGCACCGAACCTCCGCGTTGGGCTTCGAGAAGCAGTTTTTCTTTCACTGGATCTTGACCGGTTAGTCGGGGCAAGACGAAAATCACCGTCGCCGCGACCCAAACGGTCAACAGAAACAAAAGGAAACGCTGGACGATGAAATTGCTAAAGAAGGCAGAGACGAACGAAATAACAGGTACTGGCCGCGCGTTGGCAACGGACCGTGCTCGCGTAGAAGGTGCGTTGTCAGATGTCGTCAATTAATCGTGCTTGGGGTCGTTTGAATCTACCGAAGCGAGCACGCAACACAAAGGAAGGCCCCGCTCAACCGACAAAGCGATTTTACTCGCAAAAACCGTTATTCGCAAATGACCGCTAACGGCGGGTTGACCAGTTGCTGAGTTTACACGACGAACGCACAACCAAAAAGAGCCTTGCGCGCCCCCAGTGATCTCGAGCGGAACCGAGGTTCTGTGAGGAAGTCCAGACTAGAAGAGCCGCCCCCAGCGATCAATGTTTTACGCAACCGTTTCCCACACTGGTTGCTGGTCCGTGTTAGAGCCTAATCGGTGTCTTCATTTGCCGGTGTATCGATCTATTTCGGCAACCTGGGCGAGCGCAAGATCGCGGCCCAATCAAGCACATCACGCCACTTGGCACCGACCTATCGAAGCATGTTGACATTTGATTGGTCAGAGTACAAAATGAAATGTTGATCGTTGTCAAGCGATTCGGGAATGTGCGCGGCTTTGCTTGCGCACCAAAAATCCGGAGGTCAACGCTTGGCGTGCAGGTTACTCAAACTGAGGAAGATAGAACAATGAATCTCCCCGTAAAATTCGGGCGCTATGGTTTGTTGGCAATTCTCGCCAGCATGGTGGCTCTCGCAGTCGTCATCGCTTGTGGTGAAGAAGAACCCACCGCCACTCCCGTCCCGCCGACCGCGACCGCTGTCCCGGCGACCGCAGTTCCAGCGACGACCGCTCCAGAGCCTACAGCTACTGAAGAGGCCATGATGGAAGCCCAAGGCATGGTCTTCGATCCGGGCGATGTCGCCGCAGATGACACTCTGACGCTTTTCCATGGCGGTTCAGAGGGACGCTTTATCGACCACGAGCTTTGGAACCCGTACGCAATCGGTGCAAACCACCAGCAAGGTCCGAACCTCATATTTGAGCCGCTCGCTTTCTTCTCCGCGTTCGCTAACGAGGAGATCATGTGGTTAGCCAAGAGCTACAGCTACAACGACGACTTCACCGAGCTCACCATCAACTGCCGAGAGGGCATTTCTTGGAGTGACGGGGAAGACTTCGACTGCGAAGACGTCGTCTACACCCTCAACACCCTGAAGGAACTCAAAGAACAGGTCCGATGGGGTAAAGACGTTGACGCCGCGATGGACAATGCCGAGCTAGTCGACAAGTACACCGCCAAGGTGAACCTGCTCCGACCGGACCCGCGTTTCTTCTTCCTCCTGACCTACAAGTTCGACATCGGTGTGTACATCGTTCCGCAGCACCACTACGAAGGCCGCGACTGGACCACGTTTGGTGACTACGACCGCGACAAGGGCTGGCCGCTTTCGACTGGTCCGTGGCAGGTAACTACCTCCACCGAGCAGAAGATCTTCGACCGCCGCGACTCGTGGTGGGGCGAAGGCAACGCCGACCTTGGCGACTACGCAGTGCTTCCGCGTATGAAGCGGATCATCTACATCCCAGGTGTCCCGCAGGAACAACGTGCCCAGGCTCTGATCGCCGACCAAGTTGACGGTGCCGCGATGACGACTCCCTCGCTCATCAAGGAAACTCTTGACCAGAACGCGGACCTGATAACTCACTCCGGCCGAGACGAACCCTACGGCTACGTCGACTGGTGGCCAGTGTCTATCGCCTTCAACACCAGCGGTAAGTTCGGTCCCTACGACAACCCTGACGTGCGTTGGGCAGTGTCGTTCTACCTCGACCGAGCCGAGCTGCGCGAACTCGCATACGACGGCGCAGCGGCATTCAACCCGCTGACCATGCCGCAGTACCCGCCTTTGCAGCCGTACTTCGACATCGCAACCGAGGTCATGGAAGAAATCGGACGCTCGACTCTCGACTACGACCCCGAACGCGGTGACCAACTGCTAACAGAGGCTGGCTTCACCAAGAACTCAGACGGTTTCTGGGAAGACTCCGGTGGAAACACCATCAACTGCCAAATCGTTGGCTTCAACCCTTGGGTTGACCTCGGTCCTGCAGTCGCTCAGCAGCTTACCAACCACGGTATCCAGGCCGACTACGGTCAGCCGACCGACGCCTCCAGCAGAATGGCCGAAGGTAACTTCGAATGCCTGATGTTCGGACACGGCGGTTCAGTCCGTGACCCATACTTCACCATGAAGCTCTACCAGTCATCGTCCGTGAACATTCCGGGCGGTCACCAGGTGAACTTCTACCACTGGGAAAACGAAGAGTGGGACGAGTTGACCGACGAAGTCGCCAAGACTTCGCCCGACAACACCGCTCAGATGTACGACCTCTGGCGACAGGCAGCCACTATTTGGCTGACCGAGTTGCCCGACGTCCCGATCCTCGAGTTCTACCACCGCATCATCATGAATGAGGCACGGTGGACCGGATGGCCCCAGGGTGACCCCTCAGTCGGTGCTGTCGACGTTACCGGTTACGTTAACGAGGCATGGTGGCACTTGACCTGGTCATTGGTCATCCACCAGCTCGAGAAGAGCTAACCAACCTGAGTTGAATCGGTTGCCATGTCTGTAATGGTCAGGTAGCCGAACAACCCAAGTCGATAAGAAGCGGCCGGGTCTGGGAAACCAGACCCGGCCGCTTCGCCGCGTCAGCGGTCAGGAAAATCCGAAAAAGGACGTAGCTCCGAGGTCGATATGGTTGCGCTACGATACTCTTAAAAGACGACCCAAGATCAGAGACGGATTATGTCAATCAATCCAAAATCGATCCTTGTTTCACTGTTGGTGGTCGTAATCGCCAGTTTCGTGATCGGTTGCGGTAGTGCCATCGACGAACCGGCCGAGAGCGGAGGCGGTGACCCTGCCGTTGTGGCGGTCGACGAGAATGCCGTGGTGACCATCGGAGATCGTTCTGAATTAAGGGCCTCCACCAGGCCGAACAGCACGTTCACCATCGACGAATTCATCGCAGCCGGTTGGAAGAAGAACAAGGAATATCCGCTAGACACGTTGCCCGAGGCGACCGGCGCGTATTTCGGCTTCTACAATCGCAAAGACATCGAGATCCGAACTTACCCCTCGCACGACGTAGCCATGGCTGCCGGAAGGGATGCCGCCGAGACCGCCATCGAGACCGAAAAACTGTCTGGTCGTGGTGCAGGGTTCTCGAGCGTAACGTTGTACGGCGCGTACGTTGTCGCCGGCAATGTCGTGATGTTGTGTGAAATCTCGGTTACCGACTGTACCGATCTTCTAGACCAGATCAAGCAATGAACCGAATTCTCGGATTTCTCGTGAAACGTACTTGGTTCGCGATTGTCATCTCGATTGCAATTGCGTTTTTTGTCAGGTGTGGCAGCGATGCTCCCGAAGACAGTGCATCCAATGTGGCAGAGGCGATCGATGAGACGGCAATCACTGCGATCGGCGACCGGCCTGAGATAAGCGCCTGGACCCGCGGCAATAGTGAGTTCACCTACGAAGACTTCATCGCAGCCGGTTGGAAACAATTTCAGATCTACGACGTAGACACCCTCCCTAAAGCACTCGATGCGCGTTACGGCTTTTTCAACCGTAGAGACGTCGAGATTCGCCGGTACCCTTCGCATGAAGACGCAATGGATGTCGGAGCCAAATCGGCCCAAGAGGCCATCGAACGTGTAGTTCACGACGGTTCAGGATTCACTAGCAGAAGGGTGTACGGAGGGTACTTAGTCGCCGGAAACCTAGTCATGATGTGCGAGGTTTCAACCGACGATTGCATTGAACTCATCGAGGCTACGGAAGCTACTGCGTCACCGTAACGAGCAGACTTGGGAAACGCAATTACAGTGAATGAAACATCAAGCCTAAACGCCCGTTAATTCCCCCTTGGGCGTCAAGGTGAAGGGTTGTGCACAGCACCCTTATGCGAAGAACATGGATTGATGGCAAAATCCATATCATTGCAATTTCCATCGGGAGGTCAGCCGTGCAATTTTCTGGGAGATTGGTCATCATCACCGCACTCGCGGTTTCGATTTTGATCATCTCAAACATCGTTGCCATCAAACCGGTGTCACTTTTCGAGATGCCGTTCGAATTTCTCGGCAGCAACCTCTACGTCGTCTCAGCCTCCGTCATCTGTTTCCCGCTCGGTTACATCATCTCCGACGTGCTCACCGAGGTGTACGGCTTCAGAGTGGCCAGGGGAGTGATCTGGTTGGGATTTGCCTGCAACCTCCTCGTCGTCTGCATCATCTGGTTAGTTCTTGGAATTCCCGGCGCAGTCTTCTGGGGCGATCAAGAAGCATACGAGACGATCCTAGGTGCGACCGCGTGGGTGCTTCTCGGCAGCTTCGTCGCATACTTGGTCGGCGAATTTTCAAATGCAATCGTGATGGTAGTCCTCAAAAACCGGACCAAAGGCCGAATGTTATGGCTGCGGACAATTTCATCCACAGTCGTCGGGCAAGGTGTAGATTCGATCCTCTTCTACTCGATCGCCTTTGGACTCTCCGGCATATGGGGATGGGAAGGCGCGATCAACGGTGCCATATTGGCGTGGTTGGCAAAGACGGTCTACGAGATCGCAGCCACACCTTTGACGTACGCAGTTGTGAACTGGCTCAAGAGAACCGAAAAGATGGACGTCTACGACGTGCCGAGTTCGCTCAACCCGTTCGGTGTATTCGGCGATGCTGAGGAATCCAGTTACAACGCGGCGCGGGCGTAATGGTTGTCCGGCTGGTTGCCCCACCCGACATCGGCGCCGCTGATCGACTACGGTATCTGCTCAAGCAGCTTCTCGCAATTTTCGATCGACTGCTTGCTCTCGAGGCCCTCGCACATCATGATCATGTTCCCGACAACTACGTAGTCCCAATAACGCGGGGAGTAGGCGCACCCCGAATGCGGCGTGTTGGCGTCCCGACTGCATCGTCGGCGATCTTTGGCACCCTCTTCCCAGATAACGTCGTCGCCGATCACCACCGCGTCGTCTCCAGTGACATGTTCGACGTATGGGATGCCTTCGTCCAATAGCGTTTGGTGATCGGGGTAGAAGCGCACCTCGTAGTCCAAGCGGTTGTAGATGATCCGCCAAGCCGCATCCGCACCCGGCAGTTCTTCGACGTCGTACTCCTTATTCGCTTTGACACCGGCCACCTTCAAGTCATCGATCGTATACGTGCCCTCGGCACTTTTGATGCGCGGATCAACGCCGCTGCCTTCCGCCGGTACGCCGCCATCAGCATCACCGCCGCCGGTGTCCGAACCACAGGCCACTGTCGCTCCTATCGCCACCAATATCGTCAACACGAAGCCCAGTAAGAGGACGAATGGAGGCCGAAGTAATTGGGCGGAGTATGACATATTGACCTCGATGGTGGGGCGGATCCTCTATTGCAGGGCCGCGTAAAGAGCTTCGCAATTCTCCAACGCCGCAGCAGAATCCCTGCCTTGGCATAGTAGCACCAAATTGCCGGCGACCACGTAGTCGCCATATTTTGCGATGTTGCATCTGCCGGAATGGTGCGATCCACGCGTGTTCGCCGCACACGCACGCCTTTGGATAAGGCCTTCATCCCATCGTTGAACCGCGCTTGCAATCACCGCATCCGGTCCCGTAGCCTCGTTGGCAAAATCCACACCGACCGTGATTGCGGTTTCGTGGTCAGGATAGAAGCGGGCTTCGTACTCTCGACGATCGTACGGATCAGGACCGAAGAACCCGTATATCGCGTTCTCAGCACTCTCCAATCCCTCCACGTCGTAACTCTTGCTCAGTTTGAAATTGGCCAACGCCTCAAAATCGCGATCAGTGTATTTACCTTCGGCGGACATAATGTTGATCTGCCGTTCCAACTTCGGTTCCTGCACGGCGGCTACCGGTGCCGCCGTTGCCGTTGCGGGCACTGACGTTGCCCGACCGACGATCTCGTAGCCGTCACGACTCATGGCATCTTGTGAGCCGACATTGCCACAGGCAATTGAAAGCATCACACAGCAAAGAATCGCCGCGCCGATGACGCTTCGTCGAAAGTAAGAAATGGGCCGTTGCGATGCCCGGGCCGATCTCACTGAGATTGCAGAGCTTCTATCAGCGCATCGCAGTTGTCCAGCGACGTCTCAGAGTCTTTGCCTTGACATAGCAGCACCAAGTTGCCGGCTACGACATAGTCGCCATACTTGGCGTTGTCGCATTTCCCAGAATGGTGCGAACCGCGGGTGTTGCCCGAACATGCGCGCCGCTGGACCAAACCTTCGTCCCAACGTTGGATGTCCTTGGCGATTACCGCATCCGGGCCGGTCGCCTCATTGGCGAAATCTACACCGACGGTGATCGCAGTCTCATGATCCGGGTAGAAACGTGCTTCAAACTCTTGGCGGTCGTAGGGGTCCGGGCCAAAGAAACCGTAAACGACAGATGTTGCTTCGTCTAGGGTTTCACCTTCTACTTCACCTTCGACCTTGTAGTTCTTGCTCTTCTTGAAGTTTGGGGTATTGATGAGGTCGTCCTCGGTAAAGACCGCATCCGTCGAAACGATTTCGACGCCCGGTGGTCCACTCGCTACTTCTTCAACTGCCGCCGCCGGTGCTCCACCGCCGCTACTGTCTTCGTCTTCGGTATCGGCGCTGCCGCACGCGAAGGCGAAAGCGAAGGCGGATATCAACAGGACAAACCCGAACTTACGGAGTCCGAGCAGGGTAAATCTTCGCAGGATCATCTCTTCATGCTCCTCATCGTGGACAATTGCCGCGGCCCACCTGACGCGGTTGAATGACACTTCACGATATATGTCTAAATATGTTATCAACTCGACAACTCGCAAGCGAAGGGCGTACCCGATTGTCGGCAAGCCCAAAGAACGTCTATTGGCTAGTCGCATCCAACGCTTCAACGAGGCGGGCACACCTTTCGGCACCTTGCTCGGAATCTCGACCTTCGCACAGGGCGATCATATTTCCGTAGATAACGAAATCGCCATATCGAGGCGTGGGAGAGCCGCGCGTGTGGACTATCGTCCGGCGGTCCCTCAATCCTTCGGTGTAGCGCGCGAAATCGGGGTCGATCACCGCATCGGGACCCGCTCCTTCTTTGGCATACGACAGCCCTGAGCCAACGGCTTCATCGTGCGAGGAATAAAACCGGACTTCGAACTGGACCGCTGAACCGTCCACCTTCCAAAAGAAAAGGGAAACCCCAGTAGCATCTGGGAGACCATCAGCCTTGTAGTCTTTCGAATGCTTCAAGCCCGCAGACTCCAAATCCTCGACCGCGAATGCACGATCGGACGGCTTCACGATCTGGAGCGCCGGACCAGTGTCCTCTGGCTCGGAATATTCCTCCGTCACCGGCGCGCCGCCACAAGCAAATGCGAATAGCGACACGGGAATAAGCGCTGAAACTACGAATCCGGCTCTCATCGACTATCGAGCGCCTCGATCAGCGCGGAACATCGATCCCATCCCTCTGCATCGTCCTTGCCTTCGCACAGAACGACCATGTTGCCGTATATCCCGTATGCTCCGTACTTCGGTCTCAGCACCGAGTTTGGGTATTTGAAAACCTTCCTGCGATCTCGAATCCCTTCCTTGTACACCGCGACATCCTCATCGATAATGGCATCTTCGCCGCTCCCTTCTTCCGCCGGGGCAGTACCCAACGTCACCGCGTCCTCATGCGTCTCGTAGAAACGAGCCTCGTACTCCACGGCCACGTCGTTCACGCGCCAAAACAAAAGACCCGCCTCAACTCCGCCCGGCAGCGTTGAAACGTCGTACTCCTTACCTGACTTCATGCCAAGAGCTATCAAATCGTCACTCGATAAACCCGCCGCACGGTCGAAAATACGGGTGTCACTTGCAACTTCGATGCTATCCGAATCTCCACCCGTACTCCCACTAGACCCGCAACCGACCGCCAATACCATCACCCCAAACATCGCCGTTGCAACTAACAAAGTCCTCATCGGTTCTCAAGCTCTTGGATTACCGCCGAACATCGATCCCATCCCTCAGCATCGTCCTTGCCTTCGCACAGACATCACATCCTAGAATAAGAGGGGCGAAGGTCGCTCTAACGAAGCGTAATTGGTCGCATCCTGGCTCCCTTAACAAAGAATTGGATGCTTCCCCCTTCGCCCTAAACGCTCTATGCTCGGTGTCGGCTAGAGCTGCCACTCATTGTAACCCATTTGGATAATTTGCGTTATCGCGTGCCAACCTTTCCCTTGAGCGCAGATGGGATTTAGGCACGTAGCCGACGTATCCCGTTGACATAAACCGCTAACGCCGTTGCAATTAACAAAGTCCTCATCGGTTCTCAAGCGCCTGAATTACTGCTGAGCACTGGTTCCACGCCGTTTCATCGTCCTTTCCTTCACAAAGCAATACCATGTTGGCGTAGATCGCGTACGCGCCGTATCTCGGTCTTGGCGTGCCGCGGAAATCGAAGACCGTGCGACGGTCTCTGACACCTTCTTTGTACACGGCGTCCCGTTCATCGAGGATCGCGTCTTCACCGCTACCTTCCTCGGCCGGCGCGGTACCGAGTTCGACCGCTTGCGAATGTGATTCGTAGAAACGAGCCTCGAACTGAACCGCAACGTTGTCGATTCGCCAGAAGAACACCCCCGACGAGACGCCGCCGGGCAGTGTCGAAACGTCGTACTTCTTGCCCGATTTTAAACCCACCGATACCAGATCGTCGCTATTCAACACCGCAGGACGGTCGTATATTCGAGATTCCGCATTGTTGGACGTGCCACCAGCTTCACTTTCACCGTTGCCAGCACTATCGCCAACGTCACTTCCGCAGGCCGCCGTTACGAAGGCGAGAAGGCAGGATGTCAAAACCAGAAACCGGAACATCTTCCTTATTGTCCAGATGCTTCTTCGAGAGCGTTCGCCAACAGTTCGCATCGTTCCAAGGCCTGTTCGCCTGCGGCACCACCGCACAGCATGATCACATTGCCGTATATCACGTAACCGCCGTAGCGCGGACCGATACCGCTGCGCGCCCCGCCGCCGACGCCAGAGCCAACAATCATTCGGCGATCCTTGACGCCCTCTTTGTAGGTCGCATCATCATCATCCAACACCGCATCGGCACCGGAACCCTCCTCCGCCAAGTCGGTACCAAGTTCGACAGCGTCGGAGTGATTTTCGTAGAAACGGACCTCGTAATCGATCGGGTCGCCCGAAGGGATGCGCCAGAAACCAAATATCGCCGCGGTAGCGCCCGGCAAACCCTCCAAATCGTAACTCCGCGACTTCTTGAACCCGATCTCATCCAGATCCTCGGGCGAGAACGAGGTCTGCACATCCATCACTTGTTGGAATCCGACATCCGCAGCCTCACCGCCGCTTTCGGTAGTTCCACAAGCCGACAACAACCCCACTGCGGCAACCAATCCGGCAATCGCGGTGTAGATCGAGAATTCACGAAAGTCGATACGCATAAAGCCGAAATCTCCTGTCAACCTCTGTGAATGATAACCAAGCGAGCAAATCACAGAAGCGATTTAGGGGGTCAGGTCGGTACACTTCATTGACCGTCGTCGAACCGAACCCCTTGAAACACCGTTATAAACTCAAGTTGTGGGGCTGTAGCTCAGTGGGAGAGCGCCTGCTTTGCAAGCAGGAAGTCACGGGTTCGAATCCCGTCAGCTCCACCAGAACTTCCAAAACTTCCGCGTGGAACTATCTTGGCTTGCGATGTGTTGACGATGTTGGTGCCAAATCAGTAATCGTCGCGTCCAAGCACCAGGTGTGCTACAAGACCGGCACCAACGACTGGAACACGGTCGAGGTCGCGAGCGGTACGCGATACACCGCGGAGATGCTCGTCGCTGCGTCGATGTCTCTTCACCCGTCAACTGTTCGCAACTGCACCAGACCGCCCTGCACGAAGTCCGACACGCGCCAGCTTTCGGCCATGCAGAGCACGACGTTTCGGTTATGAAGCCGGGGAGGGCGCGGAGATACTGCGACCAGCGTCCTCAGGACATCGCCGGGATCATCGCAGTCTATCAGTCGCACGATGCGACGCCATAGGATTTCTACAGTGGCAACTAAGGTGGAATCGAAACTACCATGAAGATCTCATATTTGTTCCTATTGATTGCAATGCCGCAGACAAACTCGCACCTACGCCGACGCAGCGCCCTCAACTCGCGGCGACTGTTACGCGACCTCCGGAACCGACGCTTCAGCGGACGGAACGTCCAACCATCGGGGTTGGGCCAACAAGGTCTTCCCAAACTGGCGCCCGAACAGTCGACGATCTCTGGCTGATGCCATCGGTGGGTATAGACTGCAAACGTGTTGAAAATTAGCAACATGTTGTCCGTCGTGATGGCTTGGGCCGCCCACTTACTAGCGTGGGCGGCAAGCATCTGGCTCGCCTTCGGACCCATTTACCAAGGCGTATCTTACTCAGGCGTAGAGGGAAGTTCAGAACCATCATCATCAACTCTCAATCCCGAGGATTGGACACACTACACAGAAACGCTGATCGAAGCCAACGGTCTCCAGGTAGTCCTTGTTCTGATCATCCCGATACTAATGACTGGGATCATAGTCTTGACGGTCCATCGCGCCGACATTGGTACCGTGTGGCGAATAGTGCTGATCTGGGGCCTCGCCTTAGCCCTCTTTGGACTCTGCTATATCACCCTTTTATCTATCGGTACCCTATACCTGCCCGCAACACTCGCTCTCTTCATCACAGCAGTCATAGACTCGATAGCCAAGGTCACCGCACGACGATAAGGTGCGACACGAATCACATCACCGCGCTCATACCTAACCCCTCTGCCAACCTCACCGCCGAGCCCCGCAACACCCGCATCACCGTCTCATGGGAAGCGCCGACGGAAGGCGGAGCTCCCACCGGATACATAGCCCACATCAGACCGGTAGGCGGCGGCGACGGACACACCTTTAGACCCGGCGCCGAAAAGACGACGGTCAAGTTCCGACGACTAGACCGAGCGACCGAGTACCTGATCTGGGTCCGAGCCGTCAACGAAGAAGGCAAAGGCAACCGAACCCCCATCCGCACATCCACCAAGTAACCCCCCGCCACCCCCCGTCATTCCGGCGAAAGCCGGAATCCAGAGGGGGCGCGTGCCCGTCATACCCGCGCCACCCTACGTCATACCCGCGCACGCGGGTAACCAGAGAAAAGCAAACCACGCCATCTCCCTCCCCCGTCTTTGAACTATGATGGGCATGATTTGGAATGATGGGTTGTTGTGGGAGGGGATTGTTGCCGAGTGTGCTACGTCATGCCCGCGCACGGGTGCTGTGCATAACCATCGTCATTCCGGCGAAAGCCGGAATCCAGAGGGGACGGGCAACGGGGAGGCGCACGTGATCTGACCGTGAATCCGTCGTAAGTGAGGTTATGCACAGCCTCCCCTTCGGGTGCTGTGCACAACTACCGTCATTCCGGCGAAAGCCGGAATCCAGAGGGGCCGGGCAACGCAGTGCAAAGCGAAACGCCAAGTCTAAACCCCCTTTAATTCCCCCTTGGGCATCAAGGGGGAGGGTTGTGCACAGCTCCCCTTCGCGGAGCGAAGGGGACGCGTGCGAAGCACGCAGGGGATGCCCGAGGTTGGAGCGCGGCGTCCTGCTCGGAGGGTCGTGGAGCGCGTGGGGTTGGTTGTAGCAGGTGGGTTTGGTGTGTCGGTTGTGGTGTGATGGTGTTGTTTCGTTGAATTTCGAGCATCCCCTGCGTGCTGCGCTTCGCTTGCACGCGTCCCCTTCGCGGGGCGAAGGGGAGGTGCCTCCCCCTCTCCCGCTCGGCGGGAGAGGGCCGGG
>MPNN01000001.1 GCA_002239045.1 SAR202 cluster bacterium bin127
TCTCTGGCGACGCCCCTCAACCGAGTTAGAGCCGGTTGCAACGTTCAGCGGTTCCGTTCGAAGCGATCGATGTAACAAGTCCCGGTCGCCGAGGGCTAATGCACCCTCGGCAACACGAGCCAGCAAGACATCCAAGCGATGTCTCGCCAAGGGCCGGGTAAGCGGTCGTGAATTCGGCAGACGTCGGACCCTTGTCGCCAACGGGTCGCGGCTACGGCACGAGGATGTGCAAAACTACCCGATGGGAAGCGGCCGAGCTCCAACTCAAGGCCGTAACCCGGGCCCACGGTCTGGCAACGTGGGCAGTGACCGGACGAGGGAAGCTAGCAGTTCAATATCTCGCACAACGCGGCGATGTTAACCCGAGCAGAACTTCAATACCTGAAGACCGTTCGACACACGAAACCTTCAACCCATACATGAAGAGGAAATGTCCTCAAGGACAAAGAGGGCACTAATCGTTCAATTCAACGCGCCCTAATATAATTGCATCGGGCAACGGGCATACCGCTGCTGAATTCCACAGGAGATACCGCGATGGCGTCGACAACATGGGCCTTCTTCAAAGGACAACAAGTCCCCTTGGAGGAAGCCAATGTACGGGTCGACACACACGCCCTCCACTACGGAACCGCCGCCTTCGAGGGTGTCCGCGGAAATTGGAACGAGGAACACGGCAAGGTCTACATCTTCCGCCTCCGCGAGCACTACGAACGCCTGGTTCGCGGTTGCAAAATCCTCCGTATGGATATCCCATATTCCGTCGATGATCTTTGCCAAATCACAGTTGACCTGCTCGAGCGAAACGGCTTCGCCGAAGACGTCTACATCCGGCCCCTCGCATACAAATCCGAAGAAGCGGTTGCGAACCTCAAACTCCACACCCTCGCCAGCGATTTCACCCTGATGATCCTCCCATTCGGCGCCTACATCGAAGCCGAAGGAGCCATCAAATGCCAAACCTCGTCATGGCGACGCCCCGACGACTCCATGATGCCCACCGGCGTCAAAATCACCGGCCTCTACACGACGTCCATCCTTGCCAAAACCGAAGCTGTTATGGCCGGTTTCGACGAAGCCATCCTTCTCAACCACGACGGCTCGGTCTCCGAAGGTAGCGGCGAAAACCTCTTCATGATCAACAATGGCGAGATCCACACGCCCTTCGAAACGGCCAACGCACTCCTCGGCATCACCCGCGACTCCGTCATGACGCTGGCCAAAAAAGAACTCGGAATCAATATAGTGCAACGTCGCATCAACCGAAGCGAGCTCTACCTCGCCGACGAGGTCTTCCTCACCGGAACCGCCGCCCACCTCACTCCCGTCGGCAGAATCGACAACCGAGACATCGGCGACGGCAAAACCGGACCTTTAACCCAACAATTGCAAGACATTTACTTCGAATGTGTAACCGGAAACAACCCCGACTACATGGACTGGTGCACGGGCGTCACTCCCGGCGGCGGATAAAACCCGCTCGTTTCTGTCATTCCGGCGAAAGCCGGAATCCAGAGGCGCGGGGTTGAAGCTCTCATGAGCGACCCGATCGAATCCGCCGCATCACTAATGGTGCGCGACTATCTCATCCTCGCGTTCCTCGTCAGCCTCGGCGCACTCCAAATCGCCGTCTCAATCAGCGGCATCAGAGGTCTCTGGGTGCTTCCGCACAGGAACTTAACCCGCGCATTCGGTATCCTACTCGTTTCAGTCGGTATCACAACCTACATCCTCTCTCCGCTCTGGATTGAAGGCCCATGGGCCGCCGGATCCGTCGCCGACGGCACCTCCGACGGTCGTGAGTGGGGCACCGCCACAATCAACGAAATATCAGCCGCCCGAAACATCAACGACATCCACGGCGGCATGGCCGGTACCGCCTACGCAATAGTCTTCATGCTCTCCGCGGTACTAGCCACCGCATTCGCCGCCATAGTAGGCGCCCTAAACGTTCGGATATGGAATCCCACCTCCTCCAGGAGCGGGTCAGAGGCAAGTCACGCCGATCCCCCCTCCTTCAGGAGGGGGTTAGGGGGAGGCCACATCGACGGCCTCGACGCCCTGAAACAAACCGACGCAATCTCGACCTTCGCATCATCGTCGCGCAACCTACTTCGCACCGTCAAAGCAGACGCCAACGAGCACATGCTCACCACCCACAGCTGGAGCATCCCCTCGCTGATCATAAGGATGTGGCGAAATTAACTCCTTCGACACAGAGTTGATGCTGTGGATCAATGGCTTCGTCGGTGCCTCGCCGACGTTCGACCACATCGCCAGAATCGTCGCCTCCGACTACCTGATGCCCCTTGCATTCTCCGCGGTCATATTCGCCATCTGGTTCGTCGGCCGAGACCTTTCCGAACGCCGACGCTACCAACGCGGCACCCTCTTAGCCGCGACCGCCATCGGCATCAGCAACCTCATCGTCGACATCATCGACTCTGCATACGACCGCCAAAGACCGTTCGATGAACTCGGCGACTCCCTGCAACTGATCTTCTATCGATCGACCGATCCATCTTTCCCGGCCAACCCGATGGCGGTTGTATTCGCCATCGCAACGGGGGTTTGGTTGGTCGATCGCCGCATCGGATGGACACTCATGGCCGGAGCCACCATCTATTCCGTGGTCCGGGTATACGTCGGAACCTTCTACCCAACCGACGTCATTGGAGGCGCTGTCATCGGAGTAATCTCGGCACTGATCGCTTGGTTACTCTTCGAAATCCTCAAACCCGTACCGGAACTTTTCCTCCGCCTACTCCGAGGCATCGGCATCGCTTGAACCTACCGCCGTCGCCGCCGAGCCGAAATCCTTCGGAACGCTTCGCCATACTCAAACGGCATACCTTCCGCAACCGACCGGGCTCGGTCCCGGATCCCACGATCGGAACCCGACTGCCGTGTCAGACCGGGAACCTGACTGGCATGTTTACTCAACGCGTCAATGCGATTGTCGATTGACGTAGTGATGTCAACGACCACATTCGGCTTGTCCGCGTGCCAGAAGCAAACGTCGCTCACAATGTACGGTTCGAGGCCGTCTTTAAGTTGCTCGGGAAAGTGCAGATGATCCCTTGCATAGGGATAGACCGCGTCTTGAACCGTGATACCAGTGTTTCGGTGGTCCCGGTGGTTGAACCCGTCGAAACGGAAAGGATCGTGAGTGAAAATCACATCCGGACGATGAGTCCGAATCGCCTTGACGATGTCACCCAAAAATTCGCGATTGGCCTCCAACATCCCATCTGGATACGGCAACATCACCAGATTCGACACCCCGATCACCGCCGCCGCCTCCTCCTGTTCCCGCCGACGAATGTCAACGATCCGATCCGAAGTCATCCCCTCATCGTTGCTGCCGCTGCTGCCAGTGGTGCAAACAACGTACGAAATCTCGCAACCATTCGCCGCCCACAATGACGTTGTGCCGCCGGCACCAATCTCGGCGTCGTCAGGATGCGCGCATACCACCATCGCGCGTTCCGGTATCTCGTCGAACTGCTCCAATTGCGCCACAGGACCTTCCCGTTCTTCTATTCGCAATGCGTATCCAACGGACACACATCGGATTCATGATATCTGCGCACGTCCACCGCGCGCCGCACGAATAGACTCGACTTAGTGAATGTGTGACACCCTGCGAGCCAACAATTGAACCTGCAATCGAAAGACCCACGAATCGCCGAGATCATCGCCGCCGAAGAGCGCCGTCTGCGCGAAGAAATCGTCCTCATCGCATCCGAGAACTACGCCAGCAAAGCAGTTCTCGAGGCCACAGGATCGGTCTTGACAAATAAGTACGCCGAGGGCTACCCAGGCCGACGTTACTACGCCGGCACCGAAAACGTCGACGCCGCGGAATCTCTCGCCATCGAACGCGCCAAGCAACTGTTCGAAGGTGCAGAGCACGCAAACGTCCAACCCCACAGCGGATCGCAGGCCAATATGGCAGCATACTTCGCCGTCCTCGAGCCCGGCGACCGAGTCATGGGCATGTCTCTAGATCACGGCGGACACCTCACTCACGGCTCTCCCGTAAACTTCTCCGGCCGCATCTACGACTTCGTCCACTATGGCCTCGACGAAGAATCGGAGATGATCGACTACGACGCCGTCGAGCGCATCGCCAACGAACTGAAACCCAAGATCATCGTTTCCGGCTACTCCGCCTACTCCCGAACCATCGACTTCGAGCGTTTCGGTCGAATCGCTGATAGCATCGGCGCGCTCCACCTCGCCGACATGGCGCACATTGCAGGGCTCGTCGCGACCGGAGCACATCCATCGCCAGTACCTCACGCCGACATCGTAACCAGCACCACACACAAGACCCTGCGCGGCCCCCGTGGCGCAATGGCGCTAACAACCAAAGCCTGGGCCCGTAAGTACGACTCCGCGGTCTTCCCACGTATGCAGGGCGGACCTATGGGGCACACGATCGCGGCAAAAGCAGTCGCGTATAAAGAGGCTCTGTCGGACGATTTCCAAACCTACGCACGCAACATCGTCAGCAACGCTGCCGCGCTCGCAGATGCGCTCTCGAACCGCGGAATGCGAATCGTCTCAGGCGGCACCGATAATCACCTCATGCTCGTCGACATGCGAGGCGTAAATGTCACGGGAGCCGCAGCCGAGGTCAAATTGCGCAGCGTCGGAATCGTCGCCAACAAGAACATGGTCCCGTTCGATCCCAACCCGCCGCGCGTCACAAGCGGCGTGCGTATCGGTGTACCGTCAATAACGTCTCGCGGCATGGACACTGGAGACATGGAAACAGTGGCCGAGTTCATCGTCGAATCGTTGCGTGTCGAAGATGACTCTTCGCAACAACGCGACCTCTCCCAACGGGTGAAGAAATTCGCCAGTTCGTTCCCGGTTCCCGGTATCGATTCCTAGTGCCGAAGTGAGCTGCAAACGGCGTAGAGTTCAGTTTGAATATGCCCCGAATATATAATCGGGATTCATCGAATCCGTGCCATTTGCACGGATGATGGCGCGTTCATGAGACACCAAGTGGGTTGCAATTGAGAGACTACGAAATCGTGTGGATACTAGGCGGCGGAGCCGGCGAAAAGGAAGGCGAAACTTCAGCCGAAAAAATTCGCGCGCTTGTGGGGTCTCTTGGCGGAGAGGTCGGCGAAGTGAATCCTTGGGGAAAGCGAAACTTGGCTTACCCAGTGGAAAACAATACCGAAGGCTACTACATCGAGGCTCAACTTAAGCTCGATCCCGCCAGTTCTCCCCAGTTGGAACAGGCCTGTAATGCCGACCGCGAAATTATTCGCCATTTGATTGTAAGGAAATGAGAACCTTCCCATAACCTGTTGCTGATGTAACGTCGAAGATATGACGACGTACGTAGCAACTAGTATGGAAGGCGAATATTCCTAATGACTCTCAACCAGATACTTCTCATCGGCAACGCGGGCCGCGACGCTGAGTTGCGGTACACACCGAACGGCGCTGCGGTAGCAAACTTCAGCATCGCCGTCAACCGCCGTTACCAAGTACGCGACGAGATGCGTGAAGACACCGAATGGTTCAACGTTGCTGCTTGGGAACGGCAAGCTGAATTCGTAGCCGAGCGCGTAAAACGCGGCACCCGCGTATTCGTTGATGGTCGACTCTCCACCCGAGAGTACACCGCCGGTAACGGTGAAACTCGCACCAGTCTCGATGTCAACGCGAACCGTGTAATCGCGCTGTCGCCCCGAGACAACGCGGTTGAAAACGAAGGCGGAGCATACCCGACCCGGGACAACCGCCGACGCAACGAGAACACACCGACATCGAATGGCAACGGCTCGAACGGTCACGTAACATCTGAGTACGCCCCGGCGGCGACAACTCCGAACCCAAACGCCCAGGTCGCCGAGACCGACGATCTCGAAAACCTGCCTAGGTGATCTGCGATGAGCCTGAATTTAATACTCCTGATCGGCAACGCCGGTCGCGACGCCGAGCTGCGTTACACAGCCAGCGGTCGCGCCGTCGCAAGTTTCAGCATGGCGGTGAGTCGTCGATGGCAGACAAACAACGAGTGGCAAGAAGAGACCGAATGGTTCAATATTTCGGTCTGGGGACAGCAAGGCGAAAGTGTCGCCAACAGCGTTCGGCGCGGCAGTAGGGTGTTCGTCGAGGGTCGACTCTCGACGCGCGAGTACACAAACCAAGCAGGTGCAACGAGAACTAGCTTGGACGTGAATGCATTCAGAGTGATCAACTTGACTAGGCGTGAAGAAGGCGAAGAAGGTGGGTATGGGTCATATCCTCCCGCTCCCGAAACCGCGCAACCGTACAGTGGTGGACAGTCCCAACAGCCAGCGCAAGCAGCGCCTTCAGGATACGAAGCTGGAGGTGGCTACAACCAACCAACCGACGGCGAAGATTTGGAAGACTTGCCTTGGTGAGACATCACGTACGCGTATTCTTGACAAACAACCATCCGATAACCTCAACTTCTCACAGAGCAGCACGGAGACACAATGACAACAGGTTCTAGAACTCGACCGCCGTTCGGCAACCGCCGTGGGGGCGGAGGTGGGGGCGCATTTGGGCGTCGAAGGCGCGGCAGGAATGTCCTTAAAGCCGAGGAAATCGACTACAAGGATGTCCAACTGATGCGTCGCTTCGTCAGCGAGCGCGGCAAGATCGTATCCGGTCAACGTATCGGTGTGACCGCCAAAAACCAACGCCGGCTAGCCCGTGCAATCAAACGAGCACAGCATCTCGCGTTGATCCCCATGGCTCCGGACCACGTTTACGTCACCGGAGCGGTCCAAACCGAAACGCCACGACCCCAAGAGTCCGAGGCTGTTGAGGGTGAATCGGCAGTCGAAGCATCCGAACAACAAGAAGCGGTCGTTACACAAACCGAGGATACGGCTACCGAAGGCTCCGAGGAAACGGCGGCTGCACCGGCGACGGCTGAGCCAACGGCAGAGTCAGAGTCATCTGAAAGCGCGACTTCGGAAGATTAACAACACGACGGCATTGTCCTTGCCAATCGAGTTGTGCCAACTAGGATCGAACTAAGTCCGAGCGCGTAAAATAGTGTGTGTTCAACCGACGCCGATCCATACTGAATGTTAGAAATGGCGAACGAACCGGAACGCAGCACATTCTCTCACGCACCATTGGGTGGCTACCAAGCCGGCCAACGGAGCATTACCAATCGTCGCGGCGTTTCGCGTTTCGAGCTCATGCGACGTCGGGAACGCGCGGCGCTTCGTAACCGACCGTTCATCATTGGCGCGATCATCTTCGTGCTGGCGGTGCTCGCGATCCCCGCATACGGTTTTTATCGGCAGTATGTGGAACCTCCAACCGAAATCGCAGTCAAAGTGGAAGACTCCGTCTACACCCGCGGCGACATCGTCAACTACATTCGATTTTTCCAAAGATTGAGCGAGGACTTGGGCGTCCCGTTTGAGCTAGGGACCTCCGCATTCGAAGCGATGCAGACGCTCCAATCAAACGAATTGGCGTACCACCTCGCCCCCCGTTTTGGCATCACGGTTGAGCAACACGAGGTCGACAATCAGCTCGAATCACTCCTCGGGTTTGTCGCCGATACGACTTCCGACGCCTCAATGCGCGAACATCGCTCCAACGTCGAAGAAACCAAGAAACAGTTCCTGAACCGCATCGGACTCGATGAAGGTGTGTATCGCGATTTCATTCGCAAAGGCATGTTTAAAGAGCGCCTCAGAGACGAACTCGGGAAAACACTACCCCGCATTCAACCTCAGGCAGAGATCTACCAGATCGTCTTGCAAGACGTGAGTCAAGCAACTATCAACCGAATCGAACGAGACCTGGCATCGGGTCGCACCGTAGGGGCGATTGTGTTGGAACTGTCCGAGGATCCAAACGTTCAAAGAACCGGCGGGTATATCGGATGGCTGCCGCAAGGCGTGCGAACCGACCTCGACTCGATATTGTTTGGCCACAAAACCAACGAGGATGGCTCGAAAGGCGAACGTGTACTTGCGTTGAACACGCTCAGCGGCGGACGATACGACGAGGCATCACGGCTTTGGACCGCGCATATCGTTTCCGATTTCAGCGAAGCCCGGGAGATTGCGGACGATCATTTCGACATCTTGGCAAACCTAGAAGTGGATCGCTACATCAACGAGCACCGATTCGAATTCGATACAGCCATATCGCTGAACAGCGAGGTCTACGATTGGATCAACCGTCAGGTGCGTTCCAACGCCATCGTGCCTACCGCAACGCCCGAATCGCCATTCACGTCGCTTGAAGAACTCAATCAATAGGCCGGAAGCTGTTTGATGGCAATGGAACGGCAATTGAGTAGCCCTAGCGCTGCTGGCGTAGGGTTGCTAGGCGCCGGTGTAGTCGGGTCGCAAGTCGCGCGGGTCTTAGTTCAACCCGACACTGATTTCCGTCATCTGCTCTCATTGAATGGCATTCTCGTTCGAGACAAATCGCGCCCGCGAGACGGGGTACCATCCGATCTCATAACAACCGACCCCGAACGGGTACTCGGCGACGATCGAAACGACATCATTGTGGAAGTCATGGGCGGTGAAGAACCAGCGCACTCCTACATGGCCGCGGCATTGAAAGCCGGTAAACACGTCGTCACCGCGAACAAGGAAGTGCTCGCGAAATACGGAGACGAGTTAACTAACTTGGCGGCGGAGAACGGCGTCACGTTGTCTTACGAAGCCAGCGTCGGCGGTGGAATCCCTGTGCTGGCGGTGATCCAAGACAGCCTTCGTGCCAATCGCATCGAGAGCATCCGAGCCATCATCAACGGCACCACTAACTTCGTACTCTCCTCGATGGAAGAATCGGGAAGTTCATTCGAAGACGCGCTCGCCGAAGCACAATCCCTTGGTTACGCGGAGGCCGACCCGACCGCAGATGTCGATGCTCACGACGCCGTCTACAAACTATCGATTTTGACCCGATTGGCGTTCGGAGCTTCAGTAAACCCGGAAGCAATCCATAGAGAAGGCATTCGACACATCGGCGCCAAAGATCTCCGATATGCCGGCGCACTTGGATTCACCATCAAGCTGTTAGCCATTGCTCGTTCAGATGCGAACGGTGTGCGCTGTCGCGTTCATCCCGCGTTGGTACCAGTCGAAGTGCCCATGGCCAATGTCAACGGCGTCCTAAACGCGGTGGAGTTGAACGGTGACTTATTGGGTCCGCTTTGGTTGCAGGGCAGAGGAGCAGGGGCCGGGCCAACCGCGAGCGCGGTAATGGGTGATGTTCTGCGAATTGCCAAAACAATGTTTACCCAAAGCGGTAAAGGACAATCCACCAACAATGGATCAAGCACTCGCGAAATCGAACCAGACGTTATCGACATGGACGACCTTCGAGTTCGCTACTACGTGAGACTCGCGGCCATCGACAAGTTTGGTGTCCTCGCCAAGGTCGCAAGCGTTTTCGGCGACGCACAAATCAGTATCGCCTCGGTGCTGCAGTTCGATTCAGACGATGAGCGAGGTTTGGCCGACCTCGTCATAATGACCCACCCGTCCCGTGAAGCCAACATGCAGGAAGCGGCAATGCGTCTGCGACAATTAGATGTTGTCGCATCGCTTGAAAATCTCATCCGCGTCGAAGATTACGACGAAGTTTAGCGGTCGACAAAAACAAGCAGGCCACGTCGACCTGCGAATGGAGAGGAAACCGTGAACGGCACCGTCGGGGTCATCGAAAGATACAAAGAGTTTCTGCCGGTGAATGTGGACACGCCCATTATCACGATGGGTGAGGGCAACACGCCCTTGGTGAAATCTACCAACATCGGTCCGTCCGTAGGTTGCGAAAACCTCTACTTCAAACTCGAAGGATCTAACCCGACCGGTTCTTTCAAAGACCGGGGCATGGTAATGGCCATCGCAAAAGCGCTCGAGGCCGGACGCAAGCGCGTGATCTGCGCATCAACTGGCAACACCAGCGCATCCGCTGCAGCCTATAGCGCTCGATACAACCTCCAATCCTTTGTCGTCGTACCGTCGGGTGAGATAGCGCTCGGTAAACTCGCGCAAGCGATGGCCTACGGTGCTCGAATCCTCGCAGTCGATGGCAACTTCGACGACGCGTTGACAATGGTTCGCGACCTTGCCACGGAACTCTCTATCGAGCTGGTTAATTCCCTCAATCCGTATCGTCTTGAGGGTCAAAAAACCGCATCGTTCGAAATCTCAGATGCCCTCGGCGATTCCCCTGACATGATCTGCATTCCGGTAGGAAACGCTGGCAACATCACCGCTTACTGGAAAGGCTTCACCGAGTATCGAATCAACGAGCGCATCACCAAACTTCCGCGCATGATGGGTTTCCAAGCCGCTGGTGCAGCACCAATCGTTCGCGACGAAAAGATCGAAGACCCGCAAACAATAGCCAGCGCCATCCGCATCGGAAATCCCGCAAGCTGGCAACGAGCCGTCAACGCACGCGATGAATCCGGTGGCAACATCGACGCGGTGTCCGACGCAGAGATCATCGAAGCCTACATCCGGTTGGCCCGCGAAGAGGGCATATTTTGTGAACCCGCCTCCGCCGCCTCCGTTGCCGGTCTCATCAAACTCGCTTCCCAGGGCGAAGACCTTAAGAATCTGACCGCGGTATGTATATTGACTGGGATGGGGTTGAAAGACCCTACAACCGTCGAAAATCATGCCTTGGTCGAACTCGAGTACGTTGAACCAGACGTCGAACAAGTCGCGGCGCTATTATCCAAGGACGCCGCATAGCTATTTCTCAATGACCTTTGCCACAACCCCCAGAATCGTTTCACCGACGTTCGATGACCTAGCGGCAGACTGGAATCGAATCTACGCATCCATGCCCGCGAGCTCGGCCTTTGATTCCTTGGAATGGAATCGAATTTGGTGGGAGCATTTTGGTGGCGATTCCAAACTCATGCTGCGCTCCGTCGTCCGTCCCAATGGCACGACGGCGATTATTGCACCGTTGCGACTCGACTCGAACAACGACGAGGGCGTCTGCACATTCCTCGGCGGAACCGATCTTGTGGACTATCTCGGGTTCAAGCACGATGCTGAATTGCTTACCAGCGATGTGCAAGACCTTCTCCAATCGCTCTACGACGATCCCGAAATATCTGCGCTTGTGCTGGAATCGCTGCCTGAAGATTCACACACCATCCACGCCGTCAAAGAAGTGGCAAGTGACATGGGATGGGAAGTCCATATTTGGGACGAAGGTGTGGCTCCACGCGTTACTCTACCCTCTACCGTCGACGAGTATTTTGCATCGTTGACTAAGAAACATCGCCACGAACTGCGCCGCAAACTTCGTCGTCTCCACAATGCCGGCAAGGTTGAGCAACTCGAGCTGACCACACCCGACGAAATCGAACAGGGAATGAACGATTTCATCAAACTTCACCGTGGCAGTTCGATCGACAAAGAGGAATTCATGACGCCGCAACGAGAGGCGTTCTTTAGAGAAATCGCCGTCACACTCGCGGAAAAAGACGTTACCCGAATCTACTTCCTCACCATCAACGGCGAAAAAGTCGCCACATCCCTAGCCTTCAAAATCGGCAGCACGAAATACCTTTACAACAGCGGATACCTGCCCGATCGTTCCTGGCTCGCGGTCGGATTGTTGAATCACGCCATCAACATATTGGCATCGATTCGCGAGGGCATTGAGGTCTACGATTTCATGCGTGGCGACGAACGATACAAATACCACCTCGGC
Source organism: SAR202 cluster bacterium bin127 (assembly GCA_002239045.1). GTDB lineage: Bacteria > Chloroflexota > Dehalococcoidia > Lucifugimonadales > Lucifugimonadaceae > Bin127. Next base: position 11,728 of record MPNN01000001.1, read on the forward strand.
GCGGTCGACCGCCATATCTACACGGCTCGGCTCGACAAGAAGACCTAGCGACTTGCTACGCGCTCGCCCGCACGTCGATCGAACGCAAACCTTGGAATACCGATGCGAATCGCTGTAATCAGCGTGCACGGATGCCCGTGTATCCCGCCCGGCGGCACCGATGCCGGTGGCATGAACGTCTACGTTGACCGAGTTTCAACTCGATTGGCGCGCACAGGTCATGGCGTCCGCGTCTATTCCCGATCACATCCCGGTACCGGCAACGTTGACGATCAACGCGACTACGATTTGGTGCATATGCCAATCGGCAGGTTGGACGAGCGTAAGGAGCAACTTCCGGCACTTCTGCCCAAATTCACCGCCGCTGTGAACAATGACGCTTCGATCAATCAAACCAAATTCGACATCGTTGCCTCCCACTATTGGCTTTCGGGTGTGGTCGGCTGTGAACTGGCCACCGGTTGGGATATTTCTCATGTGACTAGCTTCCACACGCTCGCCAGCATCAAGAAAAGTGTCCGCCCCGAAGAGAACGAACCCGAGATCCGACTCGTCAGTGAAGCTCGAGTTGCGCGAGATGCCGACCAGATCGTTGTTTGGACGGACGGCGAGGCCGCGCACATGATGTCGGAATTCGGATTGCCGAAGGAGAAATTCGCCGTTGTTCCGCCTGGTGTCGACACGAATGAGTTTTCAGCGTCTCCGACTTCGTCAACATCACGAAGTCGACGACGCATCCTTTACGTTGGAAGACTCGATGCTCTCAAAGGAGTCGATCTGCTCATTGACGCATTCGCAATCATCATCGAACGAGGATTTGATGTCGAACTGCAAATCGTTGGTGGCGGAACCGCCGACGAGTTCCGACGTGTACTAGGCCGCATCTCGAAACTGCGTTTGACGGATCGAGTCAAGCTGCCTGGCGCATTGCCGCAGTCCGACCTCCCTGCGATCTATTCAAACGCGGACTGCATCGTCGCACCATCGTTTCACGAGACGTTCGGATTGGCGGTCCTAGAAGCGGCAGCATGCGCCACACCGGCTGTCGCAGCCGATGTCGACGGTTTGAAATCCATCGTGATTGACAACGAGACGGGTTACTTGATTCCAAATCGGGACCCGGTCGTCTATGCAGATAAGATTCTCCAGATAATCGGCAACCAAGATTTGCAATATACGATGTCGAACGCGGCTCGAAGACGGTCGGAGACACTTTCGTGGGATTCCACTGTCGAAGGTCTCCTAGATGTCTACAATCGAGTAGTGGAAACACGCGCATCGGCAGCGCCTCTGCGATAATTACCGTCAAGCATCCCCATCGCCCGTGATGGAGTGGAGAGCAAACTGTGTATCTGCGCATTGAAGACCACGGCATCATCGGTGATCTCTACACCGCCGCGCTCGTCGGCGTCGACGGCACAATCGATTGGTTCTGTGCGCCGCATTTCGACTCGCCATCGATTTTCGCCTCGATTCTCGATGAAGAAAATGGCGGTCATTTCTCACTGAGACCGGCCAACAACGATGTGCGCTCTACTCAGTACTACCTCCCCGAGACCAACGTTTTGGTCACGCATTTCACGTCGGACGAAGGCGTTGCCCAAATCGTCGACTTCATGCCGGTACGAACACGCGTCGCCGGCGATACCGACCATGTGCTCATACGTCGCATTACCGGCATCCGAGGCAATCTGCACATGCAGATCGATTGCTCACCCAGATTCAACTACGGCAGGGACGAACACGACGCAGTCTACGTAGGCGAAAGCGTTCGATTCATCTCCCCTGACATTTCCATCGAATACTGGAGCACCGTAAAACCGAAAATCATCGACAACGCCGTCAAAGTCGATTTCGAAATTCAAGAAGGTCACACCGAATACATCGTTATCGACGCCGTTGAGCACATCGAACGAGCCGATAAATTCGACGCGGAACGTATCGAACTACTTTTCGACGCGACCGTTGATTACTGGAGACGCTGGATAAACAAGTGCACCTACACCGGAAGATGGCGCGAAATGGTGCATCGCTCAGCGCTGATCCTAAAGCTCCTAACCTACGAACCCACCGGCGCATTCGTCGCCGCTCCCACCACGAGCCTGCCCGAACATCTCGGCGGCGTGCGCAACTGGGACTACCGCTACACCTGGATCCGCGACGCAGCGTTCAGTGTTTACGGACTGCTCAGAATCGGCCTCACCGAAGAAGCCGGGCGTTTCATGGAATGGTTGGAAGCACGGTGCGCGGAGGCTGAAGAAGACGGCACGCTGAGAATCATGTACGGCATCGATGGTAGTCACGACCTCGAAGAGCACACGTTGGATCACTTGTCTGGGTATATGGGCTCGCAACCGGTACGCATCGGCAACGGCGCCGCCGATCAATTGCAGCTCGACATCTACGGCGAGCTGATGGACGCCGTCTATCTTTCCAACAAATACCAAACTCCGATTTCATACGACTTCTGGACCTACCTGCGAAAAATCATCAACTGGGTCTGCGACAACTGGCATCGAGCGGACGAAGGCATCTGGGAAGTGCGCGGCGGCCGCGCACACTTCGTCTACTCGAAACTCATGTGCTGGGTCGCAATCGACCGCGGAATACGTCTAGCCGCGAAACGCTCGTTCCCTAGCGATACCGAACGATGGGTCAGAGTACGCGACGAGATTTACGAGCAGATTATCAAAAACGGCTGGAGCGACAACGTAGAGGCCTTCACTCAAGCCTACGGAAGAGATGCGCTAGACGCCTCGAACCTCATCATGCCAATGGTCTTCTTCATGTCGCCCTCCGACCCGCGCATGCTCAAGACACTCGACGCCATCCAAAGGTCGCCGTCCAACGGGGGATTGGTCTACTCCAATCTCGTCTACCGATACAACTTGAACGAAACCGCTGATGGCCTAGAAGGCGAGGAAGGCACCTTCAACATGTGCACCTTCTGGCTTGTCGAGGCTCTGACACGCGCCGGACGCTCCGAACCCGCCAGGCTTGAAGAAGCCCGAATGATGTTCGAGCACATGCTCGGATATGCCAATCACCTGGGACTTTATTCAGAGGAGATCGGACCCAAAGGCGAGCACCTCGGCAACTTCCCGCAGGCATTCACGCACTTGGCCCTCATATCGGCTGCGTTCAACCTCGATAGGGCGTTGGGTTCAAGAGCCTAATCGACGCCTACATCGAGGCCGAAGTACCGAACTTCAGAGTAAGTGCGATAACCCGCCGATTCGTAAATGCGCCGTGCTGGGGGATTTTCGGAATCGACATCCAAAACGAGCTCAGTCGCCCCGTGCGCGATCAATCGTTCGACACCCGCGTTGAAGATCGTCCAACCCAGTCGCTTGCCACGCATACTTGGGTGAACCCCGACCATCTCAACGCGTCCGTCGCCGTCGCTGAGCGTGATCCAGTTGTAGCCTGAAAGCTCGCCACTTAATGCGTTCTCCAAAACGACAATCGGCGCAAACCCGTTACGATCCTTGTCTGCGGCCGTGCGGTCGGAGATTTCTTCGACAGTATTCGGAGAAAAACCCCAGCTCCCATCGAAACATGCATTGTGAAGCTCAGTTACGACGGCAACCTCCGCGGCATCAGACATATCGGCATCACGAATAATTAACTCGCAACTCGCAACGGGCTCAGGCAGTTCCACATCTGAAACATCTACGCGCATCTTAAGGACGGTCCGAACGACCCCGAACTCCGCAACTTCGAGTGCGTCGACGATCGCTTCCGATTCAATGTCCCGCACCGCAACGTGAATCTCGAACTGATCTCGATCCGAGAGTTCCTTGGCGCGTGCGACACCGTCTAGGAGCAACGAACCCAATACATCGTCGCGTCCCGCGACGGCTGCCAAGCCCACGAGAATCCTGCCGATGTTCAACTCCGGTTCGACAAGCGAATAGCCGACAGGGGAACCATTTTCGTAACTTATCGACCACCGACCGAGATCTGGGTCCAAACGCGGACTGTCAAGGGTCGCGAGCAATGACGCTTCATCGTCAATCGGCCACTCGCGGTGACCGTGTGGTCCAATCGCGCGCAAGATTTCGAGCAGTTCGGCCACGTGACCGCGGGAGATTGTTCGAACTTCCATTTGTGATCCAGTTGTCGAGTAGGACGTTTTGCGGATTCCGTAGCGTGTGGCATAATTGGTATGCACATCCAAAATGCTAATGCTACGAACGGGAGTAGTACCGCGTCGACGACGGCATCAGAGAGTATCCGGTAGCTGAAAAGGATACGCATCGTCTGCGAGAACTCGCCCTGGAGCACGCGGCCTCAAAATTCGATTCTCCGAACCGGACCAATAGGGCCCCGCGGATTGCCACGTTAACGGCTGCAAATGAAGCGGGTTGATAATCAAGGGGATCCTTGAAACTCAACCAATCTAGGTGGTATCGCGGGAGCAGTCTCGTCCTTTCAAATCAAGGGACGGGACTTTTTTATTTGACCAACTGAAACTGCACTAAGAAGTACGTGAGAAGAGACAACAGAAACGACATGGGCAAGACACTTACTGGCGGCGACATAGTATGCGAGGCGCTTTTGAACGAAGGCGTCGATATCGTATTTGGCCTCCCCGGCGGCGCAATATTGCCGTTGTACGGTGTACTCGGCCGGTACCCTGAGCTCCGTCACGTGCTCGTACGCCACGAGCAAGGAGCGGCCCACGCAGCCGATGGTTACGCAAGGGCTTCGGGCAAAGTCGGTGTCGCCTTTGCTACTTCAGGCCCCGGTGCGACCAACCTCATTACTGGTCTTGCGACGGCGATGATGGACTCTGTTCCAATCGTCGCGATAACCGGTCAGGTCGGCCGTGCCGCAATCGGGACTGACGCATTCCAAGAGACCGATATCACTGGTGCGACTCTCCCGGTAACCAAACACAACTATCTGATCACCCGAGTCGAAGACGTCGGGGCAACCGTACACGAGGCCTTCCACATCGCCCGAACCGGACGACCCGGGCCAGTCCTCATCGACATCCCAAAGGATGTGATGCAAGAGGTTGGCACGTACGACTACGAACGCGATAGTCAGATCAATCTGCCCGGATACCGAATCCCAACCGCCGCGCCCGACGAACAAATCGACGCGGCCGTGAAGCTCATCAACGAAGCGGAACGGCCGGTGTTCCTGGCCGGTCACGGCGTCATAATCTCCCGTGCTTTTGATGAATTGAAAGAACTCGCCGAGAAAGCGCAGATTCCGGTCGTCACAACGCTGCTCGGGATTTCCGGCTTTCCCGAAAACCATCCGCTCCACGTCGGCTTCCCGGGGATGCATGGTGAAGCCTACGCGAGCTTAGCCCTCGACGATTCAGACCTGATCATCGCCGCCGGAAGTCGCTTCGATGACCGTATCGTCGGCAATGTTAACGAGTTCGCAACGAGGTCCAAAAAGATCCACATCGACATCGACCCTGCCGAGATCGGTAAGGCGGTGCCGGTCGATGCCGCAGTGGTTGGCAACCTCAAACATGTGCTGGCACAGATGATACCCAAAGCCAATCGCGGCTCGCGGCCGGAATGGATAAGGCACGTCGAGCAACTCAAATCCGATCATCCCTCGTTGCATATCCCTGAGACCGGCAACCTATCGGGCCAACACGTCGTCCGCGGCCTGTCGAACGTCACGAAGGGCAATGCAATCATCTGCACTGGTGTCGGCCAGCACCAGATGTGGGCCGCCCAACACTATCGATTCACAGAACCCAACTCCTGGCTGTGCTCTGGCGGTCTAGGGACGATGGGCTACGAGGTGCCGTCAGCTATCGGCGCGCAACTCGCATTGCCCGAATCGCTCGTATGGTCGATCTGTGGAGATGGTGGGTTCCAAATGACGATGATGGAGCTGGCGACCGCGGTCGAGAACCGATTGCCGGTCAAGTACGCGATCTTGAACAATAACCACCTTGGCATGATCACTCAGTGGCAGGAACTCTTCTACATGGGAGACACCCAAGCCGATGCTTATACCGCAAACCCCGATTTCGTGAAATTGGCGGACGCGTTCGGCATGAAGGGCATGCGCGTCGATGACATCGACGACGTTGAATCGGCTATCGAAGAAGCCAACGCGCACCCCGGTCCGGTTATCGTCGATTTCGTCATCGAAAAGGTCGAACACGTCTACCCGATGATCCCGGCTGGCGGCAGCATCAAAGATCTGATGGAGGACACCAGAGTTTAAGATGTCCACGCAATCGAAATTCGAAGCTCGCACTGTAACTGCATTGGTCGAAGATAGGCCCGGTGTCCTCGCCAGGATCGCCGGTCTATGCCGCCGTCGTGGCCTCAACATCGCCAGCCTAGCCGTAGGTCGCTCGGAGAACCCGGGACTATCGCGGTTGACCTTCGTGCTTGAAGGTCCACCTTCAGTCGTCGATCAATGTGCGGCGCAATTGGAACGGCTCGTCAATGTGATCGAGGCACACGACATTACGAACATGAATCACATCTGGCGTGAACTGGCTCTCGTCAAGGTGAAAACAACCGCCGAAACCCGAGTCGAGGTCTTGGAACTCAGTCGAGTTTTCCGCGCGAACATCATCGACATTGGCGCAAACAGCGTCACGTTGGAGTTGACCGGTGGGCGCGAAAAAATCGACTCGTTGATCACGCTTTTGGACCGTTTCGGAATCATTGAGGTGATGCGGACGGGCCGCGTTGCGGTCCTCCGCGGAACCCTCTTCGAGGGCGAAGAAGACGGTCAGTTCCAAGCCAACCGAAATTGGGCCAATGGAGTTCCCCACGAGTATCACATCACACCGGGCGTTTCCGGAAGCGTGTGAGGGACCGACGAAGCAGTTAGTCCTTAAACCAAAACCTAGGAAGGTCAAAAAAACAAATGCCGAAGCTTTACTACGATGCGGATATCGACGATTCGCCGTTGCGCGACAAAACCATAGCCGTGATCGGCTACGGTTCGCAGGGACATGCCCACGCACTCAACCTCAAAGACAACGGCTTCAACGTAGTCGTCGGACTTTACGAAGGCAGCAGTAGCCGCGAGAAGGCCGAGGCCGACGGCCTGGAAGTGTTGAGCAACGCCGAAGCCGCCAAACGTGCCGATCTGATCTCGTTCTGCCTGCCGGACACCGTCCAGGGCGGGGTATACCGGGATGATGTCGAACCGAACCTCTCTGCAGGCAAGACGCTCCTATTCGCACACGGTTTCACGATCTTCTACGAACAGATCAAACCCCCGGCAGACGTCGACGTCGTGATGATCGCACCTAAGGCTCCGGGCCATCGAGTGCGTGCAGTCTTTGAACGTGGCCTCGGCGTACCATGTCTCGTTGCCATCGATCAAGACGCATCAGGCAACGCCATGGAAAACGCGCTCGCCTATGGCAAAGGTGTGGGCGGCGGACGCGCCGGAATCCTTACGACCACCTTCAAGGAAGAGACCGAGACCGACCTATTCGGCGAACAAGCTGTGCTCTGCGGCGGCGTAACCCAACTCATCAAGATGGGATACGAGGTTCTCACGGAAGCGGGATACCAGCCAGAATCCGCATACTTTGAAGTTCTTCACGAACTCAAACTCATCGTCGACCTTATCTACCAGGGCGGACTCGAGTACATGCGCTATTCAGTCAGCGAAACAGCCGAATATGGCGACTACAGCCGAGGTCCGGAGATAATCGACGATTCGGTGAAAGACAACATGCGACGCGTATTGGACGACATCCAGTCTGGTCGCTTCGCACGCGAGTGGATCGCCGAGAACGATGAAGGTCTTCACCGGTTCAAGAGGATGCGAGAGGAAAACCTAGCGCACCCGGTTGAAGCAGTTGGCAAAGAGTTACGAGCAATGATGCCGTGGCTCGAATCCACGACATAAGCAGATCAATCGAGCACCAATGGCCGTTTCGGATGTTTCGGTGCTTACCGAAACCCAGGAGCGACAAAATGACCACGCAAACAGCAAACTCAGCAGATCAAGTAATCATCTTCGATACGACGCTGCGCGACGGAGAACAATCAGCAGGCGCGGGCTTGACCGTCGGCGAAAAGGTGCGCATCGCACACCAACTCGGTAAGTTGAACGTCGACGTCATCGAGGCCGGTTTCGCAGGCAGTTCCCCCGGCGACTTCGAAGCGGTTCGCCGCATCTCTCACGAGGTCGAAGGGCCGGTGATCTGCTCACTGGCTCGAGCAGTACCCTCCGATATCGAAGCCGCGGCACGCGCCCTTGAAGGCGCGGCAAATCCGCGTATTCACACCTTCATTTCATCGTCCGACGTTCATCTCATGCATCAGATGCGCCGAGACCGTGAGACCATCATGAATATGGCGGTCGAAGCTGTGGAAAAGGCAAAGTCTTACGTCGAAGATGTCGAATTTTCGCCGATGGATGCCTCGCGCACCGCTCCCGAGTATCTCTACGCGATCTTGGAAGCCGCAATCAATGCCGGCGCAACAACTGTGAACGTGCCCGACACGGTCGGTTACTCCAACCCGGTGGAGTTCGGTGCCTTGATCAAGGGCGTGTTTGAAAACGTCTCCAACATTGACAATGCGATCGTGAGCGTCCACTGCCATAACGATCTGGGTATGTCGGTAGCCAATTCGCTGGCGGCAATCGAAAACGGCGCTCGACAAGTTGAGGGATGCGTAAACGGTCTAGGAGAACGCGCTGGAAACGCGGCCTTGGAAGAAGTCATGATGGCCATCGTGACGCGGCCAGACCACTACGGCGTCTACACCGGCGTCAACATTCGCGAGATAAATCCCACCAGCCGCATGATCAGCAGCATATTCGGCTTCCCGGTGCAGTACAACAAAGCGATCGTCGGTCAAAACGCGTTCCGACATTCCTCTGGGATTCACCAAGACGGATACCTGAAGGAGCGAACGACCTTTGAGATTATGCGACCGGAAGACGTCGGATGGCGCGGCGAAACCTTGGTGCTGGGAAAGCTGTCGGGCAGAGCAGGGCTGCGCTCGAGACTGAGCGATTTGGGATACCAACTCACCGACGAGGAGTTGAGCAACATCTTTGTGGCCTTCAAAGATTTGGCGGACAATAAACGCGAAGTCACTGATGCCGACTTGGAAGCCTTGATGCGGGAACAGCACCGGTACGCTGATACGAATCGCCGGTACAAACTTGGTAAGATTCGAGTCGTCTGCGGCAATGACGAAATGCCCACCGCCGAAGTTTCCATGACCACACCAGACGACGACGGCCGAAAGGTATCCTCCGAAGGTACCGGTCCCGTCGACGCGGTCTGCAAAGCGATCGACTCCATCGTCGATATGGATGTGGAGCTGACCGAGTTTTCCGTTAGTTCGGTAACCGAAGGCATCGACGCTCTCGGCGAAGTTACGATTCGCATCTACCATGATGGTTCGACCTACTCGGGCCGCGGCTCGGACACCGACATCGTAGTAGCATCGGCGAAGGCCTACGTGAACGCTATCAACCGGGCTTTGATGATCAACGAATTGGAGAGCCATCCCGTCTCCGGGACGGTTTGAGCATTATCCTATTCGTCGAATCACTGCGTTCGAATCGACGAACGACCGGATTCATCGGATGATCCTATTGGGACACAGAACCGCTGTCACCGAAGTTGAGAGACGGCATCGGAGGACCAATCGGCGGACGTACGTCGTCGAGGTCTTGCTGATCTTCGCTGTATCGCTGGCGGTCGAGTTCGCATTGGATCGCCTCGGTGTCGCGGGGCTTTGGGTCGACCTTTTGCTGGCGTCGTTGTTGCTGTTCCTTGTAGCGAGAGCGTTTGCCGGTCGAACACACGATCTGGGTCGAACTGATTATTGGACGATTATCCCGCTACTTATATTCGCCGGTGGCTGGTTGACATCCTTCTTCTGGGCCGATGCGCCGCTGGCGATTGAGATCGCCTCCCATCTAGCATGGAGTGTGGCGCTCGTCAGCGTTGCGTTCGTCAAAGGCAATGAAGGCGAGAATAGATTCGGTGCGGCACCAGAAGATGCCATCGAACTTAAAGTGATAACCAACGTAGGTTGACGGGCGGCATTGCCGGGCCGTGAGCCTCGCAAGGAAACATAACCGACAGGTGGTGAAAATGCCGAAGACGATGTTCGAAAAGATCTGGGACGCACATCTCGTTGCTGAACCGACAGGCGAACCCGCAATTCTCTACATCGACCTGCACTTGGTGCACGAAGTCACCTCGCCGCAGGCTTTCGAGGGTTTGCGTCTCACCGACCGTGCCGTACGGCGTCCAGATCTCACGATCTCCACGGTAGACCACAACGTCCCCACTGACGAAACGCGATCCGAGGAAATCCGCGACCCGATAGCACGACAACAGGTCGAGGAGCTTCGAAGGAACTGCGCCGATTTCGACATAACACTCTACGATGTTGATTCGAGCGGCCAGGGAATCGTCCACGTAATAGGCCCCGAACAGGGTTACACCCAACCCGGCATGACGATCGTTTGCGGCGATTCACACACTTCGACGCACGGCGCATTCGGCTCCCTCGCCTTTGGCATCGGCACATCCGAAGTCGAACACGTCTTAGCCACCCAAACCCTTCGTCAGCGCACACCGAAAACCATGGAGGTTCGCTTCAACGGCGAACTCCCAGTCGGTGTCTCGGCCAAAGACATGATTCTCGCCACCATCGGGCAGATGGGCACCGCTGGCGGAACCGGCCACGTAATCGAATACACCGGCGAAGCCATCCGCGCGCTGAACATGGAAGGTCGCATGACGATCTGCAACATGACCATTGAAGGCGGAGCCCGCGCCGGTATGATCGCGCCGGACGACACGACGTTCGGGTGGATGCGAGGGCGCAAGTTCGTTCCGCAAGGCGATGCCTTTGATGCCGCTTGCGATGAGTGGAACCAATTGGCAACTGACGACGGTGCCGAGTACGACACGCTGGTCGAGGTTGACTGTGAAGAGCTCGAACCGTACATCAGCTGGGGAACCAACCCGGGGCAAGTAGCCAGGGTTTCAGATTTCGTGCCCGGCCCGGACGACTTCAATGACCCCGCCGATCAAGAGTCCGCCCAACGCGCCCTCGAATACATGGCTCTGGATCCCGGGACAGCGATGCAAGACATCCGCCTCGACCGGGTGTTTATTGGCTCCTGCACAAACGCTCGCCTCGAAGACCTCAGAACCGCCGCAGCGATAGTTGAAGGCAAACGAGTCGCACAAGGGGTCCGCGCCCAAGTCATGCCCGGATCCACACTTACCAAATGGGCGGCGGAGCGGGAAGGTCTCTCTGAAATCTTCATCGATGCCGGATTCGAGTGGCGTGAGTCCGGATGCTCCATGTGTCTCGGCATGAATCCTGACATCCTCGTACCTGGTGAGCGGTGCGCCTCGACGTCAAACCGAAACTTCGAGGGTCGACAGGGCAAAGGTGGGCGAACCCACCTCGTTAGTCCGGCGATGGCTGCTGCCGCGGCAATTGCAGGCCACTTCGTCGATGTGCGGGATTGGGACTGACGCGGCGAACGCGCCAGACTGAAACATGACGAAACCATCTGAAGAATCGGATAACCGCGCCCCTGATAAAGGGGCCGATAATGCCGATCGGGCCAGCGGCATCTACCGCCGGCCACGTCGCCGCACCGACCAAGACGTTCGAACCAGTGCGGGGGCTTCTGATGAGAACCGATCGGACCAGCCCTCCGACAATTCGGAACCCAGTAGCAACATCTACACTCCGCCAAGACGGCGTCGTGCCCGCCGAGATGCCGAAGGCCGCAAACCGGGATTATTCGGACGCCTCACTGGTCGCCAACGTCTCGACGAAATTCGCATCGCTCGATACGAGCCCTATACCTACGAGAGCAACGAGCAGAACATGCGGTGGGTCACCGTCGCAATGGGATTATGGTGCCTGGTTCTCGTATGGCTCGCATTCACCGACTACAGCAACTCCCAGCGATACCAAGAGTGGGTCGACCAAGGCATCACCGACATACCCCCAACTGCCGATATCGGCCATCAAATCGAATCCGCCCGCACTTACGCCCAACGCGTCGGCGGAGAAGAATTCAAATGCGCGTTTTTGGGCCTGTCAGATTCGTCCGACGAATGTCCTGACGGCGAGATGGACGCAATTCTCGTCTCCAATTTCGTCGAAGAATCTGGCGCGATCTGCGCAAACACCGAGGAGTACACGCCCGAAGTCGTTGAGGAGGTCCCTGACGACGAAGCCGTAACAACAGGCCTTCAAACCTCAGAACCGGTGACAATCTGCACTGCGGTTTGGAGTTCTTATGCGCTGTTGAAATTCGCCGAACAAGCCGGCCTTGATTGCCCAAGCGTCGATGCAATCGTTGAATCGATTTCTTCTCCTGTCTCTCAGTATCCGGATTGCGACTTGGCGTTTTCGTATGCCGAAGATTTCCAAAGGAGCCAAGATCGATCAAGGTTGATATGGCTACTCTCGATTTTTCTGATCGTGGTGGTCGCTTTCCCGTACCTCTCATTGGTTCATCGCGCCAGCCGAAATCTTTTGCCACTCAAGTCGGAAGGCCAGAAACACTTACCGGAATGGTCGGTGCTGCATCACTTCATCCCGATACTCAACTTCTTCCGTCCAGGCCAAATGTTGTCCGAACTTTATAAGGGGAGCGATCCCAACGTAACGATCGATGAACCAACCGCTTGGAAAGGCGCAGGCAAGGTTCCTGCAATCGTTTATGTTTGGTGGGCACTGTGGGTCTTCGCGTTGCTTTTCAATCCGATTTGGGGAATTCGCCTCGCAAGCTTATTGCTGAGCATCGTAGGATGGATTATTGAACCGATTCAGGTGCCAGGATTCCTCAATGCTCAGTCCCTACCTGAATTGATCGGTGCCAACAACCTGCTAATATTGTCTGATGTTTTGCTGATTTTTCTCGGCATCGTGGCCGTCCTCATGTTGCGACAGTTGCATGTGTGGCAGGAGATGAGGTTTTCTAGAATCGGATTGATCACTGTCACTCCGCCCCCTCCGGTGGATCCGTTGGCAGAGGCTCTAAAGAAACAAGAAGAGCAACAACGCGCAAAGGAAGAAAGAAAGAATCGGCGTGGTCGATAAAAGGCGAGATTACTCGCATTGGAAGGTGAGATGGAAAAATTCACGAGATTGAGTGGTAGAGTCGCTCCGTTAAATCGGGTGAACGTAGATACCGACCAGATAATCCCAAAGCAGTTCCTCAAACGAATTGAGCGGACCGGATTCGGTGAATACGCATTTTTCGATTGGCGGTACTTGGAGGACGGTGTCCCCAATCCAGACTTCATTCTTAACGAAGCCCGGTACCAAGGCGCGTCAATCCTAGTCGCAGGTCGCAACTTCGGTTCAGGTTCTTCTCGTGAGCACGCGCCGTGGGCCCTCAATGAAATGGGCTTCAGAGCAATCATCGCTCCGAGTTTCGCAGACATATTTCGGAACAATTGCATGCAGAACGGCATGGCGCCAGTCGTGCTGAGTCAAACCGACGTCGACTACATAATGGGCAACGCGTTGAAGGGCGTAGGATACGAACTGACCGTCGACCTCGAGACGCAGACGGTATTCGACGACAGCGGTTTCTCGGCGAATTTCGAGTTCGATCCCTTCCGTCGAAATTCCCTCTTGAAGGGTCTCGACGACATCGGTATCACGTTGCAAAACGGCGACGAAATCGACCGTTTTGAGGCCGTCCGCTCACCTCGTTGGTAAGAGCATTCCCGTAACCGGGCGATCAAGCGGCGAACCTTCGCGTCTGAACGCGACTCAAGCCGATTGAAAACCCAAAACCAACATCCAAAAAAAACGAAAGACACAAATATGGACATTCGAATAGCCGTGCTCGGCGGAGACGGTATCGGCCCTGAAGTGACTGCAGAATCCGTCAAGATACTTGACGCCATCGAACGCCGTTTCGATCACACGTTTTCGTTCGTCATGGGCGCATGTGGCGGACGAGCGATCGATGAATTCGGCACACCGCTTCCGGAAGAGACGCTAGACATCGTTAAAGGGTGTGATGCAGTACTCTTTGGCGCGGTCGGAGGCCCAAAATGGGACGACCCGCAAGCGGAAACCCGTCCTGAAGATGGCATTTTAACGCTTCGCAAAGACTTGGACCTCTTCGCCAATCTTCGGCCTGTGAAGGTATACCCACAGCTAATCGACGCTAGTCCACTTCGCCCCGAACGCCTAGTAGGCGTTGACATGGTCATCGTACGTGAATTGACGAGCGGGCTCTACTTCGGCAAACCCAAGAAACGCTGGGCCAACTCCCGCGGCCGTTCGGCGGTCGACACGCTCACCTATCGTGAACGAGAGGTAGAACGCGTCGCGCGTGTCGGATTCGAAATCGCGCGCGGTCGACGCAAACGACTCCACTCACTCGACAAGATGAACGTCCTCGAGACCGGTCGACTTTGGCGCGAGATCGTGACTGAACTCGGTGTCGAATATCCCGACGTTGAACTCATCCACATGCTGGCAGACAACGCAGCGATGCAACTCGTCACTAATCCAGCCGAATTTGATGTCGTCGTTACCGAGAACACCTTCGGCGACATTCTCTCGGACGAAGCCGCGGTAATCGGCGGATCGATGGGTATGCTACCCTCCGCTTCGCTGTCGTCGATTCCTAAATCCAATAACACCAACCGCCGTCCGCGACGTGCCGGCAAACGCGCTCTTTACGAACCAATTCACGGCTCGGCACCTGACATCGCAGGGCAGGGCGTTGCAAATCCCATCGCGTCGATCCTCTCGACGGCCATGATGCTCCGATACTCCTTTGCCCTCGACGACGAAGCGGACGCCATCGAAAGTGCCGTCGCCGCGGTGCTGGTCGACGGAGCCAGGACACCCGACTTGGCCACCCAACCAGGCGAGGCTATCGGCACTTCGGACATGGGCGACGCCATCGCCGGACGAATCATCGGATAGCTGTTGACACATTGCCCCGCCTCGTTCGAGGCGCGGTCACGAAGCTGGCACGCGGTCCTCGCGGTGCCCGAAGAACTCAGTCGATGGGTAGAAATCCTCCCAAGCCCAGTCGAACGAACTGATAAACGGAACGCGTTGGAGGACGTTGCCCGCAAGCGGCCCGGACACAGCCACCCCAGTTTCGACATCCCAAACTGATCCGGTCTGATCGTCCTCAATTCGCCGCGCCGATTCAGATGCCGAGAACGTGAGAGGG
Source organism: SAR202 cluster bacterium bin127 (assembly GCA_002239045.1). Lineage (GTDB taxonomy): Bacteria > Chloroflexota > Dehalococcoidia > Lucifugimonadales > Lucifugimonadaceae > Bin127. The sequence continues at coordinate 26,902 of MPNN01000001.1, forward strand.
CCTAGAGCATTCGCCGCTCCGTCACGTAGCTTGCGTGGAGCACGCAGGAATATGTGGCCCTCACGAGACTCCCAATCGGCCCAAGCAACGATTTCGTGGGACCCAACGGAGTGATTCACTACGCCCGCCTGTGCGACGCTTCCGAAGTAATATCCGACCGCTTCACCACCGATATCCACCCCCAGAACGAACGTGTTCGCCGCCGGTTGCTGACCGTACGCGAACGTCGCGTTCCGCTCATCCACCAACACCAGCGTCTCCGGATGGCGCTCCTTCCAATTGCCGTATCGCAAAACCTCCACCGGCAACAGAACCAGCGTTGCCCCTTCAAGCTCTCCTGAAATCGCCGCGCCCCATGGCTGCGACCAGATCGAGCTCGTCTCCCAATCCCACCAAGTCATCGCTCCCTTGAACAATGCACCTTCGTTCCCAAAAGTGAAGGTCGTCTCTCCGATCCGCCGGTCATGCACGAGACCGGTGTAACAAAGCGGTCACCACGTCGCCAAGATCGGCACCCCACCAATCACGTCGTTCACCATCTCCCGGAAACGCATCAAACCAACCGGCATCGCTCTCGCTTCGCCGTTGATGTCGATTCCCATCACCAACTCGTCATCAGCCAAGTTTGACTCGCCAACCGAGATGTATTTCGGCGAATAGATCGGTGAAATCGCATCCCTGGGGAGCTTCTCCCGCTCATCGAACCCGGTGTCGATGCGCAGATCTATCGATCTGATCTGCGGTTCGGGTCGCAACTCCTGGTACGCCTCGATTTCGAACGGCTCGACAATACCCGTCAAATCTCCGACTTCCGGCTCAGACGCACGCTCGTCACATGCAACACTCGCAACCACTACAACCGCGGTTGCGAGTGTTGCCAATGCTTTCGTGATCACGTCGATTTTGTCGCCAATGGAATGCTTGATTTACGAAATATCGTCGATACTGGACTTTGGACGTGTTCGCGTTCCCCATTCACAAATCTAGAAGACCACCTGAATCAAACCATGCTCCGAGACTTCCTTCCCGACCTCACCGACGAAGTTACTTCCACCAAGATCGTATCTGGCGCAACGGTCTACCGCGACCGCTGGAGCATTCCGCACATTATCGCAGACAACGGCTACGATGCATTTTTCGCCCAAGGATACGCGACCGCCGAAGACCGGCTTTGGCAGATGGACTTCGACCGTATGCGCTGCCTCGGACGCGCTGCTGAGTACCTAGGATCGTCTGCGCTCGCTGAAGATACCCTCATGCGCCAACGCAATTTCGAGGCGGTGTCGCGCGCCGACTACGATCTCTGCAGCGACGATGCCAAGATCGCCCTCGACGCATATGCCGATGGTGTCAACGCATTTATCGAATCCAAGAACCCGCTACCGTACGAGTTCCAACTGCTCGGCACCGATCCCGAACCGTGGCAATCTTGGCACTGCATCCTCGTCTACAAAGTCCGCAACAGCGCCGAGGGTAGTTTCCAGGCCAAACTATGGCGCGCCTCCCTTGCCGCCAAGATCGGTGCCGAACGAACCGCGCGACTTTCACCCGGGTACCAATCAGGGATGTACCTAACGGTGCCGCCCGGAGTCGTCTACGACGGTCCAGCACAGAACGCCGTCGCAGAACTCCGCGCGATCGTCAACGCAACCGCTCCGCTAAGGGAGGTCGATGGAGGATCCAACGGGTGGGCCATCTCGGGCGACCTCACTGCCTCCGGACGGCCCATGGTCGGAGGCGACTCGCACCGCGGCCTCGAAATTCCCAATGTTTATTACCAAGTCCATATCCGCACACCAGAATTCGATGTCCTCGGTCACTCGATCCCCGGAATGCCGCTTGTCATGCATTTCGCTCACAACCGATACTTTGCTTGGGGCATGACACATGGCGGCGTCGACACGCAAGACCTGTTCGTTGAGCAACTTCGGCGCGGCGAAAGTGGCGTCGAATACCTGTTCCGCGGCGAATGGCGCACCGCCGAATTTACGCGCGAGTGCCTAAACGTCCGCGGCGACGAATCCCAGACCATCGAGGTTGTCAAGACTCACCATGGGCCAATAATCTCTGGAAGTGTGGATGCCGGGTGGGGAATCGCGCTCGCCGATCCCGGTTCCAACGACGCAACACCATGGGTCGATGCCACTCTCGACGCGATGAAGAGCAAAGACGCCGATGAGTTTGAGCAAGCCCTCAGCGGTTGGACCGACCGCGTCAACAACTACCCCTATGCCGACATCTACGGCAATTTTGGATACGCCCTGAAAGGCCGGATACCGATCCGCAACGAGATCAACGGTTGGGGACCCGTCGAAGGTTGGTCAGGGGAACACGAGTGGCAAGGGTTCATCCCCGATGAAGACCTTCCGCGGTCTCGAAACCCAGAAACCGGATGGGCCGTAACCTGCAACCAACGCGTCGTAGGCGACGATTATCCCTACTTCCTGTCCGCGACGTTCGGTCCCGACTACCGAGCGCGCCGCATCATCACTCACATCGAGGAAGCCAAGGCTAACGGCGTGAAGGTCAATGTCGAAGACATGGCCGCATTCCACGGCGATACCGAAACTGTACCCGGAGCCAAACTGCTCGCCCGTTTGGCCGACCTGGATCCCGACGCCCTCGGCAACGAGGATGCTCGATCGGCCCTCGAAATCCTACGTAACTGGGACGGCAGACTCGATGCAGATTCCGTCGGCGCCGTCGTCTACAGCGCGTTCAACGACGAGGTGTCACTAGGCCTGATGGAACAAAACTACGGTGTTAACCCCGACGAGTTCGCGGACAAGCCAGATTTGAACGCCATCGACCATCTTCGCCGACAACTTAAACCAGCCTTCATCGACGCCATCGAACGCGGTGATGGTCGGCAATTTCTCGCACATGACACCACAGTAGGCAGTTTTCTCGCCGACAGCCTGACTGCGGCAGCCAATCAACTGGTGCGCAGATTCGGCGCCGTCGACGCGGTCACGTGGGCCGAAGTGCACATCACAAAGCAAGCGCATCCACTTTCAACAGTCTTCCCAGAGATCGATGACGAGCTCGACGCCCCAGCTATCGGCACTGCTGGGGATGGCGATGTGCCTTTCGCTACGGGGTCACGACCCTCATGGAACTTCCGAACCGGCTCTGGACCTGTCAACCGATACCTCCATGATCCCGCGAACTGGTCCGCCGGCCGATGGGTAGTGCCACTTGGCGTTTCGGGAAACGCGGGCAGTCCCCACCGACACGATCAGCAGCGGTTTTGGGCAAACGTCGAGGGCATCCCGCAGCTCTTCGACTGGGACAGCATCGAGAAAACGGCGACCACAGTCCAGCACATTCGCCCCGCGTCACAGTGAGTAATTCGACGCGAACTCTCGTAATTCATCGTCAGTGCAGTTGAAACGCACTAATGGTTACGAAATTCGTAATCAACGAAATGCGGAACTCAATTATCGGTTATCACCGTGATGTGTTCATGAATGGGTCAATATAGGATGTATTCGTCGATATAGTGCAATCAATGGAACATCATGTATCGATAAAACGTCGAAAAACAGCGTCGAATTACGTCGCATCCTTGCTCAACAAGATGTTTAATGGAAATATGGCGGTTGAGTGATCGCCAGACCAAAAGACTTCCTTGAAAGGAGCATGATAAGTGAAACAGGCGTTGAACCAAGCTTTACAGAGGCTATCTCACGGCTTCGACACGAAGCTGGTGGGCGAGCGTGAAATGCAACACGCGACGCTGTTGGGCGACTCGGTCGCGCGCACCCCGCACTACCCAGAACCCCGAAAACGACGCAATTCAGTCATCCCGACCTCGTCTGGAATGTATTTCTAAGCCAAGAAGTACCCCAGTCAAGGGCGGCGAAGCGTTCGCTTCACCCCCTGAAAATGAAGACGCCCCGCCAACTCGGCGGGGCGTCTTTGATTCAAGCCTAGCGGCAATTCATCCTACTACGGTCAAGAATTTCCCCTCAGTGCCATTTCCTCTCATCCTCCACGGTCCTCACACTTCCGCGCGTCCGCGTCACCGCAGGACGGGTCTTGAGCGCTTCCTCGTCGACATCGATGCCCAACCCGGGTCCCGTGGGCAACTCGATGTACCCATCCTCTGGTTCCAGATACCCAATCGTCACATCCCGCGAAACCGCTTCTACGCCGACCATGTATTCGTAGATTAAGAAGTTCGGCATTCCGGCCGACGCTTGGATCGCCGCTGCGCATCCAACCGATGTCGAGTTCCAACCATGCGGCGAAACGCCAATGTAGAACGGTGCCGCCATCGCAGCTATCTGTGTCAACTCCCAAATGCCGCCGGTGTTGCAGATGTCGGGGTTGATGATGTCCGCCGCCCGCGTCTCGCACACCTCGCGGAATCCCGCTCGGGTATACAACGCCTCGCCCGTCACTACCGGTATGGTAGTGTTCTCTTTCACCTCTTTGATCGAAGGAATGCTGTCAGGAGGGCAGGGCTCTTCGAACCAATATGGCTTCAACGGCTCCAACTCGCGCGCCACGCGTATCGCATTCATCGGCGCCAGTCTTCGGTGGACCTCGATCAATAACTCCACGCTCGGCCCCACGGCATCCCGCACCGCGGCGACCGTCCGTACCGCCTCTTCCAGCGCCTCGCGTGGCGGATACTCGGTCCACGGCCCCGGGAAGGGATCGAACTTCAACGCCTTGAAGCCGCGCTCAGCGACCACTGTTGCAGCAATCTCTCCATACTCTTCCGGCGTTGCCGCACCTCCCGACCAACCATTCGCATACAACTTCAATCGCGGACGAACCGGCCCGCCCAGCAAGTCGTAGATCGGTCGCCCGGTCGCCTTGCCGACGATATCCCACAACGCGATCTCGATGCCGCTCACGGCGCAGTGCAGATCCATCCCTCCGCGCTTCGTCGCAAAATCCTCATGCACCACATGGAGGAAGTGCCTAATGTGAAACGGGTCTCGACCCTCCAGATATCGTGCGAGTTGTTTCACATGCTCCTCGACCTGCGTGTCGCGATCCGCTTGGGTGTACGCTTCGCCCCAGCCGGTGATGCCTTCGTCCGTCTCGATCTTCACAAACAGGAAGTTCTTGCCCGCGCCCGGGTCCCAGAGAAACGTCTCGACATTAGATACTTTCATCTCAGATGCGTCCTTCGACTAGCTCGACCACGATATCGACTAGACGCAAGGTTAAGCGCTAACCTCAATCATTGCCACAACGCACTCCCGCTCCGAGAGCCGACACAAGAAAACCCATCAAAATGCCGTTCCTGATTCCCAAGACCGTTCTCGCCAGCATTATCTCGCACGCACTCGAATCCGATCCCGAAGAGTGCTGCGGAGTCCTCATCGGAGCCGACGACAATGCCGAAGAGGCGAGACGCATCCAAAATGCACACCCCGAACCGATCCGTCGCTACGAGATGCCGCCCATGGACCTGATGCGCGCAGAATCCGAAGCCGAGGCAAAAGGCCGCAAAATCGTCGCTATCTACCACTCACACACGCACACGCAAGCCTACCCTTCCCAAACCGACGTCAGCAACGCCGTCCAATCCTGGTGGACCGAACCATATTACGTGCTCGTGTCCCTAGTCGAAAAAACTCGCCCCATCGTCCGCGCCTTCCGCATCTCCGAAGATGCAACGGTCACCGAAGTCACGATCGCAACCGATGGCGACGCCTACGTCGAAGTGACGCGGTGATTCAAGATCATCGCCGTCTCTTCGCCACTCCACTCGAATCAACCGTCGATGACGTGCGAAAATGATTAACTGCACTCATCAAAAGTCAAGACCACCAGATATTGAGCTCCGATTCTCCAAGACCTGAGAACATCCTCCGAGATCAGCCGATGTTGCTGATGGACGAACCCATTAATCCGTCGATGTCAGCACCTAACGGCATCCAATCTCAGGTGCACGATTTTCGTTTCAAATGGCACGGCTATCAAGGCACCGAGCCCCAACACTATCAAGCCCATTTCAACGAAATTTGTGAAATCGTCGGAGTCGAAAAACCGTCTGACGACCTAGAAAACCAAGATTTCGAATTCCAGAAATCCGCACCGACTCCCGGCGACCGCAACGGCGTTGCCGATGTCTTCCTTCGTGACCACTTCGTCATGGAGTACAAAAAACCGGGCAAAAACCTCGACGACGCCTACTCCCAAGCGCTGCGCTACCGCGACGGCCTCGGCAACCCGCCACTGCTGATCGTCTCTGATTTCGAGACCATTCGCATCCACACCAACTTCACCGGCACTGTCTCCGATACCTACACCATTACCCTCGAAGACCTACATGACATAGAACAAAACGCAACCCGCAAAAGCGCCCTCGGTATCGTCAGCGAATCTCCACTTTCCGTCTACCAAGTACTGCGATACTGCTTCCACGAACCCGGAAACTTAAAACCGTCTAATACGCCGGACCAATTAACCCAAGCCGCCGCAGACGTGTTCTGGAATATCTCCGACGAACTACAGCGATTCAACCCCGACAAAGACGCCGAAATCGCCCGCTTTCTTTCTCAACTCCTTTTCTGCATGTTCGCCAGCGACGTGGGCTTGCTGAAGAAACAGTTGATGACCGAATACACCCAAGAAGTCGGCGATTCACCTGCCGAGGTCTTCACGGCTAGATTGGATCAGCTTTTCGACTGGATGAACGAAGGAAACCATATCGCTTCGCCTCCCATCAGACGTTTCAACGGCGGCCTCTTCGACGGCTCAAAAAACGATCTCGAGATCGTTACTTCCATCATGCCCCTCGTGCGTCAAGCTGATGCCCTTGACTGGTCGCAAATCGAGCCCGCCATCTTCGGAACTCTCTTTGAACGCATCTACAACCCCGAAAAACGAGCACAACACGGAAGACATTACACCTCAAGAGCCGACATCGAGACATTAGTCGAACCGGTCGTGATGACACCACTGCGTAGAGATTGGGAAAACGTCAAATCCTCTATCGTGTCCGCCGACGCAGACTTAGCCAAGTTGACGGTCCAAGATTACTTAGACCGACTTGGCAGAGTCCGCATTCTAGACCCGGCCTGCGGTTCCGGAAACTTCCTATACGTCGCATTGAACCTGTTGCATGGACTGGAGCGCGAAGTCATCGCTAGTGCGCTAGATTTCGGCATCGATCCACCAGAAACGCGCGTCCACCCGAGACAACTTCTGGGCATCGAAATCGACGAATACGCCCATCAACTCGCCAGCGTAGTCGTATGGATCGGACATCTCCAGAACGGAGCTCGCGTCGGCAACATCGAAAATCGTAACCCTATCCTCGATCCGCTAGACAACATCGATTGCCGAGACGCAATCATCGACGACACCGGCCCCGAGCCGCGCCCCGCAGATTGGCCCGAAGTCGACTTCATCGTCGGAAATCCGCCATTCCTCGGTAACAAACGAATGCGCGAAGAAATGGGCGACGAGGTAGTCGAACGCATCTACAAAGTATGGGGCGAACACGTTCCAAACGGAGCCGACCTTTGCGCATATTGGTTCGAAAAATCGCGCTCCCAGATCGCGAACGGTCATGCCAAACGCGCAGGGCTACTCGCGACCCAGGCCATCCGCGGCGGCAGGTCGAGAATCGTCCTCCAGAACATCAAAGATTCCGGCGACATATTCTTCGCAGAGTCTGATCGTGATTGGTTGCTTGACGGCGCTGCCGTCCATACATCGATGGTCGGTTTCGACGATGGTTCCGAGACGAAGCGAGTGTTTGACGGTAGAAACGTCGATCAAATCCACTCAGATCTGTCTTCACGCAAAGCCGATCTCACGAAAGCGCGGCGGCTACGTGAAAACCAAGGAATCGCATTTCAAGGTGTCACTCCGCTAGGCCCGTTCGTAATCTCCAACGAAAAAGCGCAGGAAATGTTGGCGGATTCGAATCCATCAGGAATTCCAAACTCGGACGTAGTCAAACCATTCATCACAGCCCGCGACATCACGGAACGGCCACGTCAACATTGGATTGTCGACTTTGGTCCTGATGCGTCTCTCGAATTCGCACAGCGTTTCAGCATGCCATTTCAACACGTCGAAACCGATGTCAAACCCGCCCGAACCGGTACGGCTCTCGACGCTGAAAAACCGTTTTGGATTTTTCAACGCTCCCGTCCGGCGATGAGAAGCGCCATCCAAGAATTGGAACGATTCGTTGTCACGCCTCTAGTCTCGAAGTTCAGACTATTTCAATGGGAAGAACACCCGACGCTGCCAGACCATGCGGTTGGGGTTTTCGCCCGTGACGACGACTACTTCATTGGCGTCCTACAATCCCGCGTACACGTGGTGTGGTCGTTGGCGATGGGAACACAACTCGAATCGAGACCACGTTACACCCACACAACGTGCTTCGAAACATTCCCCTTTCCCGAACCGACGGATGACCAAAGAGACGCAGTCGCTGACATCGCCAAAACGCTCATGTGGCACCGCAAGAACGTCCTTACGCCCACGGAAAGGGCGACTGAGAAAATGATCCGCGAAATGACGCTCACCAACGTCTACAACAACAACCACGCATGGTTGCGAACCGACCACGAAAAACTCAATCAAGCCGTCTTCGATGCCTACGGCTGGCCCGAAGACCCTGCCGATCTCGACGACGACACCATTCTGGAACGCCTGCTAGAACTCAACCTCTCCCGCGAGCCGGCATGAGGTCAACGGGCTTGCCCAAGCAATGATCCGGCGCAATCGCAGCCAGTGGGCGAACCCTACTGCTGTTGCTGTTGAGTCTGGATCCCCGCCGCGTCAAGTTCAGCTGCGAAGTGCGACGTCTCCAACTGTTCCTGCAATTCGAAGATTGAACCCGATGGCTCAGGGTGTTTCGGGAATGGCATGACAACTGGTACCGGTTCCAATCGAGGCCTGTTCGTAGCCTCGCCCCGCAACATGTCTCCCGTCCAAGCTTCCCAATCAGAGACTCCGTTCAGAGGCCAAGCATCAGCGGCCTGGTAGCCTATCAACAACAATCTACGCGGACGATCTGAGATGTTGGGAGCCGAACCGTGCAACGTCCGAACGTGGTGTATCGAAACTCCCCCGGCCTTGATCCGAATCGGCACCGCCGCTTCCATGTCGAAATCTCTGTCTGAGACCGCGCCGATGAAATACCCATCCTGATGATGGCTCAACGCAGGACCTTTGTGCGATCCCGGGATGCCCATGAGACACCCGTTTTCGATCTCCATGTCGTCGAAGGTCAATCCGATCTCCAGGATGTCATCGTTCGTAGCTGGATAGAAACCCCAGTCGGTGTGCCATTCAACTTGAGCACCACCGCCAGGCGCCTTCATGTTCAACTTCGTGTGATGCAGCTTGATGTTTGGACCCAGAAGTTGCTCGATGATATCCAGTAACCCCTCCTTGCGCATCGCCGCCTCGTAAACCGGATGCCGTTTGTGCGGCTCTTTGATGCGTCGCAACTTCGGTGACTCTGCGCTGTGGCCAGCCGCAAAGTCCAGATCAAACATCTCCGTGTGTTCGGTCAACTCCGCAGACTGTTGAACGTACTCGTCCGTGACCTTTCGTAGCTGTTCGACCTCCTCCATCGAGAAGACATCGTTCACTCCGATGAATCCGTTCTTGTGATACTCGGCTATCTGTTCGTCCGTTAGTCGGGAAGTGGTAGTGCCCATGGCTCCTAAGTCCTGATGACAACGTCGCGCGATGGTGCCGAATTGTACGTTCGAATCCTCGAACGCCGCTCAAACCGATTTCACGGCTGCCCGCAACGGACGCGTGAGCGGACCGCGCCTCCCAATTACGATGCGATCCATACCGAGCCAATCCGCCATCAACCGAAGCTCCGTGGCCAAATTCCCAGCTACCACTTCCTCATCGCACCCCGCTTCCAAGAACGCACTCGGTACCCGCAGGACACTCGCTTTCCGATCCGCCTTTAGATCTACGCGAGCAACGAACCTGTTGCCCATCAAGAACGGCAACACATAGTAGCCGTACTTGCGCTTTTTGGCCGGCGTGTAGATCTCGATCCGGTACTCGAAATCAAACAACCATTCAAGCCTGTCCCGAAACCAAGCGACAGGATCAAACGGCGACACGATAGCACAAGCATCCAGCGAATTGCGCGGCGCTTCGACCCCTGTCACTGCGAACATTTCAGATTTAACACCCTCGACACTTACTCGTTCCACCTCGCCGGATTTAATCAGGTGGCTGATCGCTGCGGATGCTTCTGTGCGTTTGATCCGGTAGTAGTCCGCGCAATCCCCAACTGTGCCGATTCCGAGCGATCTGATCGCCAACCGCATCATCTCGCGATGCGCTTCAATCCTGGAAAGCGATGGAACCGACAATATCTCCGGCGGAACAACACGTTCAAACAGATCGTATCGGCGAGCTGATCTCAACCGATCCGAAACTGCTAAAACTCCTTGGTGCAGGGATGTCTCCAAAACGAGTTTCGCCGTCGATGTCGACCAGTGACGCCCATACCGATCGCCTTTATTGTCGATGTCTGCAACCTCGAGAGGTCCTCGGTGTTCGATTTCGTCGGTCGTCGCCTTGGCAATGCCAGGATGTTCCGACATCACTTCGGCCCACTGACGCCAAGGTTGCCACTCCGCCATCCGGTGGCGGATCATCGGCAGGTGGTCCATCGGGACGAACGAGGCCACATGCACCCCATATTCGAAAACGTTGCGAGTTTCATACGCGTAACGGTGAAGCATTTCCAGTGGGTATGCACCGAGCCTGGAGAAGAATGGCATGTACTGAGCACGAACCAGAACGTTGATGGAGTCGATCTGCACGATGTTGAGCATGCGGACTACACGCTCGAAATCGCCGACGTCGACGGTCCCAACTTTCGGACGCGGAGTAGCGAACCCTTGTGCTGCAAGCGCGATGCTGCGCGCCTCATCGATGCTGAAAGTCCTTAGATCATTGGCCACGGTACATTCCAATCCGGATCCAGCACCGGGAACGATCGATCGTCCAGCATCTCTTTGCCCCGTCGTAACAGAGATTCGATCTCGTGATCGTCGAGCGTGTCGGCCAACATCTTGCGTAGGTCTGCTTCAGTGTCATCTAGGTTGGAGACGAATCCATCGAGACTTTGCAGTAGTTCGTCGGAGTAGGGCGTACCGTTGAATTCGAACATCACGGTGCGCCGCCTCGCCAAAGGATTAAATGTCAATCCGTGATCAACCGCCCAAAGCTGCCCGTCGGCATCCAACAGGCAAGCGCCACCCTTGCGGTCCGCATTGTTGACAAGCACGTCGAACATCGCGATCGGCATGTAATCGTCAAGACGTTCCTCACGCAAGTTGAAGTAATGCTTAGTGAAATCGGCGTCAATGAATAGCTGCACACTACCCACCCCATGCGGCCCCTCTCGCACGACCGTAGGTGGTACCGCTGGCCACCCCAACTCGTCGGCCACTACATAGGCTGACAACTCACGGTTGTGCAACGTGCCGTATGGAAAGTCTCGTAACGGACGTTCGCCCGCCGCGGGTTTGTAGATGCCGTAAACCTCATCGTCATCATCCGCCAGCCGAACAACAAACACGTAATTTGAACCGCCAGGGTGGAGTCCGATGCCGGTTATCGGCCACTCGCTTAGCCGACGTTCGATCTCTTGCCGACTCAACCCGGCGACCGAGTCGGATTGCATATTCATGGCGCCGCGGCTCTAAACGCCGCAGTTTTAGTAGGGAAGTTCAATCCTCATCGTCCGTGAGCTGGTCGATGATAGCGGCACCAAGATCGATGTCGTGACCGTTGCGACGTTCGCAGACGTGGTCTTCATCTGGGTTGATCGCGATGTGGCAATAAGGGCAGATTGGCCGGCCAGCGGCGACGATGTCCATGCCGCGTTGAGCGATGAACACGGCTTGCTGATGGGAAAAACCAAACTGCAATATAACGGGATCAGGATCTTCTTCACCCGCCTCGATCTCATCCAATCCGACGCCCGCCGCTGCGAAAAGGAAGACCTTCTTGCCCGAGTCGTACTGCATCGCGATGCGCGCCGCTTTGAATTCGACTTCCCCTTCCGAATCCGGCGGCATATCGGAAAGTGTCCGATCGGCGATATCGGCGTCTTGATCCATCTTCTCGAGCGCATTGCTCAGCGAGAAGGCGATGTTATACAACTGCTCTTTTTCAAGCCAGACTACCGCCGATCCGCGTTCGCTGTTGGCGGTGATGTTGAAGGTTCGTTGTCCTGGCTCGCCATAAGTCAGAACCTGCAAATCGTCAACAATTCCAAGGTGAGTTGAGTGCTCCAAACTGAGTGTCTCCTTGACGCCGAAGCAGGCGCGTTTCCAACCTCGCCGTCTTCGATGTCGTGATTGATTCTAGCAACTCACAGCAAATGAGTACTGTGCACGACTACCGTCATTCCGGCGAAAGCCGGAATCCAGAGGGGCCTAGCAACCGTGGTCCATGCCGAAACTCACTGCCGTGCCGCAGTTCCGATAGTTATGCGCAGAACCCAATCGTGCACCACCGGTCAAAGCGATTCTTGCGCGGTCAATGGGCGTAATGTACGATTCCGAATTGAAACAGGTTTCAAAGGCGTGGTGGTCAAAATGACCACTAATCGGAGACGGGAAGCCCGAATTCTTGAATTATCTAGATGGGTACACCTGACATCGCTCCGTAGCTTCTGGAAGAAAACGCTCCTCGGATCTCCGATCGGCGTCATTAGAACCAGACGGTGGCGAACCGATATCACGCACGTAATGAGTGGCGTAGATTCCTAACCGGACTGTGCAAGGTGGGTGGTACCGCGAGCAACACGTCAGGTCAATCGTTGACCCGGCAGCCCGTCCCATCGATCAAGGACGTGCGCAGTGAATGAATTGACCGCACTCGAGCCGCCCGTCCTCAATCAGGACGGGTTTTATTTTGCCCGTAGGGAATCGTCGAGAAATGCAAACGACCGAAACAGCCAGCAGTCCTAACAACGCAGCGCACGCCGCGAGCACGAGAACGGCTGAGATTTACGACACAACGCTGCGAGACGGTGCCCAGCAAGAGGGCATTTCGCTGTCGGTCGAAGACAAACTCGCCATTACAAAACTGCTCGACGAGTTCGGCATCGACGTCATCGAAGGCGGGTATGCGGGAGCTACGCCGAAGGATGACGAGTATTTCCAACGCGTGCAAGATATGGAATTGCGGCACTCACAGATCGCCGCATTCGGCAACACGCGGCGCGCTGACGCCGATTGTGACGACGACGTTACCATCCAGGCCTTGCTCCAAACCGAGGCTCCGATCACAACCATCGTCGGCAAGGCGTCCGAGTATCAGGTCCGCGTCGTTTTGGAAACGACCGTCGAAGAAAACCTAGCGATGATTGCAGACTCCGTGTCGTATCTCAAATCGCATGGGCGACGGGTGTTTTACGACGCCGAACACTTTTTTGACGGCTACAAAGACAACGCCGACTACGCGATCCGTTGCCTTCGATCGGCCTACGACGCGGGTGCCGAACGATTGATTTTGTGCGATACCAACGGCGGAACATTGCCGTATGAGGTCGCGGAGATCGTCGGCGAAATCAAACGGGAATTGCCGGACGACGCAGTGTTGGGCATCCATACGCACAACGATACCGATACCGCCGTCGCCTCAGCAATAGAGGCGTTCCGAGCAGGCGCACACCAAATCCAAGGGTGCATCAACGGATACGGCGAGCGAACCGGCAACGCCAATTTGGTCAGCGTTATCGGTAACCTCAACCTCAAAATGGGAATCGACGCCGTCGGATCTGAGAAGTTGCCGGAACTTACGAGCGTCTCGAATTTCGTTTCCGAAATCGTCAATCGTCGCCCGTTCCCGTACCAACCGTATGTCGGTATCAGTGCGTTCGCCCACAAGGGCGGTCTTCACGCCGCTGCCACTGAGAAATCCTCGGCGGCATACCAACACATCGAACCGAGCGTGGTCGGCAATGGCACACGCATCACGATCTCTGAATTGTCGGGACGCGGGAATGTGATGCGGTTGATCCGAGACTTGGGATTGGACAGCGAATTGACCCGCGACGACGCGAGGCGAATTGTGGAGCATATCAAGCACCAAGAAGCTCTGGGCTTCGCCTACGAAAACGCTTACGCATCGTTGGAGCTTGTAGTGCTACGTAACCTGCCGAACTACGAACCACCGTTCGAGCTGGTCGATTTCATGGTCATCGTGGAAAATCGCCGCCGAGCTTCTTTCGGCACCGGTTGGAGGGATGATGGTCGCGAACACCCCGTTTTGTCAGAGGCGACGGTGAAAATCCGGGTCGACGAGGAAGTTTACCTTGAAGCCGCCGAGGGCAATGGACCCGTGGACGCTCTTAACCGAGGCTTGCGAAAAGCCATCTCCGACCAACATCCCGAAATCAACAGCATCAACCTTACTGACTACAAGGTTCGCGTGGTGAACGAGACGTTGGGCACCGGCGCTTCAGTTCGAGTGTCCATCGAATCGGCTGCTGAGGGGGAAGTCTGGCGCACGGTCGGCGCGTCGACAAACGTCATCAACGCGAGCTGGATGGCACTTGCAGACTCGGCCGAGTGGTGGCTGAATCACAAATTGAGGCAAAAAAGCGCCGGCGCTTAACCACTGCGCTGCCTGCGGCGTGCATGCCACGGCCCGCGTCGCCAAAGTTTGTTGAGCTGGCTAGGCCGTCGAAACTGTACGTTCTCGGCGATAAACCGCATCGTCGTCGGATGCGCGCCGAGCATGATGCCCCGCCAATCTCGAAGGTTCCTAAACGTTGCCGCGTCGTTGGTGTACGGCTGAGACCAACCGTCGAAATTTCGCCAATTGCCATCCGAGGCGAGAATCATCACCTCGCCGCCAGCTTCCCGCACGATGATCACCGCTGCGGCAAAGTCCCATACGGCCGCCGTACCGCCGATGGCGTATTGATACAACCCGGTCCCAACGCTCGCCATCTCGTGGGAAGCGCTGCCGGTAACTCGGACATCGCCAGCATGACTCCGGAACCGGCTATCGAATCTGAATGCGCTGCGGGCGTTTCCCGGAAGCACCGACAACCGTCCGGAAACCGGTCTTCCCAATTCGTCGGTCGGTTCAAGGACACGCATCGTCTGACCATCGCGCTTGGCACCACCGTTCAAGCGTGCGTGCACTACGATCCCGCCGTCGTCTGATGTTGGCCAAGGACTCCAAACCGCGCCGACGATCGGTGTTCCGCGGTGCATCAGAGCCACGGATACCGCATGTGTCATCGATCCGTTTACGTAGTTTGCGGTTCCGTCGATGGGGTCCACAGCCCAAACCAAATCCGCCGCTGGGTCAACTTCTTCGGTCTGGTCTTCCTCACCCAAGAACTGGTGCTCGGGAAAACGTTCAGTAACGATGTCGGAGATGATGACTTGGGAATTCTTGTCAACATCGGTCACCAAGTCCCGTCCAGGTCTTCCAGTCTTCGATTCGATCTCCATCGGCGACGAGATCCGCTCCAACACGTAGGTGCCGGCCGTCGAAGCCGCTTCAACCGCGACCGCTTCGAATTCTTCGAGTTGTGCGTCATCGAAATGCTGCAACATCGTGCTCTGTGTCATGGGTTCCTTCGCGTCCGTTCCATGGCGATGCATCTGACGGATTCGAACGCATCGTATCTTGAAGTTGGAATAGACTGAATCTTAATGAATGATGACACTTGGAGTTGTCGTTTTCGCAAGGAGAAATTCGAGACGACGAGAAGAGATGAATAGTCAGCAATCGGTAAGAAAGCTCAAACGCGATCCAGGCATCGTTTCACGCATGTATTTCACCATGCTGCTCATCGGAATCCTGTACGGTCTGTTTGCGTACGTCATGATGCGGCTTGGAATGCCACTAGCGTTCGTCGGTGTCATCGTCCTCGGATTGGCCGTTTTCCAATACTTCATGTCCGATCGCTTGGTGATGATGTCGACGGGAGCTAAAGAGGTTGCAGAGGACCAAGCGCCCAATCTCCATGCCATGATCCGTGAACTGGCGGATCGTTACGCCATGCCGATGCCCAAGGTCGCGATAATCGAATCCGCAATGCCGAACGCATTTGCCACCGGGCGAAACCCCAACAATGCACTAGTAGCGGTAACCACCGGAATCCTCCAACGCTTGACTCGGCGAGAGCTCAGAGCCGTCTTGGGGCACGAGTTGGCTCACGTTGCGAACGGCGATATGAAGGTTCTGGCAATCTCGAACTTCTTCGTGACGCTGACAAGTTTCCTGATGACCATGTTCTTCTTCAACATGTTGTTCGGCAGGCGTGATACCGGGGGTGGTTCCGCGCCATTTATGATCGCGTATCTGGTGACGATACTCGTTTACTTCCTCGGAAAGTTGCTTGTGTTGGCATTGACGCGTTATCGTGAATATGGTGCAGACCACACAGGCGCTGAAATCTCTGGCGACCCAGGTGGCCTAGCCGATGCATTAGAGAAAATAGCAATGGGCATGGATTACATACCGGATCAAGACCTCAGGCGATTGCAGACCGCTCAGGCGTTCTTGTTTGCTCCTGCACTCCGAGGATTCGCCGGCAATATGTTTTCAACACACCCGCCGATCGAGGAACGCATCGCTCGACTGCGCGATCTCGAGGTGGAAATGCGCTACGGGTACCGCAACTGATGGGTTGGTTCTCAGGTCGACGAAAGTCCGCAGATTCGCTTTGGGATTCGATGTCATCCGTCTCACGGATGGTCGACGGGTTCAAACGCGAAGGCGAGGCGGTTTCTCCGAGAAGACAAGCAGGAATTGTGTACCGCCATGACGACGACGTTCCGATTTTGGCGGCGATATCCGATCAATTGGACGAAATCCTTTACGATGGCCCGGGTTCTACCAAGACGGCTTGGGAACTCAAAGACGATGAACACGGCATGCGCTGGGCGGTCCTCAACGACGGCAATTTCGCGGATCTCCTGAGTTCGGTCTTCACCGTAACCAACGCCATCCAGATGAACGGCGGGGGCCAAAACCTCCTTGCTGCCGTCTTCGAGTTCGACTTCGCCAATCACGCTGTCAACCCTAATTCGATGGTCGGTTCGGGTTTCGTCCATGCATATCTGATTTACCGCTACGACCGGAATAGCTACTACCCGTTTGTCCCGACTGGTGAAACCGCCGGCGAACGCGATCGCGAGTCTGAGCGGATGTTGGGCACGGCAGTGCGTGGGGCCGGCTTGAAGACCGAAAACTCGTTGACCGAGTGGCTCGGCCTCTGGGGTATACCGTTTTAGCGCGTCGCGCCTGAGATTTGAACCCCTTACTAGCAGTAGCAGCTCCTGACGATCTAGTTCTGGAGCAACTGACCGTCGAATGCGACAACAACGAGATCGCATTCGAGCGCGTCGATGCTCAGTTGCCACCAAACGCCACGGGTCTGCTGATCTACGCGCCTAACGATGCAACTTTCGACGAATCGTTCGACATTGACCTCTCACAAACGGTGCAGCAGGCCATAAGTGCGAGCGTCCCAATATTGGCATCGGCTACAGGAATGCATCTTCTCAACGCCACACTGGATGGGAGTCGACCACATGAAACTGCCGCTCATGCCCATGCCGTCACCGACGAACGAAGACGCAGTTCGATCTTCTTGGCTCCCGGCGCCAAGGTTTCATCGACCATTGGTGGATCGGGATGGCTGAGCATCCAATGCGACCACCGGAACGGAATTTCGCAGGCGGATCTGGCGATGGATTTGATGCCCTCAGCGATCGCTGATGACCGTGTCGTCGAGGCATATGAAATGCCCGGCCACCAGTGGGTTATTGGCGTTCAGTGGGACATTTTCAGCGCGAATCCTATACCGCGCGGATTTGATGCGATTTGGATGGCGTTTATGGAGCGCTTAGCAGGTGATTAGTGTCATATATTGATGGAATTCGCCCCTCTTTCAAGTTTGAACGCGTCGGAATTCATCGTGTCGAGAATTGGGAAAGGTTAGAATCTTGGCTAGTTCAAACTCCGTTTTCGCGCGCCATACGCAGAGTGAATCTTCAGCCCGCGAAACGGACCCAATCGATGAATCTCTTTAAGGTGAAATCGGCATGGTAATCGGCTCTAACCTGGGCGACATTCGGACCATCGGCATCGAGGAGGAGATGCGATCTTCTTACCTCGACTACGCTATGAGCGTAATCGTGTCGCGCGCATTGCCGGACGTTCGGGACGGCCTGAAACCGGTCCAGCGCCGCATTCTCTACGCCATGCACGACCAAGGCATGCGCCCTGGTTCGTCTTACAAGAAATGTGCCCGGTTGGTCGGGGATGTGTTGGGTAAATATCACCCTCACGGCGACTCTCCGGTCTATGAAGCTCTTGTCCGCATGGCGCAGCCGTTCTCGATGCGCGAGCCGTTGGTCGATGGACAAGGCAACTTCGGGAGTGTTGATGGTGACCCGCCTGCGGCCATGCGCTACACCGAGTGCAAATTGGCCGCGATCACCGAATTCATGCTCGGCGATATCGACCGCGAGACCGTCGACTGGCAAGAAAACTTCGATCAATCGCTCCGAGAGCCATCGGTACTGCCCGCCCGGCTGCCCAACTTGCTCGTCAACGGAGCCTCTGGCATCGCCGTCGGCATGGCGACCAACATCCCGCCGCATAACGTCGCTGAAGTGTGCGACGCCGTTGTGACCCTCGTCCGTAACCCGAACGCAACCGTCGATGAATTGATGCAGCACGTCAAAGGCCCCGATTTCCCCACTGGCGCGCACATCTGGGGATCCGAGGGCATCAAGAATGCGTACGCGAGCGGGCGCGGTCGGATCGTCGTTCAGGCTACTGGCGAGATTGAAGACGTCGCCAGACAAGACCGCAAGCGCATCGTCTTCACCGAAATACCGTTCCAAGTCAACAAATCCACGTTGATCCAACGCATCGCTGAATTGATCAAAACGCGTCGCGTTGAAGGTGTGTCCGAAGTGCGTGATGAGTCAGATCGTCGCGGGATGCGCATCGTGCTGGAGCTCCGCCGATCCGCTTCGCCTGCGATTGTCATGAACAATCTGTACAAGCACACCTCGTTGCGCTCTTCTTTCTCCGTAAACATGATCGGATTGGTCAAAGGCGCTCCCCGCGTTTTGAACCTTCGGCAAGTACTCCAGTACTACATTGAATTCCGAGAAGAAGTCGTCCGACGGCGTGCCGAATTCGATCTCAAAAAAGCGCGCGCAAGGCTAGAAGTCTTAGAAGGACTTCGAATCGCCATCGATAACCTAGACCGGGTCATCCAGATCATCCGAGGATCCGCTGATGTCGAGGAAGCACGTGTCGGATTGATTTCGGAATTCAGTTTCTCGCTGGTCCAGGCCCAGGCTATTTTGGACATGCAGTTGCGCCGGTTGGCCGCGCTTGAGCGAGAAAAGCTCGAGAACGAGTACAAAGAACTGCTCGAGCTGGTGCAACGGTTGGAAGCACTACTGGCCGACGCTTCGAAGGTCAGCGCAGAAGTAATCAAAGAGACGCACCAACTAAAGCGCAAGTACGGCAGCGAACGGCGAACCGTAATCCACCAGGAAGAACTCGGTGAATTCAGGCGCGAGGACATCGAACCGCACGAAGACGTGGTAATCACTCTCACTCACGGCGGATACATCAAACGCGTCAAACTCGACACGTACCGCAAGCAACATCGGGGAGGGAAGGGCGTCAGCAGCCAGCGTCTGACGCGCGCCGACGACATTACCGGATTCCTTCAAGTTGCCGACACCCACGACACGCTGTTGTTCTTCACCGACCACGGCCGGGTTTACTCCTCCAGAGTGTTCGAGTTACCGCCCGACCAATCTCGACAGTCACGTGGCACCTTGGTCCACAACTTGGGGTTCAACATCGGACCGGGTGAAACGGTACGGCAAATGATGGTTGTCAGCGATATGCATGCGCCCGACACCTATCTCGCGTTGGCAACAAAGCACGGCGATGTTAAACGAATGACGCTTGAAGCGTTCGCAAACATCAATCGCGCCGGATTGAACTGCTACAAGCTCAAGCCGAAGGAAGAACTCATTTCCGTGGCGATGGCGCGCGACGATGACGATTTGATCATGGTCACCAAAAACGGACAATCTATCCGGTTCCCGAGCCGTGACATCACATCCAGATCACGGATTGCGGGTGGAGTACGTGGCATCAGGTTGGACAAGGACGACGAGGTGGTGGGAATGGACGTCGTAGATGACGAAGGCTACCTGCTGATCATCGGCACTAAGGGTCGCGGAAAACTCTCGGCGCTCCGTCATTACCGCGTCCAAGGACGCGGTGGCAGAGGCATCATCACTCTGAGCATCACTCGTAACACTGGCGATGTCGCAGCTGCAACCGTCATCAACGACGCCTTGCGCCGCGACGAGACCGGGAAACTGATGATCTTGACTTCAAAGGGACAGATCGTCAGGACTACCTTGGCCGAGATCCGTGAAACAGGACGTTCAGCACAAGGCGTAAAGATAGTGGCGTTGGATCAGACTGACCGTGCCGCCGCGATAGCGGTTGCCGAGAAGACCTAGCGCCTGCACGCGGCGCGGAAGCATAGGCGCACCGCATCAAGTTACATCCAACGAAACGTCCATGAACTGCCTAACGGCAGGTTGCGTCTTCGTCCCTTAAATTCGCATGCAGTTCTGAGCGCTTAAATGTTAGCCAAGTCAGGCCGTTGGATATTCCGATACCGATATCTAGTAGTTGCCACTTGGGTATTGTGCCTGCTGGCTATGTTGCCAGTCGCAACACGAGTGCAGGACAAACTGTTACCCGGCGGTTTTTCCAGTGAAGAGTACCTGTCGTACAAAGCGCAAAAACTCATTACCGAGCGCTTTGACCTCAGTCCAATCTCCCTACTTTTCATAATCCACCATCAAAGCGCGGCACCGTATTCGCCTGAATTCGATCATCAAGCCCGAAGACTTATCGGGCAGATCGAATCGCATCCCAATGTTGCGAGCGTGCGATCTTATCTCACCGAACCGGGATGGCTATCCGAAGACGGTGACATGGCGTTGATCGAAGCCGGACTGGATCTGGAGATCGAAGACTCGCTCGTGGTTTTGGACGATATCTCCGGGCGAATCGATCAGGTCGATCTCAACGTGGTGATGACTGGTGCGCCGCCACTGTACCGCGACATCATATTCGCGAGTGGCGAAGACTTCCGTCGGGGTGAGTTGGTAGCATTTCCCCTCGCGGTGATCGCTTTGCTACTAGTTTTCGGCACTGTCGCTGCCGCGGTGATGCCAGCAGCCGTAGGTGGCGTCGCGGTGGCGGTAGGACTTGGCATCGTGTATTACGTCGCCGATTTTCGCGACATGTCGGTTCTTTCGTTCAACATCATCACCCTTCTGGGCATCGGCATGGGCATCGACTACTCACTCTTCTACGTCAATCGATTCAAGGAAGAGTTGGCGAACGGTCTTTCTGTCGCTGACGCCATCGCGAAGACTCACGAGCGAGCCGGAACCGCCATTCTCTTCTCCGGCGTAACCAGCGTGATCGGTCTGGCATCATTGCTGCTCTTCGATCTAACGGTCTTGGATTCGATCGGCATCGGCGCCATCATTGTGATTGCAATCGCACTCCTATCGGCGCAGACGTTGATGCCCGCGGTTCTTAGCATCGTTGGGCACCGGATCAACTGGTTTCCGGTGCTTGGTTCTAGGCGATGGAGCGACGGAATGTGGTTACGTATGGCGGACGGAGTCATGCGGCATCCGTTGCTATTCTTGATCCCGACGGTCGTGTTGTTGGTTGCGCTCGCGGTCCCGTTCAAAGACATCCGCCCAGGCACCGTCGACGCCACCATCTTGCCCAAGAGGTACGAATCGCGCCAAGGATACGACCTGCTTCTGGAACAGTTCGGATGGGACATATCTACCGAATTAACGGTCGCGTACACGTTTGAAGGTGACCCATTCTCGGAAGATAACCTAACCGCGCTCTATGCATTTGGTCAGGCACTCGAAAACATCCCGACGGTGGAACGAGTTTCGAGCATCGTCAACTTGAGGCCGACCCTCGGAGTATCCGAATACCGTGAGCTGTACACGCATCCCGAGGCGATCTACGATGCTGCAACGCTTCGACTCGTGAACGACAGCGTCCGCCAGGGGGTCGCTCTGTTCTACGTCAGTAGTGATGTCCATCCCTTCACAGCCGAAGCCCAAGCGTTGGTGGGTGAAATCCGCGCTTTCGGTTCACTCGACCATTCGAACGTCCACATCGACGGTGGCGCTGCACACGCCAACGACTTGATCAAATCCCTCTACGGTCGGTTTCCGATCGTCGCCGCCTTGGTGATCATGCTGACATTCGTATCTCTGATGATCCTCTTCAGGTCGATCGTCATACCCCTCAAAGCCGTTGCGCTGAATGTATTGAGCATCCTGGCAAGTTTCGGTGCTCTGGTGTGGATTTTCCAACAAGGAAATCTCAGCGGTGTGTTGAACTTTGAACCTCTAGGTGTCATTGATGCCACCACGCCAATCGTGCTGTTCGCAATACTTTTTGGTTTAAGCATGGACTACGAGATTTTCCTTTTGTCGAGGATTCGAGAGGCATACAACGATACCGGGAGCAACCGGGACAGCGTGAAGCTGGGACTGCAACGAAGCGGCACAATCATTACGGGCGCAGGGTTGATCTTGATCGTTGTTGGCGCGAGTTTCGTGCTCGCCGAAGTCGTAAGCGTCAAAATGGTCGGCTTCGGTTTGGCGTTGGCGGTCTTCATCGACGTGACCATTGTTCGGATTCTGATCGCGCCGGCACTTATGCGACTGTTCGGCCGCTGGAACTGGTGGTTGCCGCACTGGATCGATCGACGATTGCCGAGGCTAACCGCGGAATGAAATCGATGGTTCGCAAAACACCGGTGATTTTGATCACGCTGCTCGTTCTGGCAGTCACGGCCTGCGCAGTTCAAATCGAATCCAAGGCGATACCGACACCAAACCCGCCCGAGCCGACACCGTCGCCGCGAATGTTGGTGCTGCCCGACGATGATGCATCGCATCAATCCCCGATCGAGTGGTGGTATTACAACGGACACCTGCAATCAGACGACGGAGATCAATACTCATTTCACTTCGTGATCTTCCAAACGCAACGTGCCGATGAATACGAGACCTTCGAATTCGGACAGGCGGGCATCACCGACGTAACTTCTGCAAATCATCACGTCATCAGTTCACAGGGATTCGCCGCACTCGACTCAATGGAGAACGCGAAAACCGAAAACCTGCTCCGTTTGAATCTAGGCAATTTCGCTCTAGACATTGAATCCGATGGCTCCCACGTTTTCGACGCTCGAGACCTGCAATCCGGTACCGGAATCAAGCTACAAACGCTAGCACCCACATCCACGATGTTGCACGAAGGTGTCGGATGGATGGATTGGCCGTTCGGTTGGACCTATTACTACACGTATCCCCGCATGACCGCAGAAGGGACATTAACGATCGAGAACCGTGAGATTGAGGTCTCCGGCGAGGTCTGGTTCGATCACCAATGGGGGGATTTCTTCGTAGTCGGTAAACCTGCCGGTTGGCAATGGTTCGCACTACATCTCGACGACGGACGATCGTTGATGATCGCGGAAGTCCGTGGAGCTGATGGGGAAGTGGTCTCCACGGACGGAACTTTGATTGAGCCTGGTTCTCCGCAAAAGGTGTTTGATGCAGCACGCGACGGTCTGCAGTTGGACGTGCTCGAGCACTGGACTAGCCCGCATACGGACGGCGAGTATCCATCGAGTTGGCGGCTGCGCGTCGAGAGTGTGGGAATCGATGTGCAATTGGCACCTACCATCGCCGATCAAGAGATTCCTTCGATGCCGTACGGTAATCAAGCAGCCGCGTATTGGGAGGGCAGAGTCGACGTTTTCGACACCGCGACTGGTCGCAACATCGGGACCGCATTCGCAGAACTCTCCGGTTACGTAGACCCCGATCCGCTGACTTGGAGAAATGTCACGCCATAGGAGGGGAACTGAAACCTGACAACGGGGAGTACGGTTTTCGAAATGACGAGTGACTATAATTCCGCGCAGGGGAGTGATTACCAGAAAAATGGCGAATACCGAGGTAACAGCGGATCTATTCCGGAACGCGTGGTCGAATTTCGCTACTGGCGTGACGGTGATTTCCACGCAAGAGGATGATGGCAGGGTACACGGAATGACCGCCAACAGCGTCACGAGCGTGTCTCTTGAACCACCTCTGGCGCTGATAACTATCGCGCACGAACGTAATTCCTACCCCCTTGTCAAGCGAAATGGTCGCTTCGGAATCAGTGTGTTGAATGCGCGACAGCAGGGCATCGCTCGCCACTACACGGTTCCGGCTGAGATTAGGGAGACTCTGACCGCGCCTGAATTTGAAGCGCTGGGCGAGTCTATGGTCGTCACCGATTCATTGGCTGCGATGGATTGCCGAGTCGTCGATTCCGTCGAAGCAGGCGACCACACAATCTTCATCGCTAAACTCGAGGCCATTAGGATCAACGAAGGCGATCCACTGCTCTATTTCCGCAGCAGATTCGCCCTGATCGCGGACTGAAGGCGTCAAGACGCGGCAATTCGAATTTGCCGCTGGGTCGATGTTGTAAAATCGTAGAGTTACTCCTTAATCGATTCGTCGTCCAACTGTGCCGAAAAGACATGTCTGACAACTACGCCATAGTCGCCACCGGTGGCAAACAATATCGGGTCCGCACCGGCGATCAGCTGGATGTGGAAAAATTGCCATACCCTGAGGGAGACACGATCACCCTTGATGATGTGTTGCTGGCCAGCGTCGACGGCGACGTCGAGGTTGGAACGCCCACTATCGACGGGGCTCAAGTGATCGCGAAGGTGCTTTCACACGGCAGAGAACGCAAGAAGACGGTCTTCAAATACAAGAACAAAACGCGCTACCGCATCAAGCGGGGCCACCGTCAATCCATCACGTCTTTAGAGATTACCGACATCGAGGTCTAATCGACCCGTCAAACAACGCGGAGGCCACATCATGGCACATAAGAAGGGTTCGGGAACATCCAGGAACGGCCGGGATAGCGCAGGCCGACGTTTGGGCGTAAAGGCATTCGGCGGCGAGACGGTTACGGCGGGCTCCATCCTAGTACGGCAACGCGGAACCCGATTCCATGCGGGTGCCAACGTCGGAATGGGACGCGACCACACACTCTACGCCACTATTGACGGCACCGTCCGGTTCGACTTTGCCCGCCAAGACAAAAGACGAATTAACGTCGACCTGATCGAAGCATAGATTTCAAACGCCCAGTTGCGAGGACAACGCGAAATGAAGACCGACATTCACCCGACCTATCACCCAGAAGCAAGGGTCATTTGCGCGTGCGGTGTCGAGGGCATGATCGTTGGCTCCACCAACGAAGAGATCCGCGTCGAAGTATGCAGCTCCTGCCATCCATTCTGGACCGGTGAGCAACGCATCGTCGACACCGAGGGACGCGTCGAACGATTGATGCGTCGCTACGGTATGTCAGTTGCGGAATAGTTGCTCCCAACGGCGTTGGCCGGCGCATAAACCAGCGACATTTGCGCCGATCGAAGAGTCCCTGGCCACAAGATAGCGCGACGCCGATCCAAGGCTCCGATCAAATCGGGACGAACCGCGTGAGATGTCCGACCTAGAAAAATCCAACATTCCAACTCGGATGTACGGCGGGCAGGCGATCATTGAAGGGGTGATGATACGCGGCGCTCGATCTTGCGCCGTCTCCGTGCGGCGCGCCGACGGTTCCATTCACCAAGAAAACATCCCGTTGTTGAGTTGGGCGAACGGGAAATTGCGCCGAGTACCCTTCGTGCGTGGAATCCTGGTTCTGATCGAAACCTTGGTGATTGGAATGCGTGCCTATACCATCGGCGCAAATCAGCAAATCAGAGATGCCGGGGATGATGACGATGCCGAGATCGGATCCTTGGGTATGGGCTTGATGACCGCGGTAGCCTTCGTGTTCGGTATCGCCTTGTTTTTCTTATTGCCCCTATTCATCTCACGACCATTCGAAGAGCAGTCAGATTTCGTCGCCAACGTCATTGAAGGCGGGGCGCGGTTAGTCATCTTCCTCGTCTACATCTGGGCAATCGGCCTGATGAAGGACATCAAGCGGATGTACGGCTACCACGGCGCTGAACACATGACGATTCACGCCTATGAGCGCGGCCTGCCCTTGATTCCCCGCGAGATCAGGAGATTCTCACCTGCTCACCCGCGCTGCGGCACATCATTCCTGTTA
Organism: SAR202 cluster bacterium bin127; assembly: GCA_002239045.1. Taxonomy (GTDB): domain Bacteria; phylum Chloroflexota; class Dehalococcoidia; order Lucifugimonadales; family Lucifugimonadaceae; genus Bin127. The sequence continues at coordinate 53,173 of MPNN01000001.1, forward strand.
ACCGTAGTTGTCGTATCGATCATCGCCTTCATGTTCATTCCGCGCGAGCAGCTGTGGATGCTCGTCGGATCTAGGATCGTCCTCATACCGCTGATCGCCGCGGTAAGCTACGAGTTCATCCGGTTCACCGGCACTCACACTGGAAACGTGTTCGCCGATCTAGTTGGAAAACCGAATCTTTGGCTGCAGAAACTGACTACGGCACAACCCGATGATGAGATGATCGAGATCGCCGTTTCCGCGATGCAGTCCGCCATCGCAACGGACGAACATGAGTTCGCTGCCCAACGCACTGTTAGCGCTGAGACGGGATCCTGACCGGGAGTATGCCCCGACCGAACCCGCCTCGTCAGCGTCTGCGTCGCGCCAGCTCCGCCCATACTTCGTCCATCGGGACACCGACCGACTCCAGTAACGTCACGCAGTTGTAGAACAGGTCAGCCATCTCCGGCGCAACTGAATCGCGACTTCCGTCGGCTGCCGCCAGTCCAGTTTCACCAGCTTCTTCGATGACCTTCTGAGCCACACGCGATGTCCCCGATGCCAGTAGCTTTGCCGTGTAAGACCCCTCCGGCATGTTGACCGCGCGTTCATGGATAACCTCAGCCAATTCAATAAGAATGCCCGGTCCCACGCGTTGCGTCGATTCGCTATCAGCATCAACCGACTGGTGGAAGCAAGATTTTTGTCCGGTGTGACACGCCGCGCCGACCGGTTCCGCCAACACCACCAACGCATCTCCATCACAATCCAGTTTGAGGTCGACAACGTTTAGGTAATCGCCCGAGGTAGATCCTTTTTCCCATAAAGTTTTGCGACTGCGACTGTAAAACCAGACGTGCGGACCCGTAATGGTGCGCATCAACGCCTCACGGTTCATGTGCGCGACCATCAGAACCTCTTGAGATCCCACGTCTTGAACTACCGCCGTTAGGAGGCCCCGGTCGTCGAATTGGATCATTTCATGGTTCCCCGCATCGAGTCGGCTCAATGGATTAGCCGCATGGGCAACCCAGACTCGGCCATGTGAGATTTCACGTCTTGGATCCGCAATTCCCCGTAATGGAATAGGGAGGCCGCCAACACCGCGTCGGCTCCGCCGTCGGTAACCGCATTCACAAAGTGGTCCAACGTACCAGCCCCGCCACTTGCTATCAAAGGGATCGATACCTGTGATGAGATTGTTCGCAGCAAGTCGCAGTCGTATCCCGTTTTTTGCCCGTCGGCGTCCATGCTGGTCACGAGTAACTCGCCGGCTCCAAGTTCTGCGCCCATGCGCGCCCACTTGATGACATCGACTGCAGTCGCTCTCCTGCCGCCATGAGTGTAGACCTGCCACAACGCTTCGGCAATGTCACTGCCACCGTCTGATCTCTCGACCATTGCCGGTTTTTCAATCCTCTTGGCATCGATCGCCAAGACCACACACTGCGATCCAAACTCTTCCGCGCACTCCTCGATCAGCATCGGGTTCGCCAAGGCGGCCGAGTTGACGCTCACTTTCTCAGCACCGGCCTCCAGCATGCGACGCATGTCTTCGCGGGATCGTATCCCCCCACCCACAGTTAGCGGGATGAAGACTTCGGCAGACACGCGCTCGACGACGTCCACCATCGTGTTGCGGGCGTCCGACGAAGCAGTGATATCCAAGAAAACAAGCTCATCGGCACCTTCAGAATCGTAGAAGCGAGCGAGTTCCGCCGGATCACCAGCGTCTCGAATGTCGACGAAACTGACGCCTTTTACTACTCTGCCCTGATCGACGTCTAGACAAGGAATGACGCGGGTTGTCAACATGGTTGATCGTTGGGATGAGCCTAGTTCGAAGGAGCTCGGCGTTTGCGATAGACGTGCACGTAACGCTGGACACCTAACGTGCGGCGGGTGATCGGCGTCATATCGTTTTCCGACGCCCATCGATCAACCCGCGCAGCGTCGACACGCTTCGATTTCGCCGGACCGTTGTCACCTCGGGCATCAGTCGAGAACCAATCCGCGATTAACATCCAACCGCCGCCGGGCAACAACCGCGCCACCGAAGAAAACAGCCGCGCCGGGCTAGTTGTCTGGTGTAAAGCGTCAATGACGACGATGCCGTCAGTGTCGATTTCAGTTCCCGTCAAGTCATCATCATCGACAAGTGTTAAATCCACGTTGGTAAGGTGGACTCGCTTCACTTCGATAGCAAGTTGATCAAGGGTCTCTTGGTCGCTATCCAAGGCGATCACGTTCCCGTCATAAACATATTTAGCGATCGGGATCGTGAGACCGTCGACATCGCCGCCCAAAACCGCGACGTGTTGCGACCGATGAATGGGCAACAGCGAGATTATGGCGTGCGGATCGATCTGGTCGTTGAACGTGTGCCAGCTTGCAGTGGGTCTCGTGGTCAATGTGGTTCTCTCACGTCCGATTTGTATTCAGCGTTGATTCGCTGATTGATTACTTGATTTTTGGACCGATTCGATGGCATCCGCCAAATTCAGGGAACCGGTGTATATCGCCATCCCGGTAATGGCACCAGCGGCACCGATATCACACAGCCGCACGACATCTTCAACCGTCGCGATTCCGCCTGCAACCATAACTGGATATTCTATCCCGTTCACCACCGCGCTCACCGCATCGAAGTTCGGGTGGGACAACGTGCCGTCTCGAGCGGTGTCCGTGTAGATGAAGTTCCGGACCTCGCGGCGTTCGGACATTTCGACCAACAGATCCAAGGCAAGCAGCGACGTCTCGTTCAGCCAACCGCGAGTTCGCACGACGCCGTCTTCGGCGTCAACTGATACGCAGACGCGTTCTTCGCCGAACTCTTGCACGCTTGCCTGTACGGCGTCTGGATCTTCGACCGCTGTCGTGCCAAAGATGACCATATTCACACCGATCTGGAACACCGCGTCAGCGTCATCGACGCTCCGTATGCCGCCGCCCATCTGGATCGGCACATCGACCGACCGCGCGATGCGTGCCACGGTTTCGGCATTGATTCGTTGCCCATCTTTGGCACCATCGAGATCGATCACATGCAAGCGTTGCGCACCCATGTCAACCCAACGGAGAGCGGCATCCACCGGGTCGTTGTCGAACACAGTCTCCTGCGCGTAATCGCCTTTGAAAAGGCGCGCGCATCGACCTCCTCGGATGTCTATAGCAGGGATTACTTGCATCGACAATTCACGGACGCAGAACGTGCCTATGGCCTCCGTCGCGCATACGCCAAGAACTTGGAGTAGATCTCCAGACCCGACCGACCGCTCTTTTCTGGGTGGAACTGCGTGCCCACAACATTGTCGTGGACTACCGCCGCGCAGACTTCGATGCCGTGCGGAGAGGTGGCCGCGATGTCGGAGGCATCGTCGGCGACGCAGTGATACGAGTGCACGAAGTAGAAATACGTGCCTTGTTCTATGCCCGAGAACACGGGATGCCTTGTTACCAAGTCGTCGCGGAAACGTACTTTGTTCCAACCCATGTGTGGAACCTTCAACCGGCGACCATTTGAGTTGGCAGCGACGCTTGGGAAACGAACCACGCGCCCGCGCAACACGCCAAGACCCGGTAGTTCGCCCTCTTCGGAGCTTTCGAATAGGATCTGCATCCCCAAACACACGCACAGCAACGGCCTACCTGACGATGCGAAGTCCCGAATGGTCTCAATCAATTCGCGGTCGACAAGTTGCTGCATCACTGCGTCGTTCGCGCCGACGCCGGGCAGTATCGCCGCATCAGCCGAAGATATCTCGTCGGCCGAGGTTGTGACTATCGGATCACCACCAACTATCCGAACCGCCTTTTCGACGCTGTGGATGTTTGCAGCTCCAGTGTTGATAATTGCCAGGCGAAATTCGGTCAATTTTCACGCCTCGTGCCAGTGACGATCTCCGTGGGCAAGTCCCGATCAACATATCGAGCCATCATAAAGATGCAATCCGAGAGACGATTCAACCAAACCAACAACTGCTCGTTTCTCATCAACCCGTCGTCAAAGAGAGCGACCGCGGCGCGTTCCAAATCTCGAACCTTGCAACGGGCGAGATCAAGTGCAGCCGATCTTTGCGATGCACCCGGAATAATGAATGCTCGCGGCAGTTCGACCTCATTCTCCAATCGACGCAAGAGAGCGTCGAGATCATCGACATGCTCTTTCCCGATCGTCTGGAAGTGTTCACGTAGCTCGTCAAGGTGCGCAGTATCGGTCGTAAGCTCGGCGTTCGCGAGAAACATCAATCGCTGGTTTTCGAGCAGCGCGTCGTGGATGAAGTCAGAATTGCACAACGCCCGCGCCATACCTAAAGCACTAACTGCTTCATCCCCGATGCCGCTTGCTTTCACTCGCCGACTCGATTTTGCGACGCGACCACCGTAGAGCAGCGAAGTTTCACCGCTGTCTCCGAGCTTCGTGCTGATGGAATTCCTGACCAATTAGGTTGATATATCATGGGTACCGACGACTTTCTTGATTCTATGTCGTCTGAGGGCCACAACTAAGACCTCATCCTAGACTCGACTAGCGAACGCAATCTCCTATTCCTAGAATTCGAATCCGAACACCATGACCATCGCCGCCGAACACCAAGGCACGGTACCGATCAACACCGTGCGCGTGACGCCGAAAGCAGCATCCAAAGCTAAGGAGTTCGCTCAGAAAGCGGGCCGGGAGCAGTGCGCTATCAAGATCGCAGTGCAGGGCGGAGGATGTTCAGGACTCCAATACGTGCTCGAACTTGTCGACGCGCCGGAAGAGACCGACAAGGTAATCGTCGAAAACGGTATCGAAATCTACATTCCCAAACGCGCCTTCATCTTTTTGGCGGGGACAGTGTTGGACTTTTCTGATGGTCTGAACGGCCGTGGATTCGAATTCCACAACCCAAACGCCAAACGCACCTGTGGTTGCGGCGACTCGTTCGCCGTCTAAAGTCAACGCGATGGGCAGCACCGCGCCGCGCGGTGACGCGGCAATTCTCGAACAAGCATTCTCCGCCTACACTGCGCGCGGAGCGGCATGTTTCAAACCGCCATTCGGGTCAACGTTCCGTCACTCCGGCCCCGACGCACTCGATCTGCTACATCGGCTCACCACAAATTCGTTGCTCGATCTTGCCGACGGATCGGCACGCCGAACGATCCTCACGAATGAAAAGGGACGAATCATTGACGTTCTTTGGGTGCTGAAACGCTCGGATCATGAGTTGATCCTAGTTTCGGATGCACCGGACGCGACCGAGATGATGGAGGGGATCGAACGGTTCACGATCATCGAGGACGCAGAACTCATCGATGTATCGGATCGGTGGCATCGTTGGTACGTATTCGGTCCCCACGCGTCCCAAGCTCTAGGCGAAGTCTTGCCAGGACTAGATTTTTCTTCCGCTGACATCGGGTCGATCCGCGGGATCAATGTCGCCGAAGACGGAATGGTGTTGGCACTGCGAAATGACTCTGCTGGGCCGATGTCATGGTTGGTAATCGCTGAGACAGCAGCGGTAGAAGAGATCGACGCAAGATTTTCTCGCAATAGATTGAGTTGCGCACCGGAGGAACTCTTCAACCAAGTTAGGATCGCGAATCAAGAACCGATCGCCGGAAATGAATTAACGCCAGAGGTGAACCCGCTTGAAGCTGGACTGATGCACCTCATCGATTTCGAAAAGGGCTGCTACGTGGGCCAAGAGGTGATCGCACGCCTCGATACCTACGATAAGGTGCAACGATCCTTGGTCGCGTTTACCCAAGAAATTGACGCAACTAATCAGCGCCAAGTGACAATGGGTGAACGAATCCAATCCAATGAAACCGCAAGGAACGTGGGTTGGATTACGTCGACCGGGCGCGACTGCATGAGCGGCGAGACGATCGGCTTAGCTTACTTGCGTAAACCGTACTGCGAGGTCGATGGCGCACTCACGACATCGCAGGGATCGACGATAACGGTATTTCCGCGGACGCATCAAGCCCGTTAGAAATCCGGTGTGGGAACTGGAGCGGGAGACGGGATTCGAACCCGCGACACCCTGCTTGGAAGGCAGGCACTCTACCACTGAGTTACTCCCGCGCCGCACGAATTAATTGTACCAGTAACGCAGTTTGAGACTTGGTTTCGATGATTTATAGAATTATCTGAGTCTGTAAGTTCAGAACCGACTGGCTCATAAATGAAGACCACTGGATTCCGCACCGTCGTGCTGGGCACGCCTTGGCGAAATTTGACATACTGTATCGTCGAAACCGACGAGGGCATAACTGGCATCGGCGAGGCAAGGGTACTAGGTAAAACCCACACCGTTTCCGAGTATCTGCGAGACGCTCAGCGCCATTTCATCGGTCACGATCCGTTTGACATCGAGGCACTCTATCGCCGGATGACGTTACTGGATTTCGGGAAGGCCGGCGAAGTAGTCCACACTGGATTGGCGCTAGTTGAACTGGCTTTCTGGGACATCATCGGCAAAGCGTGTAATCAACCCGTCTACAAACTACTCGGCGGACAAGTTGCTAACCGCGTCCAAGCCTACGCCAACGGATGGTACACAGTCGAACGTGAACCGGAACAGTTCGCTGCTGCTGCCCAACGCGTGATCGATCGCGGTTATCGAGCAATGAAATTCGACCCGTTCGGTAATGGCGATCTGGAACTTGAGCGCGAGGAATTCTACAAATCGCTAGACCTCATTGAATCTGTCGCCTCCGTTGCCGGTACCCGCGCGCAAATCATGATCGAGATGCATGGCCGGTTTGCTCCCCATCAAGCCCGGGAGATCGCGCGCCATATCGAAAAGTTCAATATCGGCTGGATCGAGGAACCCGTCCGACCAGGGGACATCCCGGCGCTCCAATCGGTTCGACAACACACAGGCCTACCCATAGCGACGGGAGAACGTCTGTATGGGGCTCCTGAATTCCGCGAGATATGGGGCGCACAAACGGTCGATGTCATTCAACCAGACATCACGCAGTGCGGTGGCGTTTTGGAGGTCAAGAAGATCGCTTCCACGGCGGAGAGCTACTCGATCATGGTGGCTCCGCACAACGTGGGCGGCATCGTCTCGACGATGGCCGCTCTTCACCTCTGCTTGACGTTAAGGAACGTCAAAATACTTGAACATTTCAACGATTTTGCCGACCCGCACGTCAAAAATGCCGGTACCAACTATCCCGAAGTAATCGATGGATATTTTCCGATCCCTGACAAACCGGGCTGGGGAATCGAACTGAACGAAGATTTCATCCGCTCGCAACAACCGGACTACACTGACGCCGGAGTCATCGCAGACCCGGGACTCAACATGTTCGAAAATTCCGATTGGGCCAAACGTGGACAAAGCGATTGAAATATCGCTCGAATCGTGCCTGAATACAACTGAAAAAGCAACCGAAAGCTAGAAAACCTAAATGCAAAAAGAAGCAGTATCTGAAGAAAACCATTTGATCAGCCCTCACGGCGGCGTCTTGGTCGACCTCCTAGTCGACGAAACTCGCATCGCGGAGCTGGACGCCGAGGTCGCCAACCTGCCGAAATGGGTCCTCACACCTCGTCAACTTTGCGACATTGAACAGTTGCTCACGGGAGCGTTTTCGCCGCTCACGGGCTTTCTGGGACGTGAAGACTACGAGAGCGTCCGTGATGATATGCGGCTTTCGGATGGAACGTTGTGGCCACTACCAATAACGTTGGACCTCCCGTCCGAAACGGCGACCACGCTTTCGGCCGGTGATCGATTGGCTCTCATGCATCCCGAAGGCGTCTTGATCGCCGTTTTGAACGTCAGCGATGTGTGGGTGCCGAATAAATCCGAAGAAGCCGCGAAAGTTTTCGGAACCGAGGATGAATTTCACCCGGGTGTTAACGCATTGATGAACCAGACCGCCGAATATTACGTCGGTGGGTCGCTGGAAGGGGCAAGAGCATCGCAACATCACACCTACCCGGGTCTGCGGCACACCCCAGCACAGCTCCGAGCGATGTTTCAATCCCTCGGATGGTCCCGGATTGTGGCCTTTCAAACGCGTAATCCGATGCATCGCGCCCACGTTGAACTGACGCGTCGGGCCGCCGAACAAGTCCAGGCAAACCTGTTGATCCATCCTGTGGTCGGCCTCACCAAACCAGGCGATGTCGAGTACCACACTCGTGTGCGGTGTTACCGCGCGGTGCTTGAAGGATATGCAGAAAACTCTGCGACCCTGAGTTTGCTTCAACTCGCCATGAGAATGGGCGGTCCCAGAGAGGCGGTGTGGCACGCGATCGTGCGAAAGAACTACGGATGCACCCACTTCATCGTCGGCAGAGATCACGCTGGTCCCGGAAATGATCGTGACGGTAACCCGTTCTACGGCCCGTACGATGCACAGACCTTGGTTGAGGATTATCGGGACGAACTCGGCATCGAGGTGGTCACATTTAGTGAGGTCGTTTACGACGGTGGGACAGATCGATACGTCACGCGCGATGAGCTTGGCGACGATTCTGGAGTGATGAATCTGTCGGGAACCGAACTGAGAGATCGGCTCCAAACGGGTGCCGAGATTCCGGAGTGGTTTTCATATCCCAGTGTCATTCGAGAGCTGCGTTCGTCATATCCCGAGTTGGGTGAACGGGGCTTCACAATCCATATTTCAGGTGGTAGCTCCGACGCGAATTCATCGCTCGGTAATGCGATCGCTGAGATTCTGCTAGAAAACGGATCGAGGCCCGTGACTTTGTTGGATGATCCGGCACTGGCTGTCGACACGGTTAATCTCGTGGTCCGAGAAGTTTCTCGTAATGGCGGTGCCGTCATTTACGTTGGGAGTGACCGCGCAAACGGCGCGCCGGTCACACCTCGGAATGCCGTTGCAGACAACAGTTTGTTCCTGTCGGTCCGACGTCAAGATTCACGGAATGGCGACGATCTCGCCGATATTGTGCTCGCGGCCGGTTCATCCGCCGGGCAGGGAGCAGAATCAGTGATATCACGTTTGACATCGTTGGGATTGATAACTTGATTCACGGGATGCGGACGAACTACCGTTGATTGTGACAATGGAACAACCAACCAGAAATCGCTAGCATTGCGAGACCGAAGGAATAACGGATAGAACCACCGAAGAGAAACGACCGAAATCGTCAAAAGTTGGCCAATGGTAAATTGACTGCCAACGTTGATCATTTCGGATGACCTTTGTCGAGTGTAAGATTGCATAAGTGCTTGAGATTTGCGAGCAATGGGGTAAACATGCGAATTAATAACGTATCGCTGAGAGAAGTGCAAGAAGTCTGGGAAACCAACCACAGATATTCCGCGGCATCGCGCACTCCGGAGATGGTCGCGCTGACCGACGCCTTATCCAAGATGGACGTGGGTCAAGCCAAAGCGATTGGATACGATCCCGGAAGGAATCCGGCCAACGTAAAGATACAGGTGCAAAAAGCAGCCAAAGTCGTCGGGAAAAATGTCCACGCGGTCATCGACGAAGGCAACCACCGCGTAATGTTCTCCGTATTGGATCAACCCATGCGCAGGAGAAGGGGCACCAATTCCTAGTGCCAGCGTTTCGTCATTAACCTAGCTTTCAGGTTTGAGCCAGTTTTGCGATCACGGAAGACTGGCGCAACTGATCAAACTCTCATCCGATTTGCTGGCCAACCAGCAAACCTAATCCATAGGTAATCGCGCCAGCGACCAAACCGACCGCCAGCATCCTTACTGCGCCGTAGATCTTACCGCTCCCGGACATCCACCCCAGACTTCCTCCGACCACCAAAAGTGCTGACGCAGAAGCGCACGCGCTGATTATCGTCGAAGTGGTGCCGCCCAAACCGATCATATAAGGTAGCAACGGCACAAACGCGCCGCCAGCGAACGCGACCAACGAACTAATCGCCGCAACCGTCGGCGAACCGCCGAGATCATCTAGGTCGATACCCAGCTCTTCCCGTACGTGCATGTCCAACGCGGTGTCGGGATTACTCATGATCCGAGCTGCCGCCGACTTCGACTCGTCGAGAGATAATCCCTTAGCTTGGAGAATCTCTACAAGCTCATCCTCTTCCTCATCGTGCCAAAGGAGCAGCTCGACCCGTTCCCATCGAACCAGATTTTCATTGAACTCACGTTGCGAAACGACTGACACATACTCGCCGGCAGCCATCGACAACGCGCCACCAACCAAACCAGCAACACCCGCCAACACTACGATGCCAGGATCTGACGCACCAGCGGCAACACCAAGAGTCAGAGTTGTGTTCGACACTAGGCCGTCGTTTAGCCCAAGTACCGCGGCGCGCAACGCTCCAGAACGCGTCGCCAAAGAGCCGTGCTCTACGTGTTCGCCTTCCGACGTCGTCTCCTGGGAAAGACGATTCAACAAATCCATGCTCTCCACCGCTTCGGAGCGGAGGTCGCGGCGGAGGAACTCATCGCTCGACGTGCTCAACGTTCGGCGGAATTGACCACGCAGAAAACCTGAGACGCGCGCCGGATTGAACACCTTCGTTGCGAGTTTAAACAGCGCCATCGAGATCGAAAACCTACCGATGCGGTGCTCGGCGATATCAGAGGAGATCGACTTCGACAATCGCATTGCGATCTCGGTTTGGACCTCCTGAAGCCTTTCGAAATCGCGGATTTGTACCGGATCGTCGGATTCGTCCGCCAAAAAACGATAGATGGCGGCGTTTTTGAGAGATGATCGAATAAGCTCTCGGGTTTCGACTGTATCAACCATCAAACGGTCAGACCCTCAATTCCAACCATTAAACCGATCCGTCCAAAATAACGTCGACGCACGCGGGTCTACCGGATGCAACAGCTTCGTCGATCGCAGGTTTGATATCTTCGGCGCGCTCAACACGAATGCCCAAACCACCATAGGCTTCTGCTTGCGCTTTGAAATCAAAGGGTGTCGTGAAATCCATCGCGTTGTAGATTTCAGGTGGCGGCATCTCGTTGATGGTGTGATATACGTTCATGTTCACCTTCAAGATGCGATAGGCGGCGTTGTTGCAGATCACGTAGGTAACCGGGATGTCGTAGTTGACCGCAGTCCACAGACCCTGAACCGTCATCATCGCACTGCCGTCGCCGACGATGCCGATCGTTGGACTCTCCGGGTTCGCGAGTTTCATACCCATAGTGGCTCCGATGCCCCATCCGATCGCACCGCCGCGCGCGCCCATCATCTGGATGTCGCTTCGATGCGTTAAACCTTGGTGGACCATGCCGGTCGAGGAGATCGCATCGCTGAACACGTTCGCGCCGCGCGGTATCGCGTCACCGAGCGCCTTGCCGAAAGCAGCAGTCGATATCGGTGATCGGTCCCATCCACTCGCCGCCAGTTCCTCGAACGCGGCATTGCGAGCTTCGTTTTCAGCCGCGATCTTCTCGCCTCGCCGCTCCGCCGCTTCAACCGTTTCGTCCGTCATCCGCCTTCTGACATCGATCTCGATCTCCGCCATTGCGTGGAGCGGTGAAGCCCAAATGCCGATATCCGTTGGTTCTTTGCGTCCAATCTGGCTGGCGTCAGCATCGATATGAATCAATGTCGTATCGGGTCCGACGAAGTTGCCCGATCGGTAGAAGAAGTCTTCAAAAACCGGACATCCAACGGCGAGGATCACATCGGCGTTGTCGACGGCAGCTAGACCTTCCTCCGATCGGAAGGAAATCGCGCCGGACCATAGCGTATGATCGGTCGGGAAGGGCATGTGGCCCGCAACGTGGCTATAAACGCGCGTGCCGATGGTGTCGGCAAGAGACGCGGCGGCTTCAATCCCACCGCTGGCGTAGACCCCGTCGCCGACGATCATCAATGGGTTCGACGCGTTCGCCAAGACTTTGGACGCCGTTTCGACAGCCGCCGGTTCCGGCCTAGGTTCGCCGTGAATTGCACTCGACGGTTCGGTATCGATGTCCGCGATATCATCCATCGCGTTGCCCGAAAGTGCGACGAAAACCGGGCCGGTTGGAGGTGTGCGCGCTTCTTGGAAGGCGCGGCGCATTATCGAGGGCACCTGTTCCGGATGCGTAACCTCAGCACTCCACTTCGCAAACGGCGCAGCCATATCGGCAAGATCGCTGCGGACATTCGCCTCGTGACGGATGTCCTTGTTACCCGCGGTAATCACTACCGGCGAACCGGTTCGCCGTTGGTCGATCATCAGACTGAAACCGTTGGCGAGACCATTGTCAATGTGCAGGCTCACAAACCCAACCTCACCACTCGCCCTCGCATAACCCTCAGCCATTCCGATCGCCACACCCTCCTGGACGACCATCAGATACTCGAGGTCCGGATATTCATGAAGAATGCCGATGAACGGCGCTTCGCTAGTGCCCGGGTTGCCGAAGATGTAACGAACCCCTTCCGCACGCAGCATCTGCATGAACGCGTGTTTGCCTTGTAGTTTGGGGCTCATTGTTACGTCTCCTGATGTTGGCGGTGGTTGTCACGTCGTCATTTGCTAACTTCGACGGCTAGATATCGGAATTTGATTTTGTTTCCTCCGTGAATTTGGATGTTATCTAGCGTCTTAAGGTCGCTGAAATCTTGCCAATCAAGTTCGTAAGAACCTTGCAAGCAGATTGGTTTTTCATTAGTTGAAGACTTACTCTCGGGTAACCAAGCCAGTGTGCCGCACAATTTTACGCCCTGATGAATCCGGAATTTCTCGTCGCGAGTGTCTTTCCGCCTTGATGTAGGCGTTTTCCAAAGTCTCTTGCGGTTTGTCAATAACACTGCAAACCCACGTTCGACGCGGTTGCGTTCGTCGTCAACCATTCGTTCGAGACGCCGGATGTCTTTCACGAAACCGTATCGTGCTTGCGCGGATCGATAGTTTCCTAGCTTGAATCGCTCGCCATCGTGACAAATTTCTGGTGCTTTATCAAGCGGATGTTTGAGTTCAATCGCCGTGGCGTCATTTGGTAGCCATATATCTATGCGCATGTTTTCCTTCGAGGGCGGCCACTCGAGCCGAACTTCGCAGTCGGACCGCTTTTCCTTGATATGCAAATCCTTGATATGCCAAGCCAACGCGAACTGAAAATCGGCCTCCGAATGGAAGATCGGTCGCTTTTCAGCAAGTCCCCTCATAATGTTGTGAATGTCAAGCACATCGCGCTCCGACATCACCAAAATCCCGTCCATCCTGTGCATCCATGTAAATTAACCCTCATTCGACGCGTCCAACAGCACGCGCCTCAACTTGTCCGCCACGATCTGAACCTCCCCATCGGACAGGTTCAGGGGATCAACCCAGAAATCGGGAATTTCCTCAAGGAATGAGAGAATCATGATGCGGTTAGGCGCTTCCAACATGCGCTCACCGATAACGCTCTTGGGCGGACCCCGCCACGCATCATTCAATTTGATCACTGCGTGCGGTATGTAGTGGTTGTAGTCGTGTACAACCTCAGCGTCGACGCCGGGTATCTCGATGATCTGATCCACCACCGATTGCATCAATCTCGTGTACCGCCGATTTTCCGCATCCTCATCTTCGTTCATGAAGGCTTCTACCGCGGCCATTATGCCGACAATCGATTCCTTTGACACCTTCTGGGCTCTGGCGACCGTCGCGTTCGGTGCGTTGTTCAACCTAGCGTATTCGATCCACTCCTCATTGCCGAGCAAAAGGCCAGTAGCCTGCGGTCCGCGTATGCCTTTGCCACCGGAGAATGAGACCAAATCCGCACCGGCCTCCACAAATTTGGTCAGGTTTTCGCGCGGTGGGAGTCGGGAAGCAGCGTCGCACAAGAGCGGTAGACCTTTAGAGTGAGCGATGTCTACGAGTGTTTCGATCGGCAAAACGTTATCGCCGCTGTACGGCGATTCGAGGTGGATGATCGCCGCTGTCTTGTCGTTGATCGCGTCTTCGACTTCCTCCGCAGTGCAACCGCTTTGGTTGCCGACCTCAACGAAACGAGCGCCCGGTGTGAGATACAGATGGTCGTATCCGAATCGATGGTTGCGTTGAATGATCAACTCGTTCGGGATGTCATCGGCGATCGGAAGCTGGAATATGAGTTCGGGATCGTCCTTCGCCATCGCCGCGGCAGTCTGGACTGTGAGACCACCTGAAGCGCCACTGGTGACGGTGGCCGCTGGCACGCCAATGATCTCGGCGATCCGTTTACCGGCCGCGTCGATCAGTTCGTGCAACTCGACGAATGGATCGACCATCGCCATCATGGCGTTCATAGCTTCCGGACGGGGACGCGTCCCTGAAAACCTCGTAACCGGTCCACCGGCATTGATCAGCGGCACAACGCCCAAGCTCTCCAGTATCTTTTCGCCGCTGCTGTAATCCATCATCGAAAACTAACCTTGTAACTTCGTGGAATTCGCAGCACCCTGACAGTGCAGGTTCCACACGTGCGTGAGTTTGGTGCAATTATCGTTGAAAACGCTGAGCGTGCACATTCAAAGCGTAATTGTCGAGACGCGATGGCTGGCGATGAAATCTTCATCCAGCTCAAATCCGAGGCCGGGTAATTCGGGCGCGGTCAAGACGCCATCGGCGTTGATCAGAATCTCATGTTCCAGTCCGAATTGTTGAGCTTCCAACGGCATCCAATACTCGTAGAAATCGCAATTCAACACCGACATGATCACATTCAGGTTGCCAGCGTTCATCAACGAATTACCCGCGGTTCCGACCTCGCAGTTGACGTTGAAGCCCTCGGCCATTCCGCATTGTTTTTTCAGTCCGGTGATGCCGATCTTCCGTACCGTGCCACGGATCGTTCGGGGCCAGTCCTGTTCGAGCACACGAGCCGCGTCGTGAAATAGGAACTGCGCCGAGTCGCTCATGTTGAGCGGAGTCTCGATGGTTTCCGAAAGCGTGCGGATCGCGCGGAAGTCGTCCCACGGTACAGGATCTTCGAACCAGTAGAAGTCGTTTTCGTCAAGGGCACGCCCGATTTTCAGTGCGGTGCGGAGATCGTATCCGTTGTTCGGATCGAGCATCAACCGCATCTCGTCGCCGACTTCCCGTCGCACGGCACCCACCATTTCGATCACCTCGTCAGTTGCCATCGCTCCGGGATGGATCTTGTATGCACCAAATCCCTGCTCAACCAATTGCGCAGCTTCCGCGACGTAGCCGTTGACCGTGGAGTTGCGCGGCGGATACGTCGCGTAGACATCGATTGTCCTGCGCGCGGTTCCAAGCATTTCGTGGACCGGCATCCCGGCCGCTTTGCCCGCAGCATCCCACATGGCAACATCGATGTGAGACCACAGCGCGTGGATCGAAGCACCGTGCCCGGCGAAACGTGGCAGTTGGTGCCAAAGCCATTCCCGGTCCGCGACGTTCATGCCAACGAGTCGATCACCGAACGCCGATCGGAACGAGTTGATGGTGGATGCGCCCCCACCTCCGCGGTCTCCGATATGGGCGTTTCCTTCTACATCGGTGTCGGTGACGAGGCGTAAGACTCCCGCGGTAAGCTTGCCGCCCATGCCACCGCGAGCGTCGTTGATGCTCAGGCGTGGAACCTCGAACTCGATCACATCGATCTTGGCTTCGGCAATCTTCATCGAGACGTCTACCTTCGCTGCGAGATTTAGTATTCAGTGTTGGTGATATTAACCCGCCGACTGCAAAAAGAACACCCCAAACGCGTACTGGTGAACATGTCCAATTCAGATGCCAACCCCAAGATCCAAATGTGGTGCGACTACATCGAGGATGTGCGTTCTAACCACAACGTTCCGGGGATAGCAGTAGGCATCGTATGCGGCTCGGAACTGGCATGGTTTCAGGGCTTCGGTGAGACCGAGGTCGGCAACGGAACCGCGCCGAATGAGCACAGCATCTTCAGAGTCGCCTCCAACACCAAAACCTTTACGGCGACCGCGTTGATGATCCTGCAACAGTCGTCGATGCTGTCTCTGGACGACCCCTTACTGCTGTACATCCCCGAATTCACGTCGGCTGCGGGAATCGCTGGCGATCTCGAGGACGTGACGCTACGACGCATGACCGCGCACTATTCTGGCCTAACGACCGAGCATCCCGCAACCGATTGGGACGCGCCGTCCTTTCCCACAATGCAGACCAAGCTAGACCGCATTGATGAGGTCCAGATGGTAATTCCGCCCGACAGCGCCTGGAAGTACTCCAACATGGCGTACGGCTTCCTCGGCGAGGTGGTCAGCAGACTGTCCGGCCAGTCTTACGAGCGATTCGTGCAATCGGAGATATTGGCACCGCTCGAGATGGGAGAGACGACCTTTGATAACCGCGACATCGCTGATGCCAATCGCGTCGTCGGGTACAGTCAACCTGCGCCAGGATCAGAAGATCTGCGCGTGGCGCCGTACTGTGACTTGAACGGGATCGCGTCAGCAGGGCAGATGATGACGAACGTCGCCGATCTCACGAAATGGTTGGCGCACATCATGAGGACGGAGTCTGACGCCGGACCTCGGTTGATCGGCGGAAGCACCCGCCGAGAGATGCTGCACCCGGCATATCTTGACGCGAACTGGACGGTTGGGCAGTGCGTGGGTTGGCGTGCCACCAGATTGGGTGATCGGGTTTACCACGGACACGGCGGCGGTATACACGGATTTGGGACACAGACGATGTTTCATGCTCCCTACCAAACTGGAGTGATTGTCCTGACAAATCTCTGGCCGAACGCGGTGTCGGCATCTTTGGCTCAAACCTTGCTTGATGCCGTGATGGAGGACTGGGATGAGATGCCGAAGGATTCGACGGTGGCCGCACACGAGGTCCCGGTGTCTGACGACTCTTCAGATTTGCGAGCGTACGAAGGCGTGTACTTCACCGAGCCAGGTTTTTGGATGCGGATAACTGCCGTATCCAACGAAGAGTTGAGGTTCAGCGGACACGAGGCGTCGCCGTATCTTCTGCATGCTCCGGCGAGCGCTAAGTTGACGGCTGATGGAACGTTCAAAGTGATTGGGAATCGAGGCGCCGGTGAGAGTTTCGTTATCAGAGATGGCGAGTTCCGAATTGGCGGTTTCCGATATCGCTTGGTTGATCAAGGCTAAGAAAGGGCAGGAATGTCGAAGATCTACGAAATAGCCGACGGATTCGTCGATACCCTCGCGGAGTTGGATCCGATCGTGGCGACGTATCTTGGGGTGCCGGGTTACGACCATTTGATGCCGGACTACTCACCAGAAGCGTCGGAGCGGTCAGATGTCGCGGTACGCGATGTGATGAATCGAATTAAGGCAGAGTCGCCAGATTCGGTGCGGGAGCGCAGATGCAGTGAGACCGTGCAGGAAGAGATGACGGGTTCGATCGATCAGCACGCTGCCGGACTGCATTACTCGGGCATGAACATCCTACATTCACCGGTTCAATCGCTGCGGCAGATATTCGATTTGATGCCTCGATCTTCGACGGCAGATTGGGAAAACATCGCTTCCCGGATGGAAGGCATCGCCGATTCGATTGCGACTTACCAGGTGACACTTGACGAGGGGATTGGCAAAGGGTTAACGGCGTCGAAGCGGCAGACCGCAGGATGTATCGAACAGATCGAGACCTGGATCGGCAAAGGCGACACGGATCCCTTCTTCAACGGGATAGCGAAATCTGCCGATGCGTCGGACGATGTGAGCGAATCTCTGAAGCGCAAGTTGGCGGACGCTGCGACTTCGGCGAATACGGCCTATTCGGAATTCGCGGCCTATCTGCGAGATGTTTACTTGCCCGCGGCGCGGTCGAGCGACGCAGTCGGTCGCGAGCATTATTCGTTGACTTCGAGGTCGTACAACGGCATCGACTTGGATTTCGACGAGACGTACGACTGGGGATGGGAGCAGTTGCACTGGGTGCAGTCGGAGATGCGCAAGGCAGCCGATCAGATCAAACCCGGGTCGTCCATTGACGAAGCGGTCGAGATTCTGGAGAGCGACCCGAAGCGTGCGATCGACGGCGAAGACGCATTCAGAGACTGGATGCAGAATCTCCAAGACGCGACGATCGACGAAATGAACGGGACCCATTTCGACATTGCGGACCCCGTGAAGAATATCGAGGCGTTGATCGCTCCGCCCGGCGGGGCATTGGCGATGTACTACACCGGCCCATCCGAGGACTTCTCGAGGCCGGGTCGGACTTGGTATCCCACGGGCGGCAAAACATCGTTCCCCCTGTGGCGAGAGGTCTCTATCGCATACCACGAGGGCGTACCCGGACACCATTTCCAGATCGCGACGACGATGACCTTGTCGGACCAATTGTCGCGTTATCAGCGATTGCTGGCGGGAACCTCGGGATACGTCGAGGGATGGGCACTCTATGCGGAGAGATTGATGCACGAACTCGGCTATCTGGAAAACCCGGACTACTACATGGGGATGCTAGACGCTCAAGCCTTGCGATCCGTCCGCGTCATCATCGACATCGGAATGCACTTGGAGAAGCGGATTCCTGAAGATTCCGAATACCACCCGGGCGAAGTTTGGACGCCCGATCTCGCATTAGAGTTCATGCGCGACCGAGTGCATTTCCCGCCCGAGTTCGTAGCCAGCGAGATCGATCGCTACCTTGGCATACCCGGTCAGGCGATTTCGTACAAGGTTGGTGAACGCGTCTGGCTAGAATCTCGTCAAACAGCACGCGCAGCGCAAGGCACCTCGTTCAACCTGAAGAATTGGCACAACCGAGCGTTAGAGCTAGGACCGATGGGCTTGGCGCAGATGCAGCGCGAGATGTCTCGTATGTAACGAGCTTCAGATCGTGAAACCCATAACCCTAGAGCCGCGAACCATCCACATCCGGGCCGACCGCCGGCTGGTATTTCAAGTCCTGACGGCGTACGGAAACATGGGCCTCGACGGCTACTCATCCAAAGTGATGGAGGACCACGGCGACAGGAAATTGGTCGAATTTCACACCCCGCTGAAGATTCGAAACACGACGCACGTCGTGCGGAGCGTCGAATGGGTAAAACTGACCGACCCGGAAAGGATCGATTTCTGGCTGGCCGAAGGATACGAGGACAAGTCGATCTTCGCGCTCAGCCTATTGGAAGACGCGTTTGCGTTGGCAGACCGGGATGGATGCACCGAGATGACGTACGAGAGCCGGTTTGCAGTGAAAACGCCCGTGATCGGCTGGTTGCTAGCGAGATTGATGATGGTCCCGGTCATGCGCCGCCACATGGTGGACCATTTGGAGGATATTCGCGGGTTGTGCGAGGCTCGTGCGGAGAGGAGTCGGGTCTTTCCGCAGGTGGAGTGCGGGTGTGAAGTATGAGGGTAAGGATCAGAGGGACGGTACGGAAGGAAGATATCGAAATGTGTTACACTAATGTAACTACAATAAGGTATTGCCCAAATCACAGTTTACGAACGACCTTTCTTGGGAGCGATCGTTGTTTCATACCGAACCTAATGAATATTGGATCTGGGACCGTGACAAGAACGAAACCAACAGGGCCAAGCATGGGATTGATTTCGAGACGGCGACGCAAGTGTTTGAAGATCCGTTCAGGACAACGATTGAAGATCCTCATTTCGACGAACCTCGGTTAAGGACAGTCGGAATGGTAGACAACACGCTTGTGATGGTGGTGCATACATTTCCGCGTTTCGACCCACGATCTGGCGGCGAGATTGCACGAATAATCACGGCTAGGAGAGCAACCAGGCATGAAAGACGTACGTATGAAGAGGGGCCGCGTTGAGTTGACGCGGCGTCAAAAAGAGGATTTGGCGCGGTTAAGGGCGATGACGGACGAGGATATCGATACGTCTGACGCGCCGGAGATACTGGACTGGTCAAACGCTAAGCGGGGGATGTTTTATCGGCCTGTGAAACAGCAACTCACTCTGCGCGTGGATGCAGACGTGGTCGCATGGTTTAAGGAGCACGCAGGTGAGAATGGTCGCGGTTACCAGACTGACATGAACAGGGCGCTGCGGGAGCATGTTGTGAGGGCGGAGAGAGAGAAGGCCGCCTGATCGCATACTTGAAGCGAATGGGCTTGGCGACGATCCACCGTCCGCAGGTGCGTGATTTTGTGCGGCGGGGGTTGGAGGAGACTTGGTTGTTGGTAGCGTAGGTCGTGGAAGATGCCCTAATCGCCGTCGTGTAATTCGCACAAACATAGTATAATCGCGATGCATGAAACTTGGACAGATAGATTTTCCACCTGAACTGATCGGAGCGATTCGAGACGGTGAGTTGGTAGTGTTTGCTGGCGCGGGCGTTTCGAAAGGTGATCCGGCTTGTCTGCCGTTGTTCAAAGAGCTTGCTTGCAAGATCGCCGAAGGATCGGGAGAAACGCGTGAACCAAGCGAAGCAATTGATCAGTTTCTGGGGAGATTGGTGAGCGGGAACGGGATCAATGTGCACGAAATCGCGGCACGGGTTCTAACGGAAACCAACCCTGAACCGACGGAGCTACACCGCGATTTGTTGCGGTTGTTCAAAGGCGAGGCTGGTGCGGTCCAGTTGGTGACAACAAATTTCGATTTGCTTTTTGAGGCTGCAGCAAACGAACTTTTCGGATCCGACCCAACGGTGTTCCGTGCTTCCGCTCTGCCACGCGGCGACGAATTCACAGGGATCGTTCACGTTCACGGTGATGTGACGGTTGATACAGACATGGTGTTGACCGACGAGGATTTCGGACGCGCTTATTTGACTGGTGGTTGGGCGAGGCGATTTCTTGTGGCGCTTTTCCAGAACAAACCAGTGTTGTTCGTCGGATACAGCCACAGCGACACGATCATGGAGTATCTCGCGCGTGCTATTCCGGTATCCCCCGACATTCCGCGACGCTTCATCCTGACCCATGATCAAGACGGTTCCAAGTGGTCGAGATTGCATATCCAGCCAATTTTGTTTCCTCCACTGGATTTCCAAGCACAGGATGAGGGTGTTGCGAAACTAGCTGCGACGGTCAACCGAGGAGCGGCAGATTGGCGGGACATGATCCGGAATACGGTCATGTCTCAACCAGCCGCTTTGTCGGACGAGGACGCGGACGTCTTGCATTTCGGTTTGAACGATGCCGGTGATTCGCTCTCGAACGTGCGCGTGTTTACGAACTACGCTCAGTCGTTTGAATGGGTTACGTGGTTGGACCAACGAGGTCTCCTTAATCACCTATTCGATGAAGATGAGTTTGACGAAAAGGATTCGATGTACGCCGGTTGGATAGCATCGAATTTTGCGCGTCAGGATGCCGACTCGGTGTTCAGATTGATTGGTCAGAAGGATTTGCGTCTCCATTCGCATTTCTGGTCTGCGTTAGCGTTTCAAGTCGGTTCAAGCGATCAAACGTCTCTCATACCAGAGTCATTGGGCAAGTGGGTGTCGATTTTCTTGTCGAAAGCGGTTGGCGCGACGCACGATGACTTCACTTCGATCTTCGAACGTTGTGTCGAACTCGGCAGGTTGGAGGATGCACTGGACATTCTGGAGGTAGTTGCCCGCCCGAGAGTTACTCGAGTGACGCCAAGTGACGACGATCTGCTGCGTAAAACGGAGGTTAGTATCGGGAGCGATGAGTGGCATTTAGCGCAGATGATGTCGGGTTTGCAACCGCACTTGCCAGAAGTTGCAGAGCGATTAGTCGGTATCGCTACACGCAACTTGGCAGTTCAGCATAGACAGTTGGCAACGTGGGACCTCGCCGATCGCGATTTCAGCCAACCAAGTATCCATCGTGCGACAATTGAAGGAGAGGTAGAAACGACGAAACTAAGTCCTGAAGATGTGTTGATCGACATGGCCCGGAACTCTATTGTTTGGTTGGCACGAAACGAACCGGGACAAGCGGAGGTATGGATAGAACGTCTTTCTTCATCAGACATACCATTGCTACGAAGATTATCGAGGTTCGCGGTAGCCGAATTGCCTGAATGACACCTGACCAAAAAATCGAATGGTTGATATCGTCTGGAGGCCTGGATGATGTCGGGACTCGTCACGAGTCTCGCCAATTGATTAGCAGGACCTACCCTGATGCGACCACTCAGACACGGCAACGTTTGATACAAGCGATTAAGGATGTTTTCGCGTCTGGCGAAATGGAATCTGGGGAGCCATCAGACAACGACCGCAAAATCTACGACTGGTTCGATGTTCTGCTAGGTGCTGATCCCGATTGTGAGTTAGCTCAGACCGCATTTCAGGAGTTGCAGACTCGATATCCCGAGTGGGAACCTTGGGATGAACCTGCCCTGCCGTTCCACGTTGAGGGTCCATACTGGGTTCGTGATGTCAGCCCGTGGGCGGTTGAGGATTTGTTGTCTAGGCCGGCCGCGGAGTTGGTAAATGAAGTGTTGGATTTCAAGCCATCGCCGTGGGGTACGCCGATCGACAGAGACCGGATGGAAGAAGAAAACGCGGCGAAAGCGGTTAGAGAAGTGGCAACCCGTGATGTAAGTAAGGGGTTAAATGTCGCGAACGAATTGGTGCGACGCGAAGTATGGCAGCAAGTCTTGTGGCGGGAATTGTTGGAAGCATGGAAAGAGTCAGAACTCAACGAACAGCAATACAGTCAGGTCTTGACTTTATTGCACTCTCCCAAGTTGTTTGATAAGAATGGCAAAGGGATTACAGACCTGCTACTAACCTTAGTGAGAAACGGTGGCAAACAGTATGCCATGAGGTTGATGCCTACTGCCAAGAGCTTAGCGTTGTCAATATGGAATGAATCTAAGAATTCGAAGTCTTGGATCCTGAGCGAAACAGACTGGTTTACGCTTGCGTTGAATTCGAATGCTGGGTTGGTTGTTCGTTTTTGGCTTTCGGCAATGTGGGTTGAGAGTGAGCGTGGGAAAAAACGAATCGGTCGTTTCAACGAAGATGACCGTCAGTTTTTTGACAGTGTGGTTGAAGACAGCGATATGCGCGGAAAACTTGGTCAAGCGATGCTGGCTACGCATATCGGTTATCTTCTGTCATTTGATTACGACTGGACGACGAAGCGACTGTTGCCATTGTTTGATCCCGAACACGCTTCCTTCGTTCCTGCGTGGCATGGTTTCACTTGGGGACAGCTTAGGTCCGACGTTGGCGAGTTGATGAAGCCGAAGTTCTTGAGTGCAGTTGAGAACATTCATAGGTTCGAGCATGTTGGGGTGCCCTCCCGCAGAAGTGAGTTCGTGAGGCGATATGCCAACATGATGGTCTACAACATTGATGAACCGCTAATCAAATGGGCACCTGAGTTGTTCAAGAACGGTGATGACGTGGATCGTTACACGTTTGCGTGGGAGATCGGTCGAATACTTGAGAACATGGCTGATGCTCAGAAGATTGAGCTTTGGCATCGATGGTTAAGACGATATTGGCAGAATCGGTTGTCTGGAGTACCGAGACCATTGGAAAAAATGGAAGTTGAAGAGATGCTTCGTTGGCCAAAAGACCTGCAGGTTGTGTTCGACGAAGCTGTTAAATTGACTGTGAGAATGCCATCGGCGAACCTTGAACTCATGAGGATATCGAAAGATTACGTTGACGAGGAACTTGCCCGTAGATTTCCTAGTGGGTCGGCGCAGTTACTCGAGTACCTTGACAGAATAGAACCGAACACTGGGGATTGGGACGGGATTGAAAACGTTATCGACGTACTTACGACAAGTCACTTGGACACCGCTCTGAAAGAGAAGGTCAAGGATATCGGAGTAAGGCGAGTAGTCGGCGTCGCCGTTTAGGAAAATTTCTTTCCGTTTCTCAGAGCGAGTCGATATCAAACATATGTGTTCTGTGTCGAATGTTGTCAATCCGCCGACCAGATGGTGAAGCCTTCGAAGCGCGTAGAGTAGCCAGCGATGCCGTCAACGGTGTAGTAGTTGGTTATGGCTGATACTTGACCGGGTGTGGTCTGGCGACTTGCGGCCGAGGCGACGGATATCGTCTTTGGACTGTATCTAGCGTTGCCGCGGGCGTTGTGACGGTATTTTTGAACCATGATTGCGGTGATTTTTGATGATGAGATGAGATGTGAACGCTTCACGTCGGTACTATTCCAAGAAGATGGAGTATTCGGAGATTGGTGCCTGTTCGCCGTCGATTTCGGACCATACGACGATGGTGTAGACACCGTCACCGTGTTGGTCTAAGAGGGCGGAGATGTCGGCTTTTACCGAGAGTTGGTTGTCCGCGGCGACCCAATCCGACGCGGTGATCCAAGGCAGAGTGACTATGCCCCTCTTTCGGGTTTGGCTAGCGTTGTACGCTTGTTGCCATAGTTGATGGTTCTCGTCATAGGAATTCGGCGGAGGGAGACTGGGGTCGATGTAGTAAGGATCAGGGCAAGAAGCTCGGTCGGTGGATTTGGTCACGATGTCTTCGGTGTAAAACCATCCAGCGTCGAGCGGTGGTCGGAGCGCAGCAACCTGAGTACCGCCGCCATAACAGTATGTGCGTGTTAACTGGCCTCGCGTTAAATCCTTGACTGGTGGGTCAAAATAGATTTGTATACCTAGGTTATCGTCCATTTGAGCAGTTGCGCCATTCGTTAAAGTGCCTGCAAGGGTCAAAATCCCGTTCTCGATGACAGGTTGTGTGGTGTATCGAACGTAATCTCCCACGAACAGCTGGGCTAACCAAAGGTTTGGTCGCTGGTATGAGATGCCGATGCCGACTTTGATGTGATGTGGATTGAGGATGTTGCGGCGGTGTCCGGAACTCCTCATTAGTCCGTCCATCGCTTCGGCGAGATTTGCATTGATGGACATGGAAATGTACCGATGAGGATCGGGAGGGCAATAATCAGTACCGCTGACGTTTTCCGCAGAGTATTGCTCGCCTCCAGCGAGTGTGTAGCGCATGTAGGGTTTGAGGCCATCTGAACCCCAGTGACTGCCAAAGCAGTTTTCCCGCATATCTTCCGCGTGTGATTGGGCAGTGATATTGTCGTCGAGGGTTACTGGGTTTAGACCTGATGCGGTTCGAGCACTGTTTATGAGCTTTAGCGCGTATTCACGGGCGGATTCCAGCTCTGATTGACTTAGACCGGAAAGTTGTATTGGCGTTGTAGTTTGTGTAGGTGTTGCAGTTGGAGTTGGGGTGCTTGAAGGGGTATGAGTTGCGGTTGGAGTTAAGGTGTGTGTGGGTGTAATGGTGGGTGTGTGAGTTGGAGTTGGGGTGTTTTCAGTGTCGATCGTGACCGTGACGGTTGCTACGGAAGTGGGTGTTGCAACGCGTTGTTCGCTCGTAGCTGTATCAAGCGTGGCAGTGTTAATTTTCATTGCGCCCCAACAGATCACGTTGCGGTCGTGCCGAATACCGCACGTATGATCGCGGCCACTACTGATAGATGCGAAAGTTTCGGAAGTCGGAGGTGATGATTGCCCGCGGTCGTCTCCTTTTTTGCTCGCGCCCCAACAAACCGCAGTGCCATCAAAGCGGAGACCGCACGTGTGGTTCACGCCGCTACTGATCGCTTTGAACTTTTCAGCAATGGGTGGTGAGGCTTGACCAGAGTTGTGCGGCCTGTCGGCACCCCAACAGATCGGTGTTCCATCCTCGCGCAATGCACAGACGTGATACAAACCGCTACTAATGGCGACAAAGGAGTGATCGTGTTCGTGTGGCGGCGGTAATGGAGCTGGTTCAAAACGCCTTCCTCCCCGACTTCCTCCCCAACATTCGAGTTGGTCATTCTCACTGACGGCGCAAGTGTGGGCGAAACCTGTGGCTATAGACGAGAAGCCTGTTCCATGCGGAGGCGATGCCTGGCCATAGTCGTACTGGCTACCTCGTGTTCCCCAACATACGATGCTCCCATCATGGCGTAAGCCGCAGGTATGCATTGCAGATACTCCGCTATGAATTGAGATGAAAGTCTCGTCTTGTGGTGCCTTCGACTGGCCTTCTTTGTCGCGTCCCCAACACTCGGCCGTACCGTTTTCGCGCAGAGCGCAAGAGTGATAACGACCGCTGGTGATTGAGACAAATCCGTCATCTGTTGGAGGTTTATCTTGATCGTAATCGTAATCGTAATCGTATGCCGCCTTGACCTCATTCAACCAACAATCGATAGTCCCATCTTCGCGTAACGCGCAAGAGTGATACGATCCGCTGCTGATCTCGATGTATCTGATGGGAGTTGGAGTCGCAGTAGGAGTTGGCGTTGAAGTGGGAGTCGGACTCGGACTCGGCGACGGGCTGGGAGAGCTCGTTGGCGTTGGAACGGGTAATGGGGTTTCGGTGGGTTGCGGCGTAGAAGTTGAAGTTGGCGTAGCGGTTGGTATTGGTTCGGGTGTAGCCGTTTGCGTGGCGGTTGGTATGGGAGTGGGTGTGTACGTGGGAATAGGTGATGGCATGGGCGTGAGGGTCGCCGTAGGAAATGGTGTGGGTGTTTGAGTCGGCGTGATTGTGGGTGTTGGTATTGCCGGCGCTACTCCGAATATGATCTGTTGCTCGGCTACGAGAGTGGCATCCCGGTACAGCTTTACATTGAAGTCATGAGTACCTGGTGGACACGATGCCGGTATCCTTACCGCCCTAGCGACAGAGTTTTCATCGACTGGCCCAATAGCAATGAATTCATTCATTCCCGGTCCGATGCAACGGCTGTCAAAAATGGTGACGATGTAGTTATATCGAGCACTTCCGCTGGCCAGATCGCCGAATCGAATATTTGCAGTTCTCACCGTGCCTTCTGTGCCATTTCGATTCATGTCAATTGTGATCTTGGGGACAGTAATCGGCTCCGGAGTAGGGAATGGAAGTGGCGTAGCCGTTAGCGGTAGGGTGTCTGTTACGTTGGGTGGGAAAACGAATATCAAGAAAGCAACGGGAACAATAATCGACATCAGAAGCAGGAAGCCCACCAGCTTTGATGTGTACCATTTTTTGCCGCCGTTGGTGGCTTCGGTTGGCGGATTGGGAGGCGGCTTACCCGGCCCGTCGGTTTGATTTCGGATATCTCGATGCCCGCGACGCTGTTGTCCGCTCGCTTCTCTTTCGCGTTGCTGTGCAGCTTCGCGCTGGCGTTCTTCAACTCGCCGTTTTTCGTTTTCGAGCCTTTCGCGCTCGCGTCGTTGCTCCTGTGCTTGACGTCGTTGATTGGCAGCACGACGTCTTTCGTTCTCACGCCGTTTGCGTTCCTCACTCTCGCGTCGTTGTTGCTCTTCAGCTCGTCGTCTTTCGCGCCAACGTCGCTGTGCTTCCTCCCGCGCGCGCTGTTGATCTACTCTCAGTTTTTCCCGTTCGCGCCGTTCACGTTGCTCTGCTTTTTCGCGTCGGCGGCGTATTTCGGCATCGCGCCGCGCTTGTTCTCGTTGTCTCTCCCGTTCCTGACGCTCGAATTCGCGACGCTCCTGTTCTTGCCTTACTCTTGCCGCTTCCGCTTCTCGCGAACGCATCAGAAAATAGTGCCGGTCGTATTCAGCCCTGAATTCGGGATTGCTCAAGACGAAATGACCGACCCTCACCAAACTCATAAACGCAGACGCTGCTGGGTCACCGGCGAAATTGGGGTTTTCCTCGATGCTCTGTTGGCGATAGATGTACGCGCGATCGATCTCGTCAAGAGTCGCGTTGGTCGATACACCCAACACGTCATATAGGTCGATGGCGCGTTCCAGCAACCAGGGCAACATGTTTTCGCGAAATTCCTCAAAGGGGTCTAATTCGGATCTGTGATCTTTGTAGTAGCGGGCGCGTTGAGCGATTTCCCGATCGTGTTCGGCTCGTTTTTTTGGGTCTCCCAACGCTTCCCAAGCTCGATTGACTAGTTGCATCATCCGTGGTGCGTCGGGAGATTTGTTTAGGTCGGGATGCCACACCATCGCCTCCCGGCGAAAGGCGTGCCGAATCTCATCCGTCGGCGCATCCGACGAAACGCCTAGGATCTCGTAGTAATTGAGTGGTTGGTTTTGGTCGCGCATATTGTTGACCAACAATCCATACTATGCGGAACCGACAAATGAGGTGGTGAGTGTGGCGAAAATAGCGACAACGCTTTTTTGTACTACTGGCGCGTTTTTCGGTGTTCTGGTTTCCCGCCTCCGCGGGAATGACCGTGGTGTTGCCCCATCCCAACAATTAAAGAAATCGACGAGATGATTAAACGTCCAGCTCCATAAGCTCTTCGGAGAAGATGACTTGCCCGGAGTAGTGTTCTCGGATGTCGCCCAGGGCTTTTTCTAGCGGGCCGTGTTGGGTGATGTGGTGGCCCATGTGGATTAGGACTAGGGTTTTGACGTTGGCGGTTTGGGCCATGCGCGCGGCGGATATCGTGCCGGTCTGACCGTAGTTGAGGCCGTTCTGCTCCATGATGGCGTCGTCGTTGCCGTACATGCAGAGCATCATGTCGGCGTTTCGGGCTAGGTCGATTACGGTGTCGCAGGGTTCGGTGTCGCCGGTGAAGACGATAGATTTGCCCGAAGCGGTGTCGACGCGGTAAGCGAGCGAGTCTAGGTAGGGTTGGACGTGGATGCCGGGAGCGGCGGAGACTTCCCATTTGTTGGATGTGACTACGGTGCCTGGGCCGACGTCTCGGGAGTAGACAACTGGCGGACGACGCGGGAGCGTGCCGCCGCGGTTTACGTAAACGTTCTGGGAGATCGGGAAATGAACGCGGGCGTACCAGTCATGGGCGAATACGCCATCTTCCTCGTCGAGGATGCCGTGGGTTAGACGTTCGGTAGGTGCGGGCCCGTACGCGCTGAGCGTTTTCTCCTTGCCGATCGACTGGTCCCAACGGCAGAGGAGGAAGCAGGGATAGTCGATGTCGTGGTCGAAGTGGTGATGCGTGAAGAATAGGTTGTCAATCTGGGTGGGGAAGAGGCCGACTTTGACGAGTTTGTGGGTCGCGGCGGGTCCACAGTCGAACATCAGCTTTTCGCCTTCGACATCGAGGACGAAGGCGGATCCGAAGCGGGTGGGAGTTGGGTGAGGTCCGCCTGCTCCGAGGATGTAGACGGTCGGGTTGGATTTGTTGGGCATTGTTGTTTTGCGGGCGGGTCCCCGCACCTCCCAGGGCCCTCACCCTAACCCTCTCCCGTCCAACGGGAGAGGGGATTGTGCGTCCAGTCAATGGGGAGGGGACTATACGTTTAGCTTCATGAGTTCTTCGGCGTAGATAACTTGGCCGTTGTAGACCTCTCGAATATCGCCGATGCCTTTTTCTAACGGGCCGTGTTTTGAAATATTCGGGCCCATGTGGACGAGGACGAGTTTCTTGACTCCGGCGGCTTCGGCCATGCGTCCGGCGCCAGTAGTGCCGCACTGTCCGTGTGCTTCGCCATCCTTGGCCATGACCTCTTGATCGTCCCAGCACATGCAGAGCATGACGTCGGCGTCTTTGGCTAGGTTGATGACGGAGTCGCAGGGTTGCGTGTCGCCAGTGAAAACCACAGACTTGCCGCCCTTGGTGTCGAGCCGGTAGGCGAGGGAGTCGAGATACGGCTGAACATGCTCGGCAGGCGCAGCCGTAACCTCCCACTTGTCGGCGGTTTTGACGGTGCCTGGACCGATGTCACGGGCATTAACGACAGGAGGCTTGCGAGGCAACGTCCCGCCACGGTTGACGTGGATCTTCTGGCTCAACGGATGGCTGACGCGGGCGATCCAGTCGTGGGCAAAGATGCCTTCCTCTTTGTCAAGTACACCATGGGTGATGCGTTCCGTGAGAGTGGGGCCGTAAACGCTCAGCGTGTTTTCCTTGCCGATCGACTGATCCCAACGGCAAAGAAGGAAGCACGGGTAATCGATGTCGTGGTCGAAGTGATGATGAGTGAAGAAAAGGTCGTCGATATCCGTCGGCCACAACCCCGACTGCACCAGCTTATGAGTAGCCGCCGGCCCACAATCGAACATGATCTTCTCACCATCGACATCCGCGACATACGCGGAGCCGAAGCGTGTGTGGGTTGGCGTTGGAGTACCGGCGCCGAGGATGTGGAGGGAAGTGGGCAGTTTGGAGTTGGGCATGGGGGTAGTTTAGGGGGTGTTTTGGTGGATTGCTTGCCAGATGTCGTCGCCGGCTCGAACGTATTGGATTCTCGCGCGGTGGTGTCGGCGAAACTTTCGGGCCTCATCTTTGACGCTTGGGCTCCGCAGGACCGCATCGGTGATTTTGGTGAATGTCAGGACCGGATAACGTTTGCAATCGATAGGCACGAGGTTGCATATCGCTGAGATGTTGTTGAAGTGGTCGAACGACCAACTGAGTTGCGAGATAGCTTCACGAGTTCTAGCGTTAAGGTTGGTTCGATCGGTTTTTGCTTCGATCAATACCGCTGTGGGTTCGTCGCTGTGTTCACATAATGCGACGATATCGCAGAATGGATTTCCGTCGATGATGTTGTCGACGTCTTCGACGCGGATTTTCAATTCATCGGCATCGAGGACGGCAGACGGTTCCGGCATCGATGTTAGATTCACTGGGCAACGGTCTTGGACGAAAGCCTTCTCGGTTTTCAGGACGCGTGAGGAGCGAAACCGATGATTGATTTGCTCAATCCATCCCATTGGATTCTGCGGTTTCGCGGGCTTCCAATACGCGTTGTAGCCGATTGAATTGGCGGACGGTAGCATCGCTATGGTCATCGGGACCATATTCGTATTCTTCACCCATGAAGATCTCTTTGACCACTGAACCGCCGTGTTCCTCGGAGAATCCGAAGCTGTATACGGCGGTTTCGTCCTCGTTTAGGTAGATGTCTTCTTCGCCGAGCGCGCCTCCTAGGGAGAGCGCTCGTTTGCGAGCGGTTTCGTCGAGTTTGGAGGCGTTTACGAACGCGCTCAGCTGCTCGACCATGTAGTGGCTGTGGGTTGTGATCAGGACGCGCAGGCCGGAACGGACCATGAAAGCTAGCGCGGCGGCCATCTGTTGCTGAGCTTCGGGGTGTAAGTGTGCTTCGGGTTCGTCGATTATTAGGAGGTCGCCTTCGTTGACGAATTGACGAAAGAATAGCAAGATCGGAGCCAACTCAGTGACCTTAGACGAAGCGCGTTCAATAGGGATTACGTGCCCATATTGTTCGTAGCCAATATTGGTAATTCCAGATGAATCTTCAACAGCAATTCGGCCCTCTAACAGGCTTGATTCGATAACGTCAGCAATTCGATGTATTGCTTTGATCTTAGATGGTCTTTTCGAATATGGACGTGCGGATATTAGCATTTGTAATAAATCCATATTGATTATATTGAATGCCGGTGGATGTTTGGGATCGCGCCTCAAGGGAACGCTAGCCGCGTTAGCGATCAATTGTGAAGTCCATTCTCTGTGCATATCAAGAATGCCGGAGCGTCCAGCGCGGAAGTAGAAACTGTTCGGAAACTGTTCGATCTCTTCTGTGATGTATGTTTCAACCGCTTCGAACACGATATTCGAAGTATACTCAGAATATCGATCAGGATTCTTATAGAAATAAAACGGAAAATCGTTCGCAACAAACGTAAATGAAAGAGGTTTATGAACATCCGAATGAACGACCGTCCCATCAGATATTGATAGATTAATGCACCCGTCATGATCGCGAACGCTTATGTTGGGTCGTTTTTCTCGGTCAGAATTGTGCGTTAATATAGATGTAAGTGTAGAAATTTCGAATACACTCTTGATTTCATCTAACGCATCTTTGGCATACATACGCAGAAAATCATGACGTGCATGTTGAAGTTTGGTTCGTGATTCTTTTGGCAAATTGAATATTGGAAATTCGTCGATTGTGACCGTATCGTCTTCGCGTGGGTCGATGACGTTTGCTTCAATGAGAGGTTGGACATCTTCGTAAATGCTTAGCGGATTGAAATCGTTGATGATCTTGTTGAAATTTCTCGTGGCCTTGCTAGGCGACAACAACTGAGCAAGGATTGATTGACGCGGACGAATTACGGCATGCAGTAACGTCGCCAAATACGTCTTCCCCGTGTTGCTAGGCCCCACGAATACGGTCATGGGCTTGAACTCGATGTTTTTAGCTTCGGCGATAGGACCGAAGTTTTCAACGTCGAGGATCAGGTTGGGACCGTGGAGGGTGTTGGCCTGAGGTTTTTCGCTGGCAGTTGCAGTCATGACGGAAGTTGTTGCTTGGGTGAGAGTCTAACAACTGGGTTTGGTTGGGATGGTGTAGGGGGGTGAACTAGGACTGGAGGGATGATCGACACGTCTGGTGGAGGTGTCTCTCGCGAGGGCGTTGAGGCGAGTGTGGGTGTTGGTGTTCCGGCGCCGAGGATGTGAAGGGACGTGGGGAATTTGGAGTTGGGCATTGTCTGAACCGCTGATTGCGCTGATTTATGTGATGGGCTGTGATTGGGTTTTGGTGTTCATTATCGTCCGAACATCTGTAGGTGGACATCCCAACCAGAGGTCACTACGACAACGTCGATGTCGGCCTTGGCAGCGTAGATTGCCAGATCTGTACTCAACATAGCACCCGAATTGGACGACCCAGTTACCACCGCGCCCGTTACGTGGAACTGCGGCAGGGCAATGCTGCAATCATCTATAGCTCGATCCAACACAGACGAAGATGAACTGAGTTGGTCCACAGCTTTGTATTCATCGCCGTACGCTTCGTTACGGGTCCCTTTTGCCTCGATCAAAGTGACGGACGGGGTCTCTAACTTGGCGTGAAAGACAATCAGATCGCAAGGTTGTTCGTATTGGTAAACGATCTGGCGTGCAAACGCATCGTTTGAAATCAGTTTGTCAACATCGAGGATCAGCGGGTCACCGGGAAAACCGCTTAGGTTGACTACGCAGTTCTCTATGGGTTTTCGACCCTTAGGAACGATGACTCCAAGTCCTCGAAACCTGGTCCTCAGTTGATCTAGCCACGTCACTCGGCATCATGTCCGTTGACACTATGACCATTTTGCTGTGCGCGCATGATTCGCACATTGCGATTGAACTGCTCGGTCAGTGCTTGATTGTGATCCTCAGGTACATAGGCAAAGGATTCGTCGAACGGAATGTTTTTGACGATGGTGCTACCGCTCGAATTGTCGAAACCGTACACTCCAACTTCGTCTTCGTTGAGATATATGTCTTCTTCCTCAAGCACCGGACCTAACCGTAGTAATTCGCGCCGTTTTTCGGGCGACAGATTTGATGCGGCGACGAAATCGCTGATCTGCTCGACCATGTAATGGCTATGTGTCGTGATAAGGACGCGGAACCCGCTTCGGACAAGCAACGCGAGAGCCGCTGCGACTTTTTGTTGCGCGGCAGGATGTAGGTGTGCTTCGGGTTCTTCAATAATCAGAAGGTGTCCGACGCGTATGAAATGTTTGAGGAACAACACGATTGGCGCCAAATCAGTGACCATGGAAGACGATCTGGATAGTGGAATGCTGAGTTCATTGCGAGCGTAGACGAACTCCGGAGCGCCGTATTGGGAATTTATCGCTTTGATCTCACCATTCATTAGCGAACTCTCAATGATCTCGGCTATTTGTTCCGAATTGGGATCACGTACATCGATTCGCAACAGGTTCTCGAGAAAATCGTTGACAATCCGGTTATAAGGTATCGCAATCTCTCGTTCGAAACCAGATCTAGCGATGTTGGCTATCAAGTTGCGGTTCAGAGTTCGATAACTAGCTATGATGCCGCTTCTGGCCGCTGGGAAATACGTCATATGATCCAAAGTGTGGAATTGGGCACCGAACGACGTCGCGACGGCATCGAACAGCTGAAACATTGAGAAACGGTTCAATTCTGTATCGCGTTCATCCACTTCGGTAGCCAAGACCATCCCGACGCTCTCACGCAGAAGAAGAGGAAGTATCCTCGATTTCGTCTCTAAACGTCCATTGTTACATGCTATGTTCCAATCGAAAAGATCGTGATGCAGGCAGAGATTGAAAACCGCTTGAGTATGCCCGCGCGACGGTTGTGTAGCTAAATCGTCTATTCGACTGACATCGAAGAATCCAGTGATTGAATTGGAGGTAGCATTGGAAGCAAACGCCAGCCAATCCCTATGAATGGATTTGATAATGCGTTGAACTTCGTCGGAGCTTTGGTCCCAGTCGTATTGAACGACATCTTCTTCCCGATGGTACGGAACGTCTGGGGGAGTAACGGGGGAGTAGAAAGGCATATCGCGTAAGCCAGAGCGTAAGGTGGGAAAGTGCTCAAAGTAACGTTCCAGCGGAAAACGATCGAAAGCATAACCTAAACCTCTTGAAATCGCGTACAGCAGAATAGCGAGGTAGGACTTGCCGGTATTGCTAGGCCCCACGAAGACCGTCATGGGTTTGATGAGCATGTTTTGGGTTTCGGCAATAGGGCCGAAGTTTTCGACGTTCAGCATAAGGTCTTTGTGTGGGTTAGAGGACATAGTTGGCTCCCTCAGACGATGATAGCACTGCTTGCTTTTCGGCTTTCGCCCGGATGACGATCGGGCGCGACGGCTGGTGAGTGCCAGGAACAAACCCCTCCGATAAGATTGGAGTCGTGGCCCAGCAACATCTCATACGGAATTTCTGCATCATCGCGCATGTCGATCACGGCAAATCTACCCTCGCCGATCGCATGATCGAGTTAACGGGTGCGGTGTCGGAGCGGGATATGGTGGAGCAGCATCTGGATACGATGGATTTGGAGCGGGAGCGGGGGATCACGATCAAGGCGCAGGCGGTGCGGTTGGCGTTTCCGTCTAGGGACGGGAACGAGTATCAGCTGAACCTGATCGACACTCCGGGGCATGTGGATTTTTCGTTTGAGGTCTCTCGGAGTCTGGCGGCTTGTGAGGCGGCGGTGTTGCTGATCGATGCGTCGCAGGGGATTCAGGCGCAGACGATGGCGAATGTCTATCTGGCGCTGGAGAACGATCTGGTGCTGATTCCGGCGATCAATAAGATCGATATGCCGAATGCTGAGCCGGAACGAGTGGCGGCGGAGATGGTGGATACGTTTGGGTTCAGTGAGGATGAGATGCTGTGGGTGTCGGGAAAGACTGGCGAAGGTGTCGAGGATCTGTTGGAACGGATTGTGGAGTTGACACCGCCTCCGGTCGGTGATTTTGAAGAGCCGCTGCAGGCGTTAGTGTTCGACAGCAAATACGACTCGTTCAAGGGTGTGGTGACGTATGTACGGGTGCTCGATGGGGCGATCAAGGCGCGCGATCGGGCGAAGTTCATGGGTTCGGATGCTCAAGGAGAGGTGCTGGAGGTCGGATATTTTTCGCCGACCGTGATGCAGGCTCCGGAGGGATTGAGAGTTGGTGAGGTGGGTTACGTGGCGACGGGTATCAAGGAGGTGAGCGACGTGATGGTCGGGGATACCATGACGCTGGTTAAAGAGCCGGCGTTAGAGCCTCGGATCAAGTATCAAGAGCAGAAGCCGATGGTGTTTACCGGTCTGTATCCGTCGGATGCCAACGACTATGTGGAGTTGCGGGAAGCACTCGGCAAGTTGAGATTGAACGATGCGGCGCTGGTGTTCGAACCAGAGTCGTCATCAGCATTGGGATTCGGTTTCCGGTGCGGTTTCTTGGGATTGTTGCATATGGAGGTGGTGCAGGAGCGATTGGAGCGTGAGTATGAGTTGGAGTTGATAACCACGGCTCCGAGTGTGGAATTCCAAGTGATGTTGAACGACGGCGAGATCATCTACGTTGAGAACCCATCGAAGTTGCCTGAGAGGCGGGATTACGCCGAGATATTGGAGCCTTGGGTGGACCTGTCGATCATCGTTCCGGCGGCGTACTACGGGAATGTGATGGAGCTGGTGACGAAGAAGCGTGGTGTGTTCAAGCGGATGGAGTATCTCCAGACGCAGGCGGCCGGATCGGGCAACGGCACGATGTCGGGTTCGATGAACGGTGCGGGCCGGAATGCGCGAGTGATGCTGGAGTATGAGGCACCGCTATCGGCGATCTTGGTCGATTTCCACGACATGTTGAAATCGGCGACGCAGGGTTATGCTTCGATGGATTATCAGGCGTCTGGTTATCGTGAAGCGAGCATGGTTAAGCTGGATATCTTGGTAAACCACGAGGAGGTTGATGCGCTGAGCAGCATCGTCCACTCGTCGGAAGCGGAAGTTACGGGTCGGATGTTAGCGTCGAAGCTGAAGGAGCTGATACCGCGCCAGATGTTTGCAGTTCCGATTCAAGCGTCAGTGGGCAGTAAGATCGTCGCGCGTACGAATGTCAAAGCGCTGCGGAAGAACGTGTTGGCCAAGTGTTACGGCGGTGATGTGACGCGAAAGCGGAAGTTACTGGAGCGTCAGAAGGCCGGGAAGAAGCGCCGGGCGAAGATGGTGGGATCCGTCGAGGTGCCCCAAGAGGCCTTCATGGCCGTTCTGCAGCTACGAAACTGAGCGTGATCGGGTCATCGCGAATTACTCGATCAACGTTTGGATAAGCGTGGCAATGGCTGATGCCGCGACGGTGGAACCGATCAAGACACCGATCATCCACCGCGTAAGGCGAGTTTCAAGCTCTGCGATCTCCGCGCGCAAATCGGATTTAGTCGCGTAGTTTTGGAGTTCCTCGCGAAGTTCCGATCTTGTGAAGGGTTGTTCTGCCATCGTCATGAAAATGATTCCTATGTGGTGATGTTAGCACCTCAAACATATCATATATTATAACAGATGTGCTTGTGCGAACTGCCGCTTTTCCGCGCCCTTCTGGTTTCGCGCGTGCGCGGGTATGACGTAACGGCTTTTTAAAGTTGAGCGGCGAAGTCGACGATCATTTGGCGCATGATCGGGTCTTTTGCTGCTTGGTGGAGCGATGCTCCGAACATTCCTTCTGGTACACCAGCGTCGTACCGTGCGGCATCGACGGTTACGGCGTGTGTGGGCAGGTCATCCATGCACTCGATGATGGCATCTGTGAGCTGAATTTCGCCTCCGGCGCCGCGGCGTTGTTGGCTGAGGAAGTCAAATACGGAAGGTTCGAGGGCGTATCGTCCGATGATTGCGAGATTACTAGGGGCATCTTGGCGTTTGGGTTTTTCGACCATTTCCTCGATGGCGATGACGTTGGGTTCAACCGACGGTCCGGCAACGATGCCCTTGGTGTGAACGTCGTCCCAAGAGGTTTCGGTGACCGCGATGACGTTTCCGCCGTAGCGGTCGCGAACATCGAGGATCTGGGCGGTTGAGGAGTGATCGCCCCAAAGGATTTCGTCTGGCAGGATGACGACGAAAGGTTCGTCGGCGATGAAGTTCTTGGCGAGAAGGATTGCGTGGCCGAGGCCAAGCGGTTCTAGTTGTTTTATCGAAGTGATGCGCGCCTTTGAGGAGATCTCGACCATCTGATCCGCAAGTTCGTCTCGCCCGCCTTGTCGAAATCTTTCCTCGAGATCGGGCATCGAGTGGAAGTATGAGCCGACGCTTTTGGTGTCTTCCACGATGGCAATGTCGGTGATTCCGGCTTCGACGGCGTCGTCGACGGCGTATTGGATGAGCGGTATGTTGAGGACCGGAAGGAGCGCCTTTGGGACGCTCCGAGTCACGGGCATGAAGCGGGTGCCCAGACCTGCGACCGGTATGACGGCTTTGGTGATGACGGCAATTTCGTTTGCACTGACCATTTGAATCGAGTCTAACCAAGTCATGTCAACCCCTCTAGTGGGATCGGGTTTCACTTAGCAAGGATACGTAAGTGGGAGGCATATGGTTTACGATTCAAAGATGCGGTCGTGCCAAGCGGGGAGCTAGCGGTGCCCTGAACCTGCAATCCGCTCAGCAGGGCCGGATTCCTCGTGGAGGTTACGAAGTTCGAACCCCTAGCATTCTGTTCTTGGTGTTGAGAGTTGGGTTCTTGCGCGGCAGAGTCCCGTGAACCCCGTCAGGTCCGGAAGGAAGCAGCGGTAAGCGGTCCACTTTGGGCGACGCAGGGCGATCTGATTCGAGCCGAGGCGTTTGCTACGTTCGAGCACGAAGCCGAATTCGAGGTGCACGGCCGCATTACTGTTAATCAGCTGCGAATATTCATCATGGCGCGCCGACGACTAGGCCAGCACTTTCTGCGTGACCGATCGGTCGCGCAGAGGATCGTTGACGCGGCAGGTATCTCGGTTGGCGATGTGGTTGTTGAGATCGGGCCCGGCGATGGCGCATTGACGAGTCTGATTGTCGAGGAGGTGAGTTATTGCGGCGGTTCGGTGGTGCTTGTGGAGTTGGATGTGAAGTTCGCCGAGCGGATGGCGGCCCGGTACCGTGATAATCCAGATGTACGAGTGATTTCGGCCGATGCACGGGATGTTGCTTTGGAGGACCTGCCAGAGATGCGTGGAGGAAGGGGATACAAGGTGGTTGCGAACCTGCCGTACTACGCGGGAACGCCGATCGTGCGGGGCTTTCTTGAGCGCGAGTACCGACCTACGAGTATGACGGTGATGTTGCAGCGCGAGGTTGCGAGGGATATGTGCGCGCACCCGGGCAAGATGAGCTTGTTGTCATTGGCGGTTCAGATCTATGCGTCACCTAAATCGTTGTTCACGGTGCCACCGAGCTCGTTTCGACCGCCACCGAAGGTTCATTCCACGGTGATTCAGTTGGCGCCGTTGAGTGAACCATTGGTTTCGAGTGAGTTGGTAGACGATCTTTTCAAACTAGCAAGATCGGCGTTTTTGGGACGTCGCAAGCAGTTGCACAACTCGTTGGCAAATGGGCTGAACATGACGACGGACGAGGTCAAGGAGATGACGACTCGGGCGGGCATCGACAGTGAGCGACGGCCGGCTACTTTGAGCATTGATGAATGGGTATTGCTGTTGGACGAGTGGCGGAAGGTTCGGGAAACCGTTGTTGCTGGTGTTGACGGGGAGTAGGCGGTTGTGATCGTCGAACGGGCCTACGCAAAGTTGAATCTGACGCTGGAGGTGATCCGAAAGCGTGATGATGGCTATCACGATTTGGCTTCGGTTATCCAGACAGTCGACCTGCATGACACGCTGGAGTTTGGTGAGAGCGACGAGATCGAGTTCGAGTGTTCGGATGCTTCGTTGTCAGGTGCGGGAAACTTGGTGTCGCACGCGGCGAAGTTGTTACGCAACGAAACGGGTGCAAAAGCTGGAGCCAGGATCATGTTGCGTAAGCGGATTCCGGTAGCCGCGGGATTAGGTGGTGGATCGGCGGACGCGGCGGCGACTTTGCGAGGATTAAATCGATTGTGGGGGTTGGGAATGTCGGCTTCGGAAATGGCTGAGGTGGCGGCTGAGGTGGGTTCGGATGTGCCGTTTCTTGTTGGTGGCGGGACGGCGTTGGTTGGCGGGCGCGGCGAAAAGTTGGAGCAGTTGCCGGAACCAGAGATTGGGAGGTTGGTGATAATTTCGCCAACCTTCGGTGAATCTGATTCTGAATTGAACAAGACGGCGCGGATGTTTAGGATGTTGAATCCTTCGATGCATACAACGGGTAGTCTGACCCGAAAGTTGGCGGCGAGGATGTTGGATGGTCACGACTGTCATCCCGCCTTCATGTTTAACGTGTTTCAACAGTTGGCTCCGCAAGCGTTTCCGGGTTGGCATGAGGCGTACGAAGGATTCACGCGGCTTGGGGCATCGGACATCGTGTTGTCTGGCGCGGGTCCGTCGATGTTTGCGATCGCACCGAGCAAGGAGGTTGGGACGGCATGGGCGTTACTGGCCAAGGCGCGATTGGGATGCGAGGCGTTCTCTGTGGGGTTGGCACCAAGGATCAAGGTTGCGGCGAATTGATGACGCCGGTGACGGACATACTTGCTGGAATGTTGTGTGGCACCTTGATGGGGTTGACAGCTTCGGCCCACGCGGCGGTGTTGTTTACGGTCAGACCTCCGCAGTTGCTCCAGCGACGAATCGCTGAGAATGGATCGACGAATTTAGTGACGATCATCGTGTTTGGGTTGGTGGTTGTGTGGACAACGGTGGGTGTTTTGTCGGCCTTGGTAGCGGATGCGGTGATTTCGGATGTCACGGAGTTGAGCATGGTACCGAGTTCGGAGTATCTCTTCGCGGTCGTGCTAACGCTGGTTATTACCGGCGCGCCGGTGATGTTTTTCCTCAGGGATCGGTGGATGCATGGAGCATTCAGTTTATTGTTGGCGCTCGGGATATACGGTTTCTTGATACCGAATGCCGTAATCGCGCTCCAGAATCGAGCGTGAGCGGATTATGGCATTAATAAGGGAGAAGATGCAATGAGTGGCAGGAACAGATTTGAGGGCAAGGTTGCGTTGCTGACCGGTTCGGCATCGTCTTCGAGGAGTTCGCGAATGGGATTTGGCGGATGCACTGCGTGGCAGATGTTGGAGGAAGGGGCGCGGGTCGTAATCACCGACATCCAGGATGATCGGGGTGAAGAGTCGGCGTCGGAGATGCGGGATGCCGGATACGAGGCGATTTATTGGCGTCTAGATGCGACGGATGAATCGCAATGGTCTGAGGTCATGGCTCAGACGATAGGAGCGTTTGGGCGCCTTGACATCTTGGTGAACCTTGCGGGCGCTCAGGATCGTGGGACGCTCTACGAGGTTGAGGTTGATGAATGGCGCAAGGTGATGGAGATCAGCACGACCGGGATTTTGCTCGGGACGCGGGCGGTGATACCGGCGATGACTGAGGCGGGTGGAGGTGCCATTGTCAACCTGTCGTCGATGGCTGGTAAATTTGCCGGCGAATATGGTTCCGCATACGCGATGTCGCGTGCAGGGATGCTCCACTTCACGCGTGCGTCGGCGATTCAGCTGGCGAAGTTCGGGATAAGGGCAAACTCGGTGTTGCCGGGATGGGTTCACACGCCGTTCACGGAGCACATTTACGCGGAGGATTCGGAGCGGGAGTGGCGTTCGGAGCGAGTGCCGTTGGGTAGGTGGGGCGAGCCAGAGGAGATTGCGAACGCGATCTGTTTCTTGGCCTCGGATGAGGCTTCGTATATTACGGGATCGGAGTTGTTGGTTGATGGAGGAGTTACGGCGGGGTTCAAGGGGAACACGATGCCGGATCGGGATTGCGGCAACGAGCATTAGCGGAATTCAATCCCCTTTAGTTCCCACTTGGCATTCAAGGGGGAGGGAGTTGCATTGGTAATTCCGGGGAGAGGCGGCGTACAAGCCATTCCGCCCGCGCATCCCCGCGCCTGAGGGCGGGTTTAAAACTCGCCCCTACGTCACTCCTCCTTCGCTTTGCGAAGGGGGTGGTACGGTGATCGAGACGATCCATCCCGTCCTCTCTTCCACTTTCACAACGCGTTTGGATCCTCACACTCTGCAGCGTGCATTCCCTACACAACACCTCACACGTCTCGATCACCCATCTAACGGGCCTTTGCCCTTTCAGCCGCTTGTCGCAGTGATCATGTCGGCCGCTGTGCCTGCGTCCCGTATCAACCTTTCGTCGGATGTCGAGTGGCGCCTTCGAGACACCGATTCGCGTCGGTTGTCGGTCTGCTTTGCACCGGACTGTTTTCACACCTCCTCGTTCCGGTTAGCCGCTTAGACTTGGCGTGCCGGCACGTATCATCGACCACATGTTCCATTCTGAACAGCGCCCGAAAGGCACGATTGTCGCAGAGCTGGATCCATGCAGATCACCGCTGACTGACCCGATAACGGTCGATGCTGGTCATTGAGGTGATTGTAGGGAGCGAGCAGTCGATCTGCGCTTGCGACGGGGTACCTCGACCAAGAGGGCGTCCGTCTCCCTTCAACCATCTCGCGCTAACCGAGATCGGGGTTCTGATTTCGTCAAGGGCTTGCGCAACACGCGTCGAGTTCCGTGGCAGGTTCAGTCGGGTTTGACTTTGCAGAAGGTTTCACACCCCCAACCCGGCATCGCCCCCTAGTGGGACCCGGGAAATCACCGGCATCCCTCGGAATGGTTCGCACTCTCGTGGCTTTCACCCACGCCCTGCGTTCGCCTTCTGATTCATATTATGGCACGGATGTATGTGCAATGCAAGTGATGAACTAGGATGTGAAGGGTTTTGAAGGATGGGAAGGATGGGGCCCGCGCTGCTACGTTGCCCTCACCCTAACCCTCTACCGCAGAGCAGGAGAGGAGATCGTTGTTGTGGGTGGTAGTATCGCTTCGATTTTGAGCGTGTCTAAGCGAGGGGGCATTGGTACGATCGTGATCTGGTATCCCGAGAAAAACCACCTGTAGGCTCTGGCGTTTTCCCACTATGGGGTTAGGCGGAGGTCTGAATCGCGGCGACAGCCAGATTGGTGATGGTTGCGGATGAGGCTTCGTACGTGACAGGTTCGGAGTTGTTGGTTGATGGGGAGTGACAACGGGTTTTGGGGTCAATACGATGCCGGGAGGGGGTGAATATACGCGATTTTTTTCGGCAGGGTTGGTCCGTTAGTTTCCCCTCAAGTCAAACAGCACGAATACGGCGAATGCACGTCGGTCATCGTTGTCAACCGTTTCGAACTCGGTAATGGCCGATTTCGTCTCCTCCAACAACTGAGCGACGGATGATCGAGAAAATTGTTCCATCGGGTCGTAGTCTGCCATGTGTCGTTGGGCCTGCATCATAACGAAATGATGAGCGAATTTCTGAATCTCCTGAGGGAACTTCGCGATTGTTCGCTTAGAGCATTGTCTCTTGACCCTGCCATGATCAATAGCACGATACATCTGCCTCCAAGCTTGCCTGGTTCGAGTCGATGTTCTGTTGCCAACTAGCAGGTCCGCAGAATTGGTGGCCAAGGTGTGGAACAGAGCGTAGTAGCTAGCGCTAACCGCTCGTTTGAGTTCGGCCTGGCGCGGTCTCCCTATTCGCGATCCGATACCTCCGGAGGCGAGATATTCCGCGATGTTGAGAAGATCGCCGGGATTCACACCAATTGCTCCTCCAAGGCAGGCCACTCAGACTTTTCGACGAACAGCTGCATTGGGATGCCAGGGTATCCGAGCTCTTCAGCGCGAGGCCAGAGTTGTCTGGACAGCCCCAGAGTCCAAGTCGGATCCAACTTCTTTTGGTCGCCCTGAAAGACGATGTAGGAGCGCAGGTATTCCTCACCATCGTGGTCGAAATGGGGTGTTACTACTATGGGGCCAAACTCGATCTCGTCCCTGAAGCGTTCACGCAACAGAGCTTCAATCAGTTGCTTGATCTCGTCGGTGGCTTCTTCAACCGTCATCGCCTACCTCTTAAGTTGACCAAATTCTCCGCGTCATCGGTAGATTTCATTATCGATGATGCGGAGATACGATGAACGACGAGCAGAAGTTCCCGTAGGACTGGCCGTCGCTTCGGCAGCGGGCTAGATTGCCGCCACTGCTGCCTTGACGTCGTCGTAGGAGGGTTCGTTTAGGGGGGAGTCGGAGACCCATGACCACTGGACTTTGCCGTTGGCGTCGATGACGAAGACGGAGCGTTGGGCGACGTTGTAGCCTTCGATGCCGGCGAGGTTGGCGAGGCTGACACCATAGGCGTCGACGGTTGCGCCGCCGAGGTCGCTGAGCAGCGGGAAGGTGAGGTCGTTCTGGCTGTGGAATTCGGCTTGGGAGAACGGTGGATCGACGGAGATGCCGAAGACTTTGCTGTTCATGTCATTAAAGGACGACAGGGAGTCGCGGAATGTGCACATTTCGGTTTGGCAAACGCCGGTGAAGGCGGCGGGGAAAAATGCGAGGACGACGTTTGAGCCGCGCTGGTCACTCAGGGAGACCATCTCTCCGTCGGTGGATCTGAGGTTGAAGTCTGGTGCTTGATCGCCTACGTTTACTGCGGCCATTGTTTACTCCGTTGCTGGTGTTGCAGGTGGGTTGATGTTGTGTTGGTAGTGTAGATTGACGTTAGCCATTTTACTGAATTCCGACTATCGTTAATTGAGAGATGTGGTTCGAGCAGTCGGGGACTGAGACAGAGATTGAGGCAGCAGAATTGAGCAAAGACATCGCGAAGAAGCGGATTTTGATTGTGGGCGCTGGCGCCGTAGGCAGTTACATCGGCGGTTGGTTAGCCCACACGGGTCATGATGTTGTTTTTGCGGATTCGTGGGCGGAACAGATGGATACGATCAATTCTGACGGGATCCGGATTGAGGGCCCGCACGAGCCGTTTGTGTCCCATCCGCGGGCGTTCCATCTGCATCAGTCGCAGGCCTTGGCGTTGGAGCCGCAGTTTGATTTGGCATTCGTCGCGGTGAAGGCGTACGACACATCTTGGGCGGCTCGATTTGCGGCGAGGTTCGTGAAGGACGAGGGGTATTTTGTTTCTTCTCAAAACTGTATGCCGGATAGCGATCTGGCTGACGCGGTTGGAGCTGAACGGTGTATCGGATTGATCATGTCGTCGATCGCGGTGCGTGTTGGCGGGCCAGGACTTGCGCAGCGTGCTGGGACTCAGCGTCGGCGCGATATGGGCCATGTGGTGTTTCGGGCCGGTGAGCACGATGGTTCGGATTCGGAGCGGATTGCCGAGTTGGTCGAAATTCTGGATCCGATCGACGCGGGCAAAACGACAACGAATCTATATGGGGAGCGTTGGGCGAAGTTGTGTCAGAACAGTATGGGTAATCCCGTGGTCGGATCGACGCTGTGTGGCACTGCCACAATCGCTTCGTCCTCACGTGGAAGAGAGTTGCAGATCAGGTTGGCTTCGGAATCGGCGAAGGTCGGCTTGGCGCTGGGGTTGGATGTAGTGAGTTTCGGCGGATCGGCACCCAAGCATTGGGTTGCCGCGTCGAGCGATGGCGAGGTCTATGAGGAGCTGGATAACAAGATGGCAGAGTCCGCCGGTGCGTCGACTGGCGATTGGCATCCATCTATGGGTCAGGATGTTGCGAACGGTCGCCCTTCGGAGATCGATTTCATGAATGGCCACGTATTGCAGAAGGGTAGAGAAGTGGGGGTCGAGACTCCGGTTACGGCGTCGATTGTGGAGGCGATGCGGAGGATTGACCGAGGCGAGTTGCTCCCAAAGGAATCGAACATTGAAATGATCTTGTCGAACGCTGGTTACTGATTTGCGCTTCGACGTTTTGGCGACACTCGAGCATTGATTTCCGAACGCTCTCAATTGGCGAACACGGTCTCGCCGCGCGCAGAAACGCTGG
Organism: SAR202 cluster bacterium bin127; assembly: GCA_002239045.1. Lineage (GTDB taxonomy): Bacteria > Chloroflexota > Dehalococcoidia > Lucifugimonadales > Lucifugimonadaceae > Bin127. Next base: position 98,074 of record MPNN01000001.1, read on the forward strand.
TGGCGTTCGACTTGGAGACCACCGGGTTGAATTCGGCATCGGATCGGATTATCGACGTCGGTGCGGTGAAGTTTCGCGGCGATGAGCAGATTGATGTCTTTCATTCCTTGGTCAATCCGCGTAAGGCGTTGCCGGAGTTCATCGTTTCACTGACGGGAATCACGCAGGCGGACGTGGATGCCGCGCCGGATTGGGACACCATACGCGACGATCTCGACGATTTCATCGGTGGTGCGCGTTTGGTAGGGCACAACGTGGAGTTCGATGTCGGATTCTTAAGGTCGCACGGCATCCGGATCGAGCAGTTGTGTTACGACACGGAGCAGATGGCGCGCGTGACGTTGCCGCAGGGTCCCGAGTTCGGATTGGGGCGTTTGGCGCAGCGGTTCGACGTCTTGCATGATGATCCCCATCGCGCATTGTCGGATGCACTGGCTTCGAAGGATCTTTTTCTGATTTTTCTGGCGAAATTCGAGAAATGGCCGGTTGGTTCGCTGGCGCGGATCGCGCAGCTGGGATCAAGGGCTAGGTGGAGTGTCAGTGAATTAGCGGGCAACATGGTTTCTGCAGGGGATGGCGTCGATGATGTGGTCGGTCGATTGGGCATCGACGAGACTTCGTTGAGTGAACGGTTGCAGTTGCCGTCGAGATTCGCTACGTCTGCTGAAATGGGTGTTGATGCGGATGGCCAGCCCTCTGACGAGCATGTGGTTCAGACCGAGATGGCGTTCTTGCCAGGCGGCTTGGTTGAGACGACGATGCCGGCGTTCGAATCGCGGGACGGTCAACGGGAGATGGCGGTTGCGGTTGCGCGTGCAATCGCGGGTCAAGAGAAGCTGATCGTCGAAGCCGGGACTGGTATCGGGAAATCGTTGGCTTATCTATTGCCAGCGGCGTTGATGGTGGCTGGTCAAGGCGGCAAGGCGGTGATCTCGACGAACACGTTGAACCTGCAGGAGCAGTTGTTAAACAAAGATTTCGCAACGGTACAGGAGATCGTGCGTCGGGAGACTGGTGTCGAGTTGGATGCGGTGCAGTTGAAGGGACGTTCGAACTACTTGTGTGTTCAGCGTTGGCGAGATGCGGTTACGCAGCCCAACCACGGGCAGACTGATGCTCGCGTACTTTCGCAGTGTCTGAATTGGCTTTCTGAGACGGAGACGGGGGACCGTGCCGAGTTGTCGTTGGGGTGGGATACCGGGGCGTTCAGTCGGCTTTCGGCAGAGGGATGTCCTCCGAGCATCACCGGAGGCGGATTCCCGTGCCAGGGTCCGCCGTGTTTCATGCTGAAGGCGCGCGCTAATGCGCATCAAGCGGACGTTCTAATCGTGAATCATGCGTTGTTGCTCAGCGATATGACGGCGGAGAACAATATCTTGCCGCCGCATCAGGTTTTGGTGATCGACGAGGCGCACCACTTGCGGGATGTTGCAACGCGGCATCTAGGCTTCGAAATCCGCGAGTCGCCGGTGATGGACGATTTGAGTGCGTTGACCCGGAGCGATGGTATGTTGCCTCGGTTGGTCCGTCTCGCGACGATGCGTGGCGGTGGCGATGAGGTATTGTCGTCGGTGCCGGAAATCCAGCGGCGCATCGTCGAAGCAGCCGACAAGGCTACGCTCGACGTGAGCAGGATGTTTGACGCGTTGCGGGACCTGACGACTTACGCGACACGGCGTGAACGGGTTCGTGAGATGCGGATTTTGGGGATGACGCGGATCACTCAGGAGTGGCGTCGAGGCGTTGATGAGCATTGGGTTTCGCTGCATCCGGCTTTGAGCGCGGTTGTGAACGGTTTGCGTTCGTTGTTGGACTTGGCGGCATCGGATGGTCAACCGGATGCCGCGGTAATCAACGTGAACGCGTTGTTTGAGCGGCTTCGGGATGTCGATCGATGGTTGATGTCGCTGATCGAGCAGCCGGATGAGAATTTCGTTTATTGGAGTTCCGTGAATCAACGTCGCAATATGGAGTTGCAACTCAGCGGAGCGCCGTTGGATGTGTCTGCCGAGTTGCGTGAGCGCTTGTTCAGCCAAGACCGGGCGCACGTATTGACGGGTGCGACGATCAGCGACGGGGGTAGTTTCGAGCGTGCTCAGACCACGTTGGGTTTTGATGCCGATGAGACGCTGCACATCGGGTCGCCGTTCAATTTCAAGGAGGCCGCGCTGATTTTGGTGCCGGAGGACATCCCGCAACCGAACACGCCGGGTTACAACGAGGCGGTCACGAGTGCGATCCACGACATCGCAATGGCGACGCAGGGTAGGACGCTGGCTCTCTTTACCGCAAATTCGGCGTTGAACACAACGCGAGACATACTGTTCAATCGGTTCAAGAATGCCGAGACGCAGGTGTTCGGACAGGGTCGAGATGGACCGGCCTCAAGGGTGATGCAGTTGTTGAACGACTCTGAAGATGCTGTGGCGTTGGGAGCGATGAGCCTTTGGGAAGGGATCGATTTGCAGGATGCGTCGATCAACTCATTGGTGATGACGCGATTGCCGTTTCCGGTTCCGCGAGATCCGATTCATGAGGCGCGTTCGGAGAATTTAGAAAACCCGTTCAATGGCTATTTTGTACCGGAAGCAGTAACGAAGTTCCGTCAGGGTTTTGGCCGGTTGATCCGTTCACGCAATGACCGAGGGGTTTTTGTCGTGTTAGATAGACGGATAATCTCGAAATCATATGGTCGTCTGTTCCAGAGATCGATACCACAGGCCACGGTGCGCCGGGTCACTTTAGGGACGCTGTCAGATTATGTGGGGCGATGGTTATCGGGAGTTCCGATTTGAGATTCGCACCGGCGTCGCAATTAGCCGAGGTGCCGCGGATGTCGACGATGACGTTGGATATCGAGCCGTTCGATCTTGAGCAGACATTGGATGGCGGGCAGGCCTTCCGGTGGCATTTGTTAGGAGACGCTTCGTATTGCGGGGTGGTGGAATCGCGCGCTGTGCACATCGCAAGCGAAGGGCGACGAGTGGTAGTTTCGTTCGACGCCGATGATTCCCAAGATGAGATGCGGGAACGTGCGGAGGATTATCTGCAGGCCGTTATGGACGTAAGCGAGGTTCGCAGAGTTCTAGGCTCCGAACCTGGTTTTGGAGAGTCCGTTTCGAAATCACCATTAGTGCGAGTGATGCGACAGGAGCCATGGGAATGTTTGGCGGCCTTCATCTGTTCGCAGAACTCGAACATTCCCCGTATCAAGCAGATGGTGGCTGCCGTTGCCCGCTTGGGTAGACGGATCGGCGAAGAAGAGTGGGCATACGAGTTTCCCGAACCGAGGGTTGTCGCCGACGCCGGGGAGGCGTATCTGCGTTCGGTGGGGCTAGGCTACCGCGCAAAGCATCTGTCACTCACTGCTCAGGTGGTTGCGGGTTGGGGAGACGGCGCACTTGCTCGTCTCAGGACTGCGTCATATTCCGAAGCTAAGGACGCTCTGATGGAGTTGCAAGGCGTCGGACCTAAAGTAGCGGATTGCGTGTTGGCCTATTCGTTAGACAAAGGCGAGGCATTCCCGGTCGACGTGCACGTTCGAAGAGCGGCGATACGTCTCTACGGCTTGGATGAAGACATCAAGAACGACATGGTCGGGGAGTGGGCGCGGGATCGATTCGGGAAGTATGCGGCTTGGGCGCAGTTGTACATGTTCCGAGACGAGATCAATCGTCGGCTAACCAGTTGACGATGTGATGTCGCTCTTCCACGGCGCTCGAGATGGCGCCTTGGATGCGGAGAGTGAGTAGTTCGTCTAGTAGTTTGCCGACCATAGGACCTTGTTCGACCCCCAGTGCGATCAGGTCGTCACCCTTCAGATCGGCGCGGACGTGACGGAGACGAGTTCGGAAATCGTGGAAACGGGACTTTACTGTGGCGCTGTGTTCGGCGGCGATTGCGGCTCGGACAACGTCGTCTGGCACGCCTATCAGTGAGCGATACAGGTCGATGTCTGAGACATCGGTGTATCGGCATCGATCGGCGATGTTGCGTGCAGTGGAGGAGTGTTTGGCGGTTGCAGCCCATTCGGTCGGCATCGACAACCGGTGTGGTAGCGCGGTCAATGTATCCGGTGGCAATAGGTAGGCGAATGCGGCGAATCGTTCCAAATTGGGGGCGTTCGTCGGTATGTGTCGGAATGAGTCCTGCGGAAACGATGCGTCGACGCCGAGTGGATCCAGCAGTCCCGTTGTGTCTGCGAGTTCGCGCAGCGCGTCGAGTTTCTCGTGGCGAGTAAACCACAGACTGAACTCGTTAAATACCCTCTGCGGTGAGTATTCAACCATGCGTCGCAGGTCGTCGCGGGCGTCGGATAACGCCTGAGCGGTTGCGGCTTCGAATCGGTAGTCGTATCTGGCGGCAAGGCGGACACCTCGCAACATGCGGAGCGGGTCTTCTCGGAACGAATCTTCGCGGATGATGCGAAGGATGCCGCGGTCGGTGTCTCCTCGACCGCCGAATGGATCGATAAGCCCGCCTAAGCCGTCCGGATGGATAGGCATTGCCATTGCATTGATCGTGAAATCGCGTCTGGATAGATCCGTTTCGATGTCGTCGATAAGAGTGATCTTAGGGAGCGAGCCGTATGGTTCGTAAGTATCGATGCGCGCCGAGGCGATGTCGATGATGATTTGGTCAAACTTCAGTTTCGCGGTGTGATGCTGTGAGACAGCGACCAATTGACAGCGACCTGTGTCGGCGACAACGGTGCGAGCGAAATGCTCTGCATCACCGATTACGCAGATGTCTGGTGACGTGGAGATTTCCGGAAGTTGAGCGACTAAATCTCGTACCATGCCGCCGACCAAAAAGATTCGGTTGGACGTGGCGGCGGCGATGCGGGATATCGTCGATAGGCAGCCAGCGACCTCTTCCTGAAGTTGACCTGAGCGAACAAGGGCAGCATACGCTGCCACGGGTCCGATAGGTTTTGGGGTATCTGCCATCACGTCAACGGTTTCCCGAATGATATTTGTCACGGCTTATGATGGTTTTGGGTTTGGTTTGGCTGGTAGAATCTCTTAAAGTTCAAGCAAATATCCGAAGGCATCGCGGTCATCAAGGAGTAAAGCAATTCTCCAAAATCGACCGCCCGCGAGAAAGGTCGGCACGATATGACTAGCGACCTCCCGATCAAGATCGATGTATTCATCGACTATACCTGACCCTGGGTGCGTCAAGCTGGGATCTGGTTGTCCCGGGTGAAACAGGAGATGGGCGACGACCTCGATATTACGTATCGTAGTTTCGCGCTCGAGCAGGTGAATTCAAAAAACGGTCCAGAATGGAAGGCTTGGGAGCAGGGCCCCGATTATGAGAGCCGCGGGTTGTGGGCGTTGCGGGGCGGTATCGCTTCGCAGATGCAGGGTTGGGATGCTCACGACAAGTGGATGCTCGAGCTTCAGCACTTCAAGTTTGTTGAGCGGGGCGATATACGTGATCGCCAACCCGTTGTCGACGCGGCCGAACGCGCCGGCCTCGATTTGGAAAGGTTTGTAGCGGATCTCGATTCACCGGATCGACTTGCCGAGATCGGCCGAGACCACGAGGAAGCGATAGAGCAAGGGATCTTTGGTACTCCAACTTTCATCTTTGAGGACGGCACTGCCGCTTTCTTAAAGACGTTTACGCCGCCTGAAGATGAATCGTTGCCGGCGTTTGAGAACATGGTGGCGATGGCGCGGAGTCGACCATATTTCGGCGAGTTAAAGCGACCTCAACCGCCGTGGCCGCAGGGCGTCGAGGCCTAGTCGTTGGCACCGGAGACGCAATCAGAAACGGACCTAGACGAGCTTGAAGCCAGGCTCGGAGTAACATTCATCAACCGTAATCTGCTCAGGCAGGCGTTGACTCACGAGTCTTACGTCAACGAGTGGAGCGCCGAAATTGATCAAACAGAACTGCGTTCGTATGAGCGGTTGGAATTTCTCGGCGATGCGGTGCTGAACTTCACTGTGGCTAACGCGCTGTTTGAACAGTCGGGCAGTGCGAACGAAGGTGAACTGTCGATGGGTAGGGCCGACATTGTTTGCAAGGATTCTCTCGCCAAGGCGGCGGATCGACTGAATCTTGGCGGATACATTCTGCGTGGCAAGGGAGAAACGGCGTTCAGTCCCAATATCCGTGACTCGGTGTTGGAAGATTCGTTCGAGGCGATTATTGGCGCCATCCATATCGATCGTGGTTTCGATGCTGCTTGCCAGTTCATATTTGATCAGTTAGGGCATCAAATCGAACACGTTGCTGAGCATGGGGTCGAAAAGGATCCAAAATCTGCGTTCCAAGAGTTGGTGCAGGGAGCGGGTTTGAAAACGCCCCGTTATCAGACAGAAACCGCCAACGTGGACTTGAACGGCGAGCCGCAGTATTTGGCGCGGGTGATGGTTGGCGGGCGACAGGTCGCTGCTGGTGTGGGTTTGAGCAAATCGAAAGCGCAAAAAAACGCCGCGGCGAAGGCACGCGTACTTTTTGCCGACGGTATTCCTGATGAATTTGCGAAGTTGGCCGCACAGGGGGCCAGATCTGGTCGTGCACGATTGAATTCCGAAACGGCTGAGTCGCCTACGAAATCACGTTCTCAAAATTGGCGGCGCGTGGGCAATTTGTTGGGCTTCTTGGGATTGCGTAAAGGTGATGAGTCGGCGCGGCGACGGTTGGTTTATCGGCGATCTGACTAATTCCATTTCGATGTAGAGCATGCTCCGTTTACTAGGGCGAAACAAAAAGACATCGGAATCGTCGCAAGAGACGCGTCGGTCTTGGACCAACGTAGTTGGCGGTGTGTTTCGACGGTCGCAGATCGACACGGATTTCTGGGAAGATCTGGAGGAGGCGCTGATCGTCGCGGATGTCGGGGTGGCGACGTCGATGGAGCTTGTGGAGAAGGTCCAGGACGAGTCGAAGTGGCGGGGTGCACGCACGCCGGACACGGTTTACGAATTGCTGCGCACTGAGATATCAGGCATGTTGGCTGATGACGACGCGGCTGCCGGTTTCGACGAGGATGGGCCGGTGGCGGTGATGGTAGTTGGAGTGAACGGGTCTGGCAAAACCACAAGCATCGGCAAGTTGGTTCAGGCGGCAAAATCAGATGGTCGCGTGCCTTTGATCGCCGCAGCTGACACATTCCGCGCGGGTGCAATTTCCCAATTGGAGATCTGGGCCGAGCGCACTGACACGATGTTTGTATCTTCATCCGAGGGCGCAGATCCAGGTTCGGTTGTTTACGATGCGTTGAACGCGGCTAAATCCCGCAAGGCAGATTTCGTCGTAATCGATACCGCGGGTAGGTTACATACCGCGCACAATCTGATGGAAGAACTGAAAAAGATGCGCCGAATTCTTGATCGTCACGCCGACGATTTCGCTCCGCGCGTATTGTTGGTGATCGACGGGAATACTGGGCAGAACGGGGTGACTCAAGCCAAGTTGTTTTCCGAGGCGGTGGGTTGCGATGGAGTGATACTGACCAAGCTGGATAGCACGGCTAAGGGTGGTGTTATCTTGGCGATACGTGGCGAGATGGGGTTGCCGGTCAGATACATCGGGACTGGCGAGGGCGTTGACGACTTCGCGGTTTTTGATCCTCGGGCGTTTGCAGAAACGATCTTGCCAGCCGCGTGACTCGTGATGAGCGCGTTTGGCGTCAGCAGATCACTGCGAGTTACCGAATTGAGTTTGTGAATCGATGTCCGATCTGATTTTCTGGCTCCTTACGCTGTACTTCATCGGTCTCGCCGCGATGCCGATTGCCTACATAGCGTTACCTAATCTGACTGATCGCGGTTTTGGACTAATTAGGCCGATCGGAATGCTTTTGTTCGGTTCTGCGGTCTGGATGTTGAGTCTGTTGGGGATATTGCCGAATGCCGGATGGTCCTGGTGGTTGGTAGCTGTGATCGTCGCCGTTGCTGGCTGGGGTTGGGTGATCTGGCGCGATCGTATTGGTTTGGTGCGGTTTTTGCGTCAACGATGGTTACATCTGGTATTGATCGAAGTGGTTTTCCTGGTGTTCTTCGTGGTGTTTGCGGTTGTCAAGGCGATGGATCCGGACATTTCGCATACCGAAAAGCCGATGGATTTGACGATGCTGAATGCGGTTGTCGGTGCCGATCATGCACCGCCGACTGACCTGTGGTTGAGCGGATTTCCGATTGCCTACTACTATTTCGGCTATTGGATGTTTGGCGGGATCGCTCAGATGTCCGACGTGCAGCCGAGCATCGCCTACAACTTGGCCCTTGCATCGATCGCGGGGTTGTCGGCAGCGGCAATATTCTCGCTGGTGTCGAATCTGGTCCGGCGCGATGGAGCCACGACGCTGCAGATGATCGCTGCAGGTTCAATTGCGACAGTTCTGTTACTGGTGATCTCGAATCTGAACGGATTCTGGGAACTGCTGTCTTTGAGCGGGATCGGATCGGAGGGTTTCTACGAGTGGTTGGGCATCAAGGGCGTCGATCTCACGGATTCGGGAGGAGGTTGGCGGCCACAAGGATTCTGGTGGTGGTGGGCGTCATCGCGGGTCATCAATCGTTTTGGCCCCGACGGCGGCGAACTCGATTTCACGATTCAAGAGTTCCCGTTCTTCAGTCTGATGCTGGGCGATTTGCATCCGCATTTAATGTCGATTCCGTTTGTGCTGACGTTGGTTTCGTTGACCGCAAACTTGCTGTTTTCAAAGGTCAGATGGGGCTTCAGCTGGTTCAGGCGAAATCCGTTGTCAACCGTAGTTATGATCGTCGCCATCGGATCGGCGGGATTCATCAACACATGGGACATGTTATGGATGCTGCTCGGGGTTGGTGCAGTGGTTTACTTCAAGTCGTACCGCGACAATGGCCGGGGCCATATTTCGGCGATTCGTTACGGCGTGCCACCGTTTCTGCTGCTCGTCGCGATCGGAGCAGCGTTCTTCTCGAACTACTACTTCGTGACGGCTCAAAGCCAGATTCAGTTCCCGCCGATAATTCCGACGAAATACGCGACGCGCCCAATCCATTTCTTCACAGTTTGGGGCGGAATGATCGCGGTGATTGTCACGTTTGCCGGAGCGATTTTGGTGCCGGTGTTGGTCCGTGAGTGGGCAAACATGCGGCGGTCCGCGGTTGGGTACGTGATGCCGCCCGTCGTGGGCGAGAAACTTCCTTGGATCATCTCCATATCGTCGGCAATATTCCTTTATTTCGCTTGGGTCGTTTCCCATTTCACTTTCAATGACAATGCCACCGGGATTGACTTATTTTCTCGATTGCCGTTGACCGCTCTTCTCGGAGTGACGTTCGTCGCGTTTTTCGTGACTACGTACCGTCGAGGGATGCGCGGTGCGGACGATGGCGCGCAGATATTGCTGGTGTTGATGACGATCTCGGCGTTGCTGCTGTACGTCGCAGAGTTATTCAGGTTGCACGACTTTTTCGGCGGTCGGCACAACACGGTGTTCAAGTTCTACTACGAGGTCTGGATATTCATGGCTGTTGCTGGTGGATACGGCGTCTACTACTGGATGCGATGCCATCCGTCGTTTGTTGGCCGGTTGCGTTACGTGAGCGCGGTTGGTGTTTTCATCGCTGCGGCGCTGATCGCGGTTTCCTTCTACTACCCATTCGCAGCGACTGCGACTAAGTCGTCGGAGTCGGGCACCGAATTCACGCTCGACGGCCTCAAGTTCCTTGAAACCAGCGGCACGGCGATCCCGGAGGCTATGAACTGGATTCGAGAAAACGTGAGCAACGACGACGTGATCGTGGAGGCCTCGGGAACCAGTTACAGCAAATTCGGTCGCTTCTCTGGTTGGACGGGTAGGCCGTCGATTCTCGGCTGGGCCCAGCATCAAAGTCAGTGGCGCGGGGGAGACGAGTGGTGGATAGATCGCGAACGCGACTTGGAACGTATCTACAACAGCGATGCCGATGCCGAGACGCTCGAACTGGCTAGCAAGTACGAAGCGGACTACTTGGTCGTCAGTCCGAATGAACGCGAGAAATATACTGAATTAGATGTGTCGAAATTCGATCGCATTGGCAGCCGTGTTTTTGAAAATCACGAAGTGATCATCTTCGCCCTGGGAGAGTAGGCTTGGACACGGCACATATTCGACCGGATGAGAATGCGGGGAGGTCGACGGGAAGTGGCGCGGCGCGTGGAGGATGGGTCGACGGTGGTTGGACCGCGTTCTCAAAGGCTCCACGGACGGTAGTTGACACCGCGAACCAACTCGCTTTTTCGTTCTCTCCGCGGGTTCAGTACACGATCTATGCGTTGCTTTTCCTCGTCGGATTAGGGATGCGGCTAGTCCGTTTGGGCGACATGGCGGTGCATCACGACGAGAGCCTTCACGGTTATTTCGGCTATCAAATCGCCATCGGCAACGAATACGAACATACGCCGTTAACGCACGGCATGTTTTTGTTTGAGTTAATCGCAGGCATGTTCTTCCTGTTTGGCGATTCGGAATTCACGCTACGTCTCGGCATGGTGCTGTTCGGATCGGCGCTAATCCTTGTTCCGCTGCTCTTACGCGGGCAACTTGGTGACATCGGAGCGTTGCTGACCTCGGTGATGCTGACGTTCTCGCCAGCGTTGTTTTACTTCTCCCGCTTCGCGCGCAACGACATTTTGATGGCGTTCTTCGTCGCGTTGCTGGTAGTCGCGATGTGGCGATACATCGTCGAACAACGATTCCGATGGTTCTACATCTCGGCGGCGGTATTGGGATTGGCCATGGCGACGAAAGAGACGGCGTACATCTTTGTCGTCATTTTCGCGGCCTATTTCGCTTGGGTAACGCGGTACGAGATTCGAGATATCGTGTTGGGCCACATGAAGTTGAGCGAAATCAGTCCAGCTGGTCACATCCTAGTGTTGCTCGTTGGGTTATCCGCGCCGTTTTATGCCCCGGGCATCGCAGTTTTCCAAAGCTTGATTGGATTGACTTTGGCGGCGGTAGAGGGCACCCCAAATGTCGCCACCGGTGCTCCCGATGGAACGGCGGCAAGAGCCGTGGCCGCCTTTGTGACGCTTTTCACATTTGGGATTGCAGTGGTAATCGGGGCTTGGTGGAACTGGCGCCGATTCTGGGTGGCGTTGGCGATATTCTGGGCGATCTACGCCGTGATCATGACGAATTTCGGGAGCCACTACCCGGGTGTGATCACCGGGGTATGGCAATCGTTGGGGTACTGGCTCGCGCAGCATGACGTGCGTCGAGGGTCGCAACCCTGGTACTACTACTTCGTGATTAGTTCGATTTACGAATTCCTGCCGATGCTCTCGGCAGTTGGCATCGCGACTTACTACGCGATTCGAACCGGGTGGCGTTCAGTCGGCCTGATCGCCATCAGCATCGTCAGTTTTGCGATCACGACGACATTGCTTTACACGCAGTACTACCAAAACCCCGAACCGCCGTCAGACATCCTGATACTGCCATTCGTGATTTTGGCCTATGTAACGTTACTTTTCGTCCCGTTGACCTTGAAGACGTCCGGCTTCGTTCGCTTCTTGATCTTCTGGTCTTTCGCCACTTTTCTGGCGTTTTCCGCAGCTGGAGAGAAGATGCCGTGGTTGTTGGCACAGCTGACGATTCCATTCATATTCTTGGCTGGTCACGGTTTGGGATCGTTGATTCGGTACATTGATTGGACCGCGGTTTGGCGGCAACGCGGCTGGATGACGTTCGCTTTGGTGCCATTGTTACTGATCGCGTTGTACCGGCTGCTGTTCTTCCAGTTCTACGACGATTTCAACATATCGAACGCGCGCGACTTGGGTCAATTTTTCGAGTTGTGGGCATTGATCGCGTTCTGCGGCGTCGGTGTGTTGCTCTTGGTTCAAACCGGCATGTCGCGGGGATTCCGACAGGTGCTTGCGGTGGTTGCCGTGGCGTCAGTAGTGGTGATGTTCGCATTCACGGTACGGGCAGGAATGATCGCGGTCTACAAGCACGGCGACATCGCGAAGGATATGCTCGTTTACACGCAGACGACGCAGGATTTGCACCAGACAGCCAAAGAGATTGAGTTGGCCCGCGAACTTGCTTGGAACAAGAGCGAATTCAGCGTGGCTATCGATACGAGGGACGGTTTCGCGTGGCCATGGAGCTGGTACCTTCGCAACTACGAAGGCGTCGGTTATGTCAGCTTGGAGTCGGAAGGAGCATCGATCAACGATACGCGAACTGTCGTTGTGATCAACGCGAGAAACCACGACGCGGTCAAGGATTCTCTGCCGGAAGGATTTGAAGAGGGGCGTCACATGATCCATCGATGGTGGTTCCCCGAGGTATACAAAAATAAAACTCCGGCCGATGTTTGGAACGGTCTCACCAATCGTGATTTGTTGCGACCGATCGCAGACTTTTGGTTCCATCGCAAGCTGACCAAAGACATGGGTTACATCGACTCGTATGTCTACTTCCGAAATGACACCCCACAAGCCCCGCTTCGATAGTCGCGTAATGTTCGAAGCGATCCAAGGGCCGCGAATGGCTTTCGCGAAGTGATCAAGAGCCGAGCGTTTTGGATCGGGCTCCTCGGTAGCGCCGCATTTTTGGGCATATTGGCTTTCTACTTCGTCGACTACGAAAAGGTCGGCGAGGTCCTGGTAAACGCTAACTATGCGTACACCGCGCCTGCGCTGCTGCTTTACACCCTCGCTCTGTGGTTCCGGACCGTACGGTGGCGATATCTGTTGGGGCCGATAACCGGCGGCGAATCCAAACGTGCACTGTTCCCAGTGGTAGTAGTCGGCTATATGGCTAACAATCTGATACCGGTGCGTATCGGCGAGTTGATGCGGGCTTACTACCTGACCTTGCGCGAAGGCGTCAGCACGATGGCGACGTTTGGCACCGTGGCTCTTGAGCGTGCATCAGATGTGATCGCTCTGCTCTTGCTTGTCGCAATCGCCGTTTTGTTTGGCGCGATAGGGGTGCAGTCTACCCTTGGTTCGTTGGCCGAAGACGTGCCCGGCGGGCTTCCGGTTTTGGCGTTCGGAGCGTTGCTGCCGTTCATCGGGGTCTTTGCCGTGGTCGCATACGTAGTTATCGTTTCGCCGACCAAGGTTCGGGGGATGTTGGCGGCAATGTTGCGATTCCTGTCGCCGAGGTTACGGGCGCGCGTAGTAGGTACTGCAATGAATCTAATCGCCGGATTGACGGTGGTACGTTCTTGGCGTGGGTTGGTGAAGGTGATTGTCCTCTCGTTGCCGGTCTGGATCTCGGAGATCGCAATGTACTACGTGATCGCATTGGGGTTTGATATCCGGTCAGCATTTGACAGTCAACTGCAATTCATCGCGGCGATCGTGGCGTTTGGGACGGCAGCCAATCTGGCCGGCGTCTTGCCTTCGAGCGCCGGAAGTTGGGGACCCTTCGATTTCTTCGGCGCGGCCGCATTGACGGCGTTGGGATTGGATGCCGAGATAGCCGCGGCTTACGCGTTGACGGTACATGTCGTGTTGTGGGCGCCGGTGACCGTCGCCGGCGCGCTGCTGCTGCTGGCGGACCGCACCTCAATGGCCAATCTGGCCCGCGGTGCACGTGCCGCGCGTAGACAGGGTGGAGGATCCGAAAGGGTCAATGATGGATTTCAGCAACGCCACGCGGAGATCAATCCATGAGAATCGGAATCGTAGGCGCTGGCGCGGCTGGGTTGGCCGCGGCGTACGACCTCAGCCGAGCAGGACACGAAGTAACGGTTTACGAATCGGCCCCGTTCATTGGCGGGCAAGCTTCGACGATACCGGTTGGCGGGTATCCGTTGGAACGCGGTTATCACCATCTGTTCACCAATGATCGAGCGATATTGGATTTGATGGAAGAGCTTGGCATTGGAGGTGCGATGGAATGGTATCCATCAAACGTAGGCACCTATGTAGACGGCGGACTCCATCGCACCACGACTGCCTTCGATCTGTTGCGATTCAGTGCAATACCGCTCTTTGAGCGGATCAGGATGGGACTTTTCACGCTCCGAGTGCAACGCATCAAAGACTGGCAGAGCTTGGAGCCGTATACCGCCGACGAGTGGTTGAGTGACAATCTTGGCGGCAAGGCATACGACGTGCTTTGGAACCCGTTGCTGCGCGGAAAGTTCGGACGCTTCTATGGCGATGTCGGTATGCCGTGGTTCTGGTCAAAGATTCACACTCGTTTCGCCTCTCGCGAAGGATTGCTAGCGAAAGAGGTTCTCGGCTACCCGACAGGAAGCTTCGACGTCGTATTCGACACGCTGGCCGACAAAATCAGGTCGCAGGGCGGTGAGATTCGCCTCGAAAATCCGGTGATGAAGATAAACCCTCGCGACGAGTCTGGAGAAACGCAAGTCCATTCTGTCTTGGCCGGTAAAGAGTTGACGGAGTTTTACGACTGCGTACTGGCTACGGTCCCTTCGTTCTCAGCGCCGAGCATCATGGAGAATCTGCCGCAGAGTTACCTTGATCGCTTGAAATCTGTGCAATATCTCGCGGCGGTGGTCGTGATACTGGAGCTGGACCGGGCTTTGACTGACTATTACTGGATGAACATCGCGTCGGACGATGTTCCGTTCTTGGGAATCATCGAACACACGAACATGTTGCCGCGCGAGTGGTACAACGGCCGTCACGTCGTCTACTTGACGAACTATCTGCACCGCAAAGACGATCTATTCCAGCTGCCGGCGGACGAGTTGATCGACCTGTATTGCGAACACTTGCCGAAGTTCAATCCGGCTTTCGAACGATCGTGGATCAAGGACGTGCACTACAACTCGGTCAGCGCGGCGCAACCGATAATCGGCACCGAGTACGGAGCAAAAAAACCGTCGCATCGCACACCATTCGAACGCGTCTATCTTGCCAACACGACGCAGATCTATCCCGAGGACCGAGGCACGAACTATTCGATCCGTATGGGCCGAGAAGTGGCGGAGATGATGTTGGACGATGCAAAAAAGGGATGGACGGGATGGGCGTCGAACTAGTGGGGAAGCCTGGTCCGTTCGATTTTCTCTGAGTTAACCTTGATGCGTGATTTGAAGACGAACGAGAGTTGAATCAAACAGGAGTTTTTGACGCATGGGCATCCTAGACGGCAAGGTAGCAATCATCACGGGTGCGGGCACTGGCATCGGCAAGGTTGCAGCGGATTTGTTCGCTGAGGCCGGCGCCGATCTGGTTCTCGCAGGAAGACGACGAGCACCGTTAGATGAGGTCGCCGTTCAGGCTCGTGAGCACGGTGTTGAAGTTGAGGTACGGCCAACCGATCTGGAGGACGGCGACGCGGCAGCGGCGCTAGGAGCGTGGAGTCTGGAACGGTTCGGCAAGGTCGACATCTTGGTCAACAACGCGGGACACAGCAGCCGAGTTAGGTCGATGAGGTACGTTGGTCCGGAAGAGTGGAACTCGGTCTTCAAGGTCAACGTGGAGGGTGTTTACCGATTGACGCAGTCGGTATTGGCGAACATGATCGACCGGAATACGGGGACGGTGGTCACCGTATCGTCGATGGCCGCATTGAATCCTGGATTGTTGGGAGGTGCGCCGTATAGCGCGGCGAAGGCGGCGTCGTTGAACATGATCCGGGGAATGAACGCCGAGTTGACTAAATTCGGGGTCCGAGCGTGCGCGATTATGCCGGGCGAGGTCGACACTCCGATATTGGAAAACCGTCCGCGACCACCGGATTCTGATGATCGTTCGACCATGATGCAGCCGGAGGATATCGCGCAGGCGATATTCTTGTGCGCCGCGATGCCACAAAGGACGATAGTGGAACAGGTGGTAATGATCCCGACAATGCGCCGCGACGTCTCGCTCGACATGACCGCCGCCGAGATGGAAGGTGCCAAATAGTCGCCGTCGACGATCGTCATTACGCGCGCCAGTCAAGGATGCTCTGTTACGATTCCATCTAGACGGAAAACTTGCCGGGGCGTAGCGATTTGTCACGCCTCTGCGCGCCTCGCGAGAATGCCGGAGATAGATTGACGACAACTCAGCAACAGAGTCGCCCGAAATTGCGGGATTGTATCCGCCGGGCACTTGAATCTCAACGCGCCGATAAGGACCGAGCTCCGAGCGTTACCGTTCTTTCTTCACTCCTCGCTGTCCAGGACGAGTTGCACTACGTACCGAACGAGGCGATCGAAGAAGTCGCGATCTATTGCGATTCGACGATCAATGACGTTTGGAGTGTGGCATCGTTCTACACCAATTTCCGCTTCACTCCTCCCGGCCAGGCCACAGTCGACGTATGTTGGGGACCGACGTGCCATCTGATGGGTGCGCAAAACGTGTTAGCGGCGGTGCAGGACGAATTGGGCGTCGACGCGGAAGAGACCAGCGAAGACGGCAAGATTACCTTGCGGTACAGCACCTGCCTGGGCGCGTGCGCTCAAGCGCCAGTCATCGCGCGGGACCACATATTGACGGGAAGGACGGACCCGAAAGCGGCTCGATCCTTCGTTTCGAATCTAAAGCAGGAGCTTGAAAATGGTATCGCGCATTGAAGCACCTGTAGACACCTACGCGGTGGTGATGAGCCAGCAAACGCAGTATGCGTTGTTGCGGGCGCGTGCTCGGCAGCGATGGGATGATTTGGTGGCGGGGGATAGGCCTTGGGTGCGAGTCGGGTTCGGAGCTTCGGGCCAAGCCGCAGGAGCTCAAGCAGTATTCGACGCTCTCAAACCATTCGGCCCGGAAGGCTCGAATCAGATCAATCTGTCGATGGTTGGCGCGCACGGTCTCATGTACTTGGAACCGATCGTTGATGTAGTCGTTCCTGGAATCAACCGGATTCTGCACGCCAACGTGACGCCGGAAATGGTGCCTGAAATCGTGGCGCACTTCGTTGACGGGCGTGACGAGCGTCCATTGCACGAATCGGCCTATGCGTACACCGGTCACCGTGACCCGTACGTCACATATCTCCCGGAATGGGACGAACTACCGGCGAACGCCAAACAGAGAAAGATACTCACCGCCAATTTCGGGAACATCGATCCGCACGACATATTCCAGTACATCGCTCATGACGGTTACGCGGCGCTCAACAAAGCGGTGCTCTCGATGAAACCTGAAGAAGTGGTCGAAGAAGTCAAGACGTCAGGCCTGCGTGGGCGCGGAGGTGCCGCGTTTCCAACGGGATTGAAGTGGTCATTCCTAGCGCCGAGCCAAGCTCCAGTAAAGTATGTGCTGTGCAATTGCGAAGAGGGTGACCCGGGCGCGTTCAACGACAAGGGGATTTTGGAAAGCGATCCGCATCGGCTCATCGAAGGCTTGATCATCAATGGATACGCGACCAACTCCACGCACGGGGTGGTATTCATTCGTCAAGGTCACGACATCCCCATCGAGGCGACCCGTCGGGCAATCGATGAAGCCTACGAAAACGGCATCCTAGGCGAGAACATCTTAGGATCCGATTTCTCCTTCGATATGGAGGTCTCGCTGACCGGGGATTCCTACGTAGCCGGCGAGGAGACGGCAATGATGGAGGCGATTGAGGGGAAACGCTCGACGCCGAGATACAAGCCGCCATTCCCGGCGCAGGCCGGACTTTTCCAAAAACCGACCAACATCAACAACGTCAAGACCATCGCCTACGTGCCCGGAATAGTGGCTTCCGGCGGAGACGAATTCAAGAATGTTGGCACCGAGTCTTCGTCAGGAACGGCGCTCGTGTGCCTAACCGGTCACATCAAACGCCCAGGCATGTACGAAGTTGAAATGGGATTGACGATCCGTCAAGTGCTCGAGGATATCGGAGGCGGCGTTGCGGAGGGTTCAGAGCGAATCAAGGTGTTGCAGACCGGTGGACCGTTGGGTGGCGTAATGGGCGAGGATGCGTTCGATACGGAGATTGATTTCGATGCGATGGCGAAGTCGGGAGCCATATTGGGATCTGGCGGGATTATCGTTGGAGACGAAACAACCGACATCGTTGACCTCGTCCGCAATCTCATTGCGTTCAACCAGTTCGAGTCTTGTGGCAAGTGTTTCCCTTGCCGGCTCGGAAATACTCACATGCTGGACGTGTTCGACAGGTTGTGCAAAAACGAGGCGAAACCGGGCGATATGAAGTTGTTAGAAACCGTCGGCAACAATATGAAGATCGGTTCGCTTTGCGGTCACGGCCAACTCGGTTACAACCCGGTCTCTTCTGCCATCAACTACTTTGGCGAGGAGTTTGAAAAGCGATTCAACGGCGAGTTGGAAAAGTCAGGACCATTCGGCGATGGTTCCATGATCTTGCCGAGTCGCACGCGCCCATGAATCCGAGTCCGACTAACGACGGCGAAAGTAGATATGCCTGATCCCATTAAGTTCACGGTCGACGGACAGCAACTAGAGGCTGAACCGGGGCAGACGATTCTGCAAGCTGCGCTAGATGCTGGGATCTATATCCCGTACCTCTGTTACTTCCCCCACATGAAACCGTACGGCGCGTGCCGCACCTGCGTGGTGGATACGGAGGCCAACGGTAGGAAGATGACGCTGGCTTCGTGCACCGCGATGCCGATGCCCGATATGGTGGTGGAGACGAAAAACGAGTCGGTCAACGAACTGCGTCGCGGCATCATCGAACTGTTGATGTCGGAGCACCCCCACGGTTGTTTAACCTGCCATCGAATCGAGCTTTGTGGTCCACAAGACGTCTGTCAAAGGCACGTCGATGTCACTGATCGGTGCACGATTTGCCCCAAGAACGAGCGATGCGAATTGAAGGACACCGTCCGCTCGGTCGAGTTGGACCTCCGCACGCCACTCAATTACAACCGTCGAGATTTGCCGATTCATGCCGACGACCCGCTGTATGACCGCGACTACAACCTCTGCATCGTTTGCGCTCGATGTGTTCGGGTGTGTGAAGAAGTCCGAGGCGACAACGCACTGACATTGGTAGCGCGTTCCGGCGTGTCCCTCGTCGGGACTTCGCACGGCACGTCGCTCATGGAATCGGGCTGCGAATTTTGCGGTGCATGCATCGATGTCTGTCCCACCGGAGCGCTGGTGGAGCGTGAATACAAGTGGGAGAAGGCAAGTCGGCAGGTCACCACTACATGCACCAACTGCGCCGTTGGATGTCAGATGATCGCCGAGGTGAACAAATTTGACAAGATAATTCGCTTCCGAGGCGATGTGAACGGCAAGGTCAACCAAGGGCAGGCTTGCTTCAAGGGTAAGTTCGGTTATGACTACCCGAATCATCGTTCTCGTTTGAAGCGCGCCTATTTCAGGAAAGACGGAATCCTCACCAAGGCGAGTTTGGAAGACGCATTCAATGCCGGCGCGGAAGCTCTGTCGAAATACGAACCGCACGAGATCGCCGTCATCGCTTCGCCTCGGGGGAGCAACGAAGACAACTTCATCGCACAGAAGTTTGCGCGGTCTGCGCTGAAGACCAATAACGTCGATCACGCCCATAACTTCATTGATGACGTGATGCAACACGTATCTAGTCGTTGGGACATCGGGCACACGAAGCGTTCGATCTGGGACATCGAGAACTCCAACTCGGTCTTGGTTGTCTCAGGGAACCCGACCGAGGATCAAAACGTCTTGGCGGTGCCGGTCAAACGGGCAGCGAGTCGTGGTGCCAAGATCGTTGTGATCGATCAGAGAGAAACCGAGCTGACGCGTTATGCGGACGTTTGGTTGCGGCCTCGGATCGGAACTGCCCATATGGCCGTGATGGGCATCGTCCGCGCGGTATTCGATTCGACTTTGGAACAGGTCGACTTCATCAATGAAAAAACGACCAACGCCGATGCGTTCAAGGCCGCTTTGTGGGACTATGACCTCGGTAGGATCGCGACATATTGTGAAGTCATGGTTGATGATTTCGCCGAGGCTGCGGCCGCGCTTGCGAGTAATCGCGAGATGGCGGTTTTGCTCGGCGCCGATACGGTGCCCACGGTTAGGCATGATGCTCTGGTCGATGCGGTGATGAATCTGCGATTGCTCAACGGTACTGCCGACGGACCAGGCCAAGGGGTCTATCCGCTCTATTTCGGCGCTAACGCCCGCGGATCGGAGCAAGTAGGATGTCGCCCATTGGATGCCGGGTCTCGTCTCGCAGCTCGGCTGTGTGACACATGGGGCGTCGATTTTCCCGCCGGCGAAGCTAAAGGCATTACCGAAATTCTGGATGGTATTCGTGACGGCACCATCAAGGCAGCGGTTGTGATGGCGGACGGCATCAACCCAACGGCCCGACAGTTAGGGGAATTGATTTCGTTGCTAGGCTCGCTCGACACATTGATCGTATCGTCGGTGTTCGACAACGACATTACGTCCAAGGCCGACATCGTATTCGCGGCGGCGCCATTCTCGGAGCAGACATCGACGGTGACGAACATCGAATCTCGGGTTCAGATGGTCAACAAAATGAATGAACCGAGGTTCGATGAACTGGCCGGTTGGGAGGTTTTTTGCGGACTGGCCAATACGATGGGTAGCACTGGGTTCGATTACGCAACGGCGAGCGAGATTTTCGATGCGATCTGCGCGACCATCCCCGAATACGACGGGCTGAGCCACGACGCGCTGTCAAACGGTGGCGTTATCACGACTTCAAATTCAAGAGACAGCCAAGCCAAGTCGAACTTCGAGGTCAAGAAGCCCGATTTCTCGTCATTTGCCAGAGACGGCATTTACTTCGCTCCCGGTCGCGTCCTTCACCAACCAGATCGTGAAACGACGCTCGGCGAACGAAACTACCTGAACGTCGTCGACCGCGTCGAATATATCGAGCTTCATCCGGATGATTTGGAGCCGCTCGGAATCTCGGAGGGAGACACCGTCGCGGTGGTCGGAGAGAACGATGGCGAACTCCTCGCTTCGGGCTTGGCGACGGTTTCAGATCACGCCTTGCGCGGCATCGTTCAATCGACGACCCTGTTCGCCGAATTGGCCACGTATATGGAAGAGTGCGAGTACCCGGACCCGTCTCCGACGGTGCCTAGCCTCGATGTTCATCGGGTGATTCTCGAAGTTGTGGCCAGAGATCGGGAATCGGAATTGTTGGCGGTCTAAAATCACCACGACTCGATGGTGTCCGCGGCTACGAGAGTTTAATCAGGTGGTAGAATCCAAAGAGAGCGCCCGTCCGAATTTGGTGTGGTCGCGTGGTTTGACGTAAACGCTTGAGTGAAACAGAAACGGAGCTAACTTGATGGCACATCCGATCGATGTAAACGATGCCGATTTTCAATCCGAAGTTCTTTCAGCAGATATTCCGGTACTAGTTGATTTTTGGGCCGAATGGTGCGGACCGTGCAAGATGGTTGCGCCGGTGGTTGAAAAATTGGCCAATGACTACGACGGAGTAGTCAAATTTGCGAAGGTCGACGTCGACCAGAACCCGGGCCTATCTGGCACCTACGGCGTTCGTAGCATTCCGACGTTGCTTATCTTCCGAGATGGCAGCCCCGTTGAGCAGGTAGTGGGCGCAGTCCCAGAGAGCGTGTTGAAGGAAAAGCTCCAAGGCGTTCTGCAAATGGCTGCCTAATGTCGCTGAGCAATCAGAGAAATTGAGAAGGGCGGTGGTGAATACCGCCCTTTTCGTTTGTTGGGACGCGATTGCACACAAATCCGAAACGAATTGGCTTTAATATCGTGATTTAGCAGCAGCGTGGGAGTGGATGGGTCCCGGTGGGCTTCACGGACTTCAAATCCGCTGGCGTGCACCCTTCGGTGTGCGCGGAGGGTTCGACTCCCTTGCACTCCCGCCACCGCGTACTGTGATCGAGACCGAGTCAAAGGAAATTCGAGGAACCAAGCCATGAGATACGCAACGCTAGGAGACGGCGGCATTAAGGTGTCTAGGATGGCGTTAGGGTGTTGGCCTTTCGCCGGTGGCCGGGTCTGGGGACCACAAGACGATAACGACTCGATCGCCGCGGTTCATGCCGCGCTCGATGCTGGCGTCAACTTTTTCGACACCGCAGAGGGATATTCGGACGATTCCAATTCGGAGGAAGTCCTCGGTCGCGCGCTCGCGGGACGTCGGGGCGAGGCTGTAATCGCAACTAAGTTCAGCAGAACAGATCAAGACCCGCACATTATCGCCGAACGGTGCGATGCGAGCCTGAAAAGGTTGGGGACTGACTACATCGATCTCTACCAGATCCACTGGCCCAACCACGATGTTCCGATCGCAGATACGATGACCGAGTTGTTGAAGCTGCAGGAGAGCGGCAAGGTGCGAGCTTTGGGCGTCTGCAACTTCGCGGTGCGCGATCTGACCGACATCCTCGAGTGTGGCGTCATCGTAACCGACCAGCTTCCCTATAACCTTCTCTGGCGCGCCCTAGAATTTGCCATCAAGCCGACCTGTGTGGCCAACGATGTTGGCGTGATTTGCTATAGCCCATTGCAGCAAGGGCTTTTGACTGGTCGATACGCCTCCGCGGACGACGTTCCACCGGGATTATCTCGTAGCCGTCACTTCCACAAGGATCGGGAACAGTCAATCCACGGCGAAGATGGATGCGAAGAGGAGACATTCGCCGCCATAGCGGCCGTCTTGGAGATCGCTGATGAAGTTGGTGAGCATCCGGCAAAGCTGTCTTTGGCTTGGGCCTTGGCGCAGGAGGGGGTAACCAGTCTTTTGGTCGGCGCGCGCAATCCTGATGAGGTGGCACTCAACACACCGAGTTTCGATTATGACCTCCCTGCCGATGTTGAGAAAGCGCTGTCCGCTGCGACGGAGGAATTGAAACAAATTCTCGGTCACAACGCCGACTTTTGGCAGTCTCCCAGTCGGATGCGTTAATGGGGGGTGGGGCGTACACGGAAGTCGACTAGTTAGTCGAAGTGGATATTTACGTGCGTGAACTGCGACAATGTATTAGTAGGGGATGGGCGATAGAGGTGAACCACGGCGGGTCGATCCAGACATCCTGACCAGCAGAGCATGACCGGAAATTCGAAAGATCAAAACCGCGACGAACCTTCCGTCGAGTTGTACGGAGTATTTGCCGGGTTCAATGAGGCGTATGCGACGAGCATCATGGACGGTGAAACGGCGTCGCTTGCTTCCGATGGCGCCAACGGCGTCGAAACCGATTTCGAATACGACGGCATTTTGATGGACCCCTCATTCGAGGTCAGCTTCGCTCCGGGCGTCAATGGTCACACCGACGAACCGATCGAAGAACCGCCTACCGATGAAATTGTCGTCGCGAATAACGGAAGCCTAGATGCAGATGTCTTAGAAGCAGACGAAGAGGAGCTGGCGCCGGAGGTCGTAGTCCAGCCGGACGTCTCGGCCGAACAAATCGTTCGCGTTGAGCGGTTGATCAACGCCATACGGGAAGACGGTCATCAGGCTGCCGATATCGACCCATTGGGCATGTTGCCGCGGTCAGACGACCATTTGCGTCCTGAGCGTTTCGGGGTGTTGCCAGAAACCCTTGCTGCGTCGTCCCGATTGCTCGCCGATGCGAACGACGAGATTCGCCAGTGGTTGGCTCGACCTACGATCGGCGAAGCCGTTGAAGAGTTGAAGTCCTACTACAGTGGTTCAATCGGTTACGAGTTCGACCATATCCATAGCGTCGAGGAGCGCCTTTGGCTACAGAACCAAGTCGAAAACCAATCGGCCATGCAGTTCATGCCCGATTCCCAGAAGCGTTATCAACTTGAACTGTTGACCAAAGTCGAAGGATTCGAAAAGTATCTCCACGCAACTTTTCCTGGAAAACGTTGGTACAGCTTGGAGGGATTGGATGCGTTGATCCCGCTGATCGACCAGATAATCCTGCAATCGGCCTTCAACGTCAAACAGATCGTGATGGGTATGCCGCATCGCGGACGATTGAACACGTTGGCGCATCTGCTGGAGCAGCCTTACGAATCTCTGTTGACAGGATTCTTGGAAGGCAGGTTCGCCCACTTGGCGGCGATGGAAGCCGCTGGCTGGTTGACGGATGTGAAATACCACCTTGGTTCTCGCGCCGATGTCGATGTAAATCAGGATGGGATCACCGACATCCAGTTACGGCTTTTGCCCAATCCGAGCCATCTGGAGATGGTCGATCCGGTCGTACTGGGTGCCGTCAGATCGACGCAAGATGCGGCCGCCGAAGGTGACGCCCCGCACCTAGAGGCGATGGGGTTGTTGATTCATGGAGATGCCGCTTTCGCTGGCCAGGGCATAGTAGCCGAATCGTTAAACCTCGTCAATCTCGATGGATATTCGGTTGGCGGAGCGATTCATGTCATCGCCAACAACCAGTTAGGGTTCACCACCGAGCCGGATGAAGGATATTCGGGTCAATATTGTTCAGACATTGCGCGGGGTTACGAGATTCCGGTGGTCCACGTCAACGCCGAAGACCTTGAAGCGTGCGCCCTCGCCGCAAAGATGGCGGTTTCGTATCGGTTGAAGTTCCGTAAAGAGTTCGTTATCGACCTCGTCGGTTACCGTCGACATGGTCACAACGAGAATGACGAACCCCGCTTCACGCAACCCTTGGCGTACCAAAAGGTTGCAAAGCATCCGACGCTACGCGAGAAATGGGCTGATCGGCTGATCGCCGAGGAAGTCGTCTCACAAGCAGATGTCGACGGATTTGTTGCGAACACGTTCGATGCACTGAGCACCGCGATGGAGGCCGTTAATGCGTCAGGTGCTGGAACTCGAAGACAGGAACCGCCGGATCTGGGATTAACGCCGGAAGGGATGCAAGGCGAGGAGTATCCAGACACGTCGATCGACGTGGAACGTTTAATCAAGCTCAACGGTGAGATAAGCACAATCCCGGACAACTTCAAATTGCATTCCACGGTCCAACGTGTATTTGCCCGCCGGAATGAGATTGGTCAGGTTGGCGAACAGGTCATCGATTGGGCACACGCGGAAGCATTGGCTCTCGGCTCCGTGATGCAAGACGGTATTTCCGTACGCTTGACCGGGCAGGATTGCGCTCGAGGAACCTTCAGCCAACGTCACGCCGTGGTTTGGGACATCGAGACCGGTCAACGATACTACCCGCTGAAACAAGTTGAAGGTGGCAGTTTCTCGATCTACAACAGCCCACTGTCCGAAGCTGGACCCGTCGGGTTCGAGCACGGTTACAGCGTTTTCACGGAATCGAGTCTAGTCATCTGGGAGGCGCAGTTCGGGGATTTTGTCAACAACGCTCAGGCAATCATCGATGAGATGATTGTTTCGGCGAGGGAAAAATGGGGCCAACGTCCCAATCTTGTGATGCTTCTCCCTCATGGATATGAAGGGCAGGGGCCAAACCACTCTCATGCCCATCTCGAGCGCTTCCTGGATCTTGCTTCAAGCGGCAACATGCGTATAGCCAATCCAACTACTTCCGCGCAGTATTTTCACCTCCTGCGGTCTCAGTCGGCATTGCTCGGCGAATCCGATAGGGCACGCCCGTTGGTTGTAATGACTCCCAAAAGCTTGTTGCGGCATCCACACGCAGCATCTTCGATCAACGACTTCACCGAAGGCAATTTCCGGCCGATCCGCAAGTTCACGTTGTCGAATTCCAATCCCGACGATGTTAAGCGGGTCGTCCTATGCAGCGGCAAGATTTTCGTCGACTTAGCCACGCATCCGAGGATCGCCGATGTCAAGGACATCGGAGTGATCGTGCTGGAAGAACTGTATCCGTTCCCCGAGGAACTCTTGGTTGACGCGTTTGAGTCGTTCGCAAACTACAAGGATGTTGTCTGGTTGCAAGAGGAGCCGCGCAACCGCGGAGCATGGGACTTTGTCAGGACGCCGATCGCGTCGATCATCAAAACGGGCATACGCTACATCGGTCGTCCACGGAGCCCCAGTCCGGCCTCAGGTTCGAACTGGCTGCACCGGCGGCAGCAGGATCGATTGATACGCATCGCCTTGAAACTCGACCCGGCGGATTAAGCCGAACCGTTTTGGAATTTGACTAGCGTTACCACATCACCACGGATAGGACACACGGATAAATGGAAGAGATAGTCGCACCAGATTTCGGCGAGTCGGTTTTTGAAGCATCGGTAGGGAAGTGGTTCAAAATCGTCGGCGAGACGGTAGATGTCGGCGAACCGATCGTCGAACTGCACACTGACAAGGCCGTGCAGGAGATAAACGCGGTAAAAAGCGGCGTCATCGGGACGATCTTGAAGGAAGTGGACGATGTGGTCCGACCAGGCGACGCGTTGTGCGAATTCAGTTCCGAATCCGCGGTGGTTATTGATGACGTGGACGCAACCGTTGACGGCCAACCCGAAGATGACGAGCCGGCGACCCAAGAGTCCGAGACCACGACGATTGCAGCGTTGACGGAAGAGGTGGTCGAGCTGGAGGAAGCTGCGGACCAAGATGACGGATTCGTCGAGATCCAGCTAAGTCCATTCGTTGAAGCACCACCTACGTCGATACTCGAAACCGCGATCGAAGAGGTTGCAGAAGTCGCAGCGGAGGACGACAGATCGGAACATGAGGCTGAAGTCGAGGAAGCACCCGAATCGGAGGCCGATGATACCCCGTCCGCCGAACCTACGATCGCTCCTCAGATCGCGGACCTACGCAGAATCGAAGACGGTCGACCAGTGCGCCGAGAAAGGCTCTCTCGTCGTCGCTTGACAACTGCGAGACGCATGTCGCAGGTACAGGCGGAAGCTGTGATGACTACGACCTACAACGAGGTCGATATGCACGAGGTCATCCGCATCCGGCGCGAGTTCGGCGAACAGTTCATGGCCACGAATGGGGTCAAGCTAGGTTTTATGTCGTTCTTCGTGAAGGCCGTGTTGAATGGACTTAAGGCATTCCCGATATTGAATTCGGAGTTGGATGGCGACGAACTCGTTTACAAGGAGTACTACGACGTTGGCGTAGCGGTCGCCAGCGACCATGGGTTGGTGGTGCCGGTAGTCCGCGACGCGGACCAGAAATCATTCGCTGAGATTGAACAGGAAATCCGCGGCTTCGCGGAAAAGGCCGGTAGTGGCTCGTTCTCCCTCGCAGACCTTGTCGGGGGAACATTCACCATCACCAATGGCGGAGTATTCGGTTCGATGATGTCGACGCCGATACTGAATCCGCCGCAGGTCGGCATCTTGGGTATGCACAACATCGTCGACCGGCCAGTCGTCATTGACGGGCAGATCGACATCCGGCCAATGATGTACCTTGCGGTGACCTACGACCATCGCGTCGTTGAGGGTGCGCACGCGGTCCAGTTCCTGACCACGATCAAGGAATCGTTGGAATCAGCCGAACTTTTGATGCTGGCGAGTTGAACCGGATTAACGTCCAACCTACAGTCTGAAGTTCGCCTCTGCCTTGTCGGCGATGTAGTTGCCGATAACCAGCGACGACGTGGCACCGGGGGAAGGTGCATTGAGAACATGGACTGCCGTCGCGCTTTCGTCGATGCGGAAATCGTCTAGGAGAGAGCCATCGCTATGAACAGCCTGGGCGCGCACGCCTGAACCGCCGGGTGCGAGGTCCGACTTCTTCAATGACGGCATCAATTTCCGAAGGCTATTCAAGAAGACATCCTTGCGCAACGAGCGATTCATCTCCCACAACCCGACCTTCCAACTCTTCAGGGACATCTTCCAGAATCCCGGGAAGGTTACCGTTCGACCGAAATCGACGAACGAAAAATCGCGCTTGCGGTAGCCTTCGCGTTTCATAGCCAAGACCGCGTTCGGTCCGGCTTCAACCCACCCCTTCATGGTCTGTGTCAGATGGACGCCGAGGAACGGGAACGAGGGATCCGGTACCGGGTAGATCAGTCCCTTGACCATGTGCTCGCTAGACTTCGCGAGAGTGTAATATTCGCCGCGGAATGGGACGATTCTCAGACCTGGGTTGACGCCGCTCATCGCCGCGATCAAATCGGAGTGAAGCCCGGCGCAATTGACGAGGTACTTCGTTTCGATCTCTCCCGATGTGGTCTCAACTGTGTAGTTGGTACCGTCGGAGCCTTGACCGTTAGGGATGATGTTCTTGACTTCGGAATTGAACTGGATGTTCCCGCCGAGAGATTGCACCTTCTCGCTGTAGACATCAGCAACCTTGCGATAATCGACGATGCCAGTCTTGGGTGCGTAAAGTGCCTTTGTGCCTTCGACAAACGGTTCGATCTCGCCCATCTCTTCGCGATCAACGATTCTCAAACCTTCTACGGCGTTGTTGGTGCCGCGTTCCCAAAGGTCCTCTAGTCTCGCTTCCTCGGCTGGATTGGTGGCGACGATCAGCTTGCCACACTCCCACACCGGGATCTCGTTGTCGAGACAGAACTGCGTCATGCTGGCGCGGCCCTCGACACAGAACTGGGCTTTGAACGATCCCGGCTTGTAGTAGATGCCGGAGTGGATGACGCCGCTGTTGTGACCCGACTGTTGCGACGCCGGCCCGTCGGCCTTTTCGACCACCGTAAGCTTCAACCCGGGCTTTCGTTGCAACAGCTCCATCGCTGTCGACAGCCCAATCAGCCCCGCTCCGACGATGGTTACGTCCTGCCGGCCGTTATTCAATTTTCAAGCCTTTCGTTCAGAAATTGCGGGCGTCAATCACGAGTTGCACACGCGGTTTCATCGGCGTATCGACACTAACCCAAGTTTAGCAGTGAGGTTGTGGGTGGTTAGTTGCCGAAGGGTTTTATGCTGAATGTGTTGTGAAACGTGAAAACACCTCAGAACGTCCGCGTCGCGTGAATCTATTTGTGACCTGTTTGGTGGATCAATTCATGCCAAACGTCGGCATGAGCGTCGTCAATATCTTAGAGGCGCAAGGGATCGAGGTGCATTTCCCACCCGATCAAACTTGCTGCGGCCAACCGGCGTTCAACAGCGGTTTCCGAAACGACGCGCGGCCCGTTGCCTCGAGATTTTTGGACATCTTCGAGGCGACCGATGGCCCGATAGTTTGTCCGTCAGGATCATGTGCCGCTATGGTCCGCAATTTCTATACCGATCTCTTTCGCGATCACCCTGATGAGCTAGCCCGTGCCGAGAAACTCGCCCGCCGCGTTTATGAAGTGACGGAGTTCATCGTGGATGTTCTCGGCGTCGAAGACCTCGAGGTGCGCAAAGATATCGACGCCACCTACCATCGCTGCTGTCATCTATTGCGAGAGCTGCACGTTGACGAGCAACCGAACGCGCTGCTTGAAAATGTTGACGGTTTGGATCTTAAGCCGATGGAGCGAGACGAAGTGTGTTGCGGGTTCGGCGGAGCGTTTTCGGTCAAGATGTCCGATGTCTCAACGGCGATGCTAGACGAAAAGTTGGACAACGTAGTGGCTACGGGCGCATCGACGCTCATAGCCGGTGATACCGGATGCATCATGCATATGCAGGGCGGACTACGACGGCGCGGATCCGACGTCCAAGTGGTACATATCGCAGAGTTGCTGGATAGCCAATCCGATCTGAGCCGGGCCGAACAACGATGAAATCAACGACTTCAGCATTTCGCAGCGCGGCATCTCAGGCTCTCGCCGATGTTCGATTGCAGCAGGCGCACGAAGTCGTCTACAACGGTTTTCACCGTGCACGATTATCGGCTGCCGGAGCTACCGAGGATTGGGAGGCCCAACGCACCCTGGGCAAGGCGATTAAGGACCACACCATCGCCAACCTCGACTACTACCTGGATATGCTCGCCAACAACGTCGAGAAGAACGGCGGCAAGGTTTATTTCGCCAGCGATGCCGCGGATGCGAATGCATACGTCCGAGGGATCGCCGAGAAAAACGATGTCCAGACGGTAATCAAGAGCAAATCGATGGTCTCAGAGGAGATGGGACTCAATCATGTCCTAGAAGCCGATGGCATCGAAGTCGTTGAGACCGATTTGGGCGAGTATATCGTCCAATTGGCAGGTGAGGCACCGTACCACATCATCGCGCCCGCCATACACAAGACGAAGGCCCAAGTAGCTGACCTCTTGGCGGAAGAGTCGAAGACGGAACGACGTGAGACCGCGGAAGAACTGACCCAGCAAGCGCGTGAGATGTTGCGAGGGGTGTTCCAGCGCGCCGACATGTCCGTAACGGGTGCGAACTTTGCCGTTTCGGAGACCGGTTCCATCGTGCTCGTCACGAACGAAGGCAACGGGAGGATGGCGACATCGATGCCGCGTATCCACGTGGCTGCGATGGGTATGGAAAAGCTCGTCCCCTCAGCAGCTGACCTGAGCGCGATGCTGCGAATTCTCATCCGATCTGCTACTGGCCAGCGGATATCGGCATATGTGACGATGGTCAACGGACCGCGCGCGCACGATGAGGAAGACGGGCCGGAAGAGTTTCACCTCGTAATCATGAACAACGGTCGGGACCGGTTGCTCCGCGACGATTCCTTACGTGAGGCGCTTAACTGCATACGTTGCGGTGCCTGCATGAACTCATGTCCGGTCTACCGCAAGGTCGGAGGGCACTCTTACGGCTGGGTCTACCCCGGACCGATTGGATCCATCGTCTCACCAGTTTTGACCGGTCTCAAGGATGGGGCCAAGTTGCCTGCCGCGTCATCGCTTTGCGGCGCTTGCCACGAGGCATGTCCGGTGAAGATCAACATCCCGCGCATGTTGCTCGAACTACGAGCACAGTCAGCGGAGGGCGTACCCGATCCACTACAAAGGGCGTCAGGTTTCGGAGAGCGGATGACGTGGAAGGCTTGGCAGAAGGGCATGATGAGCCGATCTCGATTCGAAGCTGGGTCGAGCATCGGAAAGTTGGTTGCTGCGCCATTGAAAAAGGACGGTTGGCTGAAGAAAATGCCACCGCCGATCTCTGGTTGGACCGACAGTCGCGATTTCCCGGCGCCAGCATCGAAGTCGTTCGGCAAATGGTTCGCCGAGCGTAAACGAGATTAGATTTGTCCATTAGTTCGTCGGTAGCTAAACAGAGAGGAAATCGTGAACGACAACAGTTCTCCAGACATCGCGTTACCCGTGCCCAGCATCCCCAGATACATCATCGGCATCATCGTCGGCGTCGTCTCGGTGATTCTCGGCGCGTTCATCTTGACGGAACCAACTTGGTTGAGGATTCTGATATTGGTACTAGGAGTGATCCAGCTAATCGTCTCCGCCTTCCACACGCGTCAGGTGATTCGATACTTTTCCTCGAGATGACCTCCGAATAGTCAACCTATCATGGACCGCCACGAATTCTTATCAAACGTCAGCGCCGCGTTGGGGCGCGCTGGACCTACGGCCGATGTGGGACCTTCGCCGGTTCGCTATCCTGACCTGGCCGAAGCACAAATCGCCGCTGAAAAGACGCGTATTGATGTCGCCGCAAAATCGACCGAGCTTCTTGACGACGCGGCAGATGCCATGAAGACCGCGGGTTGGAAGGTCCATCGAGCGGAGACGATCGAGGATGTCGGGGACCTCATCGCTGAGATATGCCGCGACATTGGCGCGGACACCGCTTTGCGCTCCGGTCACGAAGTCTTAGACCAAGCCCGAATCGATTCAGCGCTGGAGCGATCTGGGGTCGATCTTCGAAACATGACGCTCGGCGACGAGATGTCGGAAGAGGACCGCGCCGAGTTGCGGTCGGCTCACCGCAAGGAAGTCTTCCGAACCAACGTCGGCATCACCGGCGGCGATTACGTCATCGCCGAAACCGGGACACTTGTCATACACCCAAAGAAAGGCGTGTCGCGATTAACCTCGTTGGCGCCACCAGTCCACATCGCGGTAATTGAGCGCGGGCAAGTTCTACCATCGCTCGATGAACTCTTCCTCCTCGAACACGTCGACATCCACGGCGGAGACCGCCACGCGGCGATGAATCTGATTTCCGGGCCGTCGCGCACTGGCGACATCGAAGCGACCATCGTTCATGGTATTCACGGACCGACAGAGACACACGTCATTCTAGTGGGTTGAGTTCTGCGAACATCAACTGGAACCGCGGTTTACTGACGGTGACTCCTTGCCGGGATGTTGATCAATGTCTGGGGTTTTGTGCGGCAAACTATCTCGTGCCTCAGCTGAAAACATATTTGCGGCAGCGGATGCCAACAATACCAGCAACGCTGGTGCCGACCATAACAATGGTCCATAATTGGGAGGCATACCGGGCGATACCTCAGAGGGCCAACGGAAAGAAATCGCATAAGCGACAATCACGCCGACGCAGAAGGCCAATAAACCTAAATTCCGTTGAAGTCTCGGCTTTGTAATCTTGGAAACAAGGATGAATGTGAGATAAATGACAATTCCTTCCATGTAGTGAACGTGGTATCCTCGGATATAATTTACTCCGTGAACAAATTCGATAAAATCAATGAAGCCATAGTTCGGATTTATAAAGAAAAAATAATAGGCATCAATCATGATCGAATAGGATGCACCCGGCCAAGCAATACATCCTGCCAAAACCGAAAATCTCGTCGGATCGCTACGGATTTTGGACCCTAACGTCAACCAGCTGCGGTAGACTGCTTTCAATCGGTGGACCCGGACGGTACTTGGCACTATCGCAATTATGAGAGAAGCTAACGCCAAAGTGTCCAATATGGAGGCTTTACTCGAGCTCACAGAGGGAAATTCGCGTTTAACTGGCAGAGTTGTATGAGTTACGTCGTATGTTTCGTTCCATATCGTTAAAATCATGAATGCCGTCAGAAGGACAAACCCTGCACCCGGCCATCGTAACGTATCAAAAAAACGAATTACCATCGCCAACAAACTCGACCGGATCACTACAATTAGACATAAAAGCAACAAATCCCGCAGGTCTGATCCAGGACTGCCAAAATAGGTGATCAATGAGGCGATGATTGCGGAAAGTCCGATCAATATCATTGCCGCAAAAGTGATTATCCTCGGCAGATCCACTGACGTAAACGGCATCACGATCCGGGTATTGAATGCGGTTATGAATGAGTTTGGGCTGGACAATGCTTCAGTTGGACTGTTCCGCTTTCGGGTGTAGCCGGTAACTTCAGCGACACCTTTGGGGTATCTGTTGGATTGAGGTTACCATCTGAATTTGGGCCTCGATCGCCTCGGCAAAAATCTGGCGAGGAACATTAAATGTCTTGAACGACATTTCGAGTTGAAGTATTGCGAAGGGTTATTCGCAACGCCCGACAGGCCTGCTCCGTCGCCTTGGCAACTAGCGCCGCGGTATCGGACATGGCATCCTCAAGCGTCATACAGCAGTCGAGGATGCTGAACGCGGCGTCGATCCCATGGTCGTGCACCAATTCGTAACCATCACCCAAACTGCCGGAGATCGCAATCGTTGGGATGCCGCGGGCCCTCGCACGTTGTGCGACCGCTACCGGCGCCTTGTTGAAGACGGTCGATCGATCTGTCTGTCCCTCGCCTACGATCACAAGAGAAGCATTTTCAAGGCGAGATTCCAGATCTAAAGCATCAACGACGATGTCCGCGCCAGGGCGCAGTTGAGCGTTGGCAAAGGCCATAAGACCGGCACCCAAACCGCCGGCCGCTCCAGCACCGGGGACTTCTATGACATCTTTGCCGAGGTCCCGCATTAGCAGTTCGCCGAAGCGATGTAGCGAATTGTCGAGATATTCAACCATCGCAGCATCGGCGCCTTTTTGCGGGCCAAAGATTGCAGACGCGCCAGTTTCGCCGCATAGCGGGTTGTTTACATCGCATGCCACGTCAATCGTCGCTTCGGACAAACGAGCGTCAAGCCCAGAAACGTCGATACTACGCAAGTCGGCCAACGCACCGCCGCCACGTACGAGTTCGTCGCCATCGGCATCGAGCAGTGTGGCACCGAGCGCCTGCGCCATGCCCGCACCGCCATCATTCGTCGCGCTGCCGCCGATCCCGATAATCAGGTGTCGATACCCGGCGTCAAGCGCGAGCGACATTAGTTGACCTACGCCATAGGTTGAGGTGACGAGCGGATTTCGTTCTTCGGGTTTCAGCAGCGCGAGTCCGGATGATCGCGCCATCTCGATGACGGCGGTACTCCCATCGCCCAACGCGCCCCATACGACATCGATGGGCCGTCCCAATGGGTCGTCTACGGTGGCAGTCATGATCTCGCCGTCTGACGCGTCCACTAGCGACTGCAACGTCCCGTCACCTCCGTCCGCTACGGGGACCAACTGAGTCTCCGCATTGGGCCATACCCGGAGCACGCCCTCGCGCATTGCTTGGGCAATCTCGATGCCGCGCAGACTCTCTTTGAACTCTTGGGGGGCGATCACGATCTTCATTTGGCTTAACCCGTATGCATCAATCTAGATTTTGACTTTGCGAGGTGGAACACGACGAGATTCTCGGTGGACGATGTCGGTAACTTCATTCACTGCGGCTTCCAACTGTCCTTCATGATTGACAACTTGGTAGTCGAATATTGGCGATGTCGCTATCTCATCTTCCGCCGCCGCGAGCCTAGTTTCGATCTCAGATTGACTGTTCAGACCTCGCCGTTCGATGCGCCGCTGCAATACCGCCATGTCCGGTGGATGGACAAAAATCATCAATGCTTCGGGAGCGATCTCTTTGATCCTCAACGCCCCTTGCACATCAACCCGGATGATGACGTGATCGCCAGCCGCGATTGCGTCCCTGACCTGCTGTTTGGGAACGCCGTAGTAGTTGCCGAAAACCCGGGCCCACTCGAGCAGTTCATCCGTCTCGATCCGACGTTGAAATTCTTCAATATCCAAGAAGTGGTGGTTGATGCCTTCGCGTTCCCCGGGTCGCGGGTCTCTAGTCGTTGCGGTAACCGTGAAGTGATAGTTCAATCCGCGACCGGCCATGCCTTCGATGATCACGTCCTTGCCAACGCCTGACGGCCCGGAGATGACGACGACGAGAGGATTGTATTCGTCGATACTGCCTGGGCCATCGTTTTCAGTCAACGATGCCGCCCAACGATTGGAGTATGTCCCAAAACTCTGGGTAAGAAATGCTTGCGCAACTCGCTTCAACGACGCGAATCGGCTCTTCCGACACCATACCTGCGATACCCAAGGCCATCGCGATGCGGTGATCGTCTTGGCTTTGGTAAGTACCTCCGGCGATCCGTCCAGAACCGACAATCGCCATGCCGTCTTCACGAGCCTCGGCCTCAACACCTGCCGCAACGAGCCAATCGACGGTCGCGCTGATGCGGTCAGTCTCTTTTACGCGGAGTTCGGCGGCGTCGCGGATGATCGTTTCGTCCTCGGCCATCGCGGCCGCGACGGCGATGATCGGTACTTCGTCCATCAGCAAAGGCATTATGCTGCCCGCCAACTCAGTACCCCGGAGATTGCTCGTGGTCGCGACGACGTCGGCCACGGGTTCGCCCGCAACATC
Organism: SAR202 cluster bacterium bin127; assembly: GCA_002239045.1. Classification (GTDB taxonomy): domain Bacteria; phylum Chloroflexota; class Dehalococcoidia; order Lucifugimonadales; family Lucifugimonadaceae; genus Bin127. Next base: position 133,334 of record MPNN01000001.1, read on the forward strand.
GCGTTCGTCGACGAGTTCGATATTTCCGCCCATGTCTTGTAGGGCAGTGATCACACCGGCACGCGTCGGATTGATGCCGACACCTTTGATCACGACCTCCGCGTTCGGGTGAATGAGCCCCGCAACGATCCAGAAGGCCGCACTTGATATATCGCCGGGCACATCGACATCGACACAATTGATCTGAGATTCTCCGACCGCGACGTTCAATCCGTCGACCTCGATATCTGCCCCCATAGCCTTCAGCATGCGCTCCGTATGATCGCGCGACGCGTCAGGCTGCGAAATGCGGGTCTTTCCCTCGGCTCGTAGTCCGGCCAACAGGATTGCGGACTTCAACTGAGCGCTGGCGACGGGCAAGTCGTACTCGATGCCGTTCAACGCGCCACCGTCGAATTCGAGCGGTGCTAACGTGTTGTTTTCGCGACCTCGGATGACGGCGCCCATCTCCGATAGCGGCTTGATGATTCGGCCCATCGGCCTAGAGCGGAGCGAATCGTCACCGGTCATAGTCGATTTGAAATCACGCCCGGCAAGTATCCCCGACATCAACCGCATCGTTGTGCCGCTATTCCCCGCATCCAACACGTCATCGGCCGCACGCAGGCCATCGATCCCGGCACCTTTGATTACCAACGTGTCGCCAGCGTCGTCTGATCCCGTCGTCCGAGCAATATCCACGCCGAGTGCGCGCATGATCCCCATCGTTGAGGTGCAGTCGTCGCCGGGGGAGAAATTCCTGACGGTCGCTTGGCCCTCGCCGATCGAATTGAGCATGACAGCTCGGTGGGAGACTGATTTATCGCCCGGTGCCACAACTTCGCCGGCCAATCTGCGGGGCCGACTAACCGTTAAATCCATATTCCGAATACCTTTGAATGTGAAAACGCTGAATGTTGTGTCACAGCTTGCGGCGGTCGTACTTCGTCGGGTCGTCTTTGTCCTTCGAACCCCGGAATGCCTTCATGATGAATCCGCCCATCAGCATCGATGCCGTCGCTTCGCCGCTGCTCGGCAGTTGTTCGGCCGGAGCCGCGCTGGTCGGTGGCGCAGGTTGGATGCCGAGATCGAGCCGAAGACGGTTTTCCCACGCGTTCACCAGTATGTCGGCCAACGGTCCGTCTGGATCCCCGACATCTTCCTCGCTCTCCAACATCTGCTTGATACCGGCGAGTTTGACATTGATCTGATCGATCCAGTAGATGAGCATGTCGCGATTGGTTGACGCCATGCCATTGACCCATGCCGGATCGTTTGCCATCGGCTGACTCATCGAAACGAAGTCCTTACCAACGAATTTGCTGATCTCGTGCCACGAAGGGGAATCTGAGGCGGCATTCAGCGCGGCCGCGGCGACAAAGGCAGGTACACCAGAAACGGCCGCCGAAAAGCTGTCGTGCTCATCCGGGTCCATGAACAATGGCCGCGCCCCAAGGTCGTTGCAGATCGCCTGCACATCGCGCACCGCCGACGGTCGGCTGCGCGGATGCGGAATGATCGCATATGGCGCATGCGTGAACAGATAAGGCGAAGGTTCGTCGCGCCCGGTTGCATCGGCCTTGACTAGCGGATGACCGCCAACGAACGATGCGTTGCTCGGCAGCAACTCGTCCGCCCAATGAAGGATCGAGCGTTTAGTGCTGCAAGTGTCGGTGATCGTGACATCATCTTTGAGGTACGGAGCGATGTTTTCCATCGTCTCGTATGCCCGATTGACCGGCAGGGAAATGATCACGACATCGGCATCGCGCACGGCCACGTCGAGGTTCCATTGCGCGTCGTCAACAGCCCCGATCTTTTCCGCCCTGGCGTGAACGTCTTGGTCCGGATCGTAGCCGATGACCCGGTACTTCTTGCCGTGCTCAACCTTTAGGCCGAGGCCAATGGATGCGCCTATCTGTCCGACGCCAATTAACGTTACCTGTTTCATAGCGGTCTCTCAGCCTGCCTTAATGCAGCGTTGTGTTGTTTGGAGATGAAGATCAGAGGGTAGATCCCAATCAGGTCGGTAATCGTCTCAGTTTTCATCAGTGTTGCGAGTGCGTAGGAATTCGTCGAGTTCATCGATCATCGCCGTCGGTTCCGGATCGTCGGCAACGACTAACTCGGAGTCGTACCGCTCCTCCAGATTCCGAACGTATTCGACGGCTTTTGGCGTGTTGCGGAGCGCGTAGTCGACCCGCGTCGAAAAGTCTTCCGCTTCGCGCTCGAGTCCCGATGTTCCGACGGAGATGTTTGCGAACTTCTGGATCTCCTCGACGATCGCCAAGGTGATGGCCGGATTCTGCGCCCCTTGCAGGTAGCGCGGTGCGTGACCCCAGATCGACACCGACTTTATGCCGCGTTGCGCCAAAGCTTCGATCGTCGCTGACGTCATCCCCGACGGGCCTTCATAGTTGGGACGACTGTATTCGACATGACCATATTTCGGACCGAGGTCATCATGAATGGTCGTGCTCATCACTACCGCCGAACGGGTATGCGGTACCTCGTCAAGTAGTGCGCCGACCGTCACCAACATCTCGACATTCATCGCATTGGCGACATCGGCAACCAGCGACGTATACGTCCGCCATTTCAAGTGGGGTTCGTTACCAATCAGGAACACGATATCGGGCGAATCTTCGGTCTCAGATTTGTGATAGAAAAACCCATTCTTGGGCCACACGAGCCGGCGCCCACCGTCGACCGAGTTTTCGACCACTGGTCGCTCCTCGGTGAAGATGTAGAAATCTTCGGCATCAATCTCGGCGAATTTCTCGGCACCCAGTTCCTGCGTCATGTGATGGAGTGCGCGCGTCGCCGATTCGCCAGCGTCAGACCAGCCAGACCAAGCGCAGATCATCAACGTATTTTGGAGTTCGGGCTGTTCAGCGATCAGCAGCTGGTCACTCAAATTGATTGCTCCATCGGATCGAATAGGGGGATCGTGCGGCAAAGATAGTGCAAGTCTAGCATCTATCAGCCTTGGGACTTCTCGGTGCCACAGCGATGGGGGCTACCGACCGCCGCCGCGCACAAGACCCCAAGAATCGATGAAATATGCACCATCCGATTGATGCATGGGACGAATAGAGTGTCGGCAGACGGGGCTAGAATCAAGGATTGGCCGGAGGTCCCTGTAGCGAGGGTAATGGGTCACCGCATCAAGTCCTCTATGCGAACGCATGGCAAATGAATTGCGGCGATCCCCCTCCGGCCATTTGAGATTGCGCAGGCGCGACCTCTGTTGTCAAATGATACCACCCGTGACATTGCACGATTCGCTCTGCGAACCGAGGAAGCCAAACCACCAGGCGGGGCCAGAACCAACGATTGGCCGGAGGTCGCCTGACAAGCGTAATCGGCGTCGCACAGGTGAGGTCATACAACCACGGATTGTGTGTCACCCCTCCGGCCATTTGAGATAGCGCACGCGACCTCAGTGACCAAATGATACCTCCTGTGACATCGCGCGCCACCCCTTGGAGTTTAGAGAATATGCATCAACAGGTTGATGCAAAGCGCAGGCTTGTTGGCGGATCGGGGGATACGATTAAGAATTGGCCGGAGGTCGCTGTGACGAGCGAAATATGCGGCGTTTCTAGCTAGCATTAGGCCACTAAACCAGCGAACCAGATGCATCACTCCCTCCGGCCATTTGAGATAGCGCACGCGCGACCTCTGTTGTCAAATGATACCACCCGCCATCATGTGTCAAGTTCGCAGTGATTAGCGAAAACACCACTCCAGATGACCGCGAAACTGGAGCCAACGGTGGGGATCGAACCCACGACCTGCAGTTTACGAAACTGCTGCTCTACCACTGAGCTACGTTGGCAGATTGACGCGCTACGAACCTAATCAAAGCGCACATTCAATGTTAATTCAACGCTCGATTACACCCCGATTCGCTCGTCGTCGGGAATCGTCCTCCGCTCGGCCTCGACCTCGTCGAACCAGTTCTCCAGATCGACCAGTAATTTGGCCGCGCGATCGGGATGTTTGTCCCACAGATCGTTCAACTCCAATGGATCATCGGCAATGTTGTACAGCTCCGGTCGCGGCGGGTTGTCAATTATCCGCTCCGGTTCCGGCCACTGCGCGATTGACGTCACGCGTTCCGGCTCGTACTTGTAGGCGATGTCGAGCAGCACATAGTCATCGGCCAGCTTTTGATCTTCGGGCGTTGCAGGTAGCAACGGAACCGCGGGGCGTACCAACTTCCAGTCGCCGTCACGAACCGCAGCGTTGCTGAATCCGACCGGCGAATACGCGTTCATCTGCCAAAAGCGTCGCGGCTCAGTACGTGGTGTATCGCCTCTCAGTTGCGGCAATACTGAAGCACCATCCAATCGTCGCATCCCAGCGACCGGCGCAGCCTCCGCCATATCCATAAACGTCGGCAACCAATCGATGAAATGCGTGAATTGATGATTCTCACCTTCGCCGTCAAGGCCAGACGGCCATCGAAGCACCATCGGCACCCGTACGCCGCCTTCAAGAACCGAACCCTTCGCACCGTTCAATCCGCAATTGAACCGCGTCGTGTCTCCCGTCCCACCCGGCGGAACATGGTCCCACCGCACGCCAAACGCCGGGCCGTTGTCGCAGGTGAACATGAAGACTGTGTCGTCATAAAGTCCTTGTCGGCGCAACGTCTCCGAAATCTGCTCCACACCTCGATCCATGACCTCGATCATGGCGTAGACGATTGCCACATCGACGGAGAAACCGGCCTCAATGTACGGTGTCACGAACTTTTGCGGTGCGTGCAACGGTGTGTGCGGCGCGTTGTACATGACACTCAAGAAGAATGGTTCGTCAGCGTGACGTTCGATGAAGGCTGTCGCTTCCGAGGTGAGCGCATCGGTCATATATGTCCCATCCGACGGCACCATCGACCCGTTGCAATCCATGTGATAGCGCCAATAATCGGCCCAACCACCTCTAAATCCAGCGAACTCATCGAACCCACGTGCGTTCGGGTGATAGCGCGGATCGAGTGCGCCGTTGTGCCACTTACCGATCAATCCCGTGGCGTATCCGTTCGCTTTGAACACATCACCCAAGGTCGTCTCACGCAATGCGATCCGGTCATAACCCAAGGTCTCCTGCGGCGTCACGGCCCCCGTCCTTATGGGATACCTTCCGGTCAGCAATGCCGCCCGCGATGGCGAGCACACCGGACTGCCGGTGTAGTTCTGGGACAGGCAGATGCTTTCGTCAATCAGTGAATCAAGGAACGGCGTTCGGACGCGCCCTTCGCTGAAGGTGCCGAAATCGCCATAGCCCATGTCATCGGCCATTATCAGGACAAAGTTCGGTCGTTTCATACTGGATTCCTGACTGCTTAGGCTGTCGATTTTCTAGGTTCCTGTGGGACCGAAGCGCTCTGTTCTCACGTTTATTGGCGGGATACCGAGTTCCACGGCGAATTGAGCTGAGTTCTCAACGAAATCGCTGGGTCCGCAGATGTAACAGAGTATCTCTGCCTCCGAAGCCGGGCTAATGCCGTCGAGAGTTGCGATCGCGTCGCGCATCAAGTCGATGTCGACGCGCCGTCGCCTGCCCGTCCATCCAGACGGTTGATGGCGGGTAAGCGTGTGCAACACCGATAAATTTGGATCCGCAGCATCCAAATCGCCCAATTCGCCGCGATAGATGATGTGATTCTCGGTGCGAGACGAGTACAAAAGAACGGCGGGTACGCTGTCTGCGTAGCCAGAAGCCGCGCGGTGCCGCAGCATCGACATCAGTGGGACGACACCCGACCCACCGCCGACCAGCAACAGCTTAGTGTTTGGCTGGGCACGCCAAGTGAAAGGGCCACCGATCGGACCCCGTATCTCGATCTTGTCGTCGTTCTCTACTGCATAGTGGAAATACGGGGAAACCTCGCCGTCTTCGAGCAGTTCAATCGTGATGTCGATACAGCTCTCGCGCTCCGGTGGCGATGCGATGGAGTACGAACGCTGCGCCTGGTATCCGTCCGGCGCAGTCAAGCGAACGTCGATGTGCTGACCTGCGACGAAACGAAATTCACCGCGTTCTGGCTCAAGCATGAACGTCTTTACATCCTCCGTCTCGTGCTTGATTGCCTTGACGGTCGCCAACTGCCAACCTTGTTTCAACGCCGTGTTCGCCATCTGTTTCAGGCTCCGACTATGCGCCGCGATTGCGGTAATCAGGCGCCGCCATCAGGCGTTCAGTCACGACGCTAGAATCGTTGAGACGCGATCGTATCGATTCCCAATAAAGCCTACCTTCTAGCGGCGACCAGTGGCTGTTGTCGGCTCCCCTCCACAGGATGTATTGGCTTGTGATGACTGTGGGCAACATGCGATCAAGACGATGCGCAATTAGTTGGTACAGCCTTTCGAGTGCCCAATCAGTCATTGTTGGGGCCGCGAAATCATCTAGGATGAGCAATTCGGTGTTTCGCGTTGCGTTGAATATGGTGTAGAACTCCGAATCGCTGGACCTCGAATAAGCGTGTCGAAGATAGTCCAATAAATCTGACACTACCCAAAACTTAATTTCCACGTCAAGCTGGGATTGCCAACCTGCTATGGCGATCGCCAAGTGAGTTTTGCCAACACCTGTCGGCCCGTCCAGAAATAAACACAATTCGGGTTGTTCTGCGAAGGATCTCGCTGCATCCAATGCCATGCTCAACGATTCACGCTGATTCGGTGTTGATGACCTCGCCCCTTTCGGATCGAAATTCTCGAAAGTCATGCGTCGTAGCATCGTGGCAGGGATCGCAATGTCTTCACTGCGCATGACTATGATCCATCAGAAACGCTACCTTCGCTTTGTTTCACGGTGTTTGGTTGTTCAATTATTCCGATTGCGGAAGTCAGGTGCGTTAATACGTCGTTCGGTAACTACGGTGGTGTCACCCAGCCGCGAACGTATCGAATCCCAATAATGTTTGTCTTCCAAACGGCCCCAGTTGCGATTGTCTTCGCCTTCCCAAATGATGTACTGGCTTGCGATCACCGTAGGCATCCGACGGTCGTAACGGAAAGTGACAATTTGGAAGAGTTTTTCCAGCGCCCAATCCGTAGTGTTCGGCGCACCGAAATCGTCTAAAATCAGCAATTCAGAATTGCGTGTCGTGTCAAATGTGTTGGCGAACGCCAAAGGGTCGGGGCTTGAATAAGCTCGGCGTAAGTTGTCCAGCAAGTCCGGAACCGACCAATATCTGACCTCGAAGCCGCGCTTTGCGCGAACTCCCGCGATGGCGACGGCCAAATGTGTTTTGCCGACGCCTGTAGGTCCATTGAGATACAACCAGGATTTCGCTTCCGCGAATTCACTGGCAAATTCAATGGCAGCATTTTTTGCCGCTTGGATCGAAGCTTTCTGGCTTAGATTCGACGACTTAGCGCCATCCGCATCGAAGGTATCGAAAACCATCCTGTTTAGCACGATTTCGTGGACACCTATGTAATTCTCAGATGATATAGCGCCTTCGTCAGTCAAACGCACGAGACGAGCAATGTCTGGATCGTCCAGTTTCAGCCCGACACGCTCTGGCAAAGCTGTTTTTGCTTTGGCAAGCACCAAAATCGTAGCTAAACGTCCGTTGAATCTGTGCGTGAGCAGTTGATCGATTTTGGCGTCAACCCAATTGTTGGATTGCTGAGCACCCAAGTCGTCGATGGCAAGTACCGGCGCGTCGAGCAAGGGCGTGAAAATGTTGCCTTCGTCCCGATCGTTTCGCTCGTTTATTACCAATTCAGGTATGTTGAGAGCCGAGACGTATTTGGCTGGCTCGCCTCGGTCAACTATCGCATTGATCATAGCTGCAGCAAGATGAGTCTTTCCTGTTCCGGTTGGTCCTTCAATAACTAGCCAACCCTTGGGACCATCCGCGAATTCTTTCGCCATAGCAGTCGCTTGTCGGAACATCATCTCGCTGACTCTCGATTTCCGCCCTCCCGGGACGAGTGTCTCGAAAGTCATTCTTTCGAGCAGGCCGAGTTGTGCATACGTTTTGAGTTGTGACGACGCCGTTCGTTCGTTCACTTGGCAACTACAAGGAACGATAACAGGACTTGACGGGTGGCCATGTGACGACAACACCCATAGAGAATCGTTGCAGATGGTGCAATCTGATGGTGTTTCAGATCGCGATGTTTTTCCGTTACTCTGTTTCCTTGTTATCCCGTTGGAGTTCCAAGAATTGCTCAAGTTCAACTTCTGGAACTCTTGGTTTTTTGGATCTGATAGAGTTTCTTCCGGTTCCATCGAAGGATCGTGATTCCGCTCCGCTCCGTTCTCCCGTTTGTTTGGAAGGCCATCTGATTTCTTGTTCATCGGGCACTCCTTCCTTGAGCCAGCGCCTCAAAACGCCAGCGACGAAAGACCAACTTCGGCTTTCGTTTCCAACTGCGATTTTAATCGCTTGAGTGATTTCGTCGTCGCTAAAGTCTTCCAAAGCAGCCAGAATGCTCTCCCGAATCATGGGCGACAGCGTCCCAATATTCTCCTCGTACGCCCGAAATGCGTTCGTTGGCAATGACGCAACCGCCGGTGCATCCCAACCATTTTCGTCGTCAGAATCCTCAAAATCCTGAAACTCAGTGCGTTCCAACGAAACCCTCCGAGCCGATTCCGTGTTCAGCATTAACCGCTCAACTCCGTTAACCGAAACTCGAGCCAAAACCCTGAATCGAACAGCACACTCCAGAGCACGATCAAACGACTCGCGATCTCCAAACACCCCAACCAATACCCGATCCGTCCTCAATAGCTCCTCCGAGATAAAACGGGGATACCCACGCTGCCGTTCCAACAACCAGACCGCCCGCAATACCAGCTTGATTACATCCGCATCGTCAACGCTTGAAAGAACCCGACCCAACACCGCATTCGGAACCCGCGTCCCGGCATAGTCATCAGATAACGGAAATCCACTGATCGGTCGGATCGTCATCGTCCGACCCTCAATCCATGCCCGGTTCAGTGACCGACGAGAACAATCCCCACTCGTCACGCACCGACATCTCGACTGTCGAGGTCGGGCCGTGGCGATGCTTCGCGATGATGATGTCCGTTAATCCTCTCGGAAACACCTGCGTCGGGTTACGTCGGTTCCACTCATCTTCCGACATGTTCTTGTCGTTCCGGTGGATAAACATCACCACGTCAGCGTCCTGTTCGATAGAACCCGATTCCCGGAGGTCAGCCAACTTCGGTTCGTGAGAGGATCGTTGTTCGACCGCGCGGTTGAGCTGAGAGACGGCGAGAACTGGTATGTTCAAGTCGCGCGCTATCGCTTTAAGGTGCCGAGAAATCTCACTCACTTCCTGCACGCGGTTCGCCTCTCGACCTGAAGATGACCCGCTGATCAACTGCATGTAGTCGACGATCAGGAAGTCCAAACCGGTTTGCAACTTCAGACGTCTCGCCTTCGCGCTCAGTCCGCTCGCTGTCTGCAATGCTGCATCGTCCACATAAATGCGCATGTCGCTCAAATAACCGTAGGCATCACTGAGACGGTCGCGTTCCGGCGGCGTCAAGTGGTCGTTGCGGATGTTCTGGATGTTGATGTGGGCGTGAGCCGCCGCCATCCGATGAGCCACTTGGTCGATACCCATCTCAAGGCTGAAAATACCGACGGTCATCCCATCTTTCGCAGCGTTGAGACCGACATTCAATGCCAATGTAGATTTCCCGAAACCGGGCCGCGCGGCAAGGACAATCATGTCAGAACGGTGAAAACCACCGAGCACTTGATCGAGCGATTGGAAACCCGTTGCGATCGGTTGATTTGAAACGTCGTTGCTGTCGGGCGCCGGAGGATCAAAAAACTCGGCGATCGAACGCGCATCTTTTATCGGAACAAAGTCGGCCGAGTCGTGCTCGCGACCGACCTGGAATATCAGCTCCTCGGCCTGTTTTAGCGCGGCGTCGACATCTTTGATGTTGGCGAGGTCGGTGCCAATCTCATGGATCCCCAGACCCACGTCACCGATTAGGCGAAGCATGAACGCCGCGCGAACTATCTTGCCGTAATCGGCGATGTGAACGGCGTGTGGCGTATGTGCCACCGCAGCGCTGAGATATGCGTCGCCGCCGACGTCTTCGAGGATGCCTTTGGAATTCAGACGGTTGCGAACCGTCTCTTGGTCGATGCCGGTCGACTCGCCGAACAGTTCACAACAGGCCGCGTATATCTCCCGGTTGTGCTCTCCATAAAAGTGTTCGGGCCTTAGATCTTGAACCACCCGTAGGATCGACCCGCCGTCGATTAACAGCGATCCGATTATCGAAGTCTCAGCTTCGAGATTTGCTGGCGGGCTTCCGTTTGGGGTTAGGGTGGGCGGTTCTTGCATTCGGTTGTTTAGGTTCAGGAAATCTGCTGTGAGGACGCGCAAGGTTCAACTGCTGTGAATCGAATCCTACTCGCAAATCCGGCACATTGCGCGCCGATTACCGAAGGGAAATCGACACTATTGTCGATGTGTTGGACGCGCCGTAAGACGTCCAGAAGCGTCAGCTAACGGTGAACCAAGAGACAGCTTCTAGGCTGTCGGCGTCGGTATCCCCATCAGTTCGGCCCGGACCCCAGATTATGACGGTGCCTTCAGTCTTCATCGCGTTCAATCGATCGCGAACCGCCTGACGAAGAGTGCCCTCGCCTTTACCGTGAATGATCCTGAATTGCGAAATGTTGCGAGCCAGAATCCGCCCAGCGATTAGACCGAGCGCATCGACGGCTTGCGGCTCTTCCCAGCTATGCATGTCGATCTCGCCGCTCGCCAAAATCTCGTCGGTAACGGCGTATTGATCGGTCGTCGTTTCCTCTTCCTCGCCTTCCACGATGTCGTCTGAAATGACGCTTAACGTAATCGTGGCATCAATCTCATCCATGAAACGAACCGGCAACGGGTATGAACCAACCATCCTGATCTGTTCTTGCATCCGCACGCGTTTGCGTTCGATCTGCCTGCCGGTAAGTTCGGTGAGTCGAGCCGCAATCATCGCGCTGGTGACCGAACCATAGAGGCGACCCGTGGGGCCTGTCCTGACAGTCAACTCGACCGGGTTTTCGGTCAGTTCTTTGGCAATGTCTCGCCACTCGTTGAGTTCTCGCAACCGCCGCTCCTCGGCTTCGGCTCGCAGCTTCTCAGCGCGCCGGAGCTGATGTTCAGTCGCAAGTACTGCCACGCCTCGCGGAATCAGATAGTTGCGGGCAAAGCCATTCTTTACGTCGCGGATGTCACCGGCTCGTGCGGTCGGCAGGGCATCTTCAAGGAATAGGACCTTCATGTGGGGAATCTCGGTTTAATGCTCGTGCGACCGCGAATCTCGGGTTTATGCACGTCTTTCAAGCGTTTCCATTAGATTCTACATGCCCGAAAGTTCGTTCCCACCAAAAGCCGCTGTCCATACACCCCGGCAACCCACCAACAGCGCACATCTTAGTGCCTGCCGGCAATATCGGCTACCATGCAATGAGATTCGATTCCCAAGCTTGCGAGCCAACCAATGAAGATAGTCGACATCCGAGCCTACCCAATTCGCATCGACACCCGCGCTGATGAAAAATCCGAAGGTTCAACACGTCCTCCCACAATCGAATTCGGGGACTACTACGTCGACCGCTCGGCATTCACATCCATCTACTCTCATCACCACGAAACCACCGTAATCCGTATCGAGACCGACACCGGCATAGTCGGTTGGGGCGAAGCCCAATCACCGGTCTCCCCGAACACCACCAAAACCATAGTTAACGATCTCGTCCGCCCCCTCATCATGGGGCGCGACCCCTTCGATATCGAAGCTATCTGGACTCGAAACTACGGCGCAATGCGAGAACGAGGTCACCCCACCGGCTTCTACATCGATGCCATCGGCGGAACCGACATCGCGTTGTGGGACATCGTCGGCAAGGCCATCGGCAAACCGGTCCACAAAATCGCCGGCGGCAGATACCGCGACGAAATCCTCCTCTACGCCGGAATGGGTGGAACCGACCCCGAAAAAGTCGCCGACACAGCCGAGGAACACCTCGCATATGGATACAAGGCGTTCAAACTTCACCTCCTCTTAGACGTCGACGGCGTCGCGGATATCGCACGAGCGGTCAGAAAACGCGTAGGGCCGAAAATCATGCTCATGGTCGATACCCACATGCGACAGTCCGTTGCAAATTCGATCCTTCTCGGGCGCGAACTCGAAAAGCTCGGCTTCACATGGCTCGAGTCGCCAACCGTCCCCGATGACATTCCCGGTCAAGCCGAAATCACCCGCGCCCTAGACATGGCCGTGGCAATAGGGGAGTGGACACGTACGCGGTACGAAATGCGAGAGCAGTTTGAGCGTCGGGCTTATGACATCCTCATGCACGACATCGGTCGTACCGGCATCACCGAGGGACACCGCATCGCGACCCTCGCCGACACCTACAACATCCCCGTCGCACCCCACGTCGGTGGTGGCGGCATCCTATCCGTCGCATCAACCGTCGAATTCTCCGCATCGTGCCCCAATTTCATGATCATGGAACACTCCCACCACGCCAACGCCGTCAAGAGCCGCATCCTTAAACACCCATACGAACCCGAAAACGGCTACTACAAAGCCACCGACAAACCGGGCCTAGGGGTTGAAGTCGACGAAGATGCCCTTGAAACCTACGCCTTCACCAGCCGCTAGACGTGCGCCCAACTCCCTACATACTCGCCGTCGATATCGGCAGCTCCGCCGTCAAAGCCGGACTGTACGACGCCGAGGCCCGCGCCCTGCTGCACACACAGGCATCGATCCAGCACCAACAACGCACCGCCGCCGACGGCAGCCACGATGAAGACGCTAAGACAATCCAAGACGCGACCGAAGCTGCCATCGATCGCGCCCTACAACTCGCTGGCGAAGAGGCCGACCACATCGCCGCCGTAGGCTTCGACGCCATGGCGAGCACCATCCTTGGCGTCGACAATCGACACAACCCGATCACACCGGTCTTTACCTACGCCGATACCCGATCCGCACAAGACGTCGACAACCTCCAGTACAACATCGATGTCGACGACGCCTACCAACGAACCGGCGTCATGCAGCACACCTCCTACGTTCCCGGTCGCGTCCTCTGGTTCCGACGCACCGAACCCCAAACCGCAGAGCGCATCGCCAGATGGACCGACATCACCACATTCCTCTTCACTCGGTGGTTCGGATCGACCAACATCCCCGCCAGCTACAGCGTCTCCGCTTGGAGCGGCCTATTAAACCGTCACAGCCTTGACTGGGACACGAAACTCCTCGACGCCATCGATCTCCAAGCATCGAACCTTCCACCACTTGCACCGTACAACCAACCGCAAACCGGACTCTGCCCCGTCTACACCCTCCGATGGCCCCAACTCGCAGAGGTCCCGTTCTTCCTCGCCGTTGGCGATGGAGCAGCCGTAAACATCGGTTCTGGATGCACCGATCGCCGCAACGTAGCTCTAACCGTCGGTACCACGGGTGCCATGCGCCTCGTCGTCGACCATCCTGGCGACAATCCGCCTCCAACCGTGCCCAAGGGACTTTGGGGATACATCCTCCGCGGCGATCGCACCTTGCTGGGAGGCGCGTTCAGCGAAGGTGGCAACGTAGTTGAGTGGGCCGTCAACAATCTAAATCTCCCGCCCCTCGAAGAGTTGAACGAAAACCTCACTGACGCAACTCCCGACGGACACGGCCTAACCGTCCTACCGTTTATAGCCGGTGAAAGAGCTGTCGGTTGGTCAACAAACGCCAGCGGCGTATTCAACGGCGTTCGCGTCTCGACCACTGGCCTCGACATTCTCCAAGCGCTGATGGAATCTGTCGCCTATCGCTTCTCCTTGGTCGCCGACCTCCTACAAGGCGAAATGACCGAAGACCGCGTATTCATCGCCGGCGGAGGAGCCATGACCAACTCCCCTTGGTGGCTCCAAACAATATCCGACGTCTTGCAAGGCGAGGTTCACGTTCCCGCGGAAGAGCAGGCAACAAGCCGCGGTGCGGCGATTTTGGCCCTCAATGCCATCGGTGAATGGAAAAGTCTAGCTGACTTGATGCCGGAAATCGCCAAAGTCTACTACCCGCGGGAAGAGTTCCGAAATACCTACCGAGCCGCGATCGATAGACAGTCCGATCTTTACTCAACCGTGATTGACCGATGATCTACTCCCACTTCGGCTGACGCGCCAACCAGAGCGTAATCATTCCAAATACAAAAATTCCGACAATAGTCGCAAACGCCAAGTCGAAACTCTGCGTGTCGTCGTGCACTCGCCCCGCCAGCACCGGCCCGCCAGCAATCGAAACAATTTGCGCAAACTGATACAAGCCCATTAAACTCGCATACTCCCTCAACCCGAACGTCTGCTGGACCACCAAAACAATCAATGCTCCCAACCCGCCAAATCCGAGGCTGTAGACGAAGATTCCGACGACGATGAGCGGGATGCCGCCGAATGGGAGGATCATCAACCCGACGCCGACAGCTTGGAATGCGGTGCTCAAGACAGTCATCTTCCGGGCGCTGAAGCGTTCGCTGGCGCATCCAAAGGCAAGCTTGGATACGATTCCCATCGTGGCGATGAAGGTCACTGCCGATGTGGCTGCCGCTGGAGCAAAACCGTTCTCGCCAAAGTGTTGTCGGAGCTGAGTCAATACGCCTTGGTAGGTGAAAGTTGCCGCTACGAGTCCGACGAGAGTGAACCAAAAAGCCCAGGTCTTGACGGCCTGTTTGACGGACATGCCGGCGCGGGCCGCGGCGGCGCTCGTAGACGGCCGCGGGCGGTGGGTCCGGCGCATCTCTACTTCGACGTCACGGGGTTTCTCGCGCATGAAGATCATAACGGCAATGGAGAGGCCGACCATGATGACGGCGAAGGTCACGTACGCCAATTCCCAGCTGAACAAGGCGATGATGGTTGCGGCGAGTGGAGGCATGGTCATGCCGCCGAAGTTGTTGCCGGAAACCACGACGCCGGTCATGCGTCCCATTGAGTTCGGGAACCAGAGTCCGACCATCTTGCCTGCGGGAAGGACGGTTGCGCCGGGGAAGCCGGCGTAGACGAGTGCGGAGAGGGTGTACCAATGCCATAGTTCAGTGATGAACGGTCGGAGCGTGAAGCCGATGGCGATGAGGACGAGGGATACGAACATGACTGGACGCACGCCGAAGCGGTCGGTCCAATATCCGATGACAGGAGCGAGGATGCCGGAGATGAAGGCGAACGTTAGGGAGAGGTTGAGTTCGGTCTGGTTCCAGCCGTAGCGAGCTTGTAGCGGACCTGCGAACTCGCCGAACGCGTATTGCGTCATGCCGATCGACAGCCCGGTCGAGAGGAAGACGAGGAGAGCGACGACGTAGCCGCGGTAGATGCGCCGCGTGGCGTGGATCGGCCTCGCGGCTAGGGACGGGAGATTCAATGCGTGGCTCGGTGAAGGGAGAGGAGAAGTGTGAGATAAGGATACGCGTTCCCCCTCCTTCGGGAGGGGATAGGGGGAGGACCGCCGCCAGGCCGAACCCTCTCCTTCGCTCCGACACTCACACCCCTCTCCCTCTCAGGGGGGATTTAAGAGGGCGTCAAGCGCAGAGGGAGCATACACCCACACCCCCTTTCACACCGCACACTCGCAGCAGGCACAGGCCAATGGTTGACCGCATTGAAATGCAGCCCGGCTCAAAACTATATTCCCTCATTAGTGACAAGGATGCCCGGTCGCATGCGCCCTTGATTTGTTTGTAATCCGCTTTGTGGTAGACAACGCTACCGTTCCGCATTAAGCATCTCAATGTCCGTCGTTGGGTTATCCTCGGCGTATGACTTCTGATCATGACGATCCTAGAATTGCTTTCGTCGATCCTGACGGTGTGCCATGCTACTGGGCTGACCTACTGTTAGTCGGGTTTGGTATTGGTTTGATCCCCGTGTTCATCGCGGGATACTTCGTGTTAACCCGACTCGTTGCGTAGCAGGTTCGACAGTATCGCGCCAAGTGCGCCTAGCAAAGTCAATGCGGGTGACACGACCAATGCCACCGTGCCTAGTACCTCACCTTGATTGTCAGCGTCTTTGACCAGCAGATAGCCGACGTTCACCGCTATACCAGCTGCGCCGGCCATGACAACGATCACGATGACGGCAAATCCTAGACGACGGTAGGTCAATGACGGTTTCACGGTTTCTTGTCCTTCTCCAAAAAGATGCGTTCTGCACGTTGAATGACGTGATTTGAACCACGCCCAGATATCTGACCAAGCCATCACATCGCTCCTTTATCCGTCTATCCCGAAGGTGAAGAGGAGCCATAAAGCGATGAGCAAGAGGCCAATGATTGCGTATCGTCCAATCACGGCTCTTGAGAGTTGCGTTGAAGTTCGCATGAAAACCTCAAAAGCAGTGGCGAATAGGGATCAGTTCAATGGGACTTCTCCGAATCGGTTGAGGCCACCTTCGCCCCTCTGAGCCATCCAGATGATGGACCAAACCGATATGGCGAGAAGAATCAGCGCCGATACTGCCGTGCCGATGAACCCCAGAACAAGCAATCCCCCGCCTTCTTCCGAACCTTCAAAGCCAAACTCAAAAGCGCCACCGATCATGGCAATGATGCTAACGATAAAAATCGCGACAAAGACCAGGGAACTCACGATCCAAAGCGCCATCCACCATCCGCTCCTGCCCGTATCATGCAGTCTGCGGGCGCCAACTGCCCAAGTCGGGATCAGGGTCAAGAGTCCGAATATCGGTTGCAGGAATCCGTATGGAAGGGCGGAATCGACTATCCCGAACACCGCGCTGCCGACGGCGATTGCGAGCACCCACCACCAGTACTCGGGTCTCGTGGCCCGGCCGCTGAAATCGGCATACTTGCTCAACACTTGCTGTATCGCTTGTGGAAAGTTCACGACGACTAGCTCCTTGTTAATTCACGCCACTAGCGCGGTGCGTTGCGGTAGCTTTGTGGTTACGACGGCTGATGCCCTGGTTATCCCGGTCTTCGAGGGAGGCTACGGCAGCCGCAGTACCCTTGCCATGAAGAGTTGGAGTGCCAGCAGCTCATCGTCGTTGAAGCACTGAACCATTCTGAAGCCGTCGTCTGCGATCTCCGCCGCCACCTCCTCCGGCATTGCCTGCGCCGCGGCTTCACCACCCGCGACAAGTTCGAGGAAGTGATAGTGCTCCATTCCAAAGGCCTTCAAGCATGTCTGGGACTGATCGCTCAGCCCGCCCAACGCCTCTGCCGTCCCGGCGATGAAGATGTTGACGCTGGTGTCTTGCGAGATACACGTCGCCGCGGCGCTCACAATCTCGCTCACGAAGTCGCTGCCTGCGTCGGCCTGCATACGCTGGGGAAGCTGCTCCGGTGTCACGCCGACCATGTCGAGAACGCAGGAAGCCTCGGATTGCGGAATAGACATCAAGAGTTCCACCAGGCCAGACGTTCCCAAGCTTTCCGGGCCGGAGAACGTTTGCAGGACAAACGCGATCTTCTCTTCATTGTTGAGGCAATCGTAGAAGTCAAGAAGGTAGACATCGGCTTCGTGGGCCGTCGCAGCCTCCTCCTCAAGTCCAATCCGGATGTAGATGAACTCCGGGTGCTCCCGGGCCAGTGCGATGCTGCACGCCTGCGTCTCCACGCTCCACCCGCCGGCCCAGACTTGGGTAACTCCCACCCCGTAGATCAGGAAGTTTTCTTCCGTCAGACAGTCATACAACGCCCGCACGTTGGCGGTGTCCCGGCCGGACTCCGCCAACGGTGCCGCCCGGAACGACTGGTATGCCGAGTCGCCGATCTCTTTCTCCAGACAGGAGGCCTCGTCCCCCGACACTGCGTCCGCCAACTCCTCGCCCACCGTCGCCGAGGTGACCACAAAACCTTCGAGGGATCTGTCAGAGCTGAAATCGCAAGCGGCGATGAGCACCGCTCCCAGCCCAACCGCCAGCAGTACGACAAGCGTCGTCACCGTCCCCGCATTCATTCGCCTGATAGCTATGTGTTGTGGTGCATTCATCTCTCAATCAGCGCTTCCTGTGGCCGGCCTGCCGCCCGTTGCCCTCGGCCGGGCTCCAGACATTGCGGGAAGGCCGGCGACCCGTCGGTAACCATGTATTACCCCGCACCAGCCATTATAGGGAAAGTGAAGTGAATACAAGGTGAAGAATTGGTTACAATCTTGGTGAAATATCGGTTATAATCCTTCCGATGAAGACTGTGCAACGTGCTAAGCTAACCGCAAATTCACGCACCTAGCGAGGTGGATCCTTGAACCAAGCGGAGAAACCGGAAGCGAAGTCCGAACGCCTCTCGCGCATGAGCGCGGCCAGCCTGCGCATCAACGAGAGCCTGGACTTTGATACGGCGTTGCAGAAGGCCCCGCCTGGGCGTCCACGGCACAAGTCCCAGGACTTTGGCATGGGGAATCCAAAGTGTGTAAGTTGCACAAAGCCGTCGCGATAAAGACCATAATCCTCTCCCTGTGCCTGTCCTTATCGGTGGTGACGTTCTTCCTCGCGTATTTCGCCATCGGATGGACGACCTTCGAGCGGGAGGATCTTATATTTGGGTTCACGCTGCTGTCGACGTTGTTTATCGCGGTCTGGCTGGCATCCATCCCGCTGAGCTTGGCGCTGATTCTCCTCCACCGGCGCTCCCGCCGGGTTGCCTATCTCTGCGCGGTGGCGCTGGTTCCGCTTTCAATAATCGGCTTTGTGATTGCCGGTCTCTTGCAATCAGAGCTTTTCGTGATTGCCACGGCAGCGATTTCTCTGCCTGCCTGGCTTGCCCTGCTGGCGGTCGAATTGTGGCCGCATCGCTCCTTTATACGCGGGCCACGAGGATGAAGAGCCACAAGGCGAGGATCGTTCCGACCGAGCCGACCACGAAGCCGGCGATGATGGTGATTACGTTTCTCATGTCAGCCACTGAACTGCTTTCCCCATTCGAGGAAGATCCAGATTAAGGAAACAATGATTCCTAGGAAGGTGACGGTTGCCCCGCCGCGACGCCGATCATGAATCGGTTACAGTCCATCTCGTTTATCTCCTTTGCTCGGTTAAAGCTGTGTGCCGATCACCCGAAACTCAACTGCAAAAGAAGTAACCCGAGTAGAATCATCGCCGCGAAGACCCCGACCACCGCGGCGATGCTGGCAACGACAACGATCAAGATTTTGCGCCAAGTCCACGACATGCCGAATCTCCTTACTGCCAGAAGCGCGTCTCCAAGACCGTCATACATTCGTTCACCGTCACCATCACGCACCCCCGTCAGACTTATCCGCTTCCGCATCTTTCTCGTATCGCCACTCGGTCTTCGGCTCAGCGTTCATGAACACGCGGGCGATCTCTTCTGGCATCGGCACTCTCATGTCAGGTTGCCTGAAACCCACACGTAACAACGAAATCGCGTAGCATTCCATATGGTTCCCTTACCATTTCGCTTGAACGTCCGTGTCTTAGGACGGGCCTTTGCTATCAGTCAGCGCTAGACCCTCTTGATCTGTTGGCTTTGGGGATGAGTTGGAGGATGAGCATGACCAAGAACGCAAATCCCGCGAGCAGGCAACCTACGGCAGGAAGCGTAGTCGCACCGACGCCCATGCCGCTCAGCTCAGAGACCTCGCTCTCGATCGCTACCACTACGTAGATGTATGAGGCCAGAGTGACGACCAAACCTGCGGCGGCGATGATTGCCGCGATGGCGCGGGGCAGCCCTATCGAGATGATGCTCAACACGCCGAGCGCGAGCAGGATGAAGAAGAACGTGTTTATCACGGGTAGATCCACGGCTGCCGCTCTGAGGCTGAAGTTCTCGCCACCCGCCCATTCACCATAGGCGGAGATGAGGAAGCCGTACCATGGCATGAAGACACTCAATAGGACCAGCACTCCCGCGACCAGGCCGCCGCCGCCAGCCACGTTCATTCGCACGAACTCCGGGAGCGCGCCGTCTGTGGACGGCGCTTGGGGACTGCTCTCCCCATTTCCGGCTGCGGCTGCCGCCTCTTCATCGGTGTCACCATCACCGTCAACCTGGCCGGACCGGCCGGCCTGAGCGGCGTTCAGCGACTTGCTCAGCCACGCGATGGTGGCGGGGTTCCGTTGCAACGTATGGCGATGCGGGAACTGCAGGGCGGCTATGGCCCCGAACGACAGCAGGATCAGCCAGAAGGCCGTGGAACTGACGATGAGCAGGATGACGAGACCTATCGCGGCTATCGCGATCCGCGTTTCCACCTGTACCGGCTCAGGCGCGAAGTAGGTCCCGGCTGCCGCCAGCCCGAGAAGCCCCAGAAGCACCTTGTAGACCAGCGGCACCCCAAGAATGAAGGCGGCAAGCAGGATCACTATGCCAAGTGCGGGAACGATGAGACGTTGTTGGATTTGCATCGGCTTGAACTCCTGACTGCGCTCGAACAGATTGGCGGATAGCGACTTTTCGGTAGACATACACAACCCTTGCGGACATTATAGGGAAAGCGACGTGAATTCAAGGCGAATAATAGGTGACAATATGAGTGAAATATCGGTTACAATCCTTCCAATGAAGGCTGTACGACGTGTTACACTAACCGCAAATTCACGCCCGTAGCGAGGTGGGTCCTTGGACAGAGCGGAGAAACCGGAAGCGAATCCCGAACACCAGGCGCCGCGAGACCGCATCTCGCGCATGAGCGCGGCCAGCCTGCGCATCAACGAGAGCCTGGACTTTGACACGGTGCTGCAGGAGGTGGTGGACAGTGCAAGGACCCTGACCGAATCCCGCTACGGAGCGATAACCATTCTTGGCGAGACGGGTCAGCGGCCTGACTTCATCGTCTCCGGGCTGACCCGGGAAGAGCATCAGGGGTTGTGGGAAATGCCCCAGGGTTTTGGCTTCTTCGAATATCTGAGCGGGGTCAAGACCCCCCTGCGGGTTTCCAACATCGCCAACCACCTGAGAGCGCTGGGGATGCCCGAGTTCTCGCCTCCGGTGTCGGCGTCCTCATTGCTGGTGGCGCCGATGCGCCACCAAGGGTTTGGCGTGGGGACCATCTATCTCGCTCACGAGGCCGAGGGACGGGAGTTCAGCCAGGAAGACGAGGAGACCCTCGTAATGTTCGCCTCCCAGGCGGCCCTGGTCATCGCCAACGCCCGCCGCTACCGCGAGGAGCAGCGGGCCAAGGCCGACTTGGAGACGCTGATCAACACCTCGCCGGTTGGCGTGGTGGTCTTCGCCGCCGGTACGGGGGCGCTCTTGTCGATCAACCAGGAGGCCCTGCGAATCGTGGACGGGCTGCGCAGTCCCGACCAGAGCCCGGAACAGCTGCTGGAGGTGGTGACCTTCCGGCGGTCCGACGGACGGGAGGTCTCCCTCAGAGAGTATCCCCTGGCGCAGGCGTTGAGCTCCGGGGAGACGATCCGGGCCGAGGAGATCGTCATCCAGGTCCCCGACGGACGCCGGGTCAAGACCATCATCAACTCCACGCCCATCCTCTCAGAGGAGGGCGGCGTTGCATCGATGGTGGTCACGTTACAGGACTTAGCGCCGATGAAGGAGCTGGGCCGGCAGCGGGCCGAGTTCCTGAGCATGGTGAGCCAGGAACTGCTGGCGCCCCTGACCTCCATCAAGGGTTCCGCCGCCGCCGTGCTGGAGGACCTGACCCGGCTGGACATTGCCAAGTCCCGCCAGTTCTTCAGCATCATCGAACAGCAGGCCGATCGGATGCGCGGCTTGATCTGGGACCTGCTGGAGGTCGCCCGAATCGATGCCGGGACGCTGTTGCTGACTCCGGAATCCACGGACTTGGCTTTTCTTGTGGGGCAGGCCCAGGCGTCCTTCCTGCAGGGTGGGGCGGGCAATCCGGTGGAGGTGGACCTGCCCCCGGACCTGCCTCAGGTGGCGGCGGACCGGCAGCGTGCGCTCCAGGTGTTGGACCGCCTGCTGTCCAACGCCTCCGGCTACTCGACGGAGGGTTCGATCATCACGGTGAGCGCCCGGCTCGAGGATTCGCATGTGGCGGTGTGCGTGGCCGACCGGGGCCGGGACATACCCTCCCAAACTTCGCCTCTGCTGTTCCACAGGCCCACCCCGGCGGGAGGCGGCAGTGAGAGCGTGACTGGGAAAGAAGCCCTAAGCCTGGCGGTGTGCCGTGGGATCGTGGAAGCCCACGGGGGACGCATCTGGGTCGAGAACGACGGACCGGGCCTGGGGTCCAAGTGCATCTTCACCCTGCCGGTGGCCGAGGAGGCCGCGCCGCGCCGGGCGGGATCGGCGGGGCTGTCTTCCGCTGGCAACCGGCGTGCCGCCCGGGGCCAGGGGCGCGTGCTGGTGGTGGACGACGACCCACAGGTGCTATGGCACATAAGGAACACGCTGACGGAGGCGGGCTACACCCCCGTAGCCACCTGGGACCCGGAGGAGGTGGAGCGACTCATCGCGACGGAGCGGCCGCATCTGGTGTTGCTGGACTCGGCGCTGGTCGGGGCCGACGAATCGGGGTTGATGCAGCGCATATCGAAGGTGACCGACGCTCCGTTGGTGTTGCTGTCCGGGCGCGGTGCGGACCAGGAGCGAGACCTTGCCCTGGCCTTCGAGTCGGGCGCCGATGACTATATCGCCAAGCCCTTCTCCCCCACCGAGTTGGTCGCCCGGGTGGGGGCGGCGCTGCGACGACGGGAAGCGCCGAAAAGGGAACTGCACCGGGAATCCTTCCAGATGGGAGAGCTGTCCGTGGACTACGTCCGGCACCGGGTGACGGTCGGCGGCCAGACAGTGACACTGACCGAGACGGAGTACCGTCTGCTCTGCGAGCTCGCGGTGAATGCAGGTCGGACACTGAGTCGGGAGCACCTGATGAGCCGGGTCTGGTCGGCGCGGGAGCCTGGCGATTCCGGGGTGGTGCGGGCCTACGTGAAGCGGCTGCGCCAGAAGTTAGGGGAGAACGCCGCCAACCCCAAATACATCTTCAACGAGCCTCGCGTCGGCTACCGGTTGGGAGAGTCCGAAGAGCAGGATGAGGCAACGCCGTAACCTCGTGACCGCGCAAACCGCGATGTAAACTTTGGGAACTCACGAAGGACTGCCAACCGAAAAAACGGGGTGAATGGACTATGCGCACGAGCAAGATCAGAGCGGCGATTAACAATAAATCGAAGGTTTACGGCATAACCTTCACCTTCCCAGTGCCAGCTCTTGCCGAAATGGCGGGTTACGCCGGTTTCGATGTGCTGCACCTCGACATGGAGCACGGCGTCTTCGATTGGAACGACGTCGAAGATATGTGCCGGGCCGGCGAAATCCACGGTATGACATGCACCGCCCGCATCCCAAACACCGAAACCGACACCATCCTGCGGGCATTCGACCGAGGTCTCATGGGTATCTTGTGCCCCCATGTCGATAACCCGGAGCAGGCAGAACGGATCGCGAAAGCGGCACGTTTCGGTCCCGAAGGGGAGCGGAGCTTCGGCACCTCAAGAGGACGTGAGTACGGGATGGCGGGGCACGAATCGCCGGACTACATGGCGGGATTCAATGAGCAGGTCACAGTTGCGGCGCAGATTGAGACGGCGAACGCGGTCGAGACGATCGACGACATCCTGAAAGTCGGAGGTATCGATCTAATCGCCTTCGGCTCCAACGACTTGGCCCAATCCATGGGTTTTCCAGGCTATCCGAACCATCCCGAAGTGCGTGCGGCTGAACAAAGGGTCCGCGACGCGACGCACGCGGCGGGCAAGCTCCTCACCGAAGACGTCGAATCCGGCATCAATATGGTCCAATGGCTTCCAGGCCAGTGGGCGGCGTGGCTCGAATCAGCCCGCGACTAACGACCGAGCCAAGGAATGGCATTGTGTAATAAACTTACACATACACAACATTTCGAGGCAAAAGTCATGGCTAGAGTTCAACTCCTAATACCCGACGCGGACAAAGACCGTTTCGTACACCAAGCCCGGCGTGAAGGCATGTCTCTAAGCGCATGGTTGCGAGCCGCGGCACGTGAACGGTTAACCGAACGTCAAAAGGTAAAACGTTTCAAGACAGCCGAAGACGTGAGGGCGTTTTTCGAAAGAGTCCACGCGCTTGACGATCTTGAAAATGAGCCGGAGCGAGAACCCGATTGGGAGGAACATTTGGCTGTCATGAATGAATCGAAGATGAAAGGTTTACCCAAACCTTGATATTCGTAGATACCAATGTATTCATGTACGCCGTTGGCACGCGCCACTACCTCCGTCAACCAGCCATTGATTTCTTCGCAAAAGCAAAAGGCGAAAACACACGTCTCGCTACCTCCGCCGAGGTAATTCAGGAGTTGCTTCACGTATACCTGCCGGTCGCCAGGATTTATCGGTTTAACGCAGCCGTTGAGTTGATCGAAGATTACCAAATCGAAATTTGGCCGCTGGATAATCAGGATGTGATCCTAGCAGCGCAGCTTCACGATTCCTACCCGGCGTTAAGTGCAAGAGACCTCTGCCACCTTGCATCCTGCCGAAGGAGGGGTGCCAACGACCTGATGACCTTCGACCAGTCGCTACGCGTCGCTTTTGACACTTTTTCTTAACTCTCATTCGAGTCAACTCACGCCCCGAAATAACGTATCCTAATCACAACTCGCGCAAATCGACGGGCGACCAAGGAGCCCACAAAATCATGCCATCCTCAACCTCAATCTCCAATCCCGACGAACTCAAGTGGGAGCCAGTCCCCGGTTGGCCCAAGCTGCCCATGGGCGTCTCTTTCTACGGCGACGCGACTTCGGTAGCCGTCGACTCGCAGGACAACGTCTATGTCTTCAACCGGGGAACCGACCCCGTTTGCGTATTCAGCCCCGACGGCGACCTCCTTCGGACGATGCTCCACGACACCGTTACTCGACCCCACGGCATCGAAATCGACGGCGACGACAATATCTACGTAGTCGACGACGACGGACACTATGTCCGGAAGTTCGACCAAGAAGGCGTCGAGCAAATGACCATCGGTGTTCAAGGCGAACCATGCGAATGGCAGGGCGGAGGTTACTTCAACCGTCCAACCGACATCGCCATTCAGCCCGACACCGGCGAACTATTCGTCTCCGACGGTTACGGCAACTCACGCGTTCACCGATTCGACCCCGACGGCAAGCACATGCTCTCCTGGGGTGAACCCGGCACCTACGACGGCCAGTTCAGCCTGCCCCACAACATCTCAATGCTCGGAGACGACCAAGTCATCGTCGCCGACCGCGAAAACTTCCGCGTCCAAATCTTCACCCTCGACGGCGAATACGTCGACCAGTGGCACATCCACCACCCGATGTCCGTCACTCAAGGCAAAAATGGCGACGACAAGATCTACATCGGAGACATGATCCAGCCCGCGGTCCAGCGAGGCGTCCCCGACCTCGGCGCACGCGTCTCCATCCTCACCGCCGACGGCCAATTGATTGAGCGGTTGGGCAACCCCCAACCCGGCATGGGAGTAGACCAATTCACCGCGCCCCACGGCATATCCACCGATTCCCAAGGCAACGTCTACGTCGCCGAAGTCGCCTACACCAACTACTACTCCAGCCCCGAGAACTGCGGCATGAACGAGCCGCCGAAAGGCGAGATAGTCAGCTTGCGGAAGTGGAGTCCGGTTAAGGCTTCTGGGAGTTAATCGGCTTCGCCGTGCGTCGGGATCCAACGGAGAAAAATTGTTGACCGCTCTAACATCATCTGCCATGGCAACGTTTGAATTTGACTGTTGAACCGCAAGGACATTCGCGGTTGCGGCCGACTTTTATGGGTCCGTTCGGTAAACCTGACACTAACGATCCGACTTGATGTTCCATCGAACGCATCGCGGCCGGATGTACGGGATTGATTTTCTTCGGTTTGGCACCAAGATTTACTACCGCGTCGATATCGTCGACTATCTGGGAATATCTTGAACTGAGGACTATGTTTGTTGCGGGTGCGTTCAGCCAAAAATGCAGTCCGCAATGTTGAACAAACGCTCCGACGAAATCCATTTCGTCATCCGCGAGTACTTTTTCGTGTAGTTGGGATCGTTGTGCGAGGTATGCTCTGAATTGTTTCGACCCCCAACCGTAGTGTCGCCAAATCATGGCGATGTTTTGCAAATCAAGGATATTAGTCACGAACGGGTATGGCTGACCAGCCTCCTTGGTTAATAGTAGTGACAAGCGAGTTGCGAGTATCCCGAAATTATCTTTCGTAATCACTACCGGGAATGCTCTGTCTGCCAGATCAACGTCCAATCGATCCAACTCAACATGGTTCTTGTCATATAACGTCAGTTGGTATTGCGATTTCAAGATATCGAGTAACTTGACAGCCTGACGAAATCCGCCTTGGATGCCACTTTCTGATCGAAAATCCTGTTGGATACGGGAATAGGCTCGATCAATATCTCGAAACGGCTCACCCGGCGGTGAGCTTTTTGATTCAACGAAAACACAGATGTCGCTGTTATAGGCGACAAGGTCATGCTCGTTGCGATCTCTATCAAACGCCTGCGCTATCGATGTTGTCCCATCTCCCAAGATGGCGGTAATAGCGGTCTCAGTTTGTCTTTCAAGCGTCTTCGAGCGGTGTTCTTCGTATTTAGGTTTTTCGGGTCCGGTCAGCAGAAAGCGTTCACCTTGCACCATGATGGCGTTAAACAAGCTGTGAAGGTTGTAACACATCGCAGTGTCGGAAGATGATGAGATTAAAGGTTTGCTGTCTACGATGCTCAACTCAGTCGGATAGTTGATAGACGGTGCCGCGCCGCGTTGAGAAACGAATGCCTCCCAATACGCTTCGCCTACCGATGCGAACTGTTGGATGAGGTCAGTGCGGAGAACGACGGATGCGCAAGGGACTACTTTGGTGTCTTCCTGGGTAAGCGCCCCCAAGTTGGATCCGACCTTGTTACAAATCCAAAGAGCGACCTCACAGGCATCAGAAGCTGTGACTCCCATGTCACGTTCCAAAACGTTATCGAATCTGATGAGATATTCCGCGATAAAATCCAACCTTTGGTGGAACGTGGCCAGCCTGATTTCATTGAAATATGTTGAGAACATGGACTTGGTGACGAACAGTTGCTTCTCGGCTTCTGCAGAGGAGCCGAGAAGCGCAAGATGATCTGAAGGATCGGCATGGAGATAGACGGAAAAAAGGGCTTCGAGTGGTTCGGTGATTGCTTCCCATCTGTTACGGTCAAACTCCGTCGGACAAGAAGGCTCAGGGCTTGCTAACAACACGGCCAGCGCGAAATTGATCTGTTTCGCCGGTGACCTTAGTGCCGGATGGTCCATGGGAAATTGCAAGCGCTCCTGGAACAGGAACTGCACCACACTCTCTGTTGAACAGTCATGTAAGGTTTCGCGAAGGATACCCGTGTTGAGGCTAACGACTTCTTGCAGTTGCTCTTGTGATAGCACCAATGTTCTCTTTCGCTTGTGGCCATGATTTAGCGATACCGACGACTGTCGATTTTGATTAGTCGATTTTGATTATTAGAACAATCGTAAAATACATATATCAAGTGACATGTGTAACACGAAACCTTCGCTGCCCACCCGAATACCGAATCGCATCTGTTATTGAAGCTAACCAATCCACCGATAATTGGGTTGCGGCGCGTGCGTAAAATGGTTACAAACCAAGTCAACGGGCGAGGAGTCAACCTATGCCATACCAACCCATCCCATACTGGGCAAAACTCCCCCATCCGATGTCGTTCAAAGAAGCGACTTCGGTCGCCGTCGATTCGCAGGACCGCGTCTACATCTTCAACCGCGGAAACTGGCCAATGATGATCTTCGATGCCGATGGCAACTTCCTTGAGACGTGGGGGGCAGGCGAATTCAACCGTCCGCACGGCATCTTCATCGACGGCGACGACAATCTGTACCTCGCCGATGACGATGACCATGTCGTCGAGAAACGCACTCCGTCGGGGGAGGTAATCTTCCGATTAGGCGAACGCGGAAAACCGGCGGCGTGGCAGGAGGGAGATCCCTTCAATCGACCGACCGATATCGTCGTGCACCCGGAGTCGCGAGACATATTCATCACCGACGGCTACGGGAACTCGAGGGTCCACAAGTATGATTCCGACGGAAATCACATCAAATCGTGGGGCTCGCCGGGAGCATTGGATGGGCAGTTCAGCCTCCCCCATAACATCTGCCTGCTAGGCGGCGACAAAATCGTAGTGGCAGACCGTGAAAACTTCCGCATCCAAATCTTCAGTCTTGACGGCGATTACCTGGGGCAGAAGCACATGCATCGGCCAATTGCTGTCGCCAATGGACGGGACGATGACGACCGAATATACGTTGCCGAAGCCGGAGCACCGCCTGTCCAGGCAGGCGTACGCAACCTCGGCCAACGCGTCGTCGTTCTTGACACCGACCTAAACGAAGTCGACTCTTTCGGCGCAGGCCTTGCTGGCGAAGGCCACGATCAATTCATCGCGTCGCACGGCATCGCGACCGACTCGTCGGGCGCGGTCTACATCGCGGAGGTTTCGTACACGAATACGGGATCGAACCTCAACCCACCGCGCGAGGTCACTAGCCTGCGGAAATGGGCGCCGGTTTGAGTGTTAATCCAGGCCTTCTCTCGCCGGTCGGGAGATGGTAACCAGTTGAGGATTTGAGATGAACACGGTTCCTACGCGAGACGAGTTGTTTGATCCGGTTGTTCAAGCGCTGCGGCAGCTCGGTGGAAGTGGTCGGAACAGTGAGATCGCAGACAAAGTGATCTCACTTTTGGGCATGACCGACCGCGCGGCTCAGCAAATGAGCAAGGACGGGAGCAAGACTGAGCTAGAGGATCGTTTGGGTTGGGCCCGCACCTATCTGAAGACCTATGGAGCTATCGATAATCCTAGACCAGGCACTTGGGAGTTGACCGAAAAAGGCAAAATCACGAGAGAGGTCGATCCCGAAGAAGTCATCGCCAGCTACAAGGGTAGGAAAAACCCCGATGATCATTTGTCTGAACATTGGCGATCTGAACTGCTCGGTGGACAGGACATGACCAAGGTTCCTAGGTCCAGTGATATGTACAACGCGGTACTTGCCGCGCTCAGACGGCGAGGTGGTAGCGCCCGCATCAACGAGATTACTCAAGAGGTGATTGAGATTTTAGGGATTCCCGATCACGTCGCCGAAATCCCTCACCAGAACGGTGGTCAAACCGAGTTGGAGTACAACTTGGGTTGGACCCGAACGTATCTCAAAAACTATGGTGCTATCAATAATCCCCGAATGGGTGTTTGGACGCTAACTGCCAAAGGCAGCGCGACGACGAGCGAAGTTGATCATGAAAAAGTCATCGCCGGATTCGAAAACAATAGGAATTCAGTACAGAACGACTCCGAGCAATGGCGTGAAGAACTGCTGAGTGTGTTACGAGGCATGTCTGCGGGGGGCTTCGAACGACTATGTCAACGCTTGCTACGAGATTCTGGTTTCACTGAAGTGACCGTAGCGGAACGCACGGGAGATGGCGGCATTACGGGGCACGGGGTCATCAGGTTGGGGGGATTGATCAGTTTCCCGGTTATGTTTCAGTTCCAACGTCCCTCCAGCAATGTGTCTGCAAGGGAGATCAGCCAATTCCGCGGCGATATGCAGGGCCGATCCGAGAAGGGATTATTCTGCACGACTGGCGATTTCACTCAAGAAGCCCGGAGAGAGGCGTCCCGGTACGGGGTCCCGCTAATCGATTTGATCGACGGCTCAGGATTGGCGGATCTATTGATCGAACTCGAACTCGGCGTTAAGCCAATCCGAGCGACGGTCGAAGGGGATGTTGATGCGAACTTTTTCCGATCGATTTGACGCATGATTCTTCACGAACGCAGATCCTCTCTCCACTCCGCAATCTGCGCCGCATGTTCCTCATAGTGGAGGAACGTCCATTCGTCGATCAACCGACGTCTCGGGTGGTCTTGACGGAAGTGGCTGGTTGGCGCATTGGCGAGCGCATCGCGTAGGCGACGGTGAGTGGATTCGAGCCGCTCGATGATTTGTCGCGGCGACCTTCCAAGCATTTCCGAGACAACTTTCGCATTGAATTCGTCGACATCCGGTTCGGGGTAGTCGTAACCGTCGTCTGGCGTCTTAAGCGCCGTCATCAATAGACGTTCCCAGGCGCTGATGTGCCAAAGAATCTCGTTCACCGACCAATCACCGCATGCACCGGGAGTCGAGGCATCTTCGCTCCGAAGTTCATTGAACGACGAGCGTAATCGTCTCCAAGCATCATCGATGGCGAGAATGATCAGGCGTTTGGTCGTGTCTGGGTTTTGGTTATGCATGGGACTTCACCACTTCTGAGAATACGATGGTATTCTTGGTGCAGCACTCATCTGCGTATCGTTTTCAATAAACATTCAGTTGGAGAAGAGCAATGTCGGAAGGACGAGTTCGAAAGTCAAGGGCAAAGGTGTTCTGGACGCCGATAATCTCCTTCGCGGTTCTAGGCGCGCTCATATTAGGAGCAGTTGTGTTCGGCAACCTCGTCGTCGATCGCGCCGACGGTTGCAGGCAAGTTGGATCGGATTCACAAGCTGACTCTCCGGACGATGCGACAACTTTGCTCGTTTATTCTGATCAGCACGACGCGTTGATGTTGTGTGATGTTCCTCAAGAAACCGTCGAGTACGATCCTCCTCAGCGTAGCGACTCCGGAATACAGATCGGTGACGACCTGTATCGCTTCGCATCCTATGACGATCTCGACGAGTCGTTTGGAGTGATCGAAGGCAATGATCTATTTCGCGATGCATCCAATTTCACGTATTCGCTCGAAAACAACCGAACACCGGTGTATGTGAAGGGAGAATTCGGCAGTATCGAAGATTGTGGGATTTTAGGCGATAGTTCTTATGAAAGCAGTGATTTCGACGGGTTCGATGGTTCGGACATGTTTCATCCGGACAGAATCCAATCGTGTTGGGTCGAGTACGAGATCTTGTACGAAAACTTGACGATTAACGGCGGTTAATCGGACCGGGCGTCGTTCGTATCCGACGGGTAGTCGACATCGTGTAGATTGCGACGCTCAAACCCTAGATGCCGTAACATGCATCACAATGCAATAGAACTTGACGCCTGCGGGCGAGGAGCAATGTCATGACTATCGTCGGCGATGGAGATTTCAGGTATGAAGTAGTGCCGGAGTGGCCAAAAAAGATGCCCGAAAGCTGGAAATTCGGCATGGCCTCGGATGTCGCAGTCGACTCCAAAGACCGCGTATGGGTCTTCGCCCGCGAACAGCACCCTGTCTCATGGTGGACCACCGACGGCGAGTTAGTGGGAAGTTGGGGATACGGCCTCACATTGGGCATCGCACCAGAGTTCTTCTTCCGCGAACCGCACGGAATTTTCATCGATTCTGACGACAACATCTGGCTGTCGGAAAAGCAGCGCCACATCGTCACCAAACACAACCAGTCCGGCGACATACTCATGGAACTCGGCAATCGAGACTGGGCGGCCGTGACCAACACTTGGGATGGGCGGCACGGCGAACCCTTCAACTCGCCCACGGGCATCGCGATCGGTCCCAGCGGCAAGGTCTACGTCTCCGACGGCTACGGGAACCGCCGGATCCATCGCTTCTCAGCCGACGGCGAATTTGAGATGAATTGGGGAATTCCAGGCGATGGACCCGGCGAATTCGCACTAGTTCACAACGTCGGCGTCGATGAAAACGGTCGCGTTTACGGTTGCGACCGAGAAAACAACCGGGTTCAAATCTTCGACGGAGACGGCAACTTCATTTCCGAATGGACCGACGTGTCCGCGCCAGGCGACATTCACTTCCGGGACGGATTAGCCTACGTCGCAGAGCAGGGCGGAAACCGCGGCGTCTCAATCTGGACCCTCGACGGCGATCTAGTCACGCGATGGCGCGGTGACGACGATGCCAAGATCCTAGGAGCTGCGCACGGCATTTGGACCGACTCCGGCGGCAGTATCTACGTCGCCGAAATCGGAACACCGGAGATGGGTCAGCGCGTGCGCAAGTTCCAGAAGCTGTAAGAAGAATAGCTCATCTCAACGAGGCTTCCACCAATTCGCGCAACACGTTGGCCAACAGAAACACGATCAATCCGAGTGCGAGGACGGCGTTGTAACCGAGCAGTTTAGAAGCGATCCCTTCTTCGAGGGAAGCGCGCGGCGGCATCCGTCGACGTCGCCAAACGATGTAGAACATCCAGATCGCAAACGTTATCTTGACGCCCAGCACGATCGCCCACGCAACGGTCGCCTCACTACCCCCAATGCGTGAGAACATCAGGATGAGGCCCGAAACGACAAGCGTCACTACCGCGATATCGATGATTTCGCGGTACGCCGGCGAGATCAGAGACATTGCGGTCGCCATCTTTGTCGGCTCTGCGACCGTCAGGGGACGCAGAATCAACGCGTGAAAAATGCTTCCCCCAACCCATGCGATGGCCGAGATGCCGTGTGCATAACGCACGAACACCAAGACCCAATCTCCAATGCCGATATCCGAGAACATGACCGATAAAAGCATACAAGCCGGAAACTCGAGGAAGACGTTACTAGTAGGCGCGATCAACATGGACTTGATCGTTGAGACGGAACGAATGGCGCGTGCCGGAGAGACTTTCGTCTGTGATCGCTTGTATACGTCAGGCGGCGGGAAAGCCGGCAATCAAGCGGTTGCTGCTGCACGTTTCGCCGGCGGTCATGGCGAAGTGAAGATGATCGGACGCGTGGGCGACGATGGGTTCGGCAGGGAGTTGCGGGCGTTCATGACGGATCAAGGCGTGGACATGAGCGGCGTGACGAACGACCCAGAGATAGAAACCGGCGTAGCGATCATTTTCATCGAACCGAGCGGCGAAAACTACGTTCACGCAATCTACGGCGGAAACGGCAAGTGTGGTCCGATCGAATCTCGGAAGGCGAAGGATGCGCTGCCGAATTCGGGCGTGCTACTAGTTCAACAAGAGATTCCGCTGGCGTGCAGTTTGGAGGTGATGCATGCGGCCAGCGAGTTGAATGTGCCGGTCGTGTTGGATCCCGCTCCGGCAATACCGAGTGACGCGGTGCCCGGTGGATTTTACGAACATGCGGACATCATCACACCAAACGCGCTTGAGGCGGAAGCCTTGGCAGGGATCCCGATCAATGACGTGACCTCCGCGGAACGCGCGACGGATCTCATTCGCGAAAAATACGGGTGCCGTTGCGTCATCGTCACGATGGCTGGCGACGGCGTGTACGTTGCTTCCGACGAGTTACGTGGACACTTACCTCCGTTCCCCGTAGACGCAGTGGCTACCGTTGCGGCGGGAGATGCATTCGCCGGAGTACTAGGGCGCTCTCTCTGCGAAGGAAACGATCTGGAGAGCGCAATTCGGTTGGCAATGGCGGCCGGAGCACTATGCGTTTCCCGGCCTGGTACTCAGTCCGCTATGCCGTACCGCGACGAAGTCTTGGAGATGGTGGCAGGTCGATGAAATGATCGGCGATCAGTAGGGCGGCGGGCCGTTAATTTCGGCAAGGGATCGAATCGACGCACGGTCCATGAGTTCGAGAATTCCGCGGTTCAGACGCGCAGGAAGCGCGGGCCCCTCGTAAACCATCGCGGTATAGAGCTGAATAGCGGACGCCCCAGCGGCGAACATTCGCCAGACATGTTCGGCATTCGATATGCCGCCGCAAGACACGATGCTTACGTGTTTGCCAACAAGTGCCGCCGCTTCAGCGGTCATGCGTTCGGTGTTGTCGAGAAGCGGTGAACCGCTGAGTCCACCTTTGCCGACCTTAAGTCGGGAATCCTCGATCGGTATCGTGTTCGCAACCACGAGACCGTCAGCGCCAGCATTGACTGCGGTTTCTGCGAGGGCTAACGCGGCACGGCGTTCATCAGCTTCAGTTGACCACGGCGGTAGTTTAACGAGTAATGGGGTGTGCGACACATGAATCTTGCGAAGCTGCTCAACCAAATTGCGAAGTCTCGCCGGGTCGTGGAAAACGCGCAGGCCAACGGTGTTAGGGCTAGATATGTTGAGTTCTATACCGGCGACCAACGGCGCGAGTCGCCGGAAACATTCTGCGATCTCGTCTTCCAACGAGCCAGAGATGCTGACGAACGAGCGATCGCGATGAGCGCCTAATCGGGCTATCCTAGGTCGGACGCGCGCCAATCCATCGCCCGGGAACCCGAGCGAATTGAGAATTGCCGCACTTTCGGGAAGGCGCACCATCCGGCGCGGCGGATTGCCTGATCGTTCGGCCAGCGTCACGGTGCCTCCACTGACGAATCCGAAACCGAGGTCGATCAATGATTTCAGCACCTTACAGTTTTTGTCGTATCCCGCGGCGAGTCCGATCGGAGAAGGCAATTCCACACCCGCGACTGACGTGGTCAGACCTGGATGGCCGATCTTGGACTGCGCGCCCAAGGTTTTCCAGATGAACGGAACGTGCAGCGCGTATTCGGATAGCGCGTGACTTTGTTCCTCGTCCAGCGAGAAAATCAATGGCCTGACTATTCGTTTGTACACTCGTAGTTCGATTCGGTTTGGACAGACAAAACGGGAGTGACAGCGTAGAATCGATATGTTGCTGTGCGGTTAACATTCTCTCATATCGGTGATCCGTGGCAGCATGCAGCCCGCTGCGCGGTTTCGAGCAGAGCGCGAAAAATCTATAGAGCTTCAATCTGATGCAACTCGAATTCGAAAGAGGCGATGCCGACCAACCGAGCGGCCACGCGCTTGTCTATTTCCGCGACTCTAACGACCAAGATGCGATCGGTGTGACGTACGTCGTGATACTGCCGGTTCCGCTGGATATCGGCAAATACATGCCGCCATTTCTCGCGGGTCAGGTCGCCGAAATGTCCGCTAACGTAATATCGTCGTTCGCATTCCCACCAGCGCCAGAACCATTCGACAGCGTTGCGGAGGCCGAGCGTGTCGCCGAAATCCGTGGGGATGACCTCGTTTTCGCCGGGACATTGAACTTCTCAGATGCGTTCGACATGATGGAACGTGTCAACGAGGCCAGCGCCGAATACGGACGGCTCTATACAGAGGCGCATGGTGAAGACGATGATTTGGATGCAGTGATCGAAGACGCTCTCGGCGGCAGTCAGAAATACGACGAAGATGACTACGACTTGATGTACGGCGAGATGGATGAAGCTGATCTTCTGACGGAGTTGTCGCAGCAGTTGGGTCGCATGCGCTACTCCGTTGAAAGTGGTGACCGTTCGATGGCGAATGAGACGGAAGCGACGATACGAGCGATCGGTCGATACCTGCCTGCCAACCGTGAAGTCGCAAAAATCGTCGCGGCAGCCACATCGACGTCGCAACGCGCGTCTGAGTTGGCGCAGCTATATGTCGAGCGTGCCTACTGTCTTTACCGCGAGGACTACCTGCGGCTCAAGAAGATCGACGAGGATATCGCGGGGATCAACACCGAGGGATAATCCCCACGGGTTGTTAGTCGGCAATGACCGACTTCAACTGGTTGACCGTGATGTTTGCGCCACTGGCAATCAGCACTACTCGTTTGCCTTTGATTTGATCGCGGATCGATTCTGCGCCGGCTAGCGATGTAGCGCCTGCGTGTTCGACCAGGGTGCGGGTGGTGGCGATTAATGTGACGATGGCTTGTTGGATCGCTTCTTCGGTAACTAGCAAGAAGTCGTGGAGGTATTTTCGCAGCATCCCGACTGGGTAGTCGTACGCCGAGCCCGTGGCGAGGCCTTCTGCGAGAGTCTCCATTTTGGCGTCGACGGTCGACCCTTGCATCTTTTTCCACGACAGATAGACCGAGGGAGCGGCTTCGGCTTGGACGCCGACGATTCTGGTGTTGGGGGACAAGGCATTGGTGACGACGCTGGCGCCGCAAGCGCCGCTGCCCGCACCGACCGGGACCACGATGTAGTCGATATCACTCAAGTCTTCGTGGATCTCGAGGGTGTAAGTGCCAACCCCGGCGACGAGCATCGGTTCATTGGCCGGGTGGACGTATCTCATCCCTTCCTCGCGGGCCAAGTTTTCCGAGAATGCCTTAGCTTGATCGAAGGTGGGGCCATGTTCGACGACGATAGCACCCAAGCTCCGCATCGACGCCATCTTTACAGGATTCGCGCCTTCTGGGACAACGATGGTGCATTTGGCACCGAACTGCTGGGAGGCGAAGGCGATCGATTGGCCGTGGTTGCCAGTGCTCGCAGTCACGAATCCGCGCGCGCGTTCTTCCTCCGATGTTCTCGAGACCAGATTGATCCCACCGCGGATTTTGAATGCGCCGAGCATCTGCAAGTTCTCGTGTTTGACCCAGACGTCGGCATCTAACGATTCACATAGTCCTGGCACGCGTCGCAATGGAGTGCGGTGAACGTGGGCCGCGATGGTGCGGCGGGCGTCATAGACATCGGAAATGGTGGGCTCAGGCAAAGAGCTTAATGACATTCGTAACCTCGGAAGAATTGCACGGTTGTTTAGTTCGATTCTAAAGAGCGGTGGAATATACTGAGTCTCATCTGCCGCATCACTTATCTCGGCACGAATTCCTAAAGCAAAAACAGTTGGCCACAACGGATTCCACCGACGGTACGACTAGGCTAACGCCTCCTAACGCCGGGACCATCGAAAAACCTGCCGCTGTCAGCGCCCCAACCCCAGCGGTCAAGGTTAGTTGGGCATCGCGAACGTTTGAGTCGATGAGGCATCGTGACTTTCGGCTGATGTGGATGGGCATGTTCCTGTCGATGGGCGGGTTCAACATGCTCATGCTGGTGCGAGGCATCTTGGTCTACGAGATAACCAGTGACGCCCAGCGAACAGCGCTTGTATCAATCGGTTGGGCTCCAGGGCTGCTGATCATGTCGCTATGGGGTGGCGTGTTGGGCGATCGCGTAGAGCGACGGATGTTGATCCAGTTAGCGCAACTCGCCAACGCGATCTTCGCCTTGTCGGTCGGGATATTGATCATGACGGGATTGATCGAGTGGTGGCATTTGATGGTCGTTTCCTCGTTGCAGGGATGCACATTTGCGTTGCAGATTCCGGCGCGTACGGCAGCGATGGCGCAATTGGTTCCGAAGAATCTGATCGGCAACGCAATGGCGCTCAACTCGACGGCGATGACACTCATGAGCATCGCTGCTCCTGCAGTTGGTGGGATACTTTACGAACTAATCGAACCGCACGGTGTCTATTTCGTGGTTACGGTGATGATGGTGTTGGCGATGGTGTTCACGACGTTATTGCCAAAGATGTACCCGGATCAAAATCAGTCGAAGACCAAGGAATCGCCAATCGTCAACATCAAACGCGGAATCCGCTACGCGGCCAAGAACCGTCTAGTTCGGGCGCTCTTGATCCAATCCGTCGTGATAGCGATGCTCTCGATGCCGTTCCGCATGTTGGTTCCAGTGTTTGCGAAGGAACTCTACGGTTCGGTACCGAGCGAGGTCGGATGGTTAGCTACGATGGCGGGTATCGGCGGCATCGCCGCATCGATCGGAGTTGCTAGCCTTCGTTCCGGGCAACGGCGAGGATTGGTCATTCTTGCATCACCGATAATCTCAGCGATTTCGATATTCATGATTGGAATGATGCCGTGGTACTGGGTTGGCATGATCGTGTTTGTGGGAGTCGGATTCGGAGAATCGATTCGTTTCGCTTTGGGTCAGGCGCTGGTTGTTGAACACGCCAACCCGAGATATCGGGCCCGTATGACTAGCTTGTCGATGATGACCTACGGAATGATCCCGCTCGCAGCGTTCCCAATCGGTTGGTTTGTGGACAACGTCGGAGTTGTCGAGACGGTCATCGGTATGTCGATAGCACTATTCACGGCGGGAGTGGCGTTCATAATTTTCAGTACTTCGGTCAGAAATTTGCGATAAAAATCGACCACTTCAGCTGGTGGTTCAGAATCCCGATTGGTTGACCGATAAGCGCTTCATTTCCCCGAACGCGTTTTTCGAATTCTGCCGCCTGCTTTGGCAGCTCATTTTGTGAATCTGCGCGAACCTTATCGGCCGTTTTTGGCTATGGCAGGAGCCCACAAACATTGAATGCCGTCGAAAATGATGCCTCTCCGGTTGGTGTAAACTTCGCTTGATGTTCCGCGAAGTTCTACATGGCATCTAAAGCCGATAAGCCTGCAGTTCGTCATCTAAGACCCCACGCAGTTTCGACCCGCATGCGAGTTCGCGGTCGAAGCGTCGCGCGGCGGACGTTTCAATCTCTTGGAAACTCAGCGTATCGGCGATTCTGGTTCAGTTTGATCGTGTTGATGGCCGGCGTCAACATGCAGATGTTGGCGCGGGGTCAGCTGGCTTGGGATCTGACCAACGACACCTTCATGGTTGCGTTGGTGGGTTCGGCATTCGCACCTCCAATTCTGATCTTCTCGGTGTTCGGTGGGACGTTCGCGGACCGCTGGGATCGAAAGAAGATGATCCAGTACAGCCAATTTGCCATCTCCATTGTTGCTGGAACTGTGGGGGTAGCCATCTGGCAGGGCTGGATATCGATCTGGTTTTTGATGGTTGCGGGATTTGCCCAGGGTGTTTGTTGGTCGTTCATGATGCCGGCTCGCCAGTCGATAATCCCGCAGCTGGTGAGCAAGAGCGAGATTACGAACGCGATTGCGTTGAGCGCCTCAGGGATGGCGTTGATGACGCTATCTGGACCGGGCCTTGGTGGATTGGCGTATGCCTGGCTCGGGCCTGCCAACACCTATTTCCTGATCACCGGACTGATGTTGATCGCGTTCGTGATGATGGCTGGTGTCAAGATCACGGGAGAAGCGGCGGCGCTCAAGCGGAGGCAAGAGGCAGTGCTCAAGGAGGTTTGGGAAGGGTTGCAGTACTCGGCGCGCAATAGGACGATTCTGATCTTGTTCGTGTTGCTGCTCGCTACGACGATGACTTCGATGTCGTTCCGATCGCTGATGCCGGCGCAGGTCGAAATCATCTTCGGAGGTGGCCCGCGCCAACTCGGCATATTGATGAGCATGATAGGAGTCGGGGCATTACTCGGGTCGTTGTTCATCGCTGGACTCACGGAGAACATGCGGCGGGGTGTTGTGTTGTTGGCGGCGACTGGTCTGTCGGCGGCGGCCATCCTCGTTTCGACATTTGTGAGCATATTCTTCATCGCAATGATCGCCATGATGGTGCTCGGTTTGGGTGATGCTGGGCGTCGTTCTTTGAACGCGGCAATGTTGATGGAGCAGGCGGACGAGGAGCATCGAGGAAGGGTCATGGGGATCTACATGCTGAACTTCGGATTGACACCGATCGGCGCGATACCGCTGGGCATATTGGCGGAAGCGACCGACATCCGGGTGGCGTTCGCGGTGGCGGGATGCGTTCTGGCAGCAGCGGTGCTTCTGACGTGGGTTCTTACACCGCGTATAAGGCGGCTGTAGTTTGACTATTGGAGTTGGCGGAGCAGTAGGATACGGCCGGAGCTACGCAAACCGGACGTTCCATTCGCTCGGCAACCCCAACTATCGCAAGTTTTGGATCAGCCTGATCTTCCTGATGGCTGGCATCAATATGCAGCATCTGGCTCGTGGGCAGCTGGCATGGGATCTGACGCACGACGCATTCTTGGTCGCGTTGGTCGGTGCGGGATTTGCACCTCCGATCTTGATCTTCGGATTGTTTGGAGGTTCGCTCGCCGACCGTTGGAATAGGCGCAGGATGATTCAGTACGCCCAACTGATCGTCAGCTTGGTCGCGTTATTTGTCGCTATTTCGATAGTGATGAAGTTCGTGACGATATGGGTGCTGTTCGGTGCGGCGCTTACACAAGGTCTGTGCTGGTCGTTTATGATGCCGGCGCGCCAGGCGATCATCCCGCAACTTGTGCCGGACGGAGAATTGACGAACGCGGTGGCGTTAAACGCGTCGGGCATGGCGTTGATGACGTTGTCAGGACCCGCAATAGGCGGCTTGGCGTATTGGTGGATCGGACCGGAAGCGACGTATTTCCTGATGTCCGGGCTGATGTTCGTTGCCTTCCTGATGATGACGAGAGTGAGGGTGGCGCGCCCCGATGCCGCTGCGCCCGGTCGGCGCCGAGAGAACGTGTTCAACTCGGTATTGGACGGCATACGGTACTCGGCTCGCAACAAGACGATTCTGGTCCTTTTGTTGTTGACGCTGGCGACAACGATGACTTCTCAGTCGTTCCGCAGTTTGATGCCGGCGCAGGTCGATCTGGTATTTGGCGGCGACGCGAAGGAGTTGGGGATATTGATGAGCACCATCGGCGTCGGTGCATTGATCGGATCGTTGTTCATCGCCGGACTTACTGAGAACGTGAAACGCGGCGTTGTCCTGTTGGTCGCGGGCGCTTTATCGGCCGTTGCGATACTCGTTTCGACCTACGTCACAGTCTTTCTGATCGGTATCGTCGCGATGTTGGCCTTGGGGTTAGGCGATTCGGGTCGAAGAGCCTTAAACTCGGCACTGATTTTGGAGCAGACCGACGCGGAACATCGCGGACGGGTGATGGGGATCTACATGTTGAATTTCGGGCTCAGACCGATCGGGGCCATACCGCTCGGAATCCTCGCCGAGCGGACGAGTTTGCAGACGTCGTTCGCAGTCGCTGGTGCGGTGCTTTTGGTTAGCGTCATTTTGACTTGGATTTTGGCACCGAGAATCCGAAACCTATAGCGTTCTCGGATTTTTCGACTTGGAGATTAATCTAGATTCAAACGTAAGTTGACAATCTCCAAATCGCGGTCACCCGAGCAACAATGCGAATCCAAGTAATGCCAGACGCTCTTGCGTCCCGGGTTGCAGCCGGTGAGGTTGTTGAACGGCCTGCCTCGGTAGTAAAGGAGTTGATCGAGAACTCGCTTGACGCGGGTGCCAGCCGAATCGATGTTGAGTTGGAGGGTGG
Organism: SAR202 cluster bacterium bin127; assembly: GCA_002239045.1. Taxonomy (GTDB): domain Bacteria; phylum Chloroflexota; class Dehalococcoidia; order Lucifugimonadales; family Lucifugimonadaceae; genus Bin127. The sequence continues at coordinate 174,239 of MPNN01000001.1, forward strand.
TGGTAGGAATCTGATCCGCGTTGTTGACGATGGCCATGGGATTCCAGGTGACGAGTTGGGTTTGGCCTTCGAGCGGTTCGCAACTAGCAAAGTTGACGAATCGAGCGACCTAGTAGCGATTCCGACGTTGGGATTTCGGGGCGAGGCGTTGCCTTCGATCGCGGCTGTCGCCGACGTGACGATGGTCTCGCGGAGCGTTGAGGCCGAGAGCGGAGCCGAGTGCAACGTGTCGTTCGGTTCCGATCCGCAGGTCCTCGCGGCGGGCGCACCGTCCGGAACATCAGTTACCGTCCGCCAACTCTTTCGAAATGTCCCGGCTCGCTTTAAATTCTTGAGCAGCCCTTCGGCCGAAGCAGCTAGGGTGGCGACGCTCGTTTCTCAATTGGCATTGATCCGGAGCGATGTTAAATTCCGCCTGACTGTCGATGGTGCAGTGCGCGTCAATACGCCCGGTGATTTCGACGACGCGGTGGTATTGGCTGCAGTCTACCGTGTAAGAGATCCATCGGCACTGGTCAACATTTACGCCGATCTCGATGCCGCGTTCAGCGTGGGCGGTGCAATCGCGATGCCGAACCTGCATTTCGGGCGGCGAACGCACATCACCATTGCGGTCAATGGGAGGTTGGTCCAGACGTATCGCCTCACCTACGCGGTGGAACGCGGATTCCAAGGGTTTTTGCCCGACCGAAGATTTCCGATGGCTTTGATAAAGGTCAGCGCACCGCTCGAGGATGTCGATGTAAACGTGCACCCACAAAAAACCGAGGTCCGGTTCCGGCGCGAAGGGCTCATCTTCTCGGTCGTCGAGAACACCGTGAAAGATGCGTTGGGCAAACGGGCGGCGGTACGGCAGTTTTCAGACACGCGGATCGAGTCATCATTGACGACGTCTCTTGAAGGCGCGTTCGCGATGCGCCGAAGCTCAGGCTTCGAGCCCGCAACCGAGGATTCGAATACGAACGGTTCCGAAGAACATCAGATCAATGTGAACGGGGATCAAACCCCGGACAGCACTGCCAAATCGCAATCGACCGAACAGTTGACATCCCCAAAGCGTTCCTCGCCACAGCCTCCCAGTCCGGCGAGACATCGCGACGTCCTGCCGTCGTTGCGTGTGCTCGGTCAGGCTCAATCCACCTACATCGTGGCGGAGGATGCGAGCGGCGTGTTTCTCATCGACCAACACGCGGCGCATGAGCGAGTGAAGTTCGAAGAGATACGTGCAAAAAGGGCACGTCAAGCGAGTGAATCTCAGCCGTTGCTTTCACCTCAGATGGTTGATCTGACACCACAACGTCAGGTCGTTTACAGCGAGGGGGCGCAATGGTTCGCCGATTCGGGCTGGGAGATCGAGCCGTTCGGCGGTGGATCGGTGTTGGTTCGCGCGGTGCCTCAGGTGCTGGCGGAACGGGCTGCGACGAGTGCCAACGCCGCGGAGACGGCGCTCGTCCGAGTTTTGGACGACATGTCGCAGACTGATGAGCGAGGTTCAAACGCTGATACGATGCCATGGTCGGAGAGGTTGTTGGCTACGATGGCCTGCCACGCCGCAGTGAGGGCAGGGGACAGTTTGACGCTGGAGAGTTGCGAGGAGATCGTGCGGTTGTTGCAGGAGTGCGAGCATCCACAATCATGTCCGCACGGTAGACCAACGATGCTGTTGCTGACAGGCGAGGCGTTGGAGCGAGAGTTTGGGCGCCGGAAGTGAGCGATTCGGGGCTGAACCGATTCGAGGATTGGCGACTTCAACTTATGCTAGTCATCTAGTTGTGGGCAGCATCCCACGGCGGGGGCGGAGGTTCGGTTCCTTGCGCTTCGCAGGTGGCGACAATTTTCCCATATTCGACAGCCTCTACACGCGCACTCTCGATAGCGCTCTCAATTTCAGCCAGCCGCGTCTCCTCCCTCTTCTGCCTTTTTTCGATCAACCAATCTTCGATAGCGTTCGACAGCATCGTGATGCTCCTCATCAAATCAATTATCAACATCGATGTTACCACCGAGCCAGCGATCGACTGCACGTAGATGACGATGAAGCTGCGGTAGTCTAGACCACTTAATCCGACCGCAACAATTGTTTCATGAATGCCCCATGCGGTTGTGCTGATTACCAGACCGTAAAAGATGACGAAGAACCGAACTCGCCAACGGCGAGGAAAGGTCCATATCGATTCGCGTCTGTTCTCATCGTTTTCATACAGTGTGGATCGCACAAGCGGCGTCAAGACCATCACTCCAGACTTTTCAGTTCAAATACGCGTCAGCGCTCATATAATACTACAAATGTATGTGCAAGATGTGTGATGTGTCAGAAAACGCTGACAATCTCACGCCCAACACGCCCAACCGTTAGAATCGGTTGCAAGCACAGCCGCACACCCTTCTCACTAGGCATTCGTTGAGCATCGACGCCAATCACGGCGGCGGTTCAAATGCGGGATTAAACCCGCTCCGTCGTCTTCAGATATTCCTCGACACTATCAAGTTCGAACATTCGATCTTTGCTCTTCCGTTCGCGGTTGCAGCAGCGTTCATGGTGGCGGGAGGTTGGCCGAATTGGGTGCAGTTCGGTTGGGTCATCGTGGCGATGGTGACGTTGCGGACCTTTGCGATGGCAGCCAATCGACTCGTGGACGCGGCGATCGATCGACGCAATCCGCGCACCGCGGATCGTGCTTTGGCAACCGGAATCATCGGCAAACCAGAGGTGATCGGATACATGGCGGTTTCGGCGGTGGTATTCGTAGTCGCGGCCTGGCAGCTAGACCCCTTAGCTCTGCTCCTATCACCGATACCAATCGTCGTGGCGTTTACATACCCATATCTGAAGCGTTTCACGTGGTTAGCGCATTTCGGAATCGGCGCAGTTTACGTGATCGTTCCGCCAGCGGTGTCGATCGCGATGACCGGGACCATGCCGGCGGAGTTCGTGTTGCTAGGCGTCGCGGCGTTGTTCTGGGTTTCGGGTTTCGACGTTTTGTACGCCATCGCCGATATCGAATTCGACCGCGCGAACGGGCTCCACTCGATTCCCGCGCGCTTCGGGATATCAAGATCGCTGGTCATTGCCAAGGCGTTGCACCTCGTAACCCTCGTATTCCTTGTTCTATCGGTCTTGGCAGGAGGGAGCGGATTTTTAGCAGCGTTCGGAATCGTCGTCGTGGGAGCCCTGTTCGCGTATGAACACTCGCTGGTGAAGGTGGACGACCTATCGAAGCTGAATATGGCGTTTTTCACGATGAACGGCATCATAGCCGTCGTGTTCGCGATTTTCGTCGTTCTCGACGAGTTGCTGATCGGTTGACCACATGGCGCGTTACATCGTAGGCATTTCAGGTGCGAGCGGCGCGCCGTACGTGAGGCGGGTATTGCAGGTGCTCGCTAACAGCGATCATCAATTGGACTTGGTGGTGACCCAATCTGGCGCCAAAGTTTTGGAGGTGGAAGAGGGAGTCAGCCTGACTGGAGAAGTTGGGGTCGATTACCGCGAACTATCTAGGTGGCTCAATTGCGACATGACGAATCGCGTCGGTTTCCAGTGGCACCACGCGGCTAACGTCGCGGCTGATATTGCGAGCGGTTCCTGCCACGTCGACGCAATGCTAGTAGCGCCGTGTAGCGGAGGCACATTGGCGCGCATCGCAAACGGAATGTCACAGAGCCTGTTGGAACGTGCGGCGGACGTTACTTTGAAGGAACGGCGGCGGTTGATACTTATGACGCGAGAGACACCGTTGAGTTTGATTCACCTCCGCAACATGACCGCCGTCACAGAAGCGGGTGCCATCGTTCTTCCGGCATCCCCGGGGTTCTACAACAATCCCGACACGATCGACGACTTGATCGACATGATCGCCGGCCGCATCCTTTATCACCTGGGTCTGGAGAGCGACCTTCTCCAAGTCTGGACGGGGCGTTAGCGAAGGACGGCATGGCTTTCACCGACATGCAGTCATTTATGCGCGTTCTCGAGGCGCGCGGACTGTTGAAACGCGTAACGATCCCGGTCAACGCCGAGTTGGAGGTCACCGAAATCACCACGCGGCTCGTGCGTGACGGGGGGCCAGCGGTACTGTTCGAGAACGTCGACGGTGCTTCGTATCCGTTAGTAGTGAATCTTCTCGGAACTATGGAGCGGATCGAGATCGGGTTAGGACGTCATCCAGAGGAGATCGGCGAAGGACTGATCACGTTCTTGGAAGACGTAAACCCACCATCGGTTTCGTCTATATGGCGGAACCGACGATCGGCACTCAATCTGCTTAATGTCCGACCCGGCCTCGCCTTGAGTTCGCGTGTGCAACAAGTAACTGACGAATCGCCCGATCTGTCGCAGATGCCGATACTCAAATGCTGGCCAGATGATGGCGGGCGCTTCATCACCTTACCGCTGGTCAGGACGCGCGACCCGGCGACAGGAGCCCACAACATGGGCATGTACCGGATGCAGGTCTACGACCGATCGACCACGGGCATGCACATGCAGATTCAGAAAGGCGGCGCATTCCACCACGTCGATGCCGAACGCGAGTCGAAACCGTTGGACATCGCGGTGGCTCTGGGAGGAGACCCAGCGCTGATACTTTCGGCGATTATTCCGCTGCCTGAAGGAATCGACGAGGCCGGTTTCGCGGGCGTCATGCGCGGACGCGCGACCCCGATGACCAAAGCCAAGACGGTCGATGTCCGAGTCCCGGCACATGCCGAGTTCGTTATCGAAGGGCAGCTTCAACCCGGAGAAAGACGTCTGGAAGGTCCATTCGGCGATCACTTCGGCCACTATTCGGGCGCCGCAGATTTTCCCGTATTCCGCGTAAAGGCGATCACCCGCAAACGCAACCCGGTGTATCCAGCGACGGTGGTCGGCAAGCCGCCGCAAGAGGATCGGGCGTTAGGCGATGGGGCGCAGCTTGCGACGAAACCGCTGATCCGGCTGATGCGGAAGGAAGTCCGGGACATGTGGTCGTACTACGAGTCTGGGTTCCACAACCTGCTCGTGGTGTCGGTCGACAGCCGCTATTCACGGGAGCAGATGAAGACGGCGTTCGGGATTTTGGGAGAAGGACAGCTATCGCTCACGAAGGTGATGGTCTTGGTCAATGCTCAGACCGACCCATCGAACATCAAATCGGTTGCGCGGGCGATATCGCGCAATTTCCGCGTGGAGTCGGATTTCCGACTGCTCGCCCGTACGGCGCAGGACACTTTGGACTTCACCGGGGACGCATTCCAACACGGCTCTAAGATGATACTCGACGCCACCGGATACGGGCATGAACCGGAGCGCATCGATGGTGCCCAGTTGCGTTTTGACCCAACGTCGCTGTCATCGGCAATTGTGAAGCATCGATTGCTCTGCGACAACATCTTGGTGATGCAGGTGAAAAGTGGCTATCCGGAGACTCGAAAACTATTAGAGCGAACGGTGAACGATCCTAGGGCGAGAACGCTCAAAGCAGCAGTGTTGGTTTCGGATGATGTCGATATCGACGATAACGTCGAGCTGATCTGGGGGATCTTCACGCGGTTCGACTGCGCGTTGGATATGGTCTTTACCGAGCAACGTTTCGCCGGGATTACGCCGATCTACAGCGGTGTAATGGGGATCGATGCGACTTGGAAGCCGGGATACCAGAAACCGTTGGAGATGGATCCCAGTATCGTCAGGTTGGTGGATCGGAAGTGGGCGGAGTACTGGCAGTGAGCAGCCCAGGTATCCTACTAACGGCCCGACGTTGTGACCAGCTGATCCTTGACTAGCTGCCGCGCTTTGTCCTGGTTGTCGGTGTTGAGCGAGACTGTGGTGTGGCCGTGGGCTCGGTTTATGATGTGCAGGCTCTGGATGTTGATGTCGTGGTCGCGGAATCGCTCTGCGACTTTGGCGAGTGCGCCCGGTTCGTCGAGCATAGTGATCACCAACGTCTCGTCTGTCATGGCTTTATATCCCGCGTCCGCCAACCACCACAGCGCCTTGTCGTGATCTTCGTCTTCGGTTGTGATGAATATGACACCTGAATCTTCCATCACTTCAGTACTGAGGCTCAAGATGTTTATGCCGTTTTTAGATAGGACACTAGTTACGCCGGCGATGATGCCGACTTCGTTTTCTACGTTGACGGTGATCTGCTTCATTAGATAAAAGGTCTCCTTGTATCAGTTTGTCGTGCGCGGATTTGCGACGCAGTCCGCAATGGCGGCGTCGATCTTGTCGCGGGTTACGTTGGGTACGGTGATGATGTGTGCGAAGTTTTCGTACGGGGCCATCTGCCATTTGCGAACGACTTCGTCTGTCGGTCGTCTGAATACGACAGTGATTGAGTTCTTGTTACGCCACGCTGGGATGCCGTGCTCGTTGAATTTCCCGACCGCGTACTCGGCGGTTGCAAGTGACTCGTGAACGATGTTTCGGAAGCCTTCGAGTCCTTGTTGCTTAAACGCGTACCACAGCATCAGGGGTGTTATGGCGTTGCGGGAGCCTGAAAGCGTCGTGTCCATGGCGCCGACGTACTCGATAGATCTGGCGACGCGTCCCACATAGTCGCTCTTGGTCAGAACGACGCCGCTTGGGAGTGGCGATCCGATCATCTTGTGTCCGCTGATGGCGATCGAATCGATACCGGCGTCGAAGCCGTACGGTTGTGGGTCGTCCACAAAGGGCAGAATCATCCCGCTCAGTGCCGCGTCGGCGTGGATGTAGCTGCTTGAGATCGCAAGTTCGTCGAAGATATCGCGGATTTTGTCGAGATCGTCTACCGCGCCTTTCATCGTCGTTCCGATATTGGCCATTACGACCACTGGCAGGTGGCGATTGATGCGAATAGTCTCGCGCAGGTCCTCGTAGTCGATCTCTCCGTTGTCGAGGCTGCGGATCATGATGTTGCGGTAGTTGAGCACCCGGAGGTTCTTGCGGACGCTGTAGTGAGTATCCTGCGAGAAATAGACGACGGCTTCGGGGAACATCTCGCGAGCCATGTACAGTCCGTACATATTCCCCTCGGTGCCGCCTGAAGTCACGTATCCCCACGTCTCATCTGGGGACAACCGCATGAGGTTGGCGAAGGTTGCGATGACTTCGCGCTCGATTTCGTGGGAGTTGACACGGTATAGGCTGTCATGGAACGGATCGCCGACGTTGTTGATGCTGAATTCCAAGAATCGGAACAGCGATGAGTAGTCGAAGCACTGGTTAGTCGGATAGCCGAGTTGAGCGTCCGATAGAGTTTTCAACTCGGAGAACAGATCATCGATCTGTTTCTGTGTTTGCGGTGGTGTTTCAGGCATTTGCCGAATTCCTCGAAGATCCTATTCGGCTGATGAGGTGTCAGATTCTGATGGTAACGAACGACGCGCACCTCGCAAGAGGAAAGTGGCGAAAGAAGCCAAGTGAATCTGACTTATGGTGTCGCACCGACGCTCAATTCAGTTTGGCGCGATGATAGAGAATAGACGTAGTGATATATCGCATCAACCGTCATTTCAGAAAGCGGTCCGCATATGGCGATGGCAACGACAACTCCAGACGTGGCGGCGACACACCCGACTAACGGCGCGGGTAGCAACGGCCACGTCGAAGTACCAGATATCTTGATCTCCGACCCCGAACTCGAGTCGGTCTGGGAAAAGGTGAAACACGGCGAGCGATTGTCGGCGGACGACGGTGTCAAGATATTAGAAACGGAAGACTTTTCGGCCGTTGGTTTGATGGCCGACTTCAAGAAGCGTCAGTTCTCCGGCGACAAAGTCTATTTCGTGCTTAATCGCCACCTCAACCCGACCAACATCTGCGTTCTGTCGTGCAAGTTCTGCGACTACGCCAAGAAACCAGGCGCCGAGGGCGCGTACGAGATGTCGATGGACGACATGCTCGATCATCTCGATGGCGACATTCGAGAGCTGCACGTCGTCGGCGGACACCACCCGACTTGGACGTTCGAGTTCTATGTTGACATGATCCGCGAGCTCCACAACGCTCGTCCCGATGTACAGATCAAGGCATTCACAGCATCGGAGATCGACTACTTCTGGAGGCGGTGGAAAGTCCCGCCCGAGGAGTCTCTGGCAATCTTCAAGGAAGCGGGACTGTCATCAATGCCCGGTGGTGGAGCGGAAGTATTTTCGGACCGCATCCATAAACTGCTGCTGCCCGGCAAGGCGAAAGCCGATCGGTGGCTTGAAATCCACCGCATTGCCCACGGTATGGGCATAAAGAGCAACTGCACGATCCTCTACGGCCACGTCGAGACTTTCCGCGAGCGTATCGATCACCTCATATTGCTACGCGAACTACAGGATGAAACCGATGGATTTTTGGCATTGATACCGCTTGAGTACCAAGTCGGCTACACGAAATTGCGACCGCGCCACACACCGCCGATGGACGATCTCAAGATGCTCGCGGCTTCGAGGTTGATCCTCGACAACGTGCTGGCCATCAAAGCCTACTGGGTGATGCTAGGCGAGGCAACCGCGGGTATCGGTCTGAACTTCGGCGCAAACGATCTCGACGGGACTATCGGCAAGGAACGAATCGCCCACGCTGCGCTTGCCGACTCCCCGGCGGGTATCGCCCGCAAGAATATGGTCGCTTCGATCAAAGATGCCGGCAGAGTCGCGGTCGAGCGCGACGCACTCTACAACGAGATCGCAGTCTACAACTGAGATCCACTCGTCGGTGATGCCTAACGACCTTGAAACTCGATGGCGAATCGGGTTCATGCCATATCTGAATTCGGCCGTTTTCTACTCGCGGTTAGAAGGGGATTGGTTTGACCTTGTTGAGTTACCGCCTCGCAACATGGCCGCCGCGATGCAAAACGGGGAGTTGGATGCCGGACCGTTGCCGATTGCTGAGGTTTTGCGGATGAAAGGCCAAATCGTCGAAGGCGGGTTAGGCGTCGCTGCGGACGGTCCCGCGCGTAGTGTGTTGCTATTCAGCGATGTGAGGGTCGAGGAGTTGTCGGGTAAATCCGTGGCCGTCACCGGGCACACCTCGACGTCGGTCCAACTGCTACGGATACTTTTCGCTGACCACTGGGGTGTGGAAGATGTCATGCTACTTGGGCCCGACGACGACTCCGACGCGGAGCTTCTGATCGGAGATGTCGCTTTGAAGGTGGCATATGGAGGTGCGAGAAGGCGCTTCGCCTACGATTTATCATTTGAATGGAAACGATTGACGGGGTTGCCGTTCGTGTTCGCGCGATGGGTGGCTCGCGGTGATGCGACGAGACCTGAACTCGGCAGATTCGCAGAGACCCTCCATCGGTCGTTCAACCATGGATTGGCTCACATCCACGAGATCGTGAGTCGAAAACCCGTGCCTATTATGTCCGATGACGATGTTGCGACCTACATCCGCGGTTTCACCTATGAAATCGGTGAAACCGAAATCGCGGCCATCGATGAATTCCAATCTCGGTTATCCTCACTTTCTGATTGGCGACCCGAAGTGATCCCCTACGTATCCGAGAGATCACCCTTTGCGAAGGATGTTCCCGATGATTAACGACATTCGCACTAAGGTCCTGCGCGACGAGCGCATCGACTTCGAAGAAGGTCTTTACCTCCTCCGCGACGCCGATTTGCTGGAGCTGGCTCCTCTCGCTACCCACGCGAAAATTCGTCACAACGTTCCAGATCGCGTGACGTACGTAATCGATACGAACTTGAACTATACGAATCTGTGCGACGCCTACTGTTCGTTCTGCGCGTTCTATCGGACCGATCCAACGGATCCATCCGCATACACCTATTCGGTGGAGCAGATCATGGAAAAAGTGGGCCGCGCCTCGGACAAAGGCGTCACGACGGTTTTGATGCAAGGTGGTCTGAACGATGCTCTGCCGTACGAGTATTACTTGGATATGGTGCGCGAAACCGTGGATCGATATCCGAATGTGATGCCGCACTACTGGTCGGCACCTGAAATCTGGCAAATGTGCGACGTATCCGGCAAGTCGCCGCTAGAGGTGATGCAAGACCTATGGGACGCAGGACAACGAACGATGCCCGGTGGCGGCTCGGAAATACTTAACAATCGAGTCAAGGAGATCGTGTCGCGTTTCGCACCCAAGGACACATGGGTTCAGTGGACCGAAATCCACGAAGCGGCACATGCTGTGGGCTTCAAGACGACCGCGACGATGATGTACGGTCACGTCGAAACGGACGAGGACATAGTCGAGACCCTGCAACACATCCGGGATGTCCAAGATGTGGCCGACGCGAACGGCGATAACGACGGCGGGTTTACGGCATTCATTCCATGGTCATACAAGCGAGAAAACACGGCGTTGGGTAAGCAAGTAGCTGAAGAGGCCGGCCCAAACCAGTATCTGCGAATCATCGCATTAAGCCGGATATTCCTTGACAACGTCCCACACATCCAGGCGTCTTGGTTTTCGGAGGGGAGGAAGACCGGGCAAATGGCGCTGCAATTCGGTGCCGACGACTTTGGCGGCACGCTGTTCGACGAAAATGTGATGCTCGCCGCCGGTTTCTACAACCGGACAACCGAGGACGAAGTAAGAGAATTGATTTCAGATGCGGGTTTCAGGCCTGCCCAGCGATTGACTAACTACGAGATCGTGCGTGAATTCGAACGCGAGGTCTCAATACCGGTTGCTGCGACCGCATGATTCGCGCCGGAACAAAAGCGCTGTCGCGTCTCGTTGACAAGATCTCCCTCAACGTGACGAATTCCGAAGACCTTTCGCATTTGATCGATGTGCGGCCGTTGCTCAGCAACGAAGTTGACATCGTCACGTCGGAGTTGAATCCGGCTCGCAATGAATCGACTCATCGTGGTCGACTGAAGTTGCAGCATGACGGGAAGCTTGCCTATTTAATCGCGTGGATCGGTGAAACACCAGTTGGACACGGGATGCTGTTGTGGGAAGGTCCCGCTGGTTCGCCAAAACAACACATCAACGAGACGTGTCCCTATGTGGAGGACCTGTGGGTGCGAAAGGACTTGCGTTCACGCGGTGTGGGTGCGCGCATGTTGGCAGAGATGACGATTCTGGCGATATCGCACGGCTACAGTTCGATTTCGCTTTCGGTAGGCGTCGACAACCGTCGAGCTATCGAGCTTTACGAACGGATGGGGTTTACCACTACGCCCGCACCGCGCTTCACGCTGTCCGGGATGGTTTCCCTGGCGAACGGTGAGACGCAGTTCTGGAGCGAGAAATGTCAGTACATGAGGAAATCACTGGATTTCCGCACACACAGAGAGGTTGAAAATGCCTGAAAAGGGAACAATAGTATTCGGACACAGTCCGGACGCCGACGACGCCTTCATGTTTTTCGGTTTGGCCGAAGGAGTTGTCAAGATTGAAGGTTACGAAATCGGACATCACATGGTGGATATCCAATCGTTAAACCTTCTAGCCGAATCGGGAGATTTACCCGTAACCGCGATATCCGCGGCGCACTATCCCAAGATCGCTGATCGATATCGGATCATGTCTTGCGGTGCTTCGGTAGGGCGGAACTACGGCCCGGTAGTGGTTACAGTTCGTGACGATTTGAACCTCGAAGATTTGGCTGGCTGCACGGTCGCGGTTCCGGGCGAAAACACGACATCTTGGATGTTGTTCCAGATCTTCGGACCGGCCAGGGTGCGACCTTTGTTTCTGGATTTTGACGAGGTGGAAGGAGCTGTCAAATCTGGTCGTGCCGAAGCCGGAATACTTTTGCACGAGGGCCAGATCCTCTTTGAGCAACGGGGCTTTAAGTTCTTGCTAGACCTGGGCAAACATTGGTTTGCCGAAACCGGCTTGCCGATCCCGCTCGGTCTAGATGTGGTCAACCGTTCCCTCGGGGAAGAGTTGTGCACAAGCGTCGCTACGGCGCTCCGATCGTCGATCGCATACGCGCACGCGAACGAGGATGCTGCGTTGGATTACGCGCTCGGTTACGGGCGCGGCATCGAACGTGAGGACGGTCGACGCTTCGTGCGAATGTACGTCAACGATGACACGCTCGATATGGGCGACGAGGGGGTCTCTGCGTTACAGAGATTGTTTGGAATGGCGGCCGCGAACGGTATTATCGACGAAGTTCCGCCGCTAGACGTGGTCCGTCCACGCTAGCAGGTAGCAGATCGCCCCGACCAATTCACAACGCGGCTTTCTACCCGCGGTACGAGAATCGGCTGCGGTCGATGTGCTCAAACTCGGGCATGTTGCGCATCACTGCGCTAACCGCGGTCGTTGGTCGAGGCAGATCGAGTTCGTCGCCGGAATGTCGGAGATAGTCTACGACTTCTTGGGCGCTGATCTGCGGACGTTCCCGTCCAAGAGCAAGTGCTGCGGCACGTATTTTTTCGCGACGATCGATCTGCGCGGCTTGTTCTTCCGGTGAGCGGGATACTGATGGTCGAGACGGAGTTGTTTCATCATCGATCGAATCCTGCGGTTTGTGCGTGAATAGCACGCGTCCACCGATGCGATCTACTACAATCTGCAGGTTCATGTCGGCGCGTGCCGCACATTGCGTGACCAAATTACGGATCTGTGAGAGCTCTTCACCCGGTTCCGCGATCACGGCTCTTGCCCCGCCCGGCTCAAGTGAAAACATTGCCTCGTACAACGCTCGTACGTTCGGGCTTTTTGCTCTGCTCAGCAGAGCAGTGCGGCGCATTTCGGTGAGATCGACTTCGACTATTTCTATCGCCATCGGCATTTCTCCATCAACCTATTCAGTCACGTGATCGTTGACGCTCGTTTGGAGCTTGGTCTTACAATCCAAGAATAAGTTGAGCCAACAAGATTTTCATATCTTCGCTGCTTTTCATTTTACACGAACTACTCAGATGCAATAGTTCGAAATCGCGCCACTACCGTTTGCGGATCGAAGAATCCGGGAATTAGCCCAGTTTTTTTAGTGAAACTATGTATCTTTACGACATGCATTGAGACCCATCCAGAATCCTCGTCGTTAGAATCGCAACCAACGGGATTCCGCAAGACTGATCGGAAAATCGCACAATTCGGGACTAGCGAATCGAAATGAATAGGCGAGAACAGACACATAGGCAATCACTGAACGGACTGATCGAGCCTTTGGTTCAAAGTCGGGTGACTGCCGTTTTTGTCGCGGTAAATATCGCAATGTTCGTGGTGCTCAGTGTCACCGGAGGATCGACCGAAAGTGCAAACCTCTACCGGTGGGGAGCGAAATTCGGACCCGCGATCCAAGCTGGCGACTGGTACCGAATGTTGTCACCGGTTGTTCTTCACGCGGGGCTGTGGCATCTCGGAGCCAACACATTCGCGATGGTGTTGTTCGGTCCTCGTTTAGAACGTGAATTCGGATGGTCCGCTTTTCTAGCAACGTACGTGGTTGCTGGTGTTTGCGGCGTTGCGGCCAGTTATCTCGTTTCGCCTGCATTGAGCGTGGGAGCGAGCGGTGCCGTCTTCGGTATCGTAGGCGCCTACGGGGTATTCCTCATCCGCAATCGTAAAGACTTTGGGGTAGCTGCAAACCCCGTAATCTTGAATCTGGCGATAGTGCTGGTGATCAACATCGTGTTCGGAATGTTGGTTCCGGGAATCGATCAAGGCGCCCACGTCGGAGGGTTGATCGCCGGTGCAGCCATGGGTTGGGTAGTGAGTCCTCGGCGTGTCGTGACCATCGAAGACGATTTCTTTATCTTTGGCGCGCCAACAGTTCGAACCCGGTTCGCACGGGCGAAGTTTTCGAGGGTTCTCGCCGCGGGCGGTATCGGGTTGCTGGTGGCGTCGGTGATCGCTTGGTGGGTATCCAGTAACGCCAGTTACGATCAAGCGACGATGAGTCTCTACGCCTATTTTGAGTTGGTCAGCTAGTCAATCCTCATTTGGTCGCTTTTATCGAGTAAAGGAACGGTATTGTGCCATGATTTTCGGTGAGTCGCCACCAACCGTCATCGTGGCGAATCATTTGGGGATGAGCGCGGTAGCCAGCAACAGGAAACTCGTTTAGTTTCTCGATCGTGAGGCCGGCATCGATGATTGCGTTAACGATTTCGGACATGCTGTGTTGCCATTCGTAACTGGGCGATTCGATCACGACTGAACCTGTGTACGCGCATCCTCCTCCCGCGTCATAAATTCCCTCCGGTTTCGGAAAGTATGGGTGAATCGGTTTCAGCGACTCAGAACCATCTGATGCCGGAACCGACTCGAAGATGTGCGACGTCGGGTGTCCGTCAAGGATGTAGAACATACCTCCCGGCTTGAGAAAACGTGCGACGATTTGAGCCCAAGCCGTCATGTCAGGTAGCCAACACAGGGCACCGATCGCGGTGTAGACGATGTCGAACTGTTGAGTGAGAATCTTGGGCAGGTCGTAAACGTTAGAGCGAATGAACCGTGCGGACAAGCGCAACTCGTCGTTTAGTTCGTTTGCAAGATCAATCGCAACATCAGATATGTCGACCCCGGTCACGTCAGCTCCGAGCCGTGCCCAAGACATGGTGTCCATGCCGAAATGACACTGGAGGTGTAGCAGAGTCTTTCCGGTCACCGAGCCTATTTCTTCAATCTCAATGTCCGTTAGCGTGATTTTTCCGGACCTGAAACTCTCCACGTCATAGAAGTCCGACGCCGCGTGTATCGGCGTACGTTCGTTCCAGTTGCGTCGGATGATGTCGAATTTCTCGTTCATGTCTCGATATTCGTGCGGTTGATGTCCAACAATTTGTGTTCGGACATCCGAAAGCAAATACGTCTAAATGCTCGCCTTAATCGAAAGCATGAATGGTATATTGCCACCATATTCGTCCAATTCCCACCAACCATCGATACGTTGTCGCATCTGAGGTAACGCTTGGAAGAATGAAAACGGATATTCATGCACGTATTCAATCTTCAAATCGGCTCCGATCAGGGCGTTAACGATCTCCGACATGCTGTGTTGCCATTCGTATACCGGCGTCTTGATCGTGTCTGATCCCGTATAAGAGTTGCGTTCGCCGTCGTCCAACAGGCCGTCGGGATTTGGGAAATACTGGTTTTCGGTTTCGAGATCGTAGCCGCCCTCGGCGTTTTGAACCGACGTGAAGATGCGGCCGGTTGGATGCTCGTCGAGCATATAGAAAGTTCCGCCCCGTTTCAGATAGCGGGCAACGATCTGCGCCCACATCGTCAAGTCCGGTAACCAACACAGTGCTCCCAAAGCCGTGTACACGACGTCAAACCGCTCTTGGAGGACATTCGGCAAGTCGTAGATGTTTGAACGGAGAAAGCGCACACCGAGCCCAAGTTCGTCATTCAATTCTTGGGCCACGACGATGGATGCGTCCGACAGATCGACGCCGGTCGCCTCGGCGCCAAGGCGTGCCCAGGACATCGTGTCCATGCCGAAGTGGCACTGTAGGTGGAGCAGCGACTTACCGGCAACCGAGCCCAACTCTTCGATCTCAATGTCTCTCAGCGTAATCCGCCCAGCTTTGAAGCCATCGACGTCATACCCGTCTGGCCCAACATGTATTGGCGTCCTCTCGTTCCAATTGCGACGGTTGATTTCGATGCGTTGATCCATGTTTTTCGGGCTCGTCGGCGAGTCGAGTAGAGCCGCAATGATACAAGAACAGGGGTGGTTCAACTAATGTGGATCACTGATCGTCAGGTATAATCAGTAAACGTAAGGGGACGAGTGGATTCGACAGGGAGCGTACCGCAAGGTTGCGTGTCGTGGTGCCTGACCACGATAAAACGGGCAAAAAAACAAACGGCGAACGAGAAGTCGCCCTCGCAGCTGCTTAATCAGCCGCGATGTCCGGTAGGAATCGTCCTCAGCGGCACTTATCGGGCACCGAAAATCTGAGGTGCGGATGTGCAATGCCGGTAGCACGTCCAAAGGTAACCGGCAACCGTGACCTGTGGCGGACGCCGTTGGCATCGTCCGGAAGCGGTATAAGCAACCAACGGCTACACACGTAGAAGCTTTGACGGGAAACTTTCTGGACGGGGAGTTCGACCCTCCCCCGTCTCCACCAGCGAGTTACGCCCGCGACGACAACGTCGCGGGCGAATTTTTCGTGACCGGCGAGGGACCACAATCAATGGCCGTGCGAGTCCCAGCCCGCGGGCGATTGTCACGGGAATCGCGCACGATCAACTTAAACGGCGAAGACGTCTCCTATGTCTTGCAACGCAGTACTCGCCGCCGCCGCACCATCCAACTACAACTCGATCCAGAAGAGGGACTCAAGGTACTCGTCCCGCATACCTTGACCCAAAGGGAGATCGAGGACTTTCTGATCCAACGTTCAGATTGGATACTCGAACATCGCGTCAATATCGTAGGCACTGAAAATCAAGTGGATTGGGGCAACGGCGGTACGACGATGTTGAGGGGACGGACAGCAAATGTCGTGGTCAAAGAGCGAGAATGGGACGACTTTGGCAGAGATCTACCTCCTACAGTCGCGAAGTCATTGGAAGGCGACACCGTTGAAGTGACCATTCCTCCGGGTATCGCAACAGAAGAACGACCTAGAATCGTCCGCCGATGTTTAGAGGATTGGTACCGGCAGGAGGCGTGGGACCATCTCAGGTCGCGGGTCGGTGAATTCGGGAACGTCATGGGCGTCAAACCGAGCCAATTGAAATTGAGCAATGCCAAAAAACGGTGGGGCAGTTGCAGCGGCAAACGCTCCATCAACTTGAATTGGCGTTTGATTATGCTGGACGACCGCCTAATCGACTACGTAGTAGTTCACGAGCTGTCGCATCTGATCGAGTTGAACCATTCGGCTGATTTTTGGAAGGTCGTCGAGGGCGTGATCCCCGGCCACAAAGAGCTGCGACGGAAGTTGCGTCGACAGGCACCTTCGGGATTGGGATAGTCGAATTGAATTCGGCAGTTAAGGTGCCAAGGCAATCGTCACCCCGCCGCCAGCGATGCAGATCGCACCCAACGCCCGGGTCGGTGAAACTCGTTCTTTGAGCACGACCGCGCCGTATGCAACCGCAACCAAGATTGAGATTTCTCTAAACGGCCCGACGTAGCTGACCGGTGAAAATGTAAGGGCGGTTAACACCAGGGTGTAGGCGGCGAACTGTAGCAGGCCGCCAACTACAAGGATCTTCCAGTGGCGCCGCGCTTCGTCAATGAACGCGTCGCGCGTTTCAATACGCGACTGGATCGCCATCATCCCTAATCCGCCGCCAAATTGCAGGAAGAACATGTACAGCGCCGGTTGGACGTGCCTCACTCCTTGTGCGTCGACCACCGAGTAGATGCCGATGACCAATCCAGTCAGTATCGCCAGCATCCAAGCTGGGCGTACTTGAGATCGGAAACGTTTCACGGCTCTCCACCTCCTCACCAACATCCACCACGAACGCACAGTTCGTTTGATCGTTGCTGTTTCGATGTCTGACATCGCGACAAATACGAGGCCGGTCACGATCAGCGCCGCGCCGACAGCCGCCGGCCATGACATCGATTCGCCCACTACGAACACGCCCAGAATGGGGATTATCGCTAATCCGAGTCCGCGCGCGACTGGATACACGATCGAGAGGTCACCGGTGTTGTACGCGTAGCCCAAAGTGGCGAAGTACCAGATATGCAACACAATAGTCGCCAAGATGAACCACCACCCGGTCCCGCTTGGAAAGTCAACGATGAGGATGTAGATAGCAAGCGGAAGGACGAGTATCGCCGACGTGACGGCCATTAACCCCGTCGTCACCGCGGGTCTGGTTGCCCGTCGAACCATCAGATTCCAAGAGGCATGAGCGAACGCCGATGAAACGACGAGCAAAATGGCTAACGGGGGCACGGTCGGGGGTTAGAAATGGCGCAACGAGGTCGATTGGCCTGGGGATAGACTACAATGCGCGTCGATGATGAACCCCATTCACTAGCCCTCGGAGCCTAGACAGATGCACTACCAAGACGAACGCACCCATGGATGCAGAATATCCGACGCTTGGACATATCGTGGCCTCAAGACGGTCGTCATGGAAAACGAACTGCTTCGAATAAGCCTTATCGCTGACAAAGGCGCCGACATGTTCGAGTTGGTCCACAAACCGAGCGACACCGATTTCATGTGGCGCACCCCATGGAGCGTTCGCAATCAGGCCTTGTGGGTACCGTCGACCGGTTGGGGCGAAGGGATATTCCACGACCTTTACATCGGCGGATGGAACACGATAGCACCAACAGGCGGTTTCCAGCAAGACTACATGGGCGCCGAGATAGGGCAGCACAACGAGACGAACATGATGCCGTGGGACGCGCAGATCGTCGAGGATTCGCCAGAGCGTGTCGCGGCGAAATTCTCCGTGCGAGCGGTGCGAACGCCGTTCTGGATCGAGAAAACGGTCTCGTTAGAATCCAACTCGCCGGTCGTTACGGTAACCGACACGTTGATTAACGAGGCTGAGGAACCGGCACCCGCCCAGTGGGGTCAACACTTGGCGCTTGGCGATCCATTCCTGACACCGGACTGCATCTTAGATTTCGCGGGCGGCGACTTCATCGTACCCGAATCCCCTGACGGCTCAGTACCATCCGGCTCTCGATTGATGCCCGACCGCACAGGTTCGTGGCCCGTCGCCGAATCCCCCGACGGCTCCGAAGTCGATCTCACGGTGTTTCCGCCGAAGTCCGATCGACTTGTCGATTACCTCTCATTCAACAACCTCGCCGATGGGTGGTACGCGGTAACCAACCCGGATCGCGGCGTCGGAATCGGTCTGCGGTGGGACAGCGATGTATTCAAATACCTCTGGTACTGGCAGGTCTTCGGTGGCCATAGCGGCTACCCGTGGTACAAGCGGACCTACAACGTCGGATTGGAACCGTTTACAAGTTTGCCAAGCGGGATGGCGGAGCCTGGAAGCGACGAATCGACTTCGATGATCTTTGAGCCGGGAGAATCGCGTAGCTCAACGGTGCGCGCCGTCATCTACGAATCCAGCAACGGAGTTACGGCAATCGGTCAAGATGGAAAAGTGAGCTTACGAGTTTAGGCAGCGCGGTTCAGACATATCATTCCGAACCTCAAACATGTCATTCCGAACGGAGTGAGGAATCTAACGTCGAATATTTTTGAGTCATTCCGAACGCCAACACATGTTATCCCGTCCGCACCATAGATTTCATCCTTGTCGCACTCGAAGTATCGTTCCGAACGCTCCAACGCGTGTCGTTCCGAACGTTCCCACGCGTGTCATTCCGAACGGAGTGAGGAATCTATTGCCCCTGACTCGCGCTCGGGTACCAAGCCAAAGACAGATCCTCCCACTGCGGGTTTGATGCCTCAATCAGTGCAACCTTTTTCTCGCGCCGCCAACCCTTAATTTGCTTTTCCCTAGCGATCGCGGCCTCAACATCCGAGGTTTCCTCGAAATGTGCGAGTTGGGTAACGTTGTACTTGCTTGTAAAGCCGGACAAGAGTTTGTTCTTGTGTTCGTACATTCTTCGTTCGAGATCGTTAGTTACGCCAACGTAAAGCGTTCTTGATCTGTTGGTCAAGATGTACACGTAATACTGGTGGTCGCGCTGTGTGGTCATGCGCTGGAGATTCCTCACTTCGTTCGGAATGACATGCGTGCGAGCGTTTGGAACGACATTCGTGTTCGTGTTTCGCTCACAATCGCCAGAATCGGTTCCAGTAAGACTTGAGGAACTGCAAGTAGGTCATGTTGACGTTGTACCGACTCAAGTATTTGCGATAGTCGACCACGGTCCAGATGAATGCGACGAGCAGAATGACCCATATGGCAGCTATCAAGATCATCGGCTATTTCACCACGCTACCAGGCCGGTATTGGTCATCAGGTTCAACGGAGTACTGACTGGCCATCCCGTCCGCCTCAGCGATAAGGAAGCCCAATGCTCCCGATTTCCCGTCGGCTTCAATCTGGCTATCCCATTGCTGCCAATCTAACTCACTGAACCACCTTCTCAATTGAACAAAGTGGGTTGATGAAAGGACGAGAATCGCCTGCTGAATCTCTGAGATGCTTGACATTGATGATTCCCCCTTTCTGACGTGAGACGTATCATCAAGGGTTTTTCATTACTCTAAACTCACTCTATCTGAAATACCCTAGGATACTAAGCGCAATGGCGCTCGTTCGACGGAGAGGGCAGTGATTTATGGGGGGAGCAAAGGGGTTACTGGAATCAGCGAAGATGGGATGGTGGAGGTGCGGGATTAGAAGACGGGGCGTACTGCTTCAGCAGGTCCAACCCGAGATCATCCATGATCCGATTTGCGACGATTTCACTCGGTCGCTTTGTTTCCGCGAGCAAAGGACTTGGCATTGCTACACATGGTCCGGCGATCATGCTATTGGTCTCCTCCTCGTCGTCGGGGTCTAAGACCATGTCGATAACACGCGTCTCTAGATTAGGCGTTAATCTGGAATGACGGCGATGCTCGTCGACGAATGCGTGAATCGCAGCGAACAGCGCCTGCTTAGTCGCAGGGTCATCCTCGTATTGCCTAAGATCGTTGAGTGCACCCAGCATATAGTCGCAGAACGTGTAAGCCATGACATATTCTCCTAGTCCATATCGTTATGGGGGAAGATTGAAACCCGCGTCGGATTAGGCGAGCTAGCTTAATGCCGTACCAAGGTAAGAGTCAAGCTAAGTTCGGACAATTCACGCGATTAAATGAGCCGCCAAGTACCATCGGCTTCGAGGGTGATCTGACCGCGCTTGCGTAGCGTTTGTTGCGCGTTTCGCACATCATGTTTCCAACGTTTCCCAAATCTGACACCGTTGATCACGCGCTCGATGTTGTCGTCGCAGAGGTCGGGTTGAATGTCTTTGACCATCTCGTGAATGTCGGAAGTCTTCATTGGCCCGTGAAGCAATGCGTATTGGACGGTCCGGGCGAAGATTGTGGTTCTGCTTTCGCTGGCGTTTCCTCGCAGACCGCGCACGAGATCGTCGAATTCGTCCATTGCCGGTTTAATGGATTCATCTCGGTCATAGGCTTCGCCAATGGCTAGCCGCTTAGCAAGGTTGGCGAGAATGGTTACCGAGTCACAGGAGACCTCAGAGCCGAGTGAAATGTACGAATCAAGATCGCGTTTGACTGCGACGACAGTTTCTTGGTCAAATATGCCGACGCCGTACTCGTTGTTGTGGACCAACGAGGCCATCGTCAGGTTGCCCGAGGTTATGATGGCGGCAGCATCGTCCGCAATGTAAATCTTGGCATGTAGCCGAGGAATGTGCTTCAATTGCAACCGAGGCAGTTCGGAGCATGCCCATCTCAATGCATCGAGGTCAAGCGAACCGTGCACAACTGACGAAGACGACAAGGTCGTTCCAATGACGACTTGGATTTCGCCGGGATGTCGAATCGCTCCAATAAACTCCGCTAATGCTTCGCTCGTGATGAATGGGGCGGCTGCTACTACACGTCGGCGAGCCAAACTCGCCAAGTTCAGCAGCCGATCTTTCCAAGGGGATTTGATTAACGAGTGACTAGTTGGCATCCGAATGCCTTCGCACAATGACTAGATCTCCGCGAGCACCCGCGTGCCCGTCTTGTGTGCGTTGATCCAATCCCAGTCCAACGGGACACCGATACCGTGCCCGGTCGGTGCGTAGACGCAGCCGTTTTCGTCAACTGCATCCAGATCATCTGAGTAGTTAACCCAGATTGGCGGCTTAGTCGTCCTGACCTTGGGATGCACCAAACCAAGCTCGTAGTAGTTCGTATTCCGAACCGCCGACATCAGGTGTCGATGTGCCGGATCAGGACCATGTGTCTCGACATCCAATCCCACGCTTTCGCAGGCGTGGAAGATCTTCATCGCTCCTGTGATACCACCGTCCTCGTGCGCACCGACTCTGACGTAATCTGTGCCGTCAGCCAAAACGAAGTTCATGTGCTGTTCAGGAAGGCGTATGTGTTCGGTTTGAAGCAACGGAGTTTTGATCAACTCACGCAGTTTGCGGTGCGCGAACGTGGAAACGCCACCGTCCATAAAGACGTCTTCCCACCAGAAGAAATCGGCTTCATCACATGCCTTGCCGAGTTTCAGTGCATCGCCGAAGTTCTTGACCTCGTTGGCCGGGTCGATCATAAGGTCCATCTCAGGCCCGACCGCATCTCGAACGGCCAACACGTTATCCACCTCCCGCTTGATGTTTTCGCCAGCCAGCCCCCATCCGTGGATCTTGAACGCTGGGTAACCCATATCCTTGCACGTCACCGCGAATTCGGCGAAATCCTGAGGAGTTGTCAACCCCCCGTTCTCGTCGCCATGCAGCGTCGAGGCGTAAGCAGGCAACGGCTTGCGTTCGCCGCCTAGAAGCTGGAACAACGGCTCCTCGTAAATCTTCCCAGCGATGTCCCAAAGGCAGATGTCGACGATACCTAACCCGAGCGCCGCGGTGTGCCGCAACCCGCGCTTCATTGCGTTGTAGTGCACCTCGCGCCGCATTGCGTCTTTGCCAATGAGGTACGGTGTGACCGTCTCGATATCGGCCAGTGCATTCCCACGTCCGGCAGGGTACTCGCCTACCACTCCTTGATCGGTGTAGATGGACAGGATCGCGCCACCAGCCTTCATCGAGGCGTCGGGTTCGTAAACCATGTTGAACGTGTTGTAGTCCTTGCCCACGTTCTCGAGTTCGTGCTCGAATGAAGTGACTTCGATTCGAATGATCTTTGCGGCCGGTCTCACTGTATCTGACTCCTAGGCGATTGCATGACGGGATTTGTTTCAGATGTAATTCTATGCACGTTTCCGTTGGTATTCGATCAGTGTTCCTCACGTTAGGCGCCAAACGTTAAGCGACTGTTGATCCAATGCGAGTTGCCGACATGATTCGAGTATGAGAGAATCGCCTCATCATGAAAGCACTGAGAATCCACGGCAATAAAGACATTCGCATGGAAGACCTTCCGGAGCCGAATCCCGGCATCGGCGAGGCGAAACTGCGGATTACCAATACCTCGATATGTGCCACCGACATCGAAGAGTGGCAGTACGGGCCGCTCTGGACGCAGCACGGCGGTCCCAATCCGATAAGCGGTCAGGAGATGCCGCTGATTCTCGGACACGAAATATCGGGTCACGTCGCGGAGTTGGGCGATGGCGCAGACGATTTGGCTGTCGGCGACCGGGTAGTCGTCAATAACGTGAGAACGTGCGGGGCATGTTTCTGGTGCATGAGGGGATCTCAAGCAACCTGCAACAGTATGTGCGTCGCGGGCCTATCCGCAGATGGCGGTCTCGCCGAATACATGACCTGGCCGGCGAGCCACTTGATCAAGTTGCCCGACAACGTGTCGGATCGAGAAGCACCTTTGATCGAACCCGCTACGGTAGCGGTTCACGCGGTTCGAAGATCCGGCGTCAAGGTCGGCGACAACGTTGCCGTGATCGGTTGCGGCACCGTCGGCTTGCTCACGATGCAAGCATTCCGCGCGGCAGGCGCACGCGTCATAGCTGTAGATGTCCGAGAGCAGAGCATTGCATTGGCAAAAGAACTTGGCGCCGACGAAACCTTGAACTCATCGGATCACGGCGCCCATGAACAATTGCTCGAATTGACTGGTGGAATCGGACCCGACATCGTCGCCGAAACCGCGGGCGCAGCCGAGACCCCCAACATGGCCATCGAATGGACACGACGGAGCGGCACGACCGTTCTCGTCGGGATCTACTCCGCCACCCCGAAGTTCGACTTCAATAGCATCGTGGGGCAGGAGAAGACCGTCATCGGGTCCGTAGCCGCATCCCCCGGCGATATGGCGGCAACCGTCCAACTCCTCGCCGACGGCAAGCTGTCCGTGAAAGAACTGATCTCGGCGGTCGTACCACTCGATCGTGTGATCCGGGACGGCTTCGAACGTATGCTCAGTCCGGAAAAAGACGTCTTCCGTATTTTGGTGACGCCCAATGGGTAACACCTCTAGTGGCTATGCCCTTGTTCGTGCAGCCGCTTGTGGACCGCGTCGATAGCCTCGTTAAATGGCCGTTTGAGATAACCGATGTGGTCGTCTTCACCGTGATGGTGCGTGACGTGCCCGTGCGCATGCTGGCGTGAACTGTTGTCGATGTAGGTCAACGAACCGTGCATCAGCGTCAGCATGTATTTAGCAGTTGCCTCGTCGAACATGCTCCACGGACCACCAACCGAAACATAGACCGGTGAGGTGTGCGAAAAGATGCCACGTTCCCAAACGTCGTAGTACCTGTAGCCCGCGTAGTAACCTGGGCCTCCAGCGCGTGCGGCGATCCACGAGTTGCCGTCGATCTTGATCGATTCATTGAGGCTTAGTTTTCGCGTCGGCTTATCTACCTCAGACGAAGCGACGACCTTGCCCTCCTGGATGATCTCGAGCTTGGACATCGGAACAACGCTCTCGGCCCAAGCGGACACCTCGACGGTACCGGCGCTCGACAACTCGACGGTGTCACCCACCTCATATCCATTGACGGTGAAATGGATGATAGCACCACCGCTCAAGACCGTACGGCCTTTCGCTACGTTTCGGCACCAACTTTCGTAGGTGAACTCCTCGTCGTCGGGAATCCGCACGTAGGTCCGGTACATCCCTACGGGAACGTCGCTCGACATCTTGTCGGTGCCACCAACCAGAGGCAGGCGATATCCGCAGTTCAGATAGCGGTACCACTCGTTGTGCATGAACTCCTGCTGCTGAATCATTTCAATGGCATCGAGACGTCCTGTCGCGACCAACGCTGCCGGTTCGCCGTTCGGGAACGGAAAGTGTGGGTTGATGACGAACCCGCCCTGAGCGTGCGCCTCGTCAGCCCAATAGCTCAGCGTCGTCTCCATCGGACCGCCGATCTCGGCCTCGCCAGGGCCGTCGGAGCAGAAGGGCATAACGGGATTCTTTAGACCCCAAAGAATCATGTGACCCATGAAGTGCTGACGGTTTTCCTGCGAGGTGTAGACGATGTTGTTGCCTTCACGCGTCACGCTCGGATGCCCGGTGAAATCCTCGACATTCGTGAAGAGGCTGCCCCACTGCGATTGGAGCAGATTGACGACGTTCAGGTCTTCGGCCTGCGATTCAAAGTGGCTTCCCTGTGTCGAGAGGAAGTGGACGTGGGAGTCGCCGGAGTACCACCCTCGCTCGTTCATGTTGATCCAGCGCTTGAGACGCAACTCAAGCTCCTGTTGCCCCGATGCGATCTCGATCTTGGTACGGAGCGGCTCGTATTCGTAGCCGCGGGCCGCATCAACGATCACCTCGCTTCGCGGAAGCCAGCCCTGCGCCGTGCCATCGATGTAGGCGTAACTGATCTGACCAAGCCGGGTGTCGCCGCCGACATCAATGTGCCAGGTATCGAGATTGGAGTTGACTTGGTTGTGATGGCCATGCGGTTGATACGGTACACCGTCGGGAGATCTGAAGTGGATGCGGCACGGAACGATCTTCCCGGTCTCGTCGTCGACCACGCGCACCTTCACCCAGTTCTTGCCTGGTTCCGTCAGCGAAATGTGAATCTTTTGGGTGTCGACCGACCCTTTGTCCTCAACCTCTCCCCACTTGACGCTGTCGATCGTCTCACCTTCGCTCGTAACTTCAACCGTTGCCGATGAAACTCCCGACAACTCAACGTAGGCCGGACTCGACTTAGGGTTCTGAGGTTCGCCGAAACCTTTGTAGTCATCACTAAGGAAATCTTCGGCGGATTGCTCAGGGAGCGGATGAGTATAGGTGCGCTCACCGCGGTCGATAGTAACGTCTAGGTCGAATGGTTTTTCTGCTTGCTCGGCATCTTTGAGGTCGACTCGAACCGGACGACGAGCGGCGCGAGAGAACGGGTGCTCGTCAACGTGTCCAAGAGTCACGCCAGCGACGATGAAGCGATGACCTTGAGGCACAAACTCGACCGACTCGATGACCCGGTCAGGCGTCGGGTTGCGCCACGCCCACAGCCAGTACCACTTAGGTTGCGCCTGCACCACTTCGGTCTGACGCCTGCCCGTCTCGTCGAAACGTCCTTCGTAGCGCGGTATCAACTGGTCGCCTTCGTCGGTCACCGCAACATACGGATACCCGACGCCGTAGCGCGATATCCCTTGGCGGTCGCCAACGGCACTGATCTCGTACCGTTCGCGAATTGGAACCGTCAGAGTCTCGGAGTCTTCATATCGGATCACATAGTCAGCCACATGAACCCCAATCGGCCCATTCGCAGCCTGCTCCGTTTCCAATTGCCGGTGAGCGAAAACCACGTTGTGCGCGGTCTTGCCGATCGGCAACGTTATCGACGAATCGCTTTCCGCCAAAGAGATGTAACAATTCCCTGTTGAATCGCCGTCGGGCGATCCGACAGTGAAGGGGAGACCCCGCATGGTCTGCTCGCCCAACAAAGGGTCCTCACCGGGGAGGCACTCCGTACCTGCGTCGCATAAAGCGGAAATGTCGAGTTGCTCATAGTCCATGGTCGAGTGACCTCCGTATCGCGGTCAGAGTACTATGCATGTTAGTCAATTCCTCAGAAGTATGCGCGGACCGCAGCATCGACCACAACTGGAGAGAAGATGTCAGACAGCATGAAAGCATTGCGTTACTACGGTCGCAGAGACATGCGATTAGAGGATGTGCCAGTTCCAGTACCGGCCGATGACGAGGCGCGCCTGCGCATCTCCTACGCTTCGATCTGCCAGACGGACGTTGAGCGGTGGTGGCATGGCCCGACCATGGCTCGGTGGAAGACCGAACCCAAGACAGTGGGGCACGAAACTTCAGGTCGAGTCGAAGCCGTCGGCACCAACGTCCGCGGTCTGTCCGTCGGCGACCGCGTAATGGTGAACAACATCCGACCTTGCGGTGTATGCCACTGGTGCGTACTTGGCTCGCAGTCGAGTTGCGCGAACGTAAACTCGGCCGGGTTCGCTTTGGATGGCGGATTGGCGGAATACATGGTCTGGCCGGAAAGTCATCTGATCAAATTACCTGACAACATCCCCGACGTCCAAACTCCCCTAATCGAACCGACATCGGTCGCAGTTCATGCCACCCGTAGAACCGGCGTAAAGGTAGGCGACACCGTCGCGGTGATCGGATGTGGCACAGTCGGAATGTTGACGATGCAGGTTCTGCGCGCCGCTGGAGCCCGAGTCATCGCCGGCGACCTACGAGCGCAATCCCTCGATCTAGCGCTGAAACTAGGCGCGGACGCAGCGATCAACACCGGAGATGAAGACGCACTCGAACAGTTAATGAATATGACCGACGGCGTCGGCGCGGACATCGTCGTCGAGACTGCCGGCGCAGTTGTAACGCCCCGCATCGCGATCAATTGGACGCGCCCCGGAGGAACCACCGTCCTAGTCGGGATCCACGCGAATGCCGCCAATTTCGATTTCAACGAGATCGTAGGAACCGAACGGACGGTCATCGGGTCAGTAGCCGCATCACCGGGAGACATGGAGAAAGGGATCCAACTCATCGCAGACGGCAAAATCCTCCTCGAGGAACTAGTGTCCGCGGTTATCCCATTGGAACGCGTAATGGAAGATGGCTTCGAGCGAATGCTGCGGCCGGAAAAAGACGTTTTCCGGATCATGGTGACGTCGGACTACCGATCCGATTAGTCATCAGACGACGCGACCGGAAAGGGATCGTTCTTGCTGACCTCAATCTGAGCCTCGCGTATTGACACGCCCCGAATGGTCTGATTGCCCCAAAGGCTCTTCACGTACGCCAAAACGTCGACGATCTCCCGATCCGACAGTTGCTCGCCGAACGCTGGCATCCCAGATTTAAACCCCGGCAGATCCAGATAACCGCCACCGAGTTTCACCTGCTTGTAAAGTGTGCCGTCGCCGTGATGCCAGGTGTGACCGCTGCCGTTCAATGGCGGTGGTGGCAGCGTCCCGTCGCTCTTTTTGACGTTCCAGTGCGGCTCACCCTCACCCGATTGGCCATGACACGACGCGCAATACGTCACGTATATCCGCTCCCCGCGTTCCACGGGATCGTCAGAATCCGCAACCGTACTGTCGTTTGCTCCATCATCCGAACCGCAAGCACTCGCCAACGAAATGACCACCAACCCTGCTAACAATATCCAACGCCACCGTATGGCCATCCTTCAACTCCTGATCGATTCATTCGCCGCAAGACCTCAGTGCTTATTCTCGAAGGGTATCAGGACGCTTCTGCGATAATCTACTAACCGCCGATCCAACCACACAGGAAACCGAGGTTGCCCGCAATGCATTACGCCGACGAACGAACGCACGGATGTCGGATTTCCGATTCCTGGACCTACCGCGGATTGAAGACGGTCGTCATGGAGAATTCGTCGATCCGCGTCATGATCCTTGCCGACAAAGGCGCGGATGTCTATTCGTTCGTTCATAAACCGACGGATACCGAGTTCATGTGGCGGTCGCCTTGGGGCGTTCGGGACCCGCGGAAGTTCGTGCCGTCCACCGGCGATCCGCAAGGAATGTGGCTCGATTACTACGAGGGAGGATGGCAGACCGCGCTCCCACATGGTGGTTACCCGGATCAGGTCTACGGCGCAGATTTCGGGTTACATGCCGAGTTGAACAATCTGCCTTGGGACGCGACCATCGTCGAAGACTCCGTCGAGCGCGTAGCCGTCAACTTCAAAACCAAAGGCGTCCGCATGCCCGTCGCAGTCAACATGACGATGTCGCTCGACGAAGGTTCGTCGACACTCAAACTGTCGAAGACCGCGATCAATGAAGGCGAGGAATCGGTCGACATCGTCTGGCTCGAACACATCGCCATCGGCCCGCCGTTCCTATCTGACCAGTGCAGGCTCTACGTTCCCGATTGCAAGGTGTTGACACACCCCGAAGCGTTCGTCGAGACGCAGAAGTTGGTGTTGGGTTGGGAAGGTGAGTGGCCCATGGTGCCATCGGCGGATGGCGGGGAGATCGATTTTAGGAAGATGCCTGCCAAGGATGATCGCTCGCTGGATATGGCTTACATGACTGGTATGGATGAAGGGTGGTACGCAGTCCACAACAAGGAGTCGAACGTCGGTTTTGCGGTGTCGTTCCCGACCGATGTCTTCAAGTACCTGTGGTACTGGCGCAACCTCGGCGGGGGTTGGGGCTATCCCTGGTACGGACGTTGCTACAACGTGGGACTGGAGCCCTGCACGAGCTGGGACAACCGTGGACTAAAACACTCGATGGATAACGGATCGGCACGTCCGTTGGCTGCCGGCGAGAACTTGACAGTCGATATTACAGCTTCGGCGTTTGTTGGGGACGGGGACGTTACCGGTGTTTCGTCGGACGGTGAAGTGTCGCAAAGCTAGGTTCTGAGCGAACCCGGCACTCGGACGCAATATCATTAGCGGACACGCGACATCGAGCTATCAAGTACACGATGAAAATCATGCGACGGCGAACGTTTGGAGATTCAGGATTGGCATCATCGGTCATCGGCTACGGCGGTTGGCCCATGGGCAGAGGACAGTACGGCGATTTCGACGACGAAGAAGCGATCGGCGCGGCCCACAAATCCTACGATTCCGGCATCACTCTTTTCGACACCGCCGCCGTCTACGGATGGGGCTACGGCGAGAAGCTGATGGGCAAAGCAATCGCACCCTTCCGCAACGAAATCGTGCTGGTCACCAAAGGCGGCCGCGAATGGGTCCGCGACAATCCCGACCGAACCGCAGCGACCGTATCCATCAGCGACCGGGCAACCCTCCTACGTAGCATCGATGAGAGCCTCGAACGTCTCAATACCGATTACGTCGACCTTTTCCTAATCCACTGGCCCGACCACACGCGTTCATTCGAAGAGCCCATGCGAGCCTTGGAAGATGCCAAGGCCGCGGGCAAGATCCGGCATACCGGAGTCTCGAACTTCAGCCCTGAAATGATGGCGCAGTGTCGCGAACACAGCCCAATTGTCACGAACCAGATCGGGTATCACATCTTCGATCGTCGGGCAGAATCAGGCGTGATGCCGTTCGTCGAATCCAACGGCATGGGTATTATGGCCTATGGCACCCTGGCACACGGCTTGCTCACCGGCGCTTGGGCATCTGACCACGCATTCGGCGACGACGACTGGCGCGCCAACGGCGCCAACTTTGGGTTGGCATCGTTCGGGCCGGAGAACCTAGCGAAGAACGTCGCGGTAGTAGAAAAACTCAAAGACATCGCGAGTGACCACGGTAAGACGGTCGCTCAGTTGGCTATCGGATGGGTACTGGCGAACCTAACTGTGACCGTTGCGCTTTGCGGGATGGTTAACGACTCAGAAGTCGAGGACAACATAGGCGGCGATTGGGAGATGACGGCGGAGGTCAAACAACAGATTGACGACCTGGTGATGGCTGAAGGCGCTGGTGTCGGCACTCCCGAGATGGAGATTGCGACTTAGGTCGTGCTGACAATCAGCAGTTCCCAGCCAAGTCACTCCGAACAGAGTGCAACGTATTCGTGTCATTCTGAACGGAGCGGAGCGGAGTGAAGAATCTGAATTGGCAGCTACGGTACGACGTTCCTAGATTCCTCGGTGCGCTCGGAATGACATTACTGCCAATACTGCCCAAGAGTCCAAAGTTGACGGAGATTGCATCATGCTCATCATCGACACGCACACCCATGCCGGGAACAACTGGTTCGAACCCATCGAGGTCCTCGAGTTTCAGATGGACCGCAACGGTGTTGATAAGGCATTGTTGGTGCAGCACGGCGGGACGTTCGACAATGGGTATCTTTTGGATGAGGCGACCAAACGCGGCGACCGCTTTAAGGTCGCGGTTCTCGTCGACCCCGAGTCCGTCGACCCGCTCGGAGACCTCGAGCGACTAGCAGAGCAGGGCGCCGCAGGAATACGACTGTCTCCCGACGCCGAATTCGTCAACGCCGGACCGTATGACATGTGGAAACTGACAGGCGAGTTAGGTTTGGTGGTGACGTGTCAGGGCGATCCGGCGAGGTTCGCAGCGGACGCGTTCGCGAAGGTGATGGATGCCTGCCCAGATACGCAGGTAGTGATTGAACATTTGGCCGGGATCGCCGCTGCACACGAGCCTTGGGAAGCGGATTATGAGAGGGCAATGAAACTCGCAGAGCGTGGCAATACTACGATCAAAGTTCCCGGTTTGGGAGAGGTCGCCAAGCGTCCGTCTCGGTTGTTGCCGGAACTGAAGTTTGAGGATGTGCCGCCGGTGTTCGAGATGGCGAAGGACGCATTTGGTGTCGAGCGCATGATGTGGGGAAGTGATTTTCCTCCCGCGGCAGGTCGTGAGGGATACGCGAACGCGCTGCGAGGAGTAATGGAGCACCCGGCGTTTGCGGGAGATGGTGAGTTGGAGTGGCTGATGGGGAAGGCGGCGGTGCGGATATGGGGGTTTTAGAGGAGACTATCGCACAACGAATTGGCGGATCGTGACAATGAACTTTTTCTCACAAAACCCGACAAGTTGCTGAGAACGCATATCTAACATGTTGGATATCTGCTGCCCATAGGGATTGACCGGACACCTAGAAATATCCCTCAAAATACATTGCTCAACTTTATAGCATCACAACACCGCATCAAGCCCTTCGGTGTAGTCAACGGTGTTTATAGGCAGTTCGCCAGTTAATGCTTGATGTACCGTTTCGGCGTCGATAGTGGTTAACCTTCGCTCCGCTGCGAACCGAACCACGCTGGACGCACTGGACAGCAAGTCACGTGGCCGTCGACTCCTGCTCAGCAATACACCCAATCCATCTTCAGTGAATGGTTTTATGCTGCCGCCGTTGGTTGGATCAACGCGATAATGATCCAGATGAGCTACCAAAATCTGTCGCGCTTGGTCGGGTGTCGGTTCAGGCAATTCCACTGAAGTCGGTGCCCCAGGGTCCAAACGAGCCATTCCAGAAAGGCCAGCTTCGTTCCATGCCGTTGCAAGTGCCAACGCGGACTGTTGATGAGTCGTTAGTACGCATGAGAAAAATCCGTAGTCCGAATTGGCATAACCTGGTCGCACCATACAAAGTCCAAATTCCTTCGCAAATTCCGTCCGATGGCGCCTAGGCATCTGGTCGGTTAAGTTTTCAATGTCGTCGACGAAAAGATAGCCACCCGCAAATCCAGCAGCGCGGAGAAACAACACTATTTCGTTGAAGAAGAGATCTCGGGCGTAATCTAGACCTTTGGTGTCGCGAGGCACATAATAAGGAACCAAGTTATGGTCTCTGCGGAGGTCGCGCAGAAACTCATCGAACGATCCTCTTGCCAATGCGCTAGCAGGTTTCGCCTCGACGCCTTCTTGGCGTAGAGTAGCCTCGACCGCGTCGTCAAGATCGGTAGACGAAATCCCGTTGGCTTTGAGAACCTCAGTATCGAACAAATTTCCCCAATTTTCACCGTCCTCAGTGTCGACGATTGACGATATTTCATCGTCCGTTAGGACGTCGCGACGCAATGCCGCGCGTGCCGCTGTCAGCACACCATTGTTGCAGGTGTCTACGAGGGCTGCCCAAGCCAACTGTTCCATCCAACGACGGTCCACAGCCGATGGAAATGAGGCATAGATCACTGCGGCAGATAATCTACCGGCAAACTCCGTTAGACCCCAATCGTTGTTGATTCGTTGACGAAAGAAACTTAGCAATGCCGTTTTTCCCATTCCGCGACCCGATTGCACATCACCCGTCGCCCAAACGGAGGCCATTTTGACGCGATTATCAAAGTCCTCGGGACGAATCAACAGATTTTCGAACTTGCGTATCGCTTCACGAACGGGTGGTTGAGCGTAGATCATGCCGTTGACGCGCGGGTCTTGACTGTAGGGATTGAGGACTGGATTCGGTGAGAACGGCAAGTCTCTAACGCCCAAACTCTCGTAAATCGATGGCTTCGGTTCAGTTGGTCGCCTAGGTAGATTCAGCATTAGAGTCTCCTGATCAGATTGTGGATTTCGACGCTACGGCGTCTCCGGACGAGCGGTCTACGCATGGCGGTTACACGATCATAATGTAATCCCACCGAAAGAACTGGCGGATAACGATCCAGAAGGTGGTTGACACCGTCGTCGAATGCCGCATCTGGAATCATTAATTCTTGACACACCCAATCCCTTAGATCAGGTAAATCATAGTATCCGCCCTCTGCAATCAACTCGAAGAAAGCCCTATCAATCGTGTCCAGCAAAATGTCTTGTTGCTGGTGGTCGTCCATGTCAGGTTCGCAATAAAAAAGCCGGAAAACACCTCCGTTTCCCAAGCTCACTTCAAGGGGTACGTACCAAGTTCTGTCTGTCGGCAGGTAGGTGCATGGAGAATAACTCACCGTAAATTCGCAACCGTCAGAAGTCAACCGCCGTTGATTCAACAGGCGTAAACTCACTAACCTATCGCAAATGGCCCTGAAATTCGCCACTTTGATCCGTTGGTCTGGTAATATCTCACCGATTATCAATTCGTGCATAACATCCTGAAGCCTCCCACGACTCAATCCCCTGTGTTCTGACAAAACTCTGGTGGCTTCCGATTTTGCCCGTGACCCGAATGTTGGCAAGAACGATTTTTCAATATACTTGACATCCGACATGCGGGCGGCCTCAACCACTGGTCTCCAAACTGGACCGGATTGTATGTGCCGTTCTACGATCCGACGTAGATTTTCATAGGTCTCGATGTGAATCCCAGCCATCAACAATCTCAAACTTTTGAATTCTTGAGAATTAAGTAGACCGAGAATGGACCGACCGTTTTCAGTTAACTCGTATCCGCGTCCTGCTGGACGCGCGAAATTGAAATGCATCAGCTCTTGACAGATCTTCTGGCCGGTACCCGCGAATGTCCCGCTTGGTTGTGGCAGCATCAAACGTAACGCTCTGTCAGTTACGAATTTGAGGACGTTTCTGGATATCTCTTTGACTTGAACCGTCCTACCCGCCTCGGCAGTCAAGTTGCCCAATACCCTAAGTCCGATGTAGTGATAGCTGACATCCGTAATGTTATAGCTACTGATGTTCATCTACACACCTTCCCTTGCCGATGCGTCTTTGAAGGCGCGCGAGAGTGCCGTGCTCTCAGTGTTTGCGGTCTTCAATTGCGTAGATAGATTGAAGACGTCCGGGGGAGGTAAAGCCCTGAGCGCCAGACTCTGTTCGGATAGCATCCCGCACCGGTTATCTAGCCAGGTGTCGTACAGTGCAGCGCTCATTTGGTTCAAGAGCGCACAAAAATCGTGAAGTCGATCCTGTTGCTCGGTATCGATTGACAGCCCACGCTCCAGTTCGGATTGCATGACATTGGAGTTAGCGATCAAAATCGGTAAAGGACGTAGATCCGGGGCGACAGGGTGGATTCCAAGGCCAAGACAAGCAGCGAGTCCGCTGGAGTCAAAAGAGTGACGCGAGATGAATGCAAGACAAATATCGCCAGACAGAAGTGTGGGATTGATAGCAAGATAGTCTAAGATCTTGGCGAAAAACACGATGACATCGTTTTTGCCAGATGCCACGCTACCCCGGTTTTTCGTTTCGACAATTGCGACGAGCCGAGCGTGTTTGGCGACGATATCAATCTCGTGAACCACTCCAGACGCTGTGTTTAGGTTATCGCCAAGATGGAACTCCCGTTCGTTGGAAATTGACCAGTCTCGCAGTTCCTCAAACAAATATTCTCGGAAACGTTGCTCGAATCCTTGATCATGCCCTTGAATTTGGTCAGTGCGCGGCCAATCCTGATCTACAAACCGGTAGCAACGCCGCAGGAAATCAAGAGCGGGTTGAGGTGGGTAGTACTCTGGTCTGGTTCGCATCTAAGATGATTCTATCCTTTGCTTACGACCAATTCGTCTCCTGCAACGATGCAATGGTCCCATCTGGGGCTCGCCAAGGAGCGGCGTCTTTGCGCCAGGGGTTGGCGGCAAGCCACTCCTCGTTCATAGCCACACCCAAACCCGGTTCAGTCGGCAGCGGCAAATACCCATCTTTCTGCTGTGGAAAATCGCCGATGGTGGCGTCTTGGAACCAGGGGTGGATGCCCCCTTCTTGGATCATGAAGTTCGGGGTGCAGGCGTCGACGTGGATGGATGCGATGGTGCAGAAGGGGCCGTATGGATTGTGCGGCTGGAAGCCTACGTAATGGGCCTCGGCCATGGCGGCGATCTTTTTCAGTTCGAGGATGCCGCCGGCTTGGACGATGTCAGGCTGGATCATCTTTACGATCTGACGGGAGAGGAGGTCGGTGTAGTCCCACTTGGTGAGATGTCGTTCGCCGGTTGCGAGGGGGATGTTCACGGCTTCGGCGACGCGGGCCAGGGCGTCGAGGTTCTGCGGTGGGACGGGTTCTTCGTAGACGAACGGCCGGTATGGTTCCATGGCGTTGCCGATGCGGATGGCGTCGGCGGGAGCTAGCCGTCCGTGAACTTCCACCAGCAATTCGACATCATCGCCGACAGCTTCTCTGACGGCTTCAAGTTTCTTGATCGCGATGCGCTCCGCTTCAATGGGAATGAAAAGTCCGCGGTGGTCGAAAGGGTCGCCCTTGAGCGCGGTAAGGCCCTCTTCAGTGTGACGAAGTGCGTTTTCGACGGCGAGTTCGGGAGTCAGACCGTCCCAGCGGCCGTAGCACCAGATCTTCTCTCGCATCTTGCCGCCGAGCAGTTCGTAGACCGGAACGCCGAGAGCTTGGCCCTTAATGTCCCAGAGTGCAATCTCAATACCCGAGATCGCGGAGAGTTGGACAACGCCGCCTCGGACATGGAAGTGGTGGTAAAGCGTCTGCCAATGCTGCTCGATCCGACCAGGGTCTTGACCGATCAAAACCTCCCCGAACTCGTCCACCATCGTCGCGACCGCCAGAGGACCAGCGGTTGCTTCCCCCCAACCGGTGATACCCTCATCCGTCTCAACCTTGACGAATACATAGTTGCGAGCGACCCCACGCGGGGCAGAAGAGGCGGGGATGGCGGTTACGTTGGTGATTTTCATTTTCGGGCCCTCACCCTAGCCCTGACTATGGCGTTTTGGCGCCAAGCGGGAGAGGGGATTGGTGGTGTTGTCTGGTTGGTAGGGGCAGGTTGGTGGGGGATGTCATTGTTGGCGCAGAGATGTCATAGTTGGCGGAATGATGTCATTCCGAGCGCAGCGAGGAATCTGAGCGCATTGCAATCGGGCTGCTACGTTAGATTCTTCACTTCGCTGCGCTCCGTTCAGAATGACAGATTGCGGGGGCGCTACGTTCATGTTGACAAATTGCGGTGGCGCTCCGTTCAGAATGACAATACGCCTGTCATTCCGAGCGCAGCGAGGAATCTGAGCCGTGCCTGAATAGATTCTTCACTCCGTTCGGAATGACATGGTTGCTAACGGGATAGTAGGGGCGGTTCGCGAACCGCCCCTACGGGTTGCGATTCAAATCCCGACCCGACTCCTTCCCAAAACGTCCGGATTGATCAAGTTTTCGGGCGGATTGCCGCTCAGCACGCGCAGGGCTTCTTGGGCGGTTCGACGTTCCAGTTCAACAGTAGACGCCTGCGAGAAGAAGGCAGTGTGTGGGGTGATGATGATGTTGGGAGTGGCCAAAAGAGGGTGGTCGTCAGGCGGTGGCGCCGGTTCCAAGACATCTAGACCTGCTCCTGCCAAGTGGCCGGAGTTTAAGGCGTCGGCAAGCGCTTGCTCTTGGATTATTCCGCCGCGGGCGCAGTTGACGATGATCGAGCCCGGCATCATCATCGCGAGTTGGTCAGGGCCAATCATGCCTTCGGTTTCGGGAGTCAAGGGAGTGTGGACGGTGATGAAGTGGGAGCGTCTGAGGACGTCTTCGAAGGTCGTGATCTCGGTTCCGTCTATCGTCTGCCCGGGCTCGATCATGGGGTCGTAGGCGATCAGGTTCATTCCGAAGCCGACGGCTTTTTCGGCAATAGCGCGTCCGATGCGTCCGTAGCCGAGAATGCCGAGGGTCGCACCCCTAGTCCGATGCATGGGTTGGTCAAGGACTACATCGTGCCAGCCGCCTTCTTTGACTTGAGAGTCGTGCGGCAAAAGGCGTCGGTTCAGGGCTAGGATCATACCGATAGCGTGGTCGGTGACCTCATCCATGCAGTAGTCGGGCACATTCGTGACGACGATGCCAAGCTCGGTGGCGGACGGAATGTCGATGTTGTCGACGCCGATGCCATACCGGGAAGCAACCATGCATTTCTCAGCAGCCCTGAGCACCTTGCCGGTGACCTGGGCGAAGCAGAACATGATGATGTCGGCATCGGTGGCGAGGTTGGCTAGAGTTTCCTCGGAAGTGTCAGGGGCGATGATGGGTTCGACGCCGGCGGCTCTGAGGACTTCGGATTCGACGTCAATGTTTGGCCAGACGTAGTCGGTGATTAGGGCTTTTTTCATGAGTGCGGTGAGGTGATTTTGCGTTGATTGATTTTGATTAGGGTAGCAGTTTTGAAGTAATTTATCGTCATCCCGTCGAAACCACGTCATTCCGGCGAAAGCCGGAATCCAGAGGGGCAGGGCAAGGGCATAGGTTCGACCAACGCACCCAGCATCGCCACCGTCCCAAAAGCAATCTCATTCCCGACGTACACTGAACACCATGGCGACGACCAGAGCACAAACCGGTGTCTGCAACATCCCAAACCGGAGTATCTTCGAAGGCGACAACCTCGATGTGATGCGGGGGATGAATGATGGATGTGTGGACTTGATCTATCTCGATCCGCCGTTCAACTCGAACCGGGACTACGCGGCACCGATTGGGAGCAAGGCGGCGGGTGCGGCGTTCAAGGACACGTGGGACTTGACGGATGTTGACGAGGCTTGGCACAACGAGATTGCGGAGACGGATCTGGCCCTTTACAAGATCATCGACGCGAGTCAACACAGCCATGGTAGCGGGATGAAGTCGTATCTGATCATGATGGCGGTGCGATTAAAAGAGGAACGGAGAAGGGCCAGAGCGATACCCCCTAAAGCTACAAAGGAGGCACCGAATGCCCCATTATATCGCCGTATCTACACCTTTTTCCACTGGGGAGGTGCTTAATGTGGGCTTGTAGTCAGGAGGATTTCCAGTGCTTGAAGATCAAGATTGCCTTGCTTGTCGTGGGCACCCCTATCGTGCTATTGACGAGATGGCTCTTTGGATGGTGGGATTGAGCCATGTGCGACTTCGACAAGAACAGGCACATCGCCTTAAACCGGGACAAATACCTAGAAGCTGCCAGAGAGGGTCGCTCTGTCAATTCTGTCTATTACGGGATGGTGTTTAACAGGCTGTTGTGCGGGGCTGTTTCTGTGAGCCTCGTGATAATCCTGATCGTCGCAATCGCCTCTAATTGGTAATCTTCAGCCAGCTAGGTTACCACCGTATGTAGTTCCCATCATTAGGGTCAGTTCGAATGAAGGCGATGTGGTGCTAGACCCGTTTTGCGGTTGTGCGACGACTTGCATCGCGGCTGAGCGGTTGGACAGGCAGTGGATCGGGATTGATCTGTCGGCGTTGGCGGTGAGGCTGGTGGAGCAGCGGGCTGGGAATAAGCTTGGGTTGATGGGTGGGATTCAGGCCATTGCGCGGTCGGATGTCCCGAAGCGGACGGATCGTGAGCCAGCGCCGCCGCTGAGCGAGTCGAGGGTGGTGCTTTACGGGACGCAGGGCGGTAACTGCAATGGGTGCGGGACGCACTTCTTGCCGCAGCATCTGACGGTGGATCACATCATCGCGAGGTCGAAGGGCGGGACTAACCATCTTGACAATTTGCAGCTGCTTTGCGGGCACTGCAACTCGTTGAAGGGGGATCGCCCGATGGAGTATTTGCGGGCGCGGTTGGTTAGGGACTATGTGTGAAGTGGGAAATGCGGGGATTTAGGTAATATTGGGAGTTGGACGCTTTTGAACTATGATCTCCGTGATTTTAGAGGATGGGAATGATGGGTTTTTGTTGTTGGGTGAATTGGGTGGTTGGACTGGGTTGACGAGCCTGTCGTGATCGCAAACGGTCACCAATAAAGACCGGAATCAAGCATGAAAAGTTCTACTTCATCAGGCGGTACAATTGCTGGGATATTCGCTAGTTCATCCATCAGTATGACGTCTTGTGCATCGATCACACTCCGTAAAGGACCTGTAGGGATCCAATCGCTGTTCCACAAAGTGACGTTCTCTTGGTACGCTAGTCTACACAACGTTTCATCGAACGACATGCCAAGAGCGAATGGGTGACAAATGCGTTGCAACCAAATCTGCATATGACCGGAATTCGGGACTCGACGGAATTTGGTTTCGATTTTGGCAATGACCTCTCTTTTGTCAATATCATCGGGTAAATGAGAGAATATGAGGCTCAGAATGGCGGCAACTACGCCGTACACCCTCGGATTGTGCATAGCGATTTCCGTCACGATACCGATCAATGGCAAGGGATTTCTGATTCGATCGACTTTTCTGAGTCGCCTGCTCCACTCAACGAGTGCACGCTCAACACTCCCTGAGTTCGGGTTTTCGACGGCGTGATTGTAGATGATGATAAGGTGCCGTTGTAAATTTCCGTCTCCTTGACGCCGCGTTATCCAATCTAGCTTGTCGTCCTTCAGAGAAGCAGAAATGATGTCATCGCTAGCGATGGTTTTTTCGGGCTTAAGTGTAAGACTGAGACTGGCTAACACTTCGGCGAGGACTCTAAGGATCAACTCACCTTCTTGAACGTTGTTGACGAAAATCCTATAATCGTCTCTGTACCGAAGTATGTGAAAATCGGAGATTCCGCGTCGAGAAATTTCGCTAATTAGTAATTTGTCTGCATAACCTAATACTAATTCAGCGATGAAATCCATCAATATAGATCCTTGCGGAATGCCGTTCGTCTGACCTTGCCTCATATCTTGGATCGCTGCGTCGATCTCATTACCCATCAAACTGTGTCGCCTGCGATCCGCTTTTGCGGCAGTTCGTGTGTGGATTGCCCAAGGGATAGAGTGCGTGTAAATTGAAGAGTAACAATCTGTTACATCGGAGTTAAGGACGTAACTGAAATCCAAGGATAATTCGAATGAGCGTTGTTCAAAATCATTCCACCAAGCTATTATTTGCTCTTTTTGGTCTCTCGAGTTGACTAAAGATTCGACCGGAATGCTTGAACATTCAACGCGCGGATCCGATTGGAAGTCGCTGAAACGACTGATAACGTTAGTCCAATTCTGTTGAGTCGTCAAATGGTTGACTAATGAAACGTACAACGCTGGATGTATGAGTTGTAAGGGACGCCAAGCATACTTTCCATCTTTGTTGGTCATGAATGTGTGATTGACACCGTCAATTCGACGCGCATTATTACGCCATGTGTTTTGAATTTGTTGTTGACTCATCGCTTGGGATGTATCCGATAAGACAGTTTCGAAATCAAAGTAAGGCGGTAATCGCAACGTGAAATAGCTTGTTGGTTTGAGGAAGAATCGACGAGCGTCCGCGGAAGACATTTCTAGGATAGAACGCTGCGAATTTTGCGACGACGTTGTTTGTGATGTATTTTGATTGACCATAGTTTGTGTGATAACTCTGATCTGTGTGTGCTTTTGTTGTTTAGGCCTTAAGTGTTGAACTCTTGTACTCCGCGTCCCCTTCGCGTAGCGAAGGGGTTTGGTTTAGGGTTGTTGGAGGATCTCTTGGGCGAACGTGCAGTCTTCACGCCTTAGCCCAACGCCAACACCCGTCGCACAAAATCATGCACTAGCGGACGGTCGGCGTCGCGTTCCCAATCTTCCATCGAGTCGTGGTAGAAGTGTCGGTGGAATTTCTCGGCGAATCCGAAATTAGAACGAATCAAAGGGTCACCGTGCTCTTCGGCAAGACGCACAACCGCGTTCTTCAGCGAACGATGGCTATCATGCGCCCAACCTCGATCCTGAGCGACCGACATCACTGCATGTGCCGCCGCGCCCCATAGCTTTTCTGCACGTTGCAACACGTCGCCACGTTCGAACTCCTCGTCAGAAGCGGTGAGGAAATCGAGCGCGACCTGGCGGTGCTCTCTGGGGGACATTGTGGTGGTTGCCATTTGTCGAAGATCCTCTAGTGTCGATTTTACCGCGCCGTGGGATCCCGCGTTCGGGCGAATGACGGAGCAGTGCCGTCTACCTCGGGCATCCCCTGCGTTTTTGTGTCGGACTCTTGGGCTCCGCGTCCCCTTTGATTTGCGAAGGGGAGGTTAGGGTTCAGGGTTGTTCGAGGAGGGTGGTGACTTCGTTTAGGAGGGTTGGGAGGTTGTTTTGGATGATGTTCCAGAGTGTTTGGTTGGCGATGTTGTCGTATTCGTGGGCTATTCGGTTTCTTAGGCCAATGATTGTCTGGTAGCCGGTGATCTTTTCGACGGTGGATTGGTCGTCGTTGGCGAGTCGTCTGGTGGCTTCGCCGATGATTTCGAATTGGCGTTCGACTGCGGAGCGTAGCAGTTGGTCTTCTTCGTATTGTTCGAAGGTGGTTTCAGCGGTGGAATCGAGTATGAATTTCGCCGCGGCTCGGATGTCACAAAGATGATTGCGGATTTCAATTTCCATAGATGGGTTCTCTGGTCTGATCAACCTCTTCTCGGAAGTAGGGGTTTTGGATGGCGGAGTCGTCGACTAGGTCGACTGATCGACCGAATAGGGTTTTGAGTTCTTCGGTGAGTTGGAAGCGGGTTTCGAATTGCTGGCCTTCGGGGGTGTCATCGAACTGGACTACGAAGTCGATGTCGCTTTCGTCGGGGCGGAAGTCGCCGTTGACGGCGGAGCCGAAGACGTCGAGGCGCTTGACGTGGTGGCGACGGCAGAGGTCTCTTATCTGTTGTTTGCGACTGGTTACTAGTGGGATTATTTTTCTTCGTTGGGGTTTTGCGCTGGCTGGCTGATCAACGGATTCTGTTTCGAGAACTGCAGTTGTTTCCTTAAGCAATTCGGGCAGATTGTCTTGAACGAAGTCCCAGACCTCGCGTTCTTCCACAGGGTCATAGGGTTCAAGCATTCTGCCCCAACCGAGGGTGCCGCCGTAGCCGCCGATGCGTCGGGCAGTAGG
This sequence comes from SAR202 cluster bacterium bin127, assembly GCA_002239045.1. Taxonomy (GTDB): domain Bacteria; phylum Chloroflexota; class Dehalococcoidia; order Lucifugimonadales; family Lucifugimonadaceae; genus Bin127. Next base: position 216,209 of record MPNN01000001.1, read on the forward strand.
GTCGTCATTGACGATGAGGCTCGCTAACGCGCCGCCGATTTTGTTGATTTGGCGTTCGACGGCGGATCTGAGGATCCGATCGGTGGCGTAGTCGTTGAGAGTCTTTCCGTCGGTGAACTGGAGGATCGCTTGGGCGGCTTGTTGGACTTCCCAAACGTGCATTTTGTAGTTGCGGGGCATGGGTTTGTTGGCGGGGTAATGGTTTTTAGGATATCGCGGTGTGCCCGACATCCCATCCCCTCTGGATTCCGGCTTTCGCCGGAATGACGGGAACTTCTACCTCGGGCATCCCCTGCGTTTTTGTGTCGGACTCTTGGGCTCCGCGTCCCCTTTGCTTTGCGAAGGGGAGGGCGACCACAAGGGTCGCCCCTACGCGTTGTGGTTCCAGATTTGATCGGCGAAGGCGAAGGTTTGGGGTTGTCCGCCAGAGTGGATGAATACGACCGGTATGTCGGGGTCCACCTTTCCCAAACGGATTTCAGCGATTAGGGCGGACATTGATTTTGCGGTGTAGGTTGGGTCTAGGATGATGGCCTCGGTTTGGGCCACTAGGTGCATGGCTTCAATGCCGAGATCGGTTGGGATGCCGTAGATTTTGGTGTAGCCGGTCAGAGTGGAGATGTCGCCAGGGTGTAGGGGAGTGTCTAGGTTTAGGAGCTCGGCTACTCGGGTTGAGCGGTCTAAGTAGAGTTCTTGGTAGTTTTCCGGTGTGTAGTGGGGTTGTGCTACGGCTGTTGCGGTCCAAGGTTTTCCGGTGTTGCGGGCGTAGAGGATTATGCCGGCGATGGAGCGTCCGCAAAGGCCCCAGAAGTGGATGGGGTCGGTGGGGGAGAGGGGCTGCGTGGTAGGCCCCGCCCCTGGGTTCCCGCTTTCGCGGGAATGACGGGAGGGCGTTTCGGAATAACGATAGATTTGATTTTCTAGTTCGTGGGCGGTTTCTAGGAAGGCGATCATGCCGGCTATGTTGGAGAAGGCGTTGTCTAGGAGGATTGTGGGGTTGCGTCCGAGATTGGTTTCGTGGGCTAGCAGGGATTCGGCGTAAGGTCGGGTTTCGTCTTTGGGAATGCGGTGGATGTTGGCGCCGGTTAGATGGGCAATGAGCATGTTGCCTTGGATGGCTGCGTCAAGTTCGTCAAAGGCCACCCAGTGGTATTTCATGCCGGTCTTGGCGCTGGCCGCAGCGGCTAGTCGGGCGTTGTTGGAGTCGTAGTGGTTGATGTTGACGATGGTGTCGATCCCGCGCTCGATGAGGTGAGCGAAGAGGAACTCCATGTGTCGGGCTTTGTTGCCACCGAACGCGAAGCCGGTGGTGTCGTCGCGCTTAATGAAGAGGGGCGGGACGGCTGTGATGTCCGAATCCATTGATTCGGCGATTGCGGCGCGGAGGCGGGGCATCTCCTCGATGGGCGTGTTTTTGTGCGCGAGAGGGATGCGGGGGAGGTCGGCGATTGCGTTCAGGATTTGGTGGGGGTGCATGGATATGGATTATGCAGCCATTAGGACGCCTTCGTTTGACGCTGCCGCTGCGAGGTTTCGGTCGAGGGTTGCTAGTTGGGCGCTGCGTCTGACGGCTAGTTCTAGGTAGAGGGCGTCGTAGAAGGTTAGGCGATGGGTTCTGGCAAGCTGCATCGCTGCGTCAAAGTTGGGGGACGAACGCATCCTGTTCGGAAAGTGCGCGAAGTGGCGGCACGGATCTCATCTCTCGTCATGCCGAGCGTGCCCATTTTTTGCGCATTGCATTGATCCGTTCGATGGCCGCTATTCGATCGACGCGTTCTTGGTCGGCGACCGGGACCAAATGTGCGATCTTTTTGCCGTGGCGGGTTATGATGATGGATTCGCCGCTTTCGACGGCGCGGAGGAGTTCTGAGAATTTGGCTTTGGCTTCTGTGGCTTGGAAATGGAGCATGATCTGGGAATTGTGATTTGCAGTTTCAACGATATTGGAGGGAGTGGGGTAGTGGTTGGCATCCCGCTTTTGCCGGAACGACAGCGTCAGGTTTTGAATTGGCAGCCCTCCACAAAATGGTCGAAGAAGTTGGGGTTGGTCTCTAGTTCGATGTGAGTGATGGTCTGGGTTAGGTGTTCCATGGCGGCGCGTTTGGTGGCGTTGGTGAGCATGATGGTTGCGCCTTGGAGGGAGGCGTTGCCGATTTTGGTGATGCGGTTTGGGTCGATGTTGGGAATGAAGCCGATATCGATGGCGTTTTGGATGTTGATGTAGTTGGCGAAGCCGCCGGCGAGGTATAGGCGGGAGTAGTCGTCGGCGGATGTTCCGACGGTTTCGAGGACGATGTTCTGGCCGCAGTAGTTGGCGGCTTTGGCTTGAGCAAGGGCTGAGATGTCGGCGCGGGAGAGGGTCAGACGGTTTGCGTGGTGGAAGGTGAACTCGTCGGAGCCGTCGTTGAAGGCCCCAAGTTCATTCATGATGTCATGGCGTCGAAGTTCGGCTAGGAGATCGATGAGGCCGGAACCACAGATGCCGATGGGCGTGGCGTCGCCGATGGTGGTTAGAAGGGGGGATTCGCCATTGGTAGGGGCAGGTTTCAAACCTGCCCCTACAGCGTCGTTTTCGTTTTGCGAAGGGGGATGGCCCCCTTTGCCTTCGGCATTTCCCCCGCGAGCGGGGGAAACCCTGCCCATCCCGTCTGGGTTTCGGCTTTCGCTGGAATGACGGCCGGTCCGTTCCTCCTCGTGCATCCCCTGCGAGCTTCGCTTCGGTTGATCGCGTCCCCTTCGTTCCGAAAGGGAGGGTATGACGACGCGTTCTACAGCTCCGTCGTAGCCGGGCATGGCGTAGGTTACGTTGCCGCCTTCGAAGGCTGGGCCGGCGGGGCAGGAGGCGGCGTGGAGTTGGTGGCGGTTGCCGGCGATGATTTCGGTGTTGGTGCCGATGTCGATGAGCATGACGGTTTCGTCTTGTTCGTCGATGGCGATGGTTAGGAGGTCGGCGGCGACGTCGGAGCCGATGTGCGAGGCGATCAAAGGTCCGCTGTAGACGTTGGCGTTGGGGTTTGTGCGGATGCCGAGTTCGTGGGCAGGGACGTTGAGGGCGGTAGTTTCGCGGTTACCGTCGTTGAAATCGGTTTCGATGTGGGATTTGTAGGGTTTCTGGCCGATGGGTTCGACGTCGATGCCGAACAATATGTCGCGCATCGTGGTGTTTCCGACGGCGACGAGTTCGACGATCTGGCGTCGTCGGATCTTCAAGGCGCGGACCATCTCGCCGATTTCGTAATTGATGGAGGAGATGAGGACGGCTTGGAGTTCGCCACGGTAGTTTCCGGTCTCGTATGAGATGCGGTGCATGACGTCTGAGCCGCCGAAGCGCTGCGGGTTTTCGAAAGAGGCGGTGTATATGATGTCGCCGGTCTCGAGGTCGACCAGGTTCATGGCGACGGTGGTGGTGCCGATGTCGGCGGCGATGCCGAGGATGCGGCCGCGGTAGCGATCGATGACGCATGGGCCTTCGGGCCCTTTGAAGATGATTTGGTCGTGTTCGCGGACGGTTAAGGGGTCTAGTTCGATGTTGTCAGTAGCTATCGACTCGGTTAGGATGCGCGGTTGGCGTCGGAGGATATTGAACTCGATGTCGGCTTCGATATCGACGACGGTTGCTTGGCAGGCGAGGCGGTAGTTTTCTCGGAGGAACTTCTCGGATTTGGTTGGCGGGTCGAGGGCTTCCATGCCGCGACGGACCTCAACGATGCATTCGTGGCACTCGCCGGTTCGTCCGCAAGAAGTGGGCACGCGGACCGCGAGGTCGTCGGCGTAGTCGAAGAGTGATTTGCCGGGTTCTAGGGGGAGGGAGGTTTGGTTGTGGATTAGGGGCATTGGATAAGGATTCTAAAGAATTTGAAGGATGGGGGTTTGACCGCGACCCATCTTCGTCCCGAGCATCCCCCGCTCGCATCTCTTGGCTCGCTCGCGCCCCCTTACGCTGCGCGAAGGGGGCGGCACCTATCGCCGCGCCCACCTCGGATTTAGTCGATTTCCCAGGCTGAGCGGTAGTCTAGGTCGCCGTCTTTGGCGGTGCAGATGGGTGGGTTTAGGGGGTTTTTGGTGAAGTGTTGGTTTGTGCAGCCGAATTTGGCGGTGCAGCGTGAGCGGGCGTCTTTGTAGGGGCAGCGAGTGAGGCTGGAGTCCTCGGCGTGCTGCGCGATGTCGGCGAAGATGTTTGCCATGCGGGCCATGCTTTTGCGCGCGGCTTCGACGTCGAGTTTGGGCGCTGGTGGTCGATCGTTGGACCCATCCCCTTTGCCGCCGTTCTGGATTCCCGCGTCCGCGGGAATGACGTGATTGTCCGCGGGATTGACGTGATCGTTCGCGGGAATGACGTGGTTGTGGCGGCCGTTATTTTGGCCATTTTCCATGGCGGTGGTGCCTTGGGTTTCGTTTCAGGCGAGCTCTTTTTGGAGCGCGAGGAGACTGACAGCTGTCTCTACGCAGTCTACGGCGTTTTCTCCGTAGCCGTCGGCTCCCATTTCATCGGCGAATTCTCGGGTGACAGGTGCACCGCCGACCATGATGCGGACTTCGTCGCGGAGCCCGATGTCCTCGAAGTATGAGATGGTGCGTCCCATGTTGGGCATGGTCGTGGTGAGGAGGGCGGACATGCCGACGACCTGCGCTTCGAACTCCATCACGGCGTCGGCGAACTCTTCGGGTGCGGTGTCGACTCCGAGATCGTGGACCACCCATCCTGCGCCTCTGAGCATCATGATGCAGAGGTTCTTGCCGATGTCATGGAGGTCGCCTTTTACGGTTCCCATGATGACAGTTCCGATGGGCTCGATTCCGGACGCGGAAAGGATGGGCTCGAGGTGGGCCATGCCGGCCTTCATGGCGCGTGCGGCGACGAGGACTTCGGGGACGAAGATGACGTTGTCTCGGAATTTGACGCCGACGATGGCCATGCCGTTCAGCAGCCCGTTGTCGAGGATGTGGTTGGCGGTGTATCCCTTGTCGAGGCACTCTTTAGTGAGGCGGTCGACTTCGAGGTTCTTGCCGATGATGAGCTGGTAGGCGATCTCCTGCATCATCTCGTCGGCGAGGTCCAGCGCTTCGCTGATGTGTTTCTGCTCGCCGGGCCGGGTGACCCATTCGAACTCGCGTTCTAGACCTTCGTTGACGATTGGCATGGGTGGGTGATGGGTGATGGGTTTGGTGGCGCGTTTCAGTGGCGCGCGTAGTGCGCGTGGGGATTGTTCGATTCTATATGGTGGCAATTGCTCAGATGATTTACACCGCGAGGTCATCGGCGTCGACGTGTGCGGGTTCTTAACCAAATGACACCAATTGGGAGTAGAAGGAGTGTTGTGTCGAGTGACACGCGTGCATCGTTCGCAAGAGGGGCGCACCCACCAGTTGCGGGGAGGGCTTCACGCATAGGCGGGTCGGAGTCTGGATCTGGCATGGTTGCTGGACATTCCCCATCTAGTGGCTCTGGAGGAGACGGTGTGGCATCGCTTGAGCCAGGTACAGGACTCCAGCCTTCGCCTAGGAATTCGAGGTCTTCCTGGGCGTTAGATGCTGGCCTCGTCCGCGAGCATCCGTCAACCGTTAGGCCCCAATCGATCTCGGATGCGTAGACGATGTATTCCTCACCAACATCGATGTCGTCGAACCCGAAATGGCACGACGACCAGCCTGTGGTGACGAAGGTGGTTTCGTTTATTTCGCCTTTCCAGACGGTATTGACTTTGAATTCGACGGTATAGACACCAAAGAAAACTCCCAATGCGTGGCACCTGGCGCGGGGTTCACCTATGCTGATGACCTCACCGCGAAAAACGGCATCGTTGTGTTCAATCTCTTTGGCAGGTGGGTAATCGATTTCACACAAACAGGCGTTAACAGTCTCCTCGTTAGCGAAAAGAGTGATGATGGCGATTAACGATACAGCGACGATGAATTTCCATGGTTTGGACAATCGTCAGAGCCTTTCAAAAAACAAACAGGGACGTTAGTGCGCGTCCCTGGTGTGTTGATTATCGGGCCGCCGTAGTTTCCCTTACTGGTGGGTGGAAGCCCGATGGGTCTTAATGGGCGAGATTATACACAGCGTCGGACTGGGGGAACCCGTCAGCCAATGTCCGCTACATCCCCCTGCGCCCCTCTGGATTCCGGCTTTCGCCGGAATGACGATGCTTCAAGGGAGAGGGGGTTGGTGCTAGTTCTCGGAGTAGTCCCAGTGTTCGGCGGCCCAGTCTTCTACGGCTCTTGGGATTTCGAGAAGGTTTTCGAGTTTGGTCTTTAGGGGGATGGCGCACTCGGGGGCGATTAGTTGGACGCCGGCGTCTAGGCATTTGAAGACTTCGGCTCGGACTTCTTCGGGGCCTTTGGAGTAGAGGGTGACGGGGTTGTTGAGGTTGCCGACTAGGTTTATGCCTCCGTCGACCGCGTCCATGGCTTCTTGGGGGTCGTTTTTGGAGTCGAAGTGGAATGCGGCCATGCCGGTAGTGGCGATGTAGGGCATGCGATCGGTGGTGGAACCGCAGATGTGGAGCATGATCGGGACGGGGAGGTCTTCGACGAACTCGTGATGGAGGTCCATAAGGAAGCGTCGGTAGTATTCGCCACTTACTAGGTCGCCGGTTGCGTGGTCAGGGAGAGTCAGGACGTCGGCTCCGGCTTCGATCTGCGCGAGGCCAAATTCAATGGTGAACTGTTTGAGACGGTGGAGCATGTCCATGACCATCGGCGGGTCGTCGACGGTTGCGAGCAGGAACGGTTCGACCCCGAAGACGTGATACGCGAGTGTCCACGGGCCCATGGTCTTGCCGACAATGGCGACCTCATCGCCGAATTCCTGCTTGAGGAGGCGGATCGACTCGATGATCGTGCGGTTGTCTGGGTGCTCGAGGAAATCGCTCGGCATCTTGATGTCGTCGACGGTCTTCCATATCGGGTAGGACATTCTGACGGTTGGCCAGTTGTCTTTGCCTTCCCACTGCATCTCGCATCCGAGTGCGGACGACTCTTGGATGATGGAGAAGTAGGGCGCGATGGCGTCAAAACCCAGCTGCGTGTAACCGGTCGCGGCGAGACGGGCGTTCATCTCGGGGTCGCGGTTGGCGTCGGGGAACGGTGCTTCGACGAGGTCCATGAGCTCGACGGTTGCGACGTTCGTGGGGTTCGTTACGGGAGGGCGGTCGACGGCTTCTCCTCGGAGAGCGCGTAAGGTTCGCTCTCTGGCGGTAAGGGTTCCGGCGAATTTTGTGGATGGCATTTTGGCCCTCCTTGTGTCGTCACATCTGACGAAATTAAGTTTGCCGCATCAATTGCTGGCGAAGCCCAGGGTTTGGGTTGTCATCTGTCCGGCGAGGTCGGATTGTTCGAGCATGTTGTCGACGGCGCTCACGTTTCGGGCGTAGGGGAGTAGGAGCCGGGCAAAGCGGTCGAGGCGTTCGCCGTGTTTGAAGCGGAAGCGGTCGCGGTCTTCGCCGACGCGTTCGCATTCGCCGTAGCGCATGTATCCGCCGACGACGGCCATGATGCGCATCTTGGGTCGGGCGAATTCGCCTTCGGCGGTTACGTGGTAGGTCCAGCCGAGTTCGTCGGTGTGTTCTGGGGTGACGGTGAAGACGAGTCGCGACTTGGTGTCGTTGACCGATATGGGGCCGGTCGGTATGGGGTTGATTTTCTCGACAGCTTCGGTGAAGGCGAAGCGGAGGGGCCGGTCGTAGAACTCCTGGGAGATGAGTTCAGCTTGGTCGGTGGCGTCGGACGCCGGATCAATATCGGCTAAGGCGCAAAGCCGGTCGCGGATGGTTTCGATGCGATCGGCGGTGCCGTCGATCTGAGAGAACGTGTGGATGGTGAGGGTCCGGTCGCGCATGTATAGACCGACGGTGATGTCGTGGAAGTGCGGATCGATTGCCACGAGTTCAATACATCTGCCGAGGCTTCGGAGAGGATCGGCGATGACATTTTTGCGTGTTATTCCCTTTGAATAAGTAACGGCTGTTTCTCCTGTGTGTTGATAGTTACTTTACCGCTTCGACGAGAGCTCGGATGTGTTCGGGGGTGGTTCCGCAGCAACCGCCGAGGATCTGGACCGGGATATCGGCGAGTTTCTCGTATCGTTCGGCCATGTATTCGGGCGATTCCGGGTAGATGATGTCACCGGCTTTGTAAACAGGGATTCCGGCGTTGGACTCGATTACGATAGGGCAGTCGACGACGGGTCGCATCTGCTCGGCGACCTCGATCATCTTGTCGATTCCATTGCCGCAGTTGGAGCCTACGACGTCGGCGCCGGCTTCTCGGAGGCCGATCGCAGCGTCTTCGGGCGAGGTACCCCACATGGTGAAGAAACCGCGGGGGCCTTTATCGAAGACCATGGTGGCCAAGACTACAAGGTCGGTGTTTTCGCGGGTGGCTTTGATGGCGATTTGAGCTTCGTCGAGGACCATCTGGGTCTCGATCATCACTGCATCTGCACCGCCTTCTTCGAGAGCGATGATCTGTTCCGCGAATGCGTCGTACATCTCGGATTCTGAGACCGTTCCGAGAGGTTCGATGAACTCTCCGGTCGGGCCGACGGAGCCGGCGACATATTGGCCGGGGCCGGCTTGTGATCTGGCGAGTTCGGCGGCCAGAGCGTTCAACTCACGAACGCGGTCTTGGGCGTCGTAATGCTGGAGCCGGAACTTGGTGCCGCCAAAGGAGTTGGTTAGGACGATGTCGGAACCGGCGTCGAAGTAGTCGCGCGCCATGCCACGGATGGTGTCGGGCGCGTCGGCGTTCATGAGCTCCGGGCAACCGCCGGATTCGAGTCCGTGCTGCTGGAGGTACGTGCCGGTTGCGCCGTCGAAAACGAGAATTTCATTGTCGAGGCGGCTGAGGATTTCGTGGGAGGTTGAGACCTGAGTTGTCATGCGTCTATTTTACCCAGTCGTCGATTGCGCCTGGTTTTTCGACGCGTTCGCCAGCGTCACGGAGGTCGCGAATTCGTGCAACAAAGTCGCGCGGCATACCTTGGTTAATGCGATCCGCTACCTGTTGTGCCGCGGGTTGCGGGTCAAGGTAGGATTCAATCTCGTTGCCCCATTCCCAAGCGTCGAGATAGGCGTCTGAGCCGTATGACCCGTCCATCATGGCGACGGCATCGGCGGCTTCTTGGAAGCGGCTGTCAAGCTGGATTGAGACGGTGGTTTCGTCGTTTTCGGCCTTGATCTGGATAGGGATTTCTTTCCAGTAGAGGATGTTTACTCGTGAGGGCATAGGGTCAACCAGAGGTAGGAATACGGAACCGTATTTCGATTCTATGGAAGCGCCAAACAGAGGTACGGTCGAGGCTTTACGAAATCGGATCAGGTTTGGATTTTGACGATGGGCAAATTTGGGTTAGACTATTGGCGCTAGGCAAGTTGGAAATCCAACGCGGCGGCTTCAAGCTGTCTATGTGACGGCGCATCAAGAGGTTGCGGTAACGCATACATGGAGGTCATGTATTGAAGATGAGTACAAGTAGAAAGTTCTTGCTGGCGAGTGCGGTGGCTATAGCCGCGCTGGCAGCTTGGGCCTGTGGCGAGACGGTGATTCAGACCGTCGTCGTCGAAAAAGAGGTCCAAGTACAGGGTGAGACAGTAATCCAGACCGTCGTCGTCGAGAAAGAGGTCCAGGTAGCGGGTGAAACCGTCGTCCAGACCGTCGTCGTCGAGAAAGAGGTCCAGGTAGCGGGTGAAACCGTTGTCCAGACCGTCGTCGTCGAGAAAGAGGTTGCGGTAGAGGTAGAGGTCGTCAAAGAGGTCGAGGTCATCAAAGAGGTTGAGGTGATGGCACCAGAACCTACGGCGACAGCGAGCTTGATTGGCACCATCGGAGCCCCGGACCCCAAGACCGAGGGCGGTGCCGCTGTCATTGGTTTCGCGGGTATCGGTCAGCAAGTCGGCAGGAACGCCAACCAGGCATCTGACGCGCTCAAGAACTGGGGCGTAGCCGAGACTCTGTTCCGCCGCGGTGCGAGTGACGAGACCGTGCCTTGGGTGGCCACCACGTGGAGCATCAGTGACGACCTGACTACTGGCAGCGTCACGATTCAAGACGGCATCACTTTCCGCACTAAGGACAAGAGCTACGGCGAATTGACCGCCGAAGACGTTGCTTGGAGCATGAACGACGCCAACAACGCGACGAACACGACTTCTATCCACGGTCAGGCTGGCGACTTTGCTGGTCTCTGGGGTGAGTGGCGCGTGGTCGACGCGAACACCGTTGAGTGGAACTTCGCCACGAAAGCGGACGGCACCCCGGCGTTTGACGGAACTTGGAAAGACGACTACGTCAACCAGTCTGGTCAAGCATTCCCAGTACTTTCGAAGAACGCGTTCGACACCGAGGGAGCGGAATTCGTGCGAGACACGGTAGTCGCGAGCGGTCCATATCTGATCGACACGTGGATTGCGGACGACCGAATCGTTTTGACGGCGGACCCAGATCACTGGAATTTCGACCCTAAGACCAGCACCATCATCATGGTGCAGGCGGGCGACCCGACCAACCGTGCAACGCTGTTGCGCACCGGTCAGATCGACACCGCCCAGCTTGAGCCCAAAGACGCGGCAAACCTGATCGTCGACTCCTCTAACTGGGGTCAGTCTGGCACCGGTGGCGCAGTCCAGCTCGGTATCTTCTTCTCCGGCAACTTGTGGGAGGATGTAGATGCCAAATCTGGAGCGCCGCTTCCGACTAAAGCCCCGTTTGTGCACGACCACGCATGGATCGGCAAACCCGACCAGTGGGACGAAGACAAACAGGAATGGGCGAACAACCACGGACTAGGCGACTTGGAACAGGCTCGCCAGGTTCGCTATGCTCTGGCACTCGCGGTTGATCGTGAAGCCGTCAACAATTCATTGCTCGCAGGTCTAGGTAACGTAGTCGATGTCGAGTATTTCGCATCCTCGCACCCGAACTTCGATGCAGTGCAATGCACGCAGGACACTCCTGCGGACTACCTCGGTCCAGGAGTCATGTCATTCGGATTCGAAGCACCAGCAGGCACGGGTCCTTGCACATACGGTTACGACCCGGTGCAAGCTGTGCAGATCATCAAGTCTCTTGATCCTGATTGGCGCAAGACCAACGTGTCGTCCGACGTTTTGGGCGATCATCGCTTCGAGGTCTCGGTCTACGCCGGTCCTGAACTCGGTGGCGGTGCATCAGTTACCGGTGAAGTTGCAGACGCAGTCGCTGGTTACTGGTCCGACATCGGACTCTCGACATTCTCGCTGAAGTTCACGTATGTGACGTTCCGTCCAACAGTCGTAGGACGTTCGAACGTGCATCCATGGATCACCTCATGCGACAAGGGCCGAGAGTCGAACCCATGGCACTTCCCCAAGGGTCTGGTGCAAACGACTCTGACGCGCGGCGGTTTCGCATGTGGCTTTGAGTCGCCGAAGATCCTTGAACTCTACGAGGGCATGGCGGCCGCTAGCGACACTGCGGAGGCCACGGACTTCGCGAACCGTTACCTGCAGTACGTCTACTACCAGAACCTGCAACCCGGCGTCGTCGCCGTCCCGCAGGACTGGTTCTGGAACCGCAAGAAGATCGCATCTTGGCCACAGGACCGAGCAGCGGCAAGCGGGATCAACAACCTTTGGGACATCGAGCTGGCTAACTGATCAGCTCTGAACCTGATTACACGTCATCGGACGTTTCGGCGCAATCCGGTAATGTCCGGTGACGGCAGCACAGTGCACCCTCGCGGTTGACAAGCATGCGCGGCGGAAAATGCCGCGATCTGGTTCGCCGCGAGGGTGGATCGTCTAAAACGGTTCACGCGTGATGCACGCTGTTGGAGTAAACTCAATTGCGCGCGAGGGCGTGAACTAGCAACTAATCTGACCATGCGTCGCTTTCTCATAAGAAGATTTCTCTTCATGATCTTGAGCACGATCGCGGCGACGGCGATCGTGTTTTCGTTGTCACGTGCGGTTGGTGACCCTTTGTTGCTATTCGCCACGTCTGGCTACGGCATTTCTGACGAAGCGGTTGCTGAGATTCGCAAGGAGCTCGCGCTCGACAGGACTTATCCGGAGCAATACATTCTTTGGCTTGGTCGGGTGCTGCGAGGCGATCTAGGGCAGACATTGGCGTTCAAGTTGCCGGTCGCCCGGATAATCACCGAGAAGATTCCGCATAGTCTGCAACTCGGCACATTCGCTTGGGTATTTTCAGGAGTTATCGGTGTGGGATTGGGTGTGTTGTCAGCGGTCAAAAGAGCGTCATTGCCGGACTATGGTGGTAGATTTCTTGCCTTGATCGGTCAATCGATCCCGATTTTCTGGTTCGCGATAATTCTTATCTATGTGTTCGCGGTGTGGTTAGATTGGTTACCTGCAGGTTTGGCGGGTGATTCGACGCAGGAACCGTCACTTTGGCAGATGGAGTATCTCGTATTGCCCGTGACGGCGATGACTTTGGGTGGATTGGCGGGTTATCTGCGCTTGACTCGGTCTGCGATGCTCGAGGTGCTCGATTCTGAGTACGTGAAATTGGCGCGTGCGAAGGGTGTTGCGACGTCCTATGTGGTTTGGAAGCACGCGTTTCGCAACGCGTTGATTCAACCGCTGACGGCATCGACATTGGCCTTCGCTGGATTTATTGAGGGTGCGTTGGTAGTGGAGACGATATTTTCACGTCCGGGCATTGGCCAGATGGCGATCCAAGCTGTCCACGGTAACGACTTTCCGACGTTGCAGGGTGCGGTATTGATGTTCATCTTGGTTTATGTGATCGCGACATTCCTGACGGACATCGTTTACGCGTTGGTAGATCCACGGATCAGGTTCGACTAAACCAATCAGCAGTTACAAGCATCGAGACGAAACATTGGCGACTGACCAGAGACAAGAAGGCGGACTTGCCGCTGCGGAGGCGGTTCAGCAGTTGGACGCGCCGACGACCGGTCTTCGAAATGTTCGTCGCTCGATCCCGTCTCAGCTTTGGTATGTCTTGCGACGTTGGCCGGTAATCCCGATCGTGATCCTGGTCTCGATTGCATTCGTTGCGTTTGCAGCGGATTTTATCTCGCCGACGGATCCAGCAATTCAGAAGTTGAACTTTAACTTGTTGGCTCCGACTTGGGGACAGGCGCATCCGGCGAACGAAACCGCTGCCAACGAGGCTGATTTTGACCTAACAACTGATGAAGGGTTGATTGGTTACACGCTCGCGGCGAAGAAGGGATTCGCTCGCAACGAGTTCATCTTGGGCAGCGACGGACTGGGCCGGGACGTTCTTTCGCGCATCATTCACGGTGCGAGGGTTTCGCTGAAGGTATCGGGGTACGCATTGCTTTCCGGTGTGATTATCGGTACGGCGATGGGCATCCTTGGCGGGTACTACGGCGGTTGGATCGACGAGCTACTGATGCGCTTCGTCGATATTTGGAACGCGTTGCCATTCCTGTTGGTCGCCATCATGGTGGGAGCCACGATTGGCGCGACGGAGACCACTGTGATCATCATCATCGCGATGATCGCCTGGCCGCCGTTCGTTAGGCAGATTCGTGCCGACGTTCTTACCATTCGGTCGCTAGATTACATCGCGGCGGCGCGGATCATGGGTGCGAGCAATCTGCGCTTGATGATGCGGCACATATTGCCCGGTACTGTCAGTACCGTTCTCGTGATCGCGACACTACGAGTCGGCGGATTGATACTGACAGAGTCGGTGTTGTCCTTCTTGGGCGTTGGAATTCCCGACCCCACTCCGACGTGGGGCAAGATGGTTGACGAGGGCTATCAGTACCTCATAAACGACGTCTGGTGGTCGTCATTCTTCCCAGGACTGTCCATCTTTTTGCTGGTGATGGCGATGAACTTCTTCGGGGATTGGTTGCGAGACCGATTGGATCCGAGACTGCGGCAACTCGACTAGGACGAGGGGGCCCGTTGCCCGATCCCGATCCTGACGGGTCAGTGGGGGTTGCTTTATACTCGAGTTCAGAGGTCGCGAATCCGCTATCTCGAGTGGTCGGAGGGAGGTTCGTATGGCCTAGATGCGATCCGATTACGCTTGCTAGGCGACCTCCGACCAATTCCCAATCGTAATCAAATCGATTAATTGTCGTTGGGCAACTACGCGCTCGTGATTGACCGTATACAATGACGCGTGTCGCGGTTCACAAAAGCGCAATGCTTTTTATCGGCGGAGGGTGGCGGAATCGAACCGCGATGCTAGGTCTTGTCTAGCAACCCCGGGAGTTGCAGTCCCGTTCGTCGCCTCGACGGCACCCTCCGTTTGCAAATGAAGCGCCCTGTTGATGCAGGGCGTTTTCTTTTTTATCACTACCGGAAGCGTTGATATTTGCGCGTTGGCGAAAGATGGATAGAAGTGCGCCTGTATTGCTGAGGGCAGTCGAATTATCTCTCAGGGAGGTGCATGTTTGCGGCGGCGCACCAGCGCGATAGATTCCTCGGCTCCGCTGCGCTTCGCTCGGAATGACAATCCTCCGGCAATTCGCCCAAGGGCATGACAATCCTCGGCGATCCGCCCGAGACTTGATCCGCCGGCTTCGCTTATATACTTTCGGCGTCTATCTAAAGCGGAACGAGTGCGTCGCTTATTGATGCACAATTGATTGTCGGCGCGCACAGAGTCGCCCCAGCAAACTAAGGAGCAACTGAACATGTCGGTAGGATTCATCGGACTGGGTTACATGGGCCAAGGCATGGCAGACAATCTGCTCGCCAAGGGTGCGGATCCCGTCGTTTACACGCGGACGCAATCGAAGATCGAGGCGATGATCGATCGTGGCGCCAAGGGTGCGAGTTCGTCGTCGGATCTAGTTTCGAAGGTTGATGTGGTTCTGGCTTGTCTTCCGAGTGTGCAGACATCTTTGGATGTGATAGTCGGCGAGGTCATCCCGGCGTGTGAGCCAGGTCAGATTATCGTGGACCACAGCACTGTCGACATCGGGACTTCTCGAACGTGTGCGGCGGCTGCGGAGGCGAAAGGGGCGATGTTCATTGATGCCCCGATCAGTGGTGGGCCAACCGGTGCTGCCGCCGGGACGCTGGCGATCATGTGCGGCGGTTCGGAGGAAGCATTTACCAAGGCATTACCGTATTTCGAGTTGATGGGTGCGAACGTTCGTCACATGGGACAGAACGGCGCGGGGACGGCGATGAAGCTGATCAACCAGCTGTTGGTTGGAATCAACACGGTTGCGGCCGCCGAAGCATTCGCGTTGGCAAACGCCGCGGGTGTTGATATCGAGGTGGCAGGCGAGTTGTTGAGCGTCGCATGGGGCGGTAGCGCGATGGTTGAGCGCAGTACTCCGATAACAGCGGCTCGAGACTTTGAGAACTCGGCTGCGCCGGTACGCAACCTCGACAAGGACATGGGCATCATCAAAGACTTGGCAAAGGCCGAGAATCTATCGCTGGAATTAGCGATCAAATCCGAAGAGCTATTCCACGCGATGATGGACAACGATTGGGGTGAGAACGACATCGCTGGTGTGTTGGAGATTATCGAAGCGCGATCGGCTTGAGGTGTGGTGTAGCGGCGTGTTTTGGTCTGCTCTTGATGGGCGTCCCGCCCGCTGAAGCGCCCGCCTAAGCGGGAATGACATTGTGGGAAAGGTCTGAAATTGGGTAAACACAGTATCGCGGTGATCAAGGGCGACGGTATCGGCGTCGATGTCGTCGACGAAGCGCTGAAAGTCTTGCACGCGCTTGCGGACAGGCACAACATCGAGTGGGAGTTCGTTGAATTTCCGTGGAGTTCGGAGTACTACTTCGAACACGGCGAGATGATGCCGTCGGACGGCGTGGAGCAGCTGAAGGGATTTGACGCCATATTCCTCGGCGCGGTAGGTCATCCGGAGGTGCAGGACCACATTACGCTGAATGGGCTACTATTGCCGATCCGGCGTGCGTTCGATCAGTACGCATGCGTGCGCCCATCCGTTTTACTGCCCGGCGTTGAATCGCCTTTGAGCGACGTCAAGCCCTACGATATCGACCTCATCGTCGTGCGTGAGAATACCGAAGGCGAATATGCAAACGTCGGCGGTTTCCAGTATCGGGACTTTCCGGACGAGGTAGCGGTGCAGTCGGCGGTATTCACCCGGAAGGGGTGCGAGCGAGTCATTCGCTACGCGTTCGAGCTATGTCGTGAGCGCAACAAAAGGATGCACGTGACGTCAATCACGAAGTCGAACGCGCAAGGCTACGGCATGGTGCTATGGGATCGGACATTCGATGCGGTGAAGGTGGAATACCCGGACATCACGACCGATTCATTGCTCATTGACGCTGCGTGCATGGACTTTATACGTCGACCTCAGAATTTCGATGTGGTGGTGGCTTCGAACCTCTTTGGCGACATATTGACCGACATCGGCGCAATTATCACCGGTTCGATGGGACTGGCGTCGAGTGCCAATCTCGATCCGACGCGGACGAGTCCATCGATGTTTGAACCGACGCATGGGAGTGCGCCAGACATCGCTGGAATGGGTATCGCCAACCCGATGGCGCAGATTCTGACCTCGGCGTTGATGTTGGACCACTTAAGGGAGAATGATGCGGCTGATGCTGTGCGCAGCGCGGTCGAGGACGTGTTGAGCGAAGGCGAGATACTGACACCGGACTTGGGTGGATCGTCTACTACCACCGCGGTCGGAGATTCGATTGCGGCTATGGTTTCTTGAACAATCAGGATATTGAGGCAATACGTTGAACCCGCTAGATAAAGTCACAATCGGAAATCAGGGTTGTGAGGTTACGCAACTCGGATTAGGCGGCGCGCCTCTGAGTGGCATGGTGCTTGGCGACGGAGTTTATGGAGGGACGGCGAGCGACGAGGCTCGTCGGATCATCAGACGGGCCCATGAACTTGGCATCAACTATTTCGACACGGCACCGCTGTATGGTTCGGGAAGGAGCGAGGTCAGGTACGGCGCGGCGCTCGCAGGCATCGACCGCGACAGTTACGTCATTTCTACGAAGGTTGGACGCGTGTTGGAGGTGTATGAGGGCGGCACGACCGCAGCAGAATCGCCAGACAATTTCGCCGACCACTACAGCGTGGATAGTTGGACGCGGGACGATGTGATGCGGTCGATCGAGGATAGTCTGGGACGGTTGCGGACCGATCACGTCGAGATCGTGTTGGTTCACGACCCGGACATGCAGCCTTATGGCGAGAAGCAGGCGGTCGAGGAGGCGTTTCCGACGTTGATCGAGCTGCGAGAACAGGGCACGATCAAGGCGATTGGGTGCGGTATGAACGAGTGGCAGATGCCGGCAGCGTTCATACGTCGGTTCGACATTGATGCGGTGTTACTTGCAGGACGATACACGCTGCTCGACCACGATGCCTATCCCGAGTTCCTGCCGTTATGCGTAGAACGAGACGTCAAGATCATCGTCGGCGGGCCCTACAACAGCGGCATTCTGGCTCGCGACCTCGATGGCGATGTGACATTCAACTACGAAATCGCGCCGCCGCATCTCGTCGAACGGGCGCGCATGTTAGATGCGGTTTGCCGTCGGCACGATGTGGATTTGAAGGCTGCCGCCTTGCAGTTCGTGCTGGCGCATCCGGCCGTTGGGACCGTAGTTCCCGGCGCGCAGTCGGTGCCGGAGTTGGAGGAGAACTTCGCGCTGATAGGGCAGACGATACCGGGCGACGTCTGGGCTGAGATGAAGGCCGAGGGGTTGATACCGGCGGATGCGGTAACGCCGTAGGGCGTTGGAACCGCTAGATCGTCTGAATAACCTGCCATTTCCTCGTGACGAATTCGAAAATGTCCGTATAGTTGATCTGTATCAACTCCGAGGATTATTGCATCATCGAAATGCTTCCAAACTCCCTGTACTACGGTGACAACTTTGACTGGATGCGTCAATGGCCATCCGATTCGGTTGACCTGATTTATCTTGATCCGCCGTTCAATTCGAACCAAACCTACAACCAACTTTTTGTATCCGGTCTCGGAGATGCGTCGGCTCAAGCGCGCGCATTCGAGGACACATGGCGTTGGGGGCAACAGGCCGTTAAAGACCGTGACTCTGCGTTAGCGGCTGGTGGCGAATTGGCAACTGTGATCCAAGGATTTGAAACTATGCTGGGACGTTCCGGCATGTTCGCATATCTTTGCCATCTCGCTCCGAGGCTACATGAAATGCGGCGGCTATTGAAGCAATCAGGTTCTCTGTATCTGCATTGTGACGACACCGCTAGTCATCACGTCAAGTTGCTTTTGGACGCGGTTTTCGGAGCCACAAATTATCGAAACGCAGTTTATTGGCGTCGGGCTACCGCGCACAACGATGCGAAACGATTTGGTCGGATTGTCGATACGATTTTTCTGTACGCGAAGAGCGACGTCTCGTATTGGCGAGGTCAGGCAATATCCGTCAGTCGCACAGAATCGGAGCTGGCAAAACGCTATCCGTCATCGGACGAATTTGGTCGGTTCAGAACTGGAGACCTCACAGCAGCCGAAAAACGGGGAGGGGAGAGCGGCAAACCATGGAGTGGTTACGACGTTGACGCGAGGAATCGCCATTGGGCGATCCCCAAAACCAGCAGTTACGCAGAGTGGATCGAAGAGAATTTCATTCCCGACTATCGTGCGATCGTTGGCGTCCACGACAGGTTGGACGCGTTGGATGATGCTGGGTTGATTCATCACCCTCAACGAGGGTTTTGGCCGGGATTGAAACGATACGCGGCAGCGGACACGCCTTCCGGTCCGCAGAACCTGGTACTTGACCCGATCGGTTTCACGAACTACAACAAGGGCAAGGAGTATTTGGGTTACCCAACGCAAAAGCCGGAAGGGTTGTTGAAACAACTGATCGAAGTGGCTTGTCCGCAGGATGGATTGGTGATGGACCCATATTGCGGTTGCGGTACTACGCTGCATGTCGCGCAAGCTTCAGGCCGCCCGTGGATCGGGATCGATATCACACACCTTGCTATCGCAGTGGTTGAATTCCGATTTCGCGAACGTTTAAACGAGCAACCGAACGTGATCGGACGACCTGAAGACATGGATGCGGCTCGGGACTTATTCGGGCGGGACCCGTTTCAATTTGAAGCATGGGCGGTTTCGCGACTGCGCGGGATGTTGCCCAATGAACGGAAAACGGGGGATCGCGGGATCGATGGGCGCGGCTATGCTCGCGACAATGGACAACGCCATTTGGTGATGGCGCAGGTTAAAGGCGGCAAAAACGTCGGTGCGAGTGTTGTACGCGGGATGTTGGGCAGCATGGCCGACAGTGGCGCGATCATGGGTGTCCTAATAGTGATGGACAACAATTCGGCTACATCTGGTGTGCGCAGTGACCTCGCCGTCGGGTCGGTTGAAATCGCTGGACGAACGTATCCGAAGCTTCAACTGTTTACGATCGAGGATTACTTCTCCGGGAAATATCCAGATTTGCCAATCATGTTGACTGCGTTCGCCAATCGCGAACCGGACATGATCGATCTAGCGGATCAAGGAGTACCGTTTGGGTGATCCTTGCGCCAATCGGTTTCAGTGCCCCTCCATCTCAACATGCGTCGCCACAGGCGTGCGACCTACCGCGAAATCGAAATCGCAACCGTGTTGGGCTTGCATGACGTGGCGGTTGTAGACGTGCATGTAACCGCGTTCGGGTTGCATGTGGGTGACTGCTTCGGACGATTCGAGGTCAGCTCGCCGCCGTCTTAATTCGTCGTCGTCGACTAAGAGGTCGAGGCGACCACCATCGGCGTCAAGGGAAATCATGTCGCCGTCTCGGACGAGGGCTAGCGGACCTCCGATGGCGGATTCGGGTGCGACGTGGAGGACGACGGTCCCAAATGCGGTGCCGCTCATGCGGGCGTCGGAGATGCGGACCATGTCGCGAACCCCCTGTTCGAGGATTTTGCGTGGCAACGGCATGAAACCGGCTTCGGGCATGCCCGGGCCGCCAATGGGGCCAGCATCTTGCATCACGAGGATGTCGTTTTCAGTTACATCGAGATCCGGGTCGTCGATGCGTCGATGGAGGTCTGCGGGGCTGGAGAACACGACGGCTCGCCCAGTGTGTTGCAATAGGTCAGAAGATGCTGCGGAGCGTTTGATCACCGCGCCGTCGGGTGCAAGCGTGCCTTTGAGGATTGAAATCCCGCCATCCGGATACAGGGCGTGGCCGGGATCGAGGATCACGTCGTCGTTATGACATTCGGCATCGCCGACGTTTTGGGCAAGGGTTTTGCCGTTTACGTTTACGCAGTCTTGGTTAAGCAAGTGCAATATCTTCTTGAAGAATGCGGGCGCTCCGCCGGCATAGAAGAAGTCTTCCATCAGGTACTTGCCGGAGGGTTTGAGGTTCGCGATTACCGGGACTCTGTCTGAGAGTTCTTCCCACTTGGCGAGGGGTAAGTCGATACCGGCCCGACCAGCTATGGCAGTGAGATGGATTATGGCATTGGTGGACCCGCCTAAGGCCAGCAAGGAGAGGGCCGCGTTTTCGAATGCTTCTTCGGTCAAGAGTTCGGATGGTCGGGTGTTTCGTCGAACGAGGTCGACGGCGGTGGCACCGGCGCGTTCGGCAAATACGCGGCGTCGGGAATCGGCGCCGGGGATGGCTGCACCACCGGGCGGTGTCATGCCGAGGGCTTCGCAGATCACCGACATAGTGCTGGCGGTGCCCATGACCATGCAGTGTCCGGGCGAGCGATAGATGGCTTCTTCCATCGAGTCATATTCGGCTTGGGTTATGGTGCCAGCGCGCAGTTCTGACCAGTAGCGGCGACAATCGGTGCATGAACCGAGCTCTTCGCCTCGCCAGTTGCCTTTGAGTTGCGGTCCTCCAGTGACGATGATTGCTGGGAGATCTGCAGAGGCGGCACCCATGAGCATCGCCGGAGTGGTTTTGTCGCAGTTCGAAAGTAGGACGACGCCGTCAATGGGTAGACCTCGGATCATCTCCTCGACGTCCATGGCCATGAGGTTGCGGTAGAGCATGGACGTGGGAGTGAGAAAGAACTCCCCGAGAGAGATGGTCGGGAATTCTAGCGGGAAACCTCCGGCGGCAATGACGCCGCGTTTGACGTGTTCGGCGATGACGCGGAGGTGGGCATTGCAATGCGTGGCTTCGCTCCACGAGTTGGCGATGCCGATGACGGGTTTCCCAGCGAAGGAATCTTCGTCCCAACCTTGGTTCTTAAGACCGGATCTGTGAAGGAAACCTTCGAGATCGCGGGGGCCGAACCATGCCTCGCTACGAAGAACTTTGCCGTTGGAGTTGGTCATCAGTATCACCTACCTTTGCGCAGCGAAATTGTACAGGGCAACGGTTGGATTAACATCGACGAAGTGAGCGCCAAACGTTACATATTGTTGGGGGCCGTAGTTGGAGCCTGCGTGGCGATTGGCTTCAGTCTGGCATTGTGGTTTCAGTTCGACGCGGCGGGAACTGAAGTGATCGTGATCGCGTCGTTGCCAGCGTGCGTGGTTTTAGGCGCGCTGTTCGGATGGATTTGGTGGCGGATGTTGGGCCGCGAATGAACCGTGCGCGAGTGTTCAGTGCCCGCCGAAAAAACGCTTCAACCTAGCGATCAAGCGTTCAATCAGGTTGCCTGTTTGCGCCGATCTTCGCGCACGCGGGCTCTTGCCATCTTTCCGATCCTCGACGCACTTGACGCAGGTGCAGTAGGGCGGATGTTCGTCGCGTGCGTAGTTCCAACGGTCCATAGTTAACGATGACTCTTGGGTTTGCCTCTATGGCTACCAGTCTATCTGTCGTTTGAGCTCTTCTAGACGGGCGCGTTCTTCGTCGGATGCATTTTCGTAAAAGCCTTCTAGGCCGGAATACTCGCCAGTGTAGTTAGGGTCGCGGCGTTCAAGGAACGAATCTCGACCTTCTTGCGCGTCTTGCGTTGTGTGAAGGAGGAGGGAGTTGATCAACGATTGGACGTTCCAGGCTTGTTCGACCGGCAGGTCTGCGAATCGGTGGACGAACTCCTTCATCTTGATGGTGGCCAGTGGCGGCATTTCCGCGATGCGATGGGCGATTTCGAAGGCGCGGGCCATGAGTTGGTCGGGCGAAACCGCTTCATTGACGAGTCCGATTCGGACGGCTTCTTCGGCGTCAACCGTTGTGTCGGCGAGGAGTATATTCATCGCATCGACGTATCGAAGTTGTTTGAGCAGGAGCGTTGCTCCGGGACCAGCACCGACCCAGCCACGGGAAATCAGGCCGAAACGGAAGTTGGCTTGCCCGATGGCGGCGATACGGATGTCGGTGGAGGCAAGTAGGAGGTAAAGTCCGGCGCCGACAGCCCAGCCGTTGACGGCTGCGATGACAGGTTTGTGTATGCGTGGGAAATGGTCGGCCATGCCGCCGTCGATGCCAGATTGCATTCCGTTGATGTAACCGGCGGGTTGCCGAAAGATGCGCTCCAGCGACAGAAAGTGGTGTTCTTCGTCGGAGACGTCATCGCGTAGAGACAGGTCGTGACCGCCACAGAAATGTCGGTCACCTTCCCCAGTTACGACGATCGCTCTGACGGCGCGATCCTCCCAAGCGTTGCGCCAAGCGTCGGCGAGCTCGAGCGCGTGAAATTTGTCGATGGCGTTAGCTCGACGAGCGTTATCCAGAGTGATGGTCGCGATGTAACCGTCGGTTTGGTAGCGGATGCTCATTTTTGCGGATCGGGCGCGGGAGTTTTCCGGTTTGAGAATAGCTTAACGAAAAATATGTGAGAAAATTCGCCACCTTCGCCTTGCAAAGAATAGTATCGATGTATCATCTCATAATTGTGGGTTGTGATCGTGAGCATAACTATAAAAGAAAAGGACGAAAAATTGTTGGCAAAGACGAACACATGTGCAGTTCATGGAGTGGATGGACAGCTAGTCGAGGTTGAGGTGGATATATCGCCGGGGGTGCCCCGGTTCAACATCGTCGGATTACCCGATTCGTCGGTTCAGGAGTCGCGAGAGCGAGTGCGCGCGGCGATCAGGAATTCGGGTGCGGAGTTCCCATTGCGGCGAATCACTGTGTCACTGGCACCGGCGGACATCAAGAAGACGGGGCCTTCTTACGATCTGCCTATCGCCATCGGAATCTTAGTTTGCAGTGGACAGATACCGGATGCGGTAAGCAAGTCGTTGTTTTTGGGCGAACTCGCGCTCGATGGCAAGTTGCGGACGACGCATGGGATGTTGCCGATGTTGCGCGAAGGCAAGGAGCGGGGATATGACACCGCGTTCGTGCCGCGGGTGAATTCGAAGGAAGCTTCTCTAGTCCCCGGAATCGATATACGACCGGTGGAAACTCTGCGTCAAGTAGTCGAGTATCTTCGCGACGAAGCAGACTTACCATCGGTGCAAAGTGGTGGCATCCCTGATCTCGACGGGATACCTGCTGTTAGGACGGGATACGATTTCCGCGACGTGCGCGGACAGGAGCAAGCGAAACGAGCGTTGGAGATCGCAGCGGCTGGGAATCACAACATCGTATTGATGGGAGCGCCTGGGTGCGGAAAGACACTGTTGGCAAGGTGTCTGCCATCGATCTTGCCGCCGATGACGGCCGAGGAGGCATTGGAGGTCACGACGATCTATTCGGTTACCGGATTACTGCCTTCGGGAAGTCCGTTAATCACGCATCGACCGTTCCGAGCCCCGCACTACACGATTTCCAATGCGGGCCTCATCGGTGGAGGCAGCATACCGCGACCGGGCGAGGTGACGCTGAGCCACCGTGGAGTGTTGTTCCTCGATGAGTTGCCGGAGTTTGGGAATGCGACTCTGGAGACGTTACGTCAACCACTCGAAGACCGGACTGTAACGATAAGCAGGGCTCGGACAAGTTCAACGTTCCCGGCGAGTTTCATGCTCGTGGGCGCCATGAATCCCTGTCCGTGTGGCTATCACGGCGATTCGCAGCAGCCGTGCACTTGCGGCGAACCTGCAGTAGCGCGTTATCAGCGACGGATCTCAGGACCGTTGATCGATCGCATCGACATGTTCGTCGACGTTCCGCGGGTCGAATACGAGAAGTTGATCACGCCGCCGGTCGAAGAGGGCTCCGCATCGGCGCGGGAGCGCATCATGGTCGCGGTCCAGCTACAGCATGAACGATTCCAAGGATCGACCGTGATGTCGAATGCTTTGATGGGTCCGGTCGAGGTTTGGGATTCGTGCAAGATGTCCGACGATGCGAAATCGTTGTTACAGAGCGCGATGAAACACCTGAGGATGTCGGCGCGGTCGTGCCACCGAGTGTTGAAGGTTGCACGGACGATAGCAGATCTTGAGCAGACGCCGTTGATCGAGAACCACCATTTGGCAGAGGCGTTGATGTACCGACACAAAACTTCGGCCTGAAACGAGCGAACTGCAGCACCATAATTCGCGCTGGATTCACCCCAAGCAGTCCGCGGAAATGACATCGGCTGCGCCGGTACAAGGAAGACTAACGAACATTGACGATAGACGAATTGACTGCGACTTTAGAAGAACGCGGCGTGGCATGGCAGGGCAGCGGGTTCGCACTAATCGGTGCGGTCTCGCTGTTTCTGTTGTGGGTATACTCTGAAGCAGATCACTGGAGCATCGGAGTTTATCGACTCGCCGTAACTCAACTCAACTGGGCGTTTGTCGTCGCGATCGCCGTGATTATCGAAGGAGTCAGGCAATTGTTCGAAACACGAACCGAAATCCGTAAACGGGCTAGGCAAAAAGCCATCGCCAAGGCATTCGCAAAAGGCGAAAAACGCGGCGAAAAACGAGCCAGGGAACGCATTAAGATGGACCTCCGCGAACAAGGAATTGAGCTTTCGACGGAGATGGAAAAGAGACTCTTGGGTAACGGGCGCGACAACAAATGGTGGAACCGCGTTACGTCGTTTCGATCGCGATGAATTGACACGGCTAGGGCGTGGTCTTTGCGATCGCCTTGGCCGCTGAAAAGCGATGCTTCGCAAACGTCAATAGGTTGAGGTTTCGCGCCACGGCCAGTAGAGTAGCCAGACTTTGCCTACGATGTCTTCCGTTGGGACGTAGCCCCAGTTTCGGGAGTCGTTGGACTGGTCGCGGTTATCGCCCAGGACGAAATACTCGTGGGGCGGCACGATTATGGGAAAATCGAGATGGTTCTTGGGTGCGGTGTGGGAATCGGTGTAGCTAGTCATGATGTCATTGACCATTACTGTCCCGTTGTCGATGTCGACTTTGTCGCCGGGAAGGCCGATGACGCGTTTGACGATCTTCTCGGTTCCGGGTTGCTGGGGTTCGAAAACGATGATGTCGCCGCGTTCGGGACCCGCGAAAACGAAGTTCGGTTGACCGTAGAGCGACACGCCCCAGAAACCGATCGCGCCGAATCGGTTGACTAAGACGCGATGATTTTCCATGAACGTCGGCTCCATGCTTGGGCCGTTTACAGTGTAGGTAATGGCGACAGTGCGGATGAATACGATCACGAGCGCGGTTATGATGAACATCTCTGCGACGTCGCGTAGCTGTGACCAGATGTGGTGCGTCATATCCTAAGCAATTCTATTGCCATCCTCAGATACGCCAATCCGACGAGATTTAGATGCAGACCCCTGAACATTTGGTGTTGGCGATGGCGAAGAATGGCGATGTCGATGCCTTCAATCGTCTGGTCGCCGTGTACCAGGATTCCGTGTACGGGTTCAGTCTTAGTCTGACAAGGCACTCAGCGATCGCTGACGACGTGACGCAGGAGACCTTCATCTCGGCATTTCGCAGTATCTCGAAGATGCGGGGGAGCAACGTAAAGGCCTGGCTGTTGCGGATCGCTCGTAACAAGGCGTACGACCATTTCAGGCGTCAGAACCGTCGTCGCGAGCTATCGGTTGACGACGAAGACTCGACATTTCGTGAGCGCTTGCCGAGCGACAACCCATCGCCGGCGGACATGGCAATCAATTCGGAGCTGCGGGAGGCTCTGGAGCATTGCGTCGGTGCTTTGAGCCATGCGCACCGTGAGTTGATCGTGCTGATCGACGTGCAGGGTCAAAGTTACGACGACGCGGCCGAAGTCTGCGGTGCGAACATCGGAACGGTGAAGTCGCGGTTAAATCGAGCCCGCCATCAGGTTCGAGATTGTCTACGGAGTTTTCCCGGACTGTTGTCAGACAGGTTGGCGACTCGGGTTTCGTGATGTTGTCCAAAATGGAACAAACAAGGCATACGCAACGTCATTTGAATATGGACGCATCGCGCAAAAGACCAAATTCCAATCGCTCGGGGTTCGAATTGAAGTGGGGTGACGTGCCGTGATCGATCGGTTGCGAAGAATGGTTCGCGGTCCCGATCCCATCGAGGATCTGATCGCCGCTTACCTCGATGCGTCGAGCGATTCTGAACTCGAGCGCGTTGAGCAACGTCTGCGCGCGTCTGGAGTGGATGTCGACGAATTGCGAACCGTGCGCGAAACGTCTCAGCTCTTGCGATCGATTGACACCGTCCAAGCGCCAAGATCGTTCGCGCTGACACCAGAGTCTCTGGCGAATCATGGTTATTCGGATGCCGAGACCGACAAAATTCTTAATCCACAACATGGTTGGGGCGGTATAAGGCTCCGAAACGCTTCGGTGTACGTTCCGCTTGCGATCGTCGCGGTGGCGCTGGCCAGCGTTGCGGTACTGACGATCGGCGACATTTCGGATTACGTGACTGATCAGTTCGAATCGGATGGGGCACTTATCCAAACCGTCGTGGTGGAGAGGGAAGTCCAAAGCGATGATGCGGCGTTTGCCCGCGCACCCGGGGCACCGGAAATGCTAGGTCCGGCAGGTGATCTAGGAGAACCAGGTTCGCAGGGGCTTATTCAGACCGTGGTGGTTGAGAAAGAGGTGGTGGTGGTACACACGGTCGTCGTCGAAAAAGAGGTTCAGGTCGCTGGCGAAACGGTGGTGCAAACGGTCGAGGTGGAGAAGATTGTGGAGAAGGAGGTCGTCGTCGAACGCGAGGTCATCGTTGAGGTGGAGGTGGAACGGGTTGTGGAGGTCGAGAAAGAGGTAGTGAAAGAAGTCGAGGTGCAGACAACTCCAGTCGCGGCGCGCGCGGAGACGGCTGCCCAGGCGATGCCGGTGGCGGAAGCCGATGACGATGAGGAGACTCCAGTGCCGACACCGACCGAAATCCCGTGCTACATTCCGCCAACCGCGACGCCAACTCCGACGGGTTCTCCAGAGGCATCGACTACGCCGGAACCCACCGCCACGATGCCACCCGTTCCGATTTGCACGCCAATTCCGACGCCATCCCCCACGCCGACCGCAACACCGACCCCGACTCATTAACGGCTCGCTCGCGTCGTTGACGATAATCAAGGGTTGGCATGGAACAAAGTAGAGTCGCGGTTCGTCTTTGTTTATAGAAGCCAATTCGATTGGCATTCACGAACCAGTTAATTGGAGAGGAAACATCAACATGTTGAAAATGAGGAAACACATCGGCATCGCTATTGTGGCAGTGCTCGCCGTCATAGGCTCGACAGTCTCGGTGCTGACTTTGAGCGCCCAGGAGCCCGGATCGCTGGCCACTGTAGTGGCGACTCACGATGCCGCCATTGGCAACGTGAAGTATTGTGACCCAAGAACCGACGGCATCACCGTTCAAGGAGCCGGTGTCGTAACCATCCCGGCAAACATCGGAGTTGTCGAGTTGGGCGTTGACGTGATAGCCGACCCTCTCGTCGATGCACGAAGCACGGCGGCAGCGGCGATGCAAAGCATCATCGATGCGGTCAAAGAACAGGGCGTCACCGACGACCAGATCACGACGACTCGACTGAACATCAGGCCGGAGAGAACGTGGATCGAAGAAGAGTTCGATCTAGGAGACGGGAGCACTGGGCGTCGCAGCCGTGATGTCGTTATCGGCTACCGTGTATCCAATCGCGTGAGGATCGAGATCGACGTTGCCGAAACGTCCGAAGACGAGAATGGGGACATCCTAAGCGCGGTCATCGATGCCGCGGCCACCGCCGGTGGCGACAACGTTCGAATCGACTCCATTTCCTTGAGAGCCGATCAGACAAGTGAATCCGTTGACGAGGCTCGAAAGTTGGCAGTCGCAGACACTCTGCACCGCGCTAACCTTTATGCCGAGGCGTTCGGCGTCGAAGTTGGCACGTTGCTAAGCGCCAGCGAATCGGTCGATTCAAGGCCGGTATTCGACAACTTCGCTCTCGCCAAAGAAGTAGTAGTGGAGTCGGACGCATTCGATGGGCCGAGCACCCCGGTCAGCGCAGGCGATGTCGAGGTCCGTGCGAGCATCACGGCGAAGTTCGCGATTGCTCAGCCGGGTTGCGTCGACAAGAAAGTACCGGCGGTCGACAAGGACGCCGACGGGAATACCGAATAGTCCAAGAATCGCTAAGTTAGAATCCGATAACGCACGCTCCACGGCATGGGCTGTGGGGTGTGCTTTGGTTAGTGAAATGGTATTGAGCGACAAGAGCATACGGGATGAGATCGCTTCCGGGCGCATAGGAATAACCCCGTTCAACTCAACGGACGTCCAACCGGCCTCCGTTGATCTTCATCTGGACGACAAAGTCCTAGTTTTTCGCAACTCGACCGCACCTTACATCGACCTCCGCGAGGCCGTACCGAATCTGAACGAGATGGTTTTGATTGAGGACGACGAGCCGTTTATTCTTCATCCCGGCGAGTTTGTTTTGGGAAATACCCTTGAACGGATCAGTCTCAGCGACTCGGTTGTAGCGCGGTTGGAAGGCAAAAGTTCGCTTGGTCGCATCGGTTTGCTCATCCACTCTACGGCCGGTTTCGTGGATCCTGGGTGGGATGGTCATTTGACGCTCGAACTGTCGAATGTTTCGCGGTTGCCTTTGACGCTTTACAAAGGTATGCCGATAGGGCAGATCTCCTTCCAATATCTCTCGACACCGGCGGAGAATCCATACGGGTCCGAGGCTTTGCGGAGTCGATATCAGGGGCAGACGGAGCCTACAGCGTCACGAGCGCATCTGGGATTTGATGAGAACCGGCGAGGGTAGGGGTAGCTTGTGTCCCCCCATTGTCCTTCAGACATTTCCCCCGCTAGCGGGGGAAATCCAAGTGTTAGCTCCAGTGGAAATCGGTCTCGAATTCTACTTTGCCTTGGACCTTGTCCTGCCGAACGCGGTATAGCTGACCGCCGCGGTTTGAGATGGAGTGGTACGCAGGTGGATCGTTGTCGGTGATCGGGTCTCCGGTGCCGAATGTGGCGGTGGTTACGTAGATGTCGGTGAGGTCTTCGCCGCCGAACATTACCGCCGAGGTTTGAACGGCCGGGAACTTGATGCGACTCATCTCGGTGCCGTCGGGATCGAACTGGATTATCTGCGCGCCGCCCCAAGTGGCCGACCAGACGTTGCCATCGCCGTCGACCGTCATTCCGTCAGGAATGCCTTCGCTCGGGTCGAGTTTGACGAGGATGCGACGGTTCGTTAGTTCCGACGTCGCGGCGTGGTAGTCGTAGGCATAGATCTCGCCCGCCAGCGAATCGGTGTGGTAGAAGACGGTCAGATCGGGTGAAAAGCCCATTCCGTTGCTGATGCCGAGACCGTCGGCGATCATCTCGTGGGAGCCGTCGGGGTTGAAGCGCAGGAGTTCGCCGCGGGGCGCGTCCTCGAAGTAGCTGCCGGCATAGAAGCTGCCGTCGGGGCCGGCGGTGACATCGTTGAACTGCATCCGCTCCCGCATCTCCGGCTCGTGATGCAACCACTGCCAGTCGGAGTCGGAGCGCCAGAGCATGACGCCTTCCCACGTCCCGAACGTCAGGCCGCCGTTCTTGTTGACGGCCGCACCGCCGACAAAGATTCCGTTGTGGATCGTCTCGTTGACGTTGGTTGCAGGATCGTATTTGAAATAGCGGCCGCCTCGGATGTCGGTCCAGTAGAGGACGGAGGATTTGGGTTCCCAAACGGGACCCTCGCCGACCAGGGCTTGCTCATCAACAATCATCTCGATCTGCATGTCTGACATTGGGTTCTCCTCGTGCAACACAGTTGCATTCCGCTTAGTTCACAGTGGATATTATCGTTGTTGCACGTTGACCCAGCGTGGTACGGATCAGAACGGGCATATTCAAGGAACAACCATGACCGAGAGCGAATATAAATCCCTGGTGCCGCATTACACGTGGGCGGAGACGTTGGAGGAGCAGGAGGCGCAACTGAAGGCGAACTCGCTGTTGAATCGCATGATCGCATCGCGGGTGGCCAAGGCTGATGACCCTCATCGTCCGATCTACCACTACGTCAATCCCGAGAATACGCTGAACGATCCGAATGGGTTGTGTTTCTGGCAGGGGCGTTGGCATCTCTTCTATCAGGGATACCCGCCGGAGGACCCGCGGGTGCACTGGGGTCATGCCATCAGCGACGATTTGATCCATTGGCGGGACTTGCCGTATGCGATCTATCCCGATCCGGAAGAGTGCTGTTTTTCGGGTGCGACGCTGGTCGAGGATGACCGGGTGATCGCAATGTATCACGGGACGCAGGTGGGGAACATGGTGGCGACGTCGAGCGATCCGCTGCTGCTGAACTGGGAGAAGGTGACTGGGCAGGCGGTGATTCCGACGCCTCCTCAGGACGGGTCGCCACAGGAGTATACGGTGTTTGATCCGTGTATCTGGAAGAAGGGCGACTGCTACTATTCGTTGTCTGCGGGGATGCTTCCGGAAGGTCCGGGCGGCAAGCGCGTCGCTGCGGATTTCCTGTTTCGGTCGAAGGATCTCGCGAAGTGGGAGTATCTGCACCCGTTCACCGAGGACGACCGCTTCACGCTGGTCGGCGACGACGGGGCATGTCCGTATTTCTGGCCGATAGGGGACAAGTGGATTCTCCCGTTCTTCAGCCACATGAGCGGCGGACAGTATCTCCTCGGCGACTACGACATGGAGCGCGACAAGTTCGTCGTGACCAGCGCCGGGCTGTTCAACTTCGGCGCGTCGACACCGTCAGGCGTCCACGCACCATCGGCGACGCCCGACGGCGAGGGCGGCGTCATCATCATCCACAACATGAACCCCGGCTACCCGTCCGAAGGCTGGAATCAGATCATGTCGCTGCCACGTCGGGTTACGCTCGGCGACTACGAAGACGAGTTGAGGATCGAACCAGCGGGAGATGTCGAGTCGTTGCGTGGTGCTCACACTTCGATAGGGGAGACGGCTTTGCCCGCAAACCAAGAAGTGGTCTTAGACGTCATCCAAGGCAACGCCATGGAGTTAAACGTGGAGATCGACGCGCAGGAATCTCCGATGGTCGAGATCAACGTCCTGAGATCGCCCAACCGCGAGGAGTTCACCCGCATCGCATTCTTCAAGGAACGCGGCTTCCGCATCCACCGCGACCTGCCAAAGGAAGGTGCTCTATTGGCTAGCGGAGCGCCCGCGGTGCCGAAGTTCGGCGCACCGAGAAAAGTGCCAGTCCTGCAGAGCATCGTGTCGCTCGACACCTCCTACTCGTCCACACTCCCCGACGCGCTCTCGCGACCGCCCGAAACGGCGCCAATCATCCTCGAAGACGACGAGCCGCTACGCCTCCGCGTCTACATCGACAAGAGCATCGTCGAGATCTTCGTCAACGACCAGCAGTGCATTGCGGCGCGGGTCTATCCGGGCCGAGAAGACAGTGTGGGCGTATCGCTCCGAGCGCAGGGGTCGGACGCGGTGTTGAAGTCGCTGAACGCTTGGCAGATGTCGAACATCACATAACCCTCCCCTTGATGCCCAAGGGGGAATTGAAGGGGGTTTAGACACCGACCAGACATCCACTGTGGGAACTGTACATAACCATCGTCATTCCGGCAAAAGACCGTCACTCCGGCGAAAGCCGGAGTCCAGAGGAGTGGGGGGCGGGAAGTACCATTGAAGTCGCGGGGGAGTGGCGGAATGGTAGACGCGCATGCCTTAGGAGCATGTGGCTTAGGCCGTGCGGGTTCGAATCCCGCCTCCCCCACCAGAGAGTGGGAAATTGCAGCGGCTCCTTCGTCTTGAAGTTCGAATCGTAGAGGAACCGAAAAGATAGGATTGTGATGGGATGAGTGCGATGCAAAACCAGACGAATCGAAACAAATCAGATTTTCGTTTGACGAGGATCTGGGCTCGGAATTTCAAGAGCATACGAAGCCTAGATCTTGAACTTGGCCCTTTAACGGTGCTTGTTGGACCGAACGCGTCCGGCAAGAGCAACGTCCTTGATGTCCTCCGTTTCATCAAAGATGCATTCGACCGAGACCTCGAATCCGCCGTGACATCTCGGCACGGGATTGACGCGGTCAGAATGACGAATCCTCAGCGCGGTCACCGCAACGTCGAGGTTGGTTTCGAAGTAACCAAAGACGAATTCGAGATGCGGTACGGGTTCGAGATCAGTAGTCAGGAAGGTGTTTATCGCGTAGAAAGGGAACACGGTACCCTAGTAACTGCTGCGGATAATTCAAAACCGGTTAAGTTTGAAATTAAGGACGGAATTCCAGTCACGCCCAAAGGCTTCCACGATGATCTTTTCAATGATGTAAAGTTCAGCACTTCTGAACTTTCAATCGCATTTTGGACGCTTTTCCTTTTCCGTCCTGCAGAGCGAAATCACAGCTCGGACGAAGCCACGAAATTCGTGAAGTCGATGCGGTTTTACCGTCTGTTTCCGGACGCGATACGTGAACCGCGAAGGTTGATGAACCCGCATCTATTAGCTGAAGACGGCCAGAATCTAGCTTCAGTATTGCGAGAGATGGTCAAGTTGGACTCGCCGTACCTTGACGAGATAAAAACCAGTATGGCGCAGGTTGTTCCGGGGTTGAACGACTTGCGAGTGGATCAATCGGGTGGTTACCTAGTAGTCAAGTTACTTCGCGGATCCAGCGATAACGGCGGACCGGGATCGTGGTTCGATCTTTCACAGGAATCCGACGGCACGGTGCGCCTATTAGGGTTGCTTACAGCGTTTTATCAAGACGTGCCTAATTCGTTGATTGGGGTAGAAGAACCGGAGTTAACCATACATCCCGGTGCGCTCGCGGTTCTTGCCGATGTGATGGTCGAAGCATCAAGTCGGACACAGGTTGTGGCTACTACACACAGTCCGGACCTCATTGACCGATTGCCGATCGAGTCTTTGAGGGTGGTAGAGATGCGGGACGGATGTACTGAGGTTGGGCCTGTTTCGCAGGCGCAATCGAAAGCGGTGGTGAACGGTCTTTTTACTAGTGGCGAACTGCACAGTATGGAAGGTTTGGTACCGCGGAGTTGACACCCTCAATGCGGTTTATCGTGTTGCAGATCATGGAGGTCCTGTCATGAAATTGGTCTTGGGTCTTGTGTTGGGAGTGGTCTTGTGTTTCGTTCTGTCGTATGTCGCGGAAAATGGTTTGGATTCTTTTGATTTTGTCAAGGATGCTTGGACTGCTTCGCAGAATTTGGCGGAAAGTAAACCGGCTTATTGTTTTGACCAAGATGATCCGTCTGCGTTGAAGGCGGCCGTTGATCGGATGGTTGAAGATTACAACGCTGGCAAAGACGTTGTTGCGATCTGTGCTGAGTAAAAGGAAGCCCCCTCTTGCGAAGAGACCTTTGCAAAACCCGTGATCAGCGATACGATGCGACCGTTTCGGTGACTGTGCCCCGATTGCACCGCCCCTCTGGATTCCGGCTTTCGTCGGAATGACGGAGTTTTGCAAAGGTCTCCTTGCGAGGGGGCTTTTCGTTCGTGGTCATGGTTTTCGTTCCTCTAGAAGGTGATGTGTTCTAGGGCGTCGCAGATTGCTGTTCGTGATGATATTGATGGTTCGTATTTGATCCTCGTACAGTGCAAGCGTACCCAAAAGAAGGTCGACCAGATGGTTGTGAAGACCCTGTGGGCGGATGTGTCGAGCGAGCACAGTCGGGGCTCATCGTTACCACGAGTGCACTGACACCGAGCGCTGAAACTATTCGGACGGCCCGCGAATACCCGATTGCCATTGCAGAGAAGGGGATGCTCAAGGACTGGATTGAACAGCTACGTTCACCTGGGTCCGGAACATTTATGGCATGAACTTGTTGACGACACTGGTGAATGGTATCATCGTCGACTCGCGCGAGCGGCTTCCGATGCCCCCAACTGATACCGGTTCATGTTTCTCCTCTGGGACCTCAACGAGCTTTGCGGTTGACGTAGCCGAGATGGATTCTAGCAATTCGCCGATAGTGTTTCGTTTTTCGGCACCTAGGATGCACTCCAATCCGCGGCGACATCATAACCTTCTCCTGAACCGCGGTCAACCCCTGCGGAGTCGGTGCAACGCGTCCGACACGGCATTGCCCGCATCTGACCGAGGAGACAACCTAGATTTCAGCCGTCTCACCCGTCAGTTGATTATGGACGCTGATTGTTCCCGTGAAATCGGGCATCGCCAGATGTTCGGCATTATCGATGATCTCAAGAACGTGGATTATCATCCGCTCCAGATCGGAGACAGCGTCGTGTTCGCCTTGGATCGATGCTCGATACGGTTCTTCGTTTTTCAAGAACAAGGCTTGACCTCGTTCCTGGGGAACGATTCGATGTTTAGGGTACTTGCCGCTATCGCTCATCGGGGCGTAGTAGACGAACGTGGTGCCGGCATCGGTCAAGGGAAGCAGTTCTCTATGCTTGGTCGAATTGCTCATATCTTTCATCGGACCCAAAAGACAGTTCCCGTTGAACGGCTGCAACGCCTTGATGAACTTCACTTGACGATCCGACAGGTAACGGAGATGTCTGCGCGCGTTCTCGTCGAACCCTTTGCTGTCGTTCTCGATAGGAAACTTGGTCGTGCGCTCGTCGATGTCGCCGCAGTTCTCCACCGACGCACGATAGACCATGTTGTCCAGCGCCGCCATCAAGTGCCAGACCACATCAGCCACTATGGTCTGCGCCCGCCCCACAATCTCCATGTCCGGTAGATGGATCTCGAAATCCCCTTTTTGATCGAAGCCTCTACCCATGTCCGCGGTGCGTTTGGCCCAGTCCTCGGTCAATTCGTCTTTCAGCTCTCGCCAATGCTCAGTCGCTCGAATGATGTGATAAATCGAATCGACGTAGACGCGGGGGACGCGTCGGCAGTCGCTCATGTTTCTCCCCTCTCGTGGCGATCCTGTCGGTTTGCGATTGCGGGTGCCCGTACCACCACCCAACCATGCTACCCGAGACCGTTCGGATCGCCGCCCTGAGAAGCTCTCCGACATTAGCATCGGCCTTGACGTAGTCCGATGCATCGAACTCTTTATGCTCCTCAGGCATTAGCTTCTCCATCGAGGGCACTCACACGTCCCGTAAGCCCGTTGAACGTTCAGGCAGCCGCCCCCACAAGCGGTTCAATATCACTAACATCAGTGGTGCTGCGCGCCACATCGATGTCATACATTCGCTGGAGGTTTAGCCAGTAATCAGGGCTGGTTCCGAGGGCGCGGCCGATGCGGAGTGCAGTGTCGGCGGTTATCGAGCGGCGGCGTTTGATGATTGCGTTAATGCGGATCGGGGGGACGCCGATCGTCTTGGCCAGACGGTACTGGCTGATGCCGAGTTCTTCAATGAACTCTGCCAGGTGCTCGCCCGGGTGGATAGGTTCGGGAGTGTTCACTGTGTTGCCTCTTTCAGTGGTAGTCGACGACTTCGATCTCCATCGCGCCTTGGCCGGTCCAGATGAAGCAGACGCGCCATTGGTTGTTTATTCGGATGCTGTACTGCCCGGCCCGGTCGCCTCGTAACGCTTCGAGACGATGCGACGGTGGCACTCGCAGGTCGGACAACACGGTCGCCGCAACTACTCGCTGTAACCGCATCCGTGCTCTGCGTTGGATGTCGGGCGGTAGGCGGCGCACCGTTCGACCTTCGAAGAGATCCATTGCTGCATCGTGTTTGAAGCGGTTCACTTGAGCATATGATAACGCATTGCGATAATAACGTCAATGATACCGTAATGGCGGCTGGGCAGTTTATCTTCGAGTGGGCATACCCCTGCTCGCTGCGCTCGCGTCCCCTTTCGTCCCGAAAGGAGACGGTAGGTCACGATCGCGCCAACACTGCCTGCCCGAACGGGGTGTCCGCCAATCGCCATTGGCCGGAGAGTTTGCCGCCGTCTATGATCAGCTCGGTTCCGGTCATGTAGCTGGATTCGTCGGAAGCTAGGAAGAGGACACCGTAGCCAATCTCTTCGGGAGTGCCCATTCGGCCCATCGGCCTGTCGGACGCTTCGGAATCGCCTATCTGTTGGGAGCCGGCGTGGAGCATCTGGGTGTCGATGGCACCGGGATGGACCGAGTTGGCCCTGATGCCGTCGCGGGCGTACTGGATGGCGGTGCATTTGGCGAGCAGGTGGACGGCGGCCTTAGAGGCGTTGTAAGCGGCGGACCAGGCTTGTCCCACCAGCCCGGCGCCAGACGATATGTTGATGATCGACCCGCCACCGGCGCGTCTCATGTGCGGGATGACTTCCCTGGTGCCGAGAAATGTGCCCTTACCGTTTACCGCCATCACGTGGTCCCACTCTTCGACGGTCGTCTCTTCCACCTTGGCGTAGTGCGCCGCGGCCGCGTTGTTAACCAGTACGTTGAGCTTTCCATATCGGTCGATGACTTCGTTCACGCCTTCGTCCCAGTCGGTTTCGCTGGTGATGTCGAGCCTTTGGAAGAAGATGTCACCGCCGGACGCGGCAATGTCGGCGGCGGTCTGTCGACCCTTTTCCTCGTCGATATCGGCGATGCAAACCTTGGCGCCTTCTTGAGTGAAGAGCCGCGCCGAAGCTGCGCCAATTCCGCTCGCCGAGCCGGTAATGATAGCGACCTTGCCTTCAAGCCTCATGGTTTCTCGGGTTCCTTGGTAAGTGGTTTGGTTTACGGGGAGGAGTCTATCGGCAACGGAGAAATCATGCCTTCTTTAGCGGGGAATCCATGCCTTTGGCGGTGGAGAAGCCATGCCTTCGGCGACGGAGAGGCCATGCCTTCGGCGACGGATAAACAATGTCATTCTGAACGGAGTGAAGAATCTGGCGCGGCGAGATTCCTCGGCTAGGCTCGGAATGACAAGGGACTGGGAATGACAGAGTGATTTGCTCGGAATGAAAAGGGGGTACGTCCGCAATGGCAATGGAGAAAGCCATGTCATTCTGAACGGAGTGAAGAATCTGGTGCGGCGAGATTCCTCGGCTACGCTCGGAATGACAAGTGGCGACGCTCGGAATGACAGCGAATTGCGCTCGGAATGACAGCGAATTGCACTCGGAATGACAGTGGGCTGCGCTTGGGATGACAGGGTAGAGCAGATGGCTACAATACCAAGGCATAGGTAATTGAGAGAAAGCGAAGTGTGAATCGGAGCAACAATGGCCGGTAAGACGTCTGAAAAGTCGATGAGTTTCGAGGAGCGAGTAGCCGCGGCGAAGGCTGCGGGAAAGCCTGTGTTGCTGAGCGGAGGGAACCCGCAGATTGCGAAGGGCGATGGTGATGGTCCCGTGCAGGCGTATATTGCGGCGATGCCGGAGTGGAAGCAGGATATCGGGCGTCGGTTGGACGACCTGATCGTACGGGAGGTGCCGGGCGTGAAGAAGGCAGTGCGGTGGAACTCGCCGTTCTACGGTGTCGAGGGCATGGGATGGTTTGCCAGCATGCACGTCTTCACTCGGCATGTGAAGCTGACGTTTATGAACGGTGGATCGCTGGATCCGCTGCCGCCGTTAGTGGGCAAAAGCCCTGATGAGCGGTGGGTGAACATCACGGAGGATGGTTGGAATGAGGATCAGATGGCGGAATGGGTGCGGCAGTCGGCGGGGTTGCCGGGGTGGGAGGGGTTTTGAGGGGGGTGACGCGTTCCGATTGATGGTCATTCGTTAACTGAATCCAAGTACGTGCCAGCACCGAATGAAAGGAGGGTGGTCAGGTGGGTGTAGAGGTAGGTGACGCCTTGGTTGAGGTACTGTTGGGTGGCGGCGGCGTTGCCGGCGGAGCCGGAGGTTTGGTTGGCGGCGGCGATGGTGGCGAAGACGGTGTCCATGGCTTGGCGGACTTGCGGGGCGTCGGGGCGTCCGGGGTAACCGAGCGATTGGGAGAGGTCTGAGGGGCCGACGAAGAAGACGTCGACGCCGGAGACTTGCACGATTTCGTCGACGTTTCTGACGGCCTCGGCTTCTTCGAGCTGGACGCAGACGAGTGTCTCGTTGTTGGCATTTTCGGCGTATTCGGACATGGACATGCTGTATCCGTATGAAGCTGATCTGGTGCCGGCGGCTAGTCCGCGTTCGCCTAGCGGATGGTATTTGACGGCTTCGACGGCTCTGAGGGCGTCATCGGCGGTGTTGACGTGGGGCACCTGCACACCCATTACGCCGCGGTCCATGAGCTGACCGATGGCCTCGAATGAGTTGACCGACGGTCTTGCGATGGGAGTAACGCCCGCGGTTTCGGCCGCCATGACCATGAGTTCGACGCTCTCGATCCCGATTGAACCGTGTTCGCAGTCGATCAGCACCCAGTCGAAGCCGAGTCTTCCGACAATGTCGACGATGTGGGGAGACGGAATCATTATCGATACGCCGAACGCGGGTTTGCTGGCGAGGAGTTTGCGCTTCATGCGGTTGGGAGTCATTGTGGGTATCAGCCTAAAAGATCGATTGCTGCGGTAACGGTTTGAGCCGTTGACGAAGCCCGCCGACTGATATTGATGTGTGGCAGATCGTCGGGAACGGGAACTGGAAGTGGAACATCGGTGTATGATGCCCCGAATCGACATATAATCCCGTCATCGCAACGGCACCGAAGAGGTAATGAACATCTCAAGCACTTACGACACGATCATAGTGGGCGCCGGTTCGGCCGGGGCAATTCTCGCGACGCGGCTGACGGAAGACCCAGACCATTCTGTGCTGCTGATCGAAGCGGGTCCGGACTACCCGGATTTCGACGAGATCCCGGACGATGTCAAGTACGGCTACGGTCATACGGATCAACCGTGGCGTAGGGCGCACAGCGATCATCGATGGACCTTCGTGGCGCGTTACACAGACGAGGCGATGCCGGGTCTGATACCTCGGGGCAGGGTAGTGGGCGGATCGAGCGCGGTCAACGGGCAGATTTTCCTGAGGGGCGTCCCCGAGGACTATGACAACTGGTCATCTTGGGGCAACGACAGGTGGAGCTTTGAGGAGTTGATGCCGTTCTTCCGGATGGTGGAGACGGACACCGATTACGCTGGTGATTTCCACGGATCGGAAGGCCCGATCATTGTGCGGCGGTTCAAGCCCGATGAATGGAATCCGGATCAACGGGCTTTTTACGAAGCGGCGCGCGCCAACGGTTTCCCGGAGTGCCCAGACCACAACGCTCCAGACTCGACCGGTGTGGGTCCAACGCCGTTGAACAATCCCGGCCGCGTGCGTTGGAGCACTGCGATCGGTTATCTCAGCATTGCACGAGAACGCCCGAATCTCACAATACAGCCGGATTATTTGGTACACAAAGTGCTCTTTGACGGTAAGCGGGCGGTTGGAATCAGTGGAGAAGTGGGTGGTGGAGTCGTGGACTTTGAAGGCGAGAAAATCATCTTGTCAGCTGGTGCGATCGGTTCGCCGCATCTTCTGATGCTTTCGGGCGTGGGGCCGACGGAGAAGTTGGCATCAGTCGGTGTACCGGTGTTGCATCACCTTACCGGCGTGGGAGAGAACCTACGCGATCATCCGCAGGTCAGGACGGTTTGGCGTACGCACGACGGCTTCGAGCAACCGGTCGGGATACCGGGCATGCAGGTAACTCTGCGGTACACCGCGGAGGGCTCGCACCTGACTAACGACATGCTCATCCAATCGATCTCGCGCAGTCCGATTGACATCAGGCCGTATCGAACTGAAGCGAGCGACGAGTTAGGCTTTGGGATGGTCGTCTGCATCGACCTCGCCGTCGGGTCGGGGAGTCTGTACCTGCGAGACAGGGATCCTCATATTCAACCGTTCCTCAACTACAACTACTTGGAAGACGATTTTGACACGGCGCGGTTGCGGGAGGGTGTACGGATAAGTCTTGGTTTCGCGGAGCACGAGAAATGGGGCCGTTTGGCGAAGGAGCTTGTGGATCCGACGGATGCGGACCTTGAGTCAGACGAGTCGTTGGATAACTGGATCAGGCGACGGGTTGCGACCAGCCATCATGTATCCGGCACCTGCAAAATGGGGCCCGATAGGGACCCGACGGCCGTAGTAGACCAGTTCGGGAACGTGCGTGGTTTGAAGAACTTGAAGGTTGCGGACGCGTCGATCATGCCGGACTGCATCCGTGCGAATACCAACGTGACCTCGATGGTTATTGGGGAGCGGGTGTCGTCGTTTATCGGGGAAGGGCTGTAGGCGAGACGAGGTCACTCGTAGCGAAAGCAGCTCGTTACGTGGTCATTGACGAGTCCCGCGGACTGCATGAAGGCATAGCAGATGGTGGGGCCGACAAAGTTGAAGCCGTGGGCTCGGAGGGTCTTGCTCATGGCACGGGATTTGTCGGTTTGGGCGGGTATGTCGGCGAGGGTCTGGAAGGTGTTTCGGATGGTTTCGCCTTTGACGAAGCTCCAAAGGAACTTGTCTAAAGAGCCGTGTTCCGCCTGGATGGTTAACGTTGCGCGGGCGTTAGTGATGGCGGAGGCGATTTTGGCGCGGTTGCGGATGATGCGGGTGTCGGCGCGGAGTCGTTCACGATCTTCGTTGTTGTAGGCGGCCACTGTTGCGATGTCGAAACCGTCGAACGCGGCGCGGTAGCCTTCGCGGCGGTGCAGTACTGTTCGCCAAGATAGCCCCGCCTGCGCGCCTTCAAGGACAAGGAGTTCGAATAGCGCCCGGTCGTCGTGGATGGGGACGCCCCAATCCTCGTCGTGGTATCGCTGCATCAGAGGGTCGTCTCCGGCCCATTCGCATCGGATCACTGCTTGACATTCCATGCAATGGAAGCGTACTACGATGTGCGATACGGATGTGATCTTGCTAGTCTTTTAGTGACTGATCGACGCAGTTTACGAATGGGTTCACGCTATGAAATGGAAGCAGCACGAATCTGAGGATGCAATCCTGGAGCCAGGGCTGCATGAGGGCGATGGGGTCGTAACGCGTCGCAGATTCTTCGAGGGCGCATCGAACCTGCCGGTGCGGATTGAGGTTTGGGAATTGCCACCCGGCGCGAGTGAGGGTAGCCACGTGCACGACGGTGACGATACGCTCGAGGAGTTCTACTACTTCATTGCCGGCAGGGGAGTGATGTGGTTGGATGGCGAGGAACAGGCGGTCGCGGCAGGCGACGCGGTCCTGGCGCCGCCGGGTGTAGACCACGGTTTCAGATGCGTCGGCGATGACACGCTGAAGCTGGTCATCGCGTGGGGTAAACCGTCAACATAGATGGATTAGGAGGCGCGAATGTTAGACATCAATGATCTCTTCCCAAACGGCCTGAGCATTCAGGACGCCATCGATATGCTGCAACCGGTCGCGATTTACGTGATCGGCATTGCCGTGTATGCGGTATTCGTTTTCAATTTCTATCGCTTCGTGGCGCTACGCGACATGTTCGCCTTTGATGTCTACCGCTACGAAGAGTCGCGTCATCGGGCGATTCGGAGTTTCATACATCCTGAAATCCCTGATCGTGTTCCCGATGTTCGCTTTCTTTTGGTTCGCTGTGCTGACGTTGATGTTGACGTTTATGTCCGAGGGCAGAGATATATCGGACACGTTGTTGATCGCCTTGGCGACGGTGAGCGCCATCCGCTTCTCGGCGTACTACGACGAAGATCTGTCGCGCGACTTGGCGAAGATCCTGCCATTCGCCTTGCTGGCGCTGTTTTTGATCGATGCGTCGTTCTTCAACTTCGGCGATTCGTTGGAGAAGCTTGAGGATGTGGGCGACCATGCGGAGGCCATTGTCTATTACTTGGTGTTTCTGATCGCCTTGGAACTGGTGCTACGCTTCGGCTTCGGTTTCAGCGTTTGGCTATTCACGAAGCGGCCAGTGCGGACTAAGGCGCGTCCCGTCATCAGAGGTGACGATTCCGCTGCTGAGATGGCCGACGAAGCCGTCGCGCCCGAAAAGGATGGCGAAGTCGGTGATGAGGGGACAGCGCGGGAATCATCAGGATGACGGGAGCTGCATGAATTACGTGTTTCTGTATTTACGGTAAGATTAATGGGCAGTAGGTATTCGAAGGGCGACCGTAATGCAGGCAAAGAAAAAGAGACTGACGCTGGACATGGATCCCGCCTTTCAGCGTCGACTGAAGGCAACGGCGGCGCTGAAGGGCGTTAGCATGCGGGAGTACTGTTTGAGCGCGATTGATCGAGAGTTGGATGAGGACCAGTTGGATGAGGACAAAGATTTAAGCTCTGCAACGCCAGCTTCGAACCAATACACGATAGTCCGGCGAGGGTTTAAGGGAGATATGGTGTTGACGGGAGACTCGGTTGAAGTGCTCAAGAAGGCGCGTGAGGTCAGGGATGCCGAAATCGAAGCGGATGGCAAGGCCAATAGACAGTCGGGCCGCTTCGGTATAGGAGAGGTAATAGCCCTCCGTAAGGAGCTTTTTGGTGACCGAGTGTTTCCCGGGCACTCGGCCGACTTGCTCAGAGAAGCCCGCGCGATCAGAGACGCTGAAATCGAGGGTTGGGCGTGAGCCAGTCGGTCGTTGTGGACGCCAATCTGGCGTTCAAATGGGTGGTGAAAGAAGAGTACTCTGACAAGGCTGAAGCACTGGCACTAGAGTGGCACGAATCAGGAACTCAATTAGTTGCGCCTTATTTCATGCCTGTAGAAGTGACGAACATTCTTCACCAGAGGGTACGGCGGTCGGAGATGAACCTAGAGGAAGTGATGCGACTGATCGAAAAGTTGCTATCCGCCGGTATCGAACTGCATCACTCTCTGGATATCCATCGACGGGCGTTGGAGTTGGCGAACGAACTCGGACAGGGCGCGGCGTATGACTGCCACTACTTGGCACTGGCTGAATCACTGGATTGCGAGATGTGGACCGCCGACGCGCGTTTTTATCGCGTTGCGAGGCCTACATCCACAAGATTGCGCCTCTTGAACGAGTTCGTCGCGCCGGAGTTGTAGGTCGTGCCAAGCCGTCTGTGATGATCACGATCAGGGAAGAAACGATGTCGGCGCTTGCCGAGTATGGAAAGGTGTCGATCGCCTTTATGGTCGAATCCCGATATGTGGCGACGCCGAAGGAGGGTGATGGCGGGTGGAGGTTGACCGAGGAGGCAGTTGATTCGCCGTGGGTCAAGGATTACGACGGTGGCGAACCGCCGACTCGGTGGTTACGTTGGGACACTACGAATTGGCGGATATTGTCGGCGTTTGCGGGTGAAAAACGGGTGGGCGGTGCAATCGTTGTTCACGATTCACCGGAATTGAATTTCCTTGAAGGTCGGAGAGATCTGGCGGCGTTGTGGGATATCCGAGTCGCGCCCGAGTGGCGGGGACAGGGCGTAGGGACGATGTTGTTCAAACGCGTTGTCAGCTATGCCCAAAACGTCGGTTGTGTCGATTTGAAGATCGAGACACAGGACATAAACGTGAAAGCTTGCGACTTTTATGCGAAGCAGGGATGTTGGCTGGTGAATGTCGTTCCCGATGCGTACCCCGGGTTACCAGAGGAGGTTGAGTTCAACTGGATGCTGGAATTCAGACCAGATGTGTAGTCGCGGTGTATAACGCTGTACGGATTCAATGGGTCGGAACATAAAATCTATCCTGAACGGCGTCTTTTAGGAATGTGTTACCGCGTTCAGATGCACGCCAACACCCGATGATCGTTGATCCTGAGGTGTAACATGCATTTAATAGACGTCAATTGTCGGCCAAAGGGGGACCACACTTGACTCAAATGTTGGCGCGTTTGAGCGCGCGAAGACCGATCGTCATGATCGGCGCATGGATCGTTTTAGTCGTTGTTGCTCTGGCAATTATCGGGCTGCTCCTCAAATCCGCCACGACCACCGAACTGAAGCTCAGCGGCGGCTTTGAGTCGGCACAAGCAACTACTGCTTTGGAGCGGCTGCGCGGCGGACCTGAACCGATAACTGAAGTCATCATCATTCAGTCTGAGACGTTGACAGTCGATGATCCGGCGTTTACGGCGAAGGTGAATTCGGTTTTCCAGGAGATCGCCGGGCTGGGCGACGAGATCGTTGGAGAGGGTGCGGTCAACTACTACATGCTGAGTGTGTTGGCTCCCGAAGCCGCCGAGAACCTGGTCTCGGCCGATCGACGGACGACATTGATGACGATACCGATTGCGGGCGAATTCGACGAAGCGGCGGTCA
This sequence comes from SAR202 cluster bacterium bin127, assembly GCA_002239045.1. Classification (GTDB taxonomy): domain Bacteria; phylum Chloroflexota; class Dehalococcoidia; order Lucifugimonadales; family Lucifugimonadaceae; genus Bin127. Next base: position 260,525 of record MPNN01000001.1, read on the forward strand.
ATGTTAAAGAGGTGATCGAGGTTGTTGAACGTGCGGATGAAGCGGACGATTTCAGAGTATTAATCAGCGGCGCGGCGAGCGTTTCGTACGAGACGAACGAGTTTGCGTCTCACGATCTCGAGCAGGGCGAACGAGTGGGGATTCCAGTCGCTTTGCTGATTCTTCTGGCGTTGTTCGGCGCCGTCGTTGCGGCATTGATACCGATCGGTTTGGCCATAATCGCCATCGTCATCGCGTTGGGAATCGTCGCCATCATCGGACAGTTTTTCGACTTGGTCTTTTTCGTCACCTTGATGATCACGATGATCGGTTTGGCGGTTGGGATCGACTACTCGTTATTCATCATCTCGCGTTTCCGCGAAGAGTTGGATCGGGGATTAGGTGTGCAGGAGGCGGTGGCCCGGGCGGGTGAGACGGCGGGACGGACGGTGCTGTTCAGCGGATTGACGGTAGTGATTGCGCTGTGTGGCATGTTCATAATCCCGATGGGTTTCTTCCAATCGCTGGGACTGGGAGCGATATTGGTTGTCATCATCGAGATGGCGGCGACTCTGACTTTGTTGCCGGCGATACTGGCGCTGCTGGGCCCGAAGGTCGATCTGCTATCGATACCGTTCTTCCGTCGGAAGGGCGGCGAAGATTCTCACGAACATCGCGAGCATGGTTTCTGGGAGCGCACGACGGTTGTCGTGACCAAGGTGCCGTGGCTCAGCTTCTTGATAGTGGCCGCGCCGATGGTTGTCGCGATCGTCTATTACTTCCAGATCGAGACCGGGTTGAACGGCGTTGAGGCGTTGCCCGACGGTTCCGTGACGAAGGAGGCGTTCGTTGTCTTGGAAGAGGAGTTCGCGTTCGGTCTCGCCAGCCCCTCGGACATCGTCGTTGAGGGCAACATCGGCGATCCTCAGGTGCAGGGAGCGATCGCAAAGTTGACGCAGCTTCTGGTCGAAGACCCGAGGTTCCCGATTCCGCCGCTGCTGGATCCGTCGTCTTCAGGCGAAATCGCGTTGATCAAACTCGCGTTGCCCGGCCATCCCACGGGCGAGGACGCAGTCGCGCTGATGTCGGTTCTGCGCGATGAACACATACCTGCCGCTTTCTCAGGTGTTCCTGCGGAGGTAAATGTAGGAGGGCAGAGCGCCACCTCGGCGGAGATCTTCCAGGTCGTCGACCAGTACACGCCGATAGTTTTCGCGTTCGTGCTGGGATTCAGCTTCATCGTGCTTCTGCTGGTGTTTAGGTCGATAGTGATTCCGATAAAAGCGGTGATCATGAATCTGTTGTCCGTGGGCACCGCCTACGGTCTGTTGGTACTGGTTTTCCAAAAGGGATTCGCCACGGATTTGCTCGGGTTCCAACGTGCGGAGGTAATTGACGCGTGGATCCCGTTGTTCTTGTTCACGATTCTCTTCGGACTGTCGATGGACTATCACGTATTTCTGTTAAGTCGGGTTCGGGAACGCTTCGACCAGACGGGAAACAATACGGAGGCGGTGAGTTACGGATTGCGTTCGACGGCGAATCTGATTACCGGAGCGGCATTGATCATGGTGGCGGTGTTCGGAGCGTTTGCGGCAGGAAAGACGATAATTAATCAACAGGTCGGGTTTGGTCTTGCGGTGGCGATCTTGTTGGACGCGACGCTGGTCAGATCAGTGCTGGTGCCGGCGAGCATGGAGATGCTCGGCAAGGGCAACTGGTACTTACCGTCTTGGCTGCAATGGCTGCCTGATCTGAGAGTTGAAGCAGAAGAGTAATCTACGATATTTAGTGATGAAGACGTCACTGCTCCGACTACTAGACATACATACGTTGCGATGAACATACCATCCGATTACTTACCGGGCTATCAAAAGGCCCGATCTGTGGACGAAGAGGCCGCGGACAACTACATAGCTCACACCAACATCGGCGACCCAGTAATGGATGCTGTGGTGGAAGAGTTGGCATCGTTACCTCAGGATCAAGTGCACCGTTTCATTCGCGCGGGCATGGAGGAGGACCGAGAAGGTCTACAGAAAGCGCCGCAATTGTTGCGCGACTTTTTCATTGATGCGCCGCAGCCTGACCCGGACTGGCTAAACCGTGACGCCTTTGGCCCTGGAATCCGCGCTTTCCAGAGGAATTCCACCCTTGTCCTGTCGGCTTTTGTAACCGGAACGTTGGTAGACGGGTTTTCGACACTCATCAGTAGGTCGTTCGTGCAAACCGGGCGCATATTCGACGATGGCGTTTGGCGACTCAAACAAAACAACCGGCACCAGTTAGAGATCTTCTGGCCCGGCGGGTTGTGGAGGTACGGTGAGGGGTGGAAGCTGTCTGTCCGCATCCGGTTCGTCCACGCCCAAGTGCGTCGGCTGCTTGGGGCGACTGCAGAATGGGAGCACGACAATTGGGGAGTGCCGATCAGCGCTGCACACGTGGGATACGCGGTCGCTTGTTTCGCCGCGCGTTCGGTCACACATTCGGAGTCTTTAGGTGCTCACTACAGCGAAGAAGAACGCGCCAGCTTCCACGATGTTTGGCGCTATTCCGGTTACCTCATGGGCATTCCCGAATCCATATTATTCACCAACGAAAGCGATGCCCTGCACTTGTACCGGATCGGGTCGATGTGTGAACCTCCTCCTACCGAAGATGCGATCATCATGACGAACGCGCTGATTAACTCAGCTCCGCTGGTCGCTGGCATCGTGGATTCGGCCGCGCGGAAGAAGCTGGTGAATAACGTCATTTACCCGGTTTCCAGAGCCCTAATAGGGGATGACCTGGCCGACCAGCTGAACTTTCCCAAGAGTAGGCTTCCATTCACATTGCTATCGTTCCGGCTGGACCAGCGCATCAAGCGGTTAAGGGCAAGGTTCCTAAACGAAGGGGGAACGAACTTTGTGACGCTTCTAGAGGCGTCGGCCTACGACGACAGCGGACTGAGTTACAGGTTGCCCGACCATGCGCACGCCGAACGGTCCGGAAAGTGGTGAGCGGTTGAAAGCCTCAGACGTTTTCGAAGAGGTTGAGTATCGTCACTCCGAGTTGCTGTTGAGTGCCGGTAAGCGAAAATTCAGAGCGATGTTTCGATGAATTCAGCACCGTCGATCGTATCGACAGACCATTTGGTTGAGAACTACGATGCGATCGCGTTTGATTCGTATGGCGTGTTGGTTGATGGCATCGATCCGTTGCCTGGTGCGATTGAGTTGACAGATCGGTTGTCTGAGTCAGGCAAGCCATGGGTACTCGCCACCAACGATGCGTCTAGATTGAACGCGAGCCGTATAACGGTGATGCGGAGCCAAGGGTTCACAATCGGTGATGAACAGGTGATTTCGGCCGGTTCGTTGCTCCGCCGATTCTTTGAGGAGCGGGGTATCGTCGGGATGGATTGCATTGCCACCGGTCACGGCGAGGCGGTGGAGTTCGTACGAAACGCGGGTTGCAACCCGGTGCCGTTGACTTCGATCGACGATCATGCGGCATCGTTGGTAATCGCAGGCATTACAGGATACGACTGGGCGGAAGCGACCTCGGAGATGTTGACCTTGATAATTCGTCGGATGGACGCCGGTAATCCGCTTCACTTAGCGGTTCCGAACCCAGACGTTTTGTATCCGGATGGATTGGATCGTTTCGCCATCGGACCTGGTGGATTGGCAGAACTACTCGAAGTCGCGGTGTCGAGGCGTTTCGGCGATGATCCTGCGGTCAAATTCGCGAAGCTTGGCAAACCGTACAAGCCGATGTTCGACGCAATTAAGGAACGACTGAACGGTTGCCGTAAGGTGGCGTTCATCGGTGACCAACTGCAAACCGACATCGCGGGCGCCAATCAGGCCGGTATCGACTCCGTCTTGGTCGGAACTGGTATCACGCGATGGGAGACCGCCCACGATCTTTTAGACGTGCCGGACGCGTTAATGCCGACGCTGCTGTTACCTTCGATGAAGTGAGCGGTAGGGGTGATTGAAGGTTGATCCTCATCGCCTATGGTTCCTGCTTGGCCATCAGGTGGGAGGGTTTCGTAGAGGTGGATGTTCGTATAATCCACTAAACTTGCATATGCTTCGATTCGGGTCGTCGGGAAGTGAATCTGCCCGCCCAAAACCGTGTCGTTGAACGAAATAACAGCTTGGGAGCGAAGATCGTGGCAAAGTTATCTGGCGGTGAAGCGCTAGCCAAATCATTGGTGAGAGAAGGCGTCGAGGTCATTTTCGGGTTGCCGGGAGTGCAGATGTATGGCTTGATTACCGGCATTCGCGACGAACCGGGTTTGCGGATGATCACCGCGCGCCACGAGTATTCGACGACGCACATGGCGGATGGCTACGCTCGGGCGACTGGGAAGCCGTCGGTCGCCATGGTGGTTCCCGGCGTTGGTCTTTACAACGCGGGATCTGGGATCGCGACGGCGTACGCGCGTTCATCGCCGGTGCTGCTACTCGCTGGCGAAGTGCCCCGTGGACAGATCGGCAAAGGGCTCGACGGATTGCATGAAATCGTCGATCAATCCGATCTGATGAAGCCGATAACGAAATATCGGAAGTCGATCATGCGGCCTCAAGAAGCGCCGAGCGCGGTCAACGAGGCGTTTAAGCACATGCGATCTGGTCGTCCGCGACCAACGTTTATCGACATGCCGCCGGAGGGTATGGTCGAGCGGGAAGAGGTGGAACTGTTAGAGAGTCAGCCCGGCGAGCGGGCGACGGCCGACGATTCGTTGATCGAGCAAGCCGCTCGAGACATTCTCAAAGCCAATTCGGCTGTGATCTTTGCCGGTGGTGGCGTGGCAAGATCCGATGCGTTCGATGAACTGGTCCAATTGGCGGAGTTGACGGGTCTGCCAGTCGTTAACTCAGCTGGCGGGAAGGGCGTCATTCCACATTCGCATCCCAACAGCATCGGGTCATGGGTCGGGGCGGAAGGCCCGATAAAGAGCATGATCGACAACGCCGAGGTGATCCTCGCCGTCGGCACTCGTTTCACGCCTAGGAATCCGGTAGCAGGCGGTTCAAAGGTGATCCAGATCGATCCGGATGAACAGATATTGGGTCGAGCGCACCCGAACAAGGTAAAGCTCCAAGGCGATGCCAAAGCTACCCTGAATAAGCTCAACGCGGCGTTGGATGATCTGGGTTGTGATCCTGAAGCTATGGCGGCGCGCCACGCTTTCGACAAGGCGGCGTTGCAAACCTACCGCGAAAACGATCGCCGCGAGGATGCCGCGTACCCGTGGCTGGTTGCTATCCAAGATGCCTATCCGGACGACGCGACTGGGATCTGGGGTATGACGCAGCTGGGTTACTACTCGCGCCAACACTTTGAGGTCGATCGACCGTGGTCATACATCGACTCCGGTTACATGGGCACTTTGGGTTACGCGTATCCGACGGCACTTGGTGCCAAGGTCGGTGTCCCTGATCGGCCGGTCATCTGCGTCGTAGGCGACGGTGGATTCATGTATGCGTCGGGCGAAATCTCGACCGCGGTCAAGTACGGCATTAACGTCGTCGCGGTGGTGTTTAACGACGGAGCCTACGGCAACGTTGCCCGTGATCTGGATCAGGACTTTGGCGGTTCGTACGAAGCTGATTTCGTCAACCCGGACTTTGTGGCGATGGCCAAAGCTTATGGAGCCGAGGGATTCTTGGCGACTAATCCAGGGGAATTGACGACGGCAATCCGCGCTGCATTGGAGGTCGACGCGCCGAGCATCGTCGAGGTGCAACTCGGACGATTGCCACGACCAAAGGCGTGGTCAGCGCGGGCTCCCTGGACGACACCGCAAGAAGGGCTGTTGCCTTAGGCAACTAAATCCCTTAGTCGAGGGATTCGCGAAGACATATCGTCGTGCCAAGGCAACGACGCCGTCGCAATTCAGGCGGTTTCAGTTAGCGACGCGCGGTTGAGCACGCCGACGGGATCGCGATTTGTCGTCGGACGCGCGTCAAGTCATTGCCACAGGTTTGATCGTTCCCATATGATTTGGCGCATTGCCTTGAAAGGCTCTTCATATCGGTCTCTTCATCTAGGGGAGGAGTAGCCCTGATGTTGTTGTCAAAGAACGAGTGTCCGAAATGCAATCGCGGAGTAATGCGGTTGCAACAAGATGTATACAGCACCTATTTCACCTGCGTTACTTGCGGTGCTTCGATCGTCACGCGTTGCCCACATTGCGAAACTCCGAGTATTGCTGTCAACTACAGCGATAAAGGACCGGTGATTTACTGCCGGGCGTGTGAATGTTCGAATCGTGATTTGGCGGCATCCGATTGCAGCTACATTCCGATCGTTGCCCCGGCCTAAACACTTGTCGATACACCCTCGGACATCAAGGAGAGGGTGAGCCATCGTCTCGGACTTCAAGTCAACTCGTTTAGATGGGCGGCAACCCAAACATTCCATTCGGTCCAACCGCCGCGTGATGTTTCATTGACGATGGTGTAGGCGCGGTTGGGCATTCTGGGATGAGCGTTTGGCACTCGATCCGGGAGCCGAATGGCCTGTACAGTTCTACAGGTTGTCAGATGCGCTAAGCAGCGCGGATTATCCCACAGGCGACACGGTCGCCGGTGTCCGACTCCTCTTCGCCATAGGCATCGGGCTTTGCGTGCACTATGATCGCCGATCCGTCAGCGTCGAATACGGAATGGCGTGGCCCACGATCCAGAGTTAAACCAACCGTGAAGAAATCGGCACGCGCGGAACCGTCGGATGCGGCATAGATGTTGGGCAAGTCCCCGCCATGGCCTCGGGTCGCTTCGCCGCGCTTCCACGATGGATGGATAAATCCGTGTTCCGCATCTTCGGGGTTGAAGTGATCGCCGGCGGCGCTAAAGTCGGGTGTGCATGTACCGACCTCGTGCACGATAAAGGCGTGACCGCCTGGGCTAAGGCCGTTCACTTCGGCAATGATCAATACTCCAGTTGCGGTTTGGCGAAAAGTAACAGTTCCTACCGGATTGCCATCTGGCGATTCCAGGGCGGCCTCGGCCATCAGGTCTGGAGTAGGCTTATGGGTTTCGCCGGACCGAGCAGCGATGAAAAACAGTCCGACGGCCAGTAGGATTACGACGGGAGTTAAGGGCACGGCTATGAGAATAGCCCGATCGAATCTTCCAGGCATTTTGGTCACCCTTTGAGCCAAGCACAACTATTGCGACGGTGTGTCCTTTTAGTTCTCTTCGCCGGATCACAGCTTCAAGTCTTTGGTGCTGCACGGGGATCGTGAAACATAGAAAAGACACTCATGATGATACTTGATATCACAAAATATGATTCCTACGTTAGGCGAGTACAGAATCGCCTGTTAAAGGGTGCCTGAGAGTTGAATCTAGGTGAGGTTGCCGCACGGCGATCGTCGTACGTCGGGCGGCATCGGTTTCTTTAGAGCGTCTAGGTGATCGCTGTCAAGTGGTCCGAGTGCCAACGTTCCCACTTGGTCCATCCGCCGTTAGATGTTTCGCTGACGATGGTGTAGGCGCAGTTGGGCATTCTGGGGCGGCTACGGTAATCGAACGCGCGTCCGGCCACATGGTCGAGGATGACGCCGATGGTTCCGGCGTGTAGGAAGCCGACGATTCGAGCGCAGTTCTTCGATTTGGCGTCTTCCAAGAGTTGATGAAAACCTTGTTGGACGCGGTTTGAGAATTGGTCTGGATTTTCCCCACCGAACTGGGAAAAATCCAATTCGACCCGGTGGTTGACAACGTCGTTCTTGAACGCGACTGACGCGTCTTTGATGCGTCCGACGTCGATTTCGTTGAGGTCTGCGATGCGATTAAAACGGCGAGAGGTTAGATCTGCGTAGGTCTGGGCGGTCTGGATCGCGCGGGGCAGGTTGCTGGAGTAACACTCGTCGAACTCGACATCCTTGAGCGCGTGTGCGACCGAACGTGCTTGCTCAAAGCCGAGTTCGGTTAGGCCGTGATGTGGTTGGTAGAGGCCATCCTCGCCGACGATTGTTTCGCCGTGTCTAACTAGCCAGAGTTCCATGTTGAATTGCTTGTGATGGATTTGTGAAGAGGTGGTCGGCGCTAATTCACTTACAATTAGCCACCAAAGGTCTATTCTGCAACAATCGAATGTTGACGCGTTTTAACTCGCGATCGATATCGTCGAAAGGGTCAATGTGATGAAACCTGATGGAACGGTACAGATCGGATTTATTGGTGCTGGTTGGTGGGCGACCGCGAACCACATGCCGGTTTTCGCCGCGCGCGACGATGTTGAGATGACGGCGGTTTGCCGATTGGGCGCGGATGAGCTTCAAATGGTCAAAGAATCGTTTGGCTTTGTGCACGCCACCGAAAACTACGAGGAGTTGCTGGAGATTGACGGGTTGGACGGCGTTGTCGTCGCCACGCCGCACTCGATGCACCACGAGCACGCTATGGCCGCGCTAAGGCGAGGTCTACACGTAATGTGTGAGAAACCGTTAGCCACAAACGCGACACACGCGAGGGAGATGGTCGCAGAGGCCGAAAAACAAGGCGTTCAATTGTTGATCCCGCACGGTTGGCACTACGCTCCGTACATCCAAAAGGCCAAAGAGATCATGGATCAACATCCGGTGGGCAATATCGAGTTCGTGATGTGTCACATGGCTTCGCCGGTCAGGAGCCTATTGGAAGGAAAACAGTTTCTAGCGACTGGTGGAGGCGCAGGTGACAACATGTTCGAGCCTGGTGCCGATACTTGGGCTGACCCGGTGGTCGCGGGCGGCGGTTACGCGTTGGCTCAGATGACCCACTCGGCAGGAATGGCGTACTGGATGACGGGTCTGAAGGCCGAGACGGTATTCGCATTCAACTCCGCACCGACCGCGAAGGTTGAGTTATACAACGCGTTTTCCGTCGGGTTTGAGGGCGGTGCTATCGGCACGTTCTCGGGGGCCGGCGCGTTGCCCCAGGATCAGACCTTCCAACTAGACATACGAGTGTTCGGCGATGAGGGCGCATTCGTCCTTGATGTAGACCGCGCCAGGCTCGAGGTCCAACGTCACGACGGCGACCACATCGTGGTTGATGTGGGTGATGACGCGGGAGAGTACTACGGTGGTGGCCCGCCCGACAACTTCACGGACATCGTAGCTGGCAAAGACGTTACCAACTGGGCACCTGGTTGGGCAGGCATGCGGGCGATCGAGATGATCGATGCTGCGTATCGGTCGGCAATCTCAGGCAAAACCGAAGCGGTATAGAAGACTGGGAACGCAATTGGGAAAAGATATAGGTACTCGGCAGACGATACTGGTGGTCGAAGATGACCCCGGTCTTCTGGCGACCCTCGAGTTCAATCTTGAAGCTTTGGGTTACCGCGCTCTTTCAGCGTCAGATGGAGCTACGGCGCTCGACATCCGCCGATCCAACGCGGTCGATTTGATCATCTTGGATCTCTCGCTGCCAGTGATGGGTGGAATGCAGGTGTGCAAGGCGTTGAGGGAAACAGGGGACACCGTGCCCATAGTCATGTTGACTGCTTGGCACGAGGAAGAGCAGCGCGTCGACGGTCTAGACAGCGGCGCTGACGATTACGTAACCAAACCATTCAGTATTCAAGAGTTGATGGCACGGGTCGCAGCTCAACTTCGCCGATCACAGGAATTCTCCAAAGTTCCTGCAGCCACTGGTGGCAGGGGGCGTCACATGATCGAATTAGGCGACATGGAGATAGATCTGGTGCGGCGCAAGGTGGTGCTCGACGGCTATGACCTCAATCTGAGAACTAAGGAGTTCGATCTGTTGGTCCATCTGGCTTCCCAACCAGGAAGGGTGTTCTCCCGATCGCAGTTATTGGAGGGCGTGTGGGGCGAAGAAGGTTCCGGCGAGTCGCGAACCATCGATGTTCACGTATCTCTTCTCCGGCGCAAGTTAGAAGACGACCCGACGAATCCTAAGCGGCTGGTCACCGTACGAGGTGTCGGTTATCGCTTCGTGCCATGAACGATGCCCGATCTGTGCCGAATCGTTGATTTCCTACCGCTTAAGTGGCGCTACGCTAGCGTGGCAGCGGTACCGCTAACGGTTGGATTCGCTCTCTATGGATTCTTTGGGATTGCGGCAGTTGCGATAGGGGCGGTTGTCGCGGTCGTCGCGGTTTGGTTCCTTGCCAATCGTCAGTCCCAGTTTTTCTGGCGAACCGCGAATGGCATCTTAAGGACGCAGTCGATCGATCGGGCGAATCGATTGACGTCCTACGGTCCGGCGGAGCAACAACGCATCGTCAACGCGGTGAATCGCCTCGCCGACAGCGTTGAGTCGATCTTGGCGGAATCGAATCTCAACCGGGCGTACCACGAGACGATCCTCAACGAGTTGACGATCGGGATACTGGTAGTGGACGAGAACGGGATGTTGCAATACGCGAATCCCGCGGTCTGCGCCACGTTGGATTTCGCCTATAAAGAAGTGGGAGACGGCTTAACCACACTCGCGTCGAAAGTCAATGTTTACGAAATCAATGAAGCCGCGACGACGAGTGCAACGGCTGGGGAAACGGTTGTTCTCAACTTGGAACTTTACGACTCGCAACGCCATCTTGAGGTGATTTCGCGGAGTTTGCCGGCTGACGACAGCGGGGCCCGACGCGCGATCGTGATCATCAACGACCGGACGGATGAGATTCGTTTGGGAGTTTCGATGCGTGAATTTGTAGCCAACGCGTCTCACGAGCTTAGGACGCCGATTGCGTCAATCCAAGCATCTGTGGACACGTTGAAGATGGGTGCGGCGCTAAAACCAGACACTGCAGCCGAATTCCTTGATCGCATCGACGACAGTTCGCAACGCATGGCGGCTCTGGTGAGTGAAATGATGGACTTGACGATGCTCGAGACCGGACGATCTCCACTGAATGTGAAGTTAATGGGTCCTTCGGCCTTGATTGATGGAGTGCTAAACGACTACAGGCCGCTCACGATCGATCCAACCCACCATTATGAGAAAGCGGTCGACGACGACCTCCCGCAGATATCCGTAGATCAAGCGAAAATCGAACGGGCGATCGGGAACCTGCTCGGCAATGCACAGAAATTCACCCCGTCCGGAGGTCGCATCCGGCTGTCCGGACGAGTTGACGACGGTTTCGTCGCCATCACCGTCCAAGACAACGGCGAGGGCATCGATCCGGATGACTTGCCGTATGTTTTTGAGCGGTTTTACAAATCGCCGCGTTCGAGTGGTGATCGGACAGGGTTTGGGTTGGGCCTTGCAATTACGAAAAACATCGTTGAGATGCACCGTGGAAACGTGGAGGTGGAAAGCGTGGTCGGTGAGGGTTCGAAATTTACGGTGAGGTTGCCGATTGCGTGATTTCGGGGGGGGGGTGAGACGTTGTACGAAGGTGGGTGTGTTCAGGCGGTACACTGGATGCGATGACTATGGCGAATTTTCAAAATCGAACTCTCTATCACGGAGATAATCTTGAGTTCCTGCGTGGTATGAACAGCGAGACAGTGCATCTGATCGCGACTGATCCGCCGTTCAACAAGGGGCGTGATTTTCACGCCACGCCCGAGAGTTTGGCATCAGGGGCGCGGTTCCAAGATCGGTGGTCATGGGACAGAGATGTTCATGAGGAATGGGTTGACAGCATAAAGGATGACTGGGGCCCTGTTTGGTCGGTTATAGAAGGTGCAAGGGGCTCATTCGGCGACGACATGGGCGCGTTCTTGTGTTGGTTGGGTGTACGTCTGATGGAGATGCATCGGGTGTTGCGGGATGACGGTAGCATGTATCTGCACATAGACCATACGGCACACGCGTACGTGAAAGCATTGATGGACGCAATCTTCGGGCATAAGAATTTCCGCAACGAGATCGTGTGGGCATACACCGGACCCAGCAATACGAAACGATGGTTTCCGCGCAAGCACGACACCATTCTCTTCTATGCGAAATCGGACAAAACAGCGTTTCATCGCGATGCTGTCCGGATTCCTTACGATAGTGAGACTCTTGCGCGTAGAGGACGGGTCGAGGGCAAACGTAGCATCATCTCGCCATCTGTCAAACACACTGGTCGAAGGAGCACAAGTCAAGTTCAAGCGGGTTACGGTCGTGGCAAAGTGGTTGAGGATTGGTGGGGAGACATAACTGCTCTTACGAATCAGCGTGAATACGTGGGTTATCCAACTCAGAAACCTTTGGCTCTCTACGAGCGCATCATTCAGGCGAGTTCTAAACCGGGCGATTGGGTGCTCGATCCGTTCTGCGGTTGCGCCACTACACCGATCGCCGCAGAACGAACTGGCCGACTTTGGATTGGCATGGACATTTGGGATGGTGCGCATGACATCGTCAAGCAACGCATGGAAGATAACCGTCAACTCATCACTGACATTCCTGAAGTCCATTATTCGTCAACTCCTCCGGTTCGTACGGACGACAACGATGTGGCGGCTCCAAGTTTTCGCTTAAAAACTCAACGACCAACAGAGTCTTGGGAAAAGATATCGCACAGGGGAATGATCAACATACTGGTCAATGCACAAGGGACGTCAGATGGTGTGATTTGTGCGGGTTGCGGGCGGATACTTGAAAAAGAATTCATGGAACTGGACCACATCACTCCGAAATCAGACCGAGGTGCGAATCACATCATGAATCGGATCCTCCTATGTCGTCCGTGCAACGGCCGGAAGCGGGACAACCTGACGCTCCGCGGTCTGATGAACGCGAACAAGAAGGTGGGTTGGATGCGTGATGACGCTTGGGCGACGGTTGCGCGTGATCGGGCCGCAGATCGTGCGGAGTGGGTTAGGGATAATTTCGGGACGTTGGAGTGCGAGGTTTTGGTGCGGGGGAATGGGTGACGTTTGCTACAACGGACGCATGTTTAGCATGGGACCTGTTAGACAGGGTGCTTCACCGATTGAAACGCGAAACTAAGAGGATTTAGACGTGCGTTACACTCCATTCGAAAAGGGGTTAAACGAGATTGAACCTCAAGACCTTGCGATTTTACAGGAGGTTCACGAAGGTTGGTATGTTGAATATAAATCCGAAGTTATAGCACCAAGAGCTTTGGCGAAAAGTTTGTCGTCGTTCGCTAATCAGTACGGTGGGTGGTTGATTATCGGGATTGTCAGTGATCCCAATACTAATGTGGCAATGAATTTCCCTGGTATCCCTCTGACCGAGGTACCGGTCGGACTGGAATCGTTAAAGAATGCCACGAAAGATCTTCTACGTCCAGAGGTTTTTTATCAGACACGTGAATTCGAAGGGCCAATCAAAGAGATCGGATTGCCGGCTGGACAGGTAATCGTGGTTGTTTCGATCCCTCAAGGGCCGGATACACCTTACGTTCATAACGATGGTCGCATCTATCTCAGGATCGCGGATTCGTCCGAACCGAGACCCTTATCGGACAGATCCACGTTTGACCTCTTGGCGGAGAGAGGCGAAACGTCTCGTGAAAGTTTAACGGATCGCGTAACGAGGGAACCTATAGTGTCGAAGGCTGAGGACAAAGTGCCTTACGTCCATCTAACCATTTGTTCCGATCCATATAGATTGCTTGACCACAAGTACACCGGAACATTCGATGATTTCAGCGCACTGATGAGTGAACCGAATTTTCCTTTCGACAATGTATTTACAATGTCTGATGGTTTTGTGGCTAGGCAAACAGCGGGCAACAATGCTTATATGCGTGGACTTACGTGGGAATTTTCAAGGGATTGCGATTCGTTTATTACGATTCCATTGATAACTTTAACGTCAGATGACAACGTAACGGCATGGAACATCTACGAACATGGTATATCGTTTAAATCTAAATTCCTAGAATTCGATCTGACTTCTTCGCGCATCTTGGATTTAAATTATCTTTTGGATGCATTTATGGTAATTTTCCATCGTCATTTGAAATTGACATACGCCTCGAGTGTCAATGGACCGTTTTATATTAAAGCGTTCGTCAACAATGTTTGGCGGAGTGTACCTTTCGTCGATTTAAAAGGATTTTCGGACCATATTTCAAAATGGGGGCTACCGATTGTTCAAGATGACGACATATTGGCACCACCAGGAACGACACTGGACACTTTCATTGTACTGCCTGAATTAGAAACGTCTCCGTACGATTTGAAACCACACCAGATCCCTGCGACCTATCGAACGATCATCCTAATTCTACAGGCCTTGGGCATACCAACTGAGGCGCTGCGAGATTCGGCCGATGAACTGGCGTTTCTCGGTAAACGTCGACAAGAGGTGCAACGGGCACAAAGAACGGCCGATAGGCGTTAGGATTGGTTCTAGGATGACGATTGATCTGTTCTGGCAGTCCTTTTGGGAATGGGTTAAGGATTATCAAACCGTTGTTGTATTCAGCGTCGGTGCGTTTGTCTGGTTTGTTAAATCACTCGTCGCTCACAGGCTCATCCCATGGCTCCGATGCAAGCTGGGCCTTCATAGGTATGAACCATGGGACATGAAAGACTTGGATCGTCAACGGGAAGAGTTCGCAAAATCAGAACTAGACGATGCCAAGACGCGCCGTAGCGGCGTGATGACATTTAGGATCTCGCGATATTGCAATGATTGCGGCATGAAAGCGCCCGAGGAGATTTACGATAAATTCCGCTACACCGAAGAACCGCAGGAAAAGTCGGACTACGGACCAGGAGTTCTTCCCGTAGACCATATTTCGGAAACATCTTCAGAGCGATTCAAACAAAGAACTCCTCCTTAGATGTGGAGCAGAAAAGATTGTGATTAGCGTTAATGATGTTGGGGTAATCGTGTAGGGCTGGTGTGTGCCCCCTTGTCCTTCGGACGTTTCCCCGCGAGAGGGGCAACTCTCCTGCCCGCACCCCTCTGGATACCCGGCTGCGCGGGGGTGGCGGGTGGGATGTGGATCTTGTGGGATGTAAATCGGAGTTAATGGTGGTGTTGCATCTTGATTTTTGGGGGCGCGCGGTTGCGTGCTCCTGAAAGTTGAGAAACGAATTGGTATCAGGAGACCCGAAACCCGATGCAATATCAATTTACTAGGCACCTGGCGAGCGCTAAGGGCTTGCTTATCATCGGCATGTTGTTGGCGATAGTGATGATCGCTTGCAGCAGCGATGACCAAACGCCACAACAGCCTGCGACGGCGGGGCCTGCGGCTACGGCGCAACCTGCGTCCCAAGCCGAAAAGGCTGCTACAGCCCGACCGTCGGACCCGGCGGCAAAAGCTGCTACGGCGGAAAAAGGCGCGGCCCCAGTTGCTGGCGCGACGGCGTCGCCTGGCGAAGCACCGGCACCTGCCGCAACTGCACGTCCGGCGGTAAAAGGCGAGGCCGCACAAGCTGCACCGCTCTCTGGGGAGATCGTCATCGACGGATCCTCGACGGTGTACCCCGTGACGGTGGCTGCTGCGGAAGACTTCCGGAAGGAACACCCGCAAGTCCAGATCCCGGTCGGCATATCCGGCACGGGCGGTGGCTTCAAGAAGTTCACGGCTGGCGAGACGGCGATCTCCGATGCCTCGCGACCGATCAAAGACTCTGAGCGTGAATTAGCTGCCGAGAATGGCATCACCTTCATCGAGTTGACGGTTGCTTACGACGGACTTTCGGTTTTGGTGAACCCGGACAACGACTGGGCGACCTGCTTGACCACCGAACAGCTCAACACGATCTGGAAACCGGACAGCGAGGTCTCGAACTGGAACCAGGTCGACCCGAGCTTCCCGGACCTCGACATCGTGCTCTACGGACCAGACGCCGACTCTGGCACGTTCGACTACTTCACGGAAGAGATCAACGGCGACACCGGCGTAATTCGCGACGACTTCTTCCCGGCGGTTGACGATAACGTGCTGGTTCAGGGCATCGCAGGTGACCGCGGCGCGCTGGGCTACTTCGGTTACGCCTACTACGTTGCGAACACCGACAAGCTGAAGCTTGTGGGCGTCGACCCCGGTGATGGTTGTGTAGAGCCCAGTGAAGAGACGATCAACAACGGTTCATACACGCCTCTCAGCCGTCCGCTTTACATCTATGTCAACATCCCATCACTCAGCCGCCCCGAAGTCAAAGCGTTCATAGATTACTACCTTGCGAATGCCGCTGACCTCGCCGCGAGCGTTGGTTACGTGGGTCTACCTCAACCGCTGTACGACCAGATGGAAGCCAAGGTTGCGAACCCGACTCCAGATGTCAAGCTCGTCGTGCCCGAAGCTCCGCAGACATCGATCACGCTTGAGGGCGAGATCGTTATCGACGGTTCATCGACGGTGTACCCCGTGACGGTTGCAGCCGCTGAGGATTTCCGCAAGGATTACCCAGCAGTGCAGATACCGGTGGGCATCTCCGGCACCGGTGGTGGCTTTAAGAAGTTCGCTGCTGGCGAGACGGCCATCTCCGATGCCTCACGACCGATCAAAGACTCCGAGCGCGAATTAGCTGCCGCCAACGGTGTCGAATTCATCGAACTGACGGTCGCGTACGACGGACTCTCCGTGTTGGTGAACCCAGATAACGACTGGTCAACATGTTTGACGACGGACGAGCTGCACGAGATCTGGAAGCCTGACAGTACGATCTCGAACTGGAATCAGGTCCGCTCTGACTTCCCGGACCAAGAGCTCGTTCTCTACGGTCCGGACGCCGACTCTGGCACTTTCGACTACTTCACGGAAGAGATCAACGGCGACACGGGCATTATCCGTGACGACTTCTTCCCGGCGGTTGACGACAACGTGCTGGTGCAGGGCATCGCGGGCGACAAGGGCGCGCTTGGATACTTCGGGTACGCCTACTACGTTGCAAACTCCGACAAACTCGAACTCGTGGACGTCGATTCCGGCGAAGGCTGTATCGAGCCTAGTGAAGAGACGATCAATAATGGCGACTACTCGCCGCTCAGTCGTCCCCTCTTCATCTACGTGAACATCGAGTCGCTGCAACGAGAAGAGGTCAAGGCATTTGTCGATTTCTACCTCCGCAACGCTGCTGATCTGGCCGCCAGCGTTGGTTACGTAGGACTGCCTCAGCCGCTTTACGACGCCGGTCTGGTGCTACTGAACAACCCGGTCCCGGACATCAAGGCGATGGTAGACGATGCCGAGACTGCGATGATGGTCCCAGAGCCGTTCGTGCCTTCTGGCCCACTCTCTGGCGAGATCGTGATCGATGGTTCGTCCACGGTCTACCCGGTCTCAGTCGCCGCGGCTGAAGACTTTCGCAAGGAGTACCCGCAAGTCCAGATCCCGGTCGGCATCTCCGGCACGGGTGGCGGCTTCAAGAAGTTCACCGTTGGCGAAACGGTCATCTCCGACGCCTCGCGTCCGATCAAAGACTCCGAGCGTGAAGTGGCTGTCGAGAATGGCATCGACTTCATCGAACTCACGGTCGCCTTCGACGGTCTCTCGGTGCTCGTGAATCCGGACAACGACTGGGCGACCTGCTTGACGACCGAACAGCTCAACTCGATCTGGAAACCGGACAGCGAGATCACGAAATGGAATCAGGTTGACCCGAGCTACCCGGACCTTGACATTGTTCTCTACGGACCAGACGCCGACTCTGGCACTTTCGACTACTTCACGGAAGAGATCAACGGCGACACTGGTGTGATCCGCGACGACTTCTTCCCGGCGGTCGACGACAACGTGTTGGTGCAGGGGATCGCGGGCGACCGCGGCGCCCTCGGCTACTTCGGCTACGCCTACTACGTTGCGAACACCGACAAGCTCAGGCTCGTCGGTGTCGACGGTGGTGCAGGCTGCATCGAACCGAACGAGACGACGATCAACGACGGTTCTTACTCGCCTTTGAGCCGTCCACTCTTCATCTACGTGAGTGTGGCTGCGCTTGAGCGTGAAGAAGTCCGAGCGTTCATCGACTTCTACCTCCGCAACGCTGCTGACCTCGCGGCGAGCGTGGGTTACGTGGGTCTGCCTCAGCAGATGTATGACGAAGCATTGGCGCTAGTGGAGAGTGCCGCCACCAACGGAAGCGCAGTTCAACGGTAAATGGACTCGACGGGGTGGCCCATTCGATTGCCACCCCGTCGGTTAGCTACTACAATTTGAAATGTTTTCTATTAGCGCCATCGATACCCTCCGCCAAACGGGATTTCTTCGCGAACGGACGGTTTTCGACCCTGGATCGAAAAATCAAACGTTGTCGGAAGGCGAACGATGGCGGTAGAACGAGGAGCTTTCCGAGTCGGCCATGACCAAGTGTCGACGGATCCACTAGACGGCGTGCAAGAGCGTTCTAATACTTTGTCATTGAGAAGAGACGACAGCCGATTGGCAAGTCATCGGTCGCGCCGGCATTTCGAGGAGTCGGCGGTGCTCTGGGTTTTACGAGCCGCCGCGTTGGTTTCCGTACTGGCGACGATCGGCATCGTCACGGTGCTTGTTTCTCAAAGCATCGGCTTCTTCCAAGAAGAGATTTGCGTCCTCAACGAGGGCGAGCCGATCAAGCCGTGCGAACCTGGCGTCAACGGTACCTTGACGCACGTAGGCATTGTTGATTTCCTAACCGGCACTAAATGGTCGCCGTTGTTCAAACCGTACCGAGAAGTGGGGCAATCTTTCGGCGTTCTTCCTCTTGTGGCCGGGACTTTCCTAGTCGCCGCGGTTGCGGGAGTCGTTTCTTTGACCTTGGGTATAGGGGCGGCAATATTCCTCTCCGAATATGCGCCGGAAAACGTCAGGAGGGTCATCAAACCGATACTGGAGGTGCTCGCCGGCATACCGACGGTGGTGTACGGCTACTTCGCATTGCTGACACTCGGTCCGGCTTTGCGCCTGGTCATTGGCGAAGACAATTTAGGAACGTTCAGCGCTTTAAGCGCCGGACTAGTGATGGGCATCATGATCATGCCGATGGTCACGACGCTCAGCGAGGACGCAATGATCTCGGTGCCTCGCTCGCTCCGCGACGCGGCATTCGCACTCGGTGCTACACGCTTTGAGGTTGCGACTAAGGTTGTTGTTCCGGCGGCGCTGTCGGGTATCGTGTCCTCGTTCATTCTCGCGGTGTCGAGGGCGGTTGGCGAGACGATGATCGTCTATCTCGCGGCTGGTGGTCGCCCGAACCTGACCTTCAACCCGCTCGAAGCGGTCCAAGCGATGACTGCATTTATCGTGAACGTTGCGCTGGGTGACACGCCGCACGGTGAGATCGAGTACTACACGATCTTCGTGGTCGGCCTATTGCTCTTTCTCATCACGCTGGTGATGAACATTTTGGGACGCTGGGTGGTGCAGCGCTTCCGCCAGGAGTACGAGTAAACGAACGGAAGCGACTACTTCACATTCCAACCGACGACAGGTAAAACGAATGGCCCTTCAATCTCAAAGCAGCGCTCGCAAGACATATCGACTGGCGCGAGACAACGTATTTGCCGCACTTTTCGCAAGTTCGGTGGTTGCGGGCGTGCTAGTGCTCGCCTGGCTGCTGTTCGAGGTGTTCATCGACAGCTTCGGCTGGCTCGATTGGCAGTTTTTGAGTAGCTACTCGTCGCGACACCCAGATCAAGCCGGAGTGCTGGCGCCGATCGCTGGAACCTTCTGGGTAATCATTCTCACCGCCGTTATGACCGTGCCGGTTGGTATTGCAACAGCGATCTATCTTGAAGAGTTCGCGCCCGCGAACCGCGTTACACGCTTGATCCAGCTGAACATTTCGAACTTGGCCGGAGTACCTTCGGTGGTCTATGGACTGCTCGGTCTCGCCATCTTCGTCCAGTACCTTTTCGACGGACAGAGGAGCCTATTGGCAGGCGCATTGACGCTCTCGTTGCTTGTAATGCCGATCGTGATCATTGCGTCGCAGGAGGCGATCCGCGCGGTGCCGCCCAGCTACCGCGACGCGGCTTACGCGATGGGCGCTACGCGATGGCAGGTGGTGAAGATGGTGGTTTTGCCGCAGGCGATTCCGAGCATGATGTCGGGCATCATCTTGGCGATGTCGCGCGCCATCGGGGAGACGGCGCCGATTTTGGTGGTGAGTTCGCTGGTGTTCATCACTTACGTGCCGACTACGCCGTTCGACCGCTTCACGGTGCTTCCGCTTCAGATCGTGACGTGGGTGTCGCAACCCCAAGACGACTTCCGACACATCGCAGCGGCGGCAATCGTGATTCTGTTGGTGATGCTGTTGACGATGAACGCTGCGGCGATCTACATCCGCGCCAAATTCCAGCGCCGCGCCGAATATTAAGCCCTAGATTCGGAAGTCCGTGATCATCCGATCACGGCGCTGATATCGATCGCGTCGACGCGATCAAAGGGTAAGGTCGTCGAACAAGGTGGCGTTGGGTATCTTCTTCAGTACCTCAGGATTAGCCTTGATCTTGGTCGATCGACTACCGCCGCCTAGGATCACGTATGGTTGCTCGAGCAGCGATGCGTCGATGTAGATCGGTATCTCGGTCGGTAGGGCGAGGCAGGTGACGCCGCCGATCATCATGCCTGTAAGCTCGGAGGTCTCTTCGGGTTTTGCGAAAGACGCGCGCTTGATACCCATCAATTCGCAGACCTTGTGGTTTACGTCCAATCGTTTGTCGGCCCGGACGACCGAAGCCGAGTGTTTTTTCGCGCCACGTTTGCTAGCAACTACGATCGTGTTGCCCGATGTTTCGATGGGGAAGCCGTACTTTTCGCAGAAATTATGGGTGTCGGCGAAATCAGGGTCGATCTCGACGATTTCGTAATCTGCCTCGATGCTGTCGAGAAATGAGACGACTCGTTCTTCGATTTGGCGGCTTGGATCAGTCAATGCTCACCTCGGGTTGCTGCTGAGTTGAGAAACGTTATCTTTCCTAGCGTATCATTTTGAATGACATGACATGCTGGATGATCAATACTCAACGAGAAAACTTCGAGATCACGCGCGAGCGGGATTTTGACCTTATCGGCGTTGATGCGCCCAACTCGCGCAAGGCTTCTCAAATGGCTAAAGGTGATCGTCTGGTGTTCTATATCCGAGACGATCGTAAGTTCGCAGCTACCGCAACGGTCGCTGGGAAAAGTTTCCGCGACGGGTCGCCGATTTGGAAGCACCATTCGAAACGAGAACGGTTTAACAACCGAGTAAACATCAAGCTCGACGCGTTGCCATCCGAAGACGACTGGGTAGATGCGCGTCAGTTGGGGCCGACGTTGGAGTACGTCAGGCGCTGGCCACCGGAGATGTGGGACCTCGCGTTTTTCGGGATGGTGCACATACTCTCGAAACGAGACTTCGATCTGTTGGAAGGCGAGCTTTGCCGCTACGTGGATGATGACGAATCGATCGAAGATTTGTCTGAGGTTTCGGTGGCCACCACGGACGAATCGGACGACGCGGAAGAGTGATCGCACCGCTATGCGGCGATCGGCTCGGCTTCAGTAACGCCGTCAGTCAAGACGAATCCGGTCGTTGAGACGCTGGACTTCATGCGTGCCGGCGCTTCATCAACCTCGAAGTTGGCGGCGTACAGGTGATCTAGTACAGTCATGTCGTCCGCGCTGATATCGGCGATGTCGCATGCCCCGATGTACTCTTCCAGCATTGCTTCGGAAGTAATTGTCGGTGTGCAGGACGCCACGACCTCGGACGCCAAACAGAAACGAATCGCTAGTTGACCGATGGTCGCGTCGTAGTTTTCGAGCAGAAAATCGATGCGACTGAGTTTGCGGATCGCAGACCGCATCCACATCAGACGCCGGTAGGAGCGATGATCAGATGAACCAAACGGCGTCTCGTCAAGGACAGTGTCTTTAGTGTGGGTGCCGTCCAGCATTCCGGATGCATGAGGTACTCGGGTGAACAAGCCGACCTCGTTTTGAATTGCCGCATCCAATATCGCGCGCGCCGGGTCTTGCTCAAGCAGCGAGTAGATGATCTGCGCTGGTACGCGGCGTTCTGAGACGGCCGCGATGCCTTCTTCCTGCCATCCCAGGTCTGGTCCAACAGCAACTGCGTAGTTGCGGATCTTGCCCGCATCTTTGAGCCGCTCAAGCCCTTCGATGGTGTCGTCGCGACGGATCGCTTCGAGACGTGGGTTGTGCATCTGGTACAGGTCGATGCAGTCGGTATTGAGGCGCTGCAGGGAGGCGTCACATGATTTTGAGATTGCTTCGGGGGACCAATCATGGGGACGTTCGCGATGTCCGGAACGCGGCGCGTCGAGATCGTAACCGAATTTGGTGCCGATCTCTAACTCTTTCAACTCTGAACGACTGAACGCGTCAGCTAAGACCGTTTCGCCGTAACCATCTCCGTAGGCCGGAGCGGTGTCGAAAAATGTAATGCCGAGGTCACGCGCTTTGCGGAGCAGATCGACGCCGAAGTCTCGGTCGGTAACTCCCCACCACGTTGTCGCGACGCTCCACACACCGAAACCGACTTCAGAGAGTGCCAGATCCGTAGATTTGAGATGTCGATGCTTCATGCTGCCAGAACGGGTTTCGCAGAGCTTCCCGAAAGCAAGAGTCTAATTCTTTGCGCGCGGTCCACCCATTCTGGCTCGGGTATTGCGGGTTTGGAGCCGGCAATTTCGATCGACGGATCGATCTCAACCCAAGACTTGCAGCCTTTGTGATGCGGTTCGACAGGCATGCGGACGGGAGTGGGAAGCGTGTAGGTTTTGAGCACGATAAGGTCGGCGGCGTGGCGTGGTTTCCAAGCAATGCGTTTAGTTACGAATTCGTCCGACCAGATATGCAGTTCCGACAGCGCATCCAAAGCATCGGCATCATTGACGCTCAACACGTCGGCAACTTCAGCGAATGCTTTAAACACCACGGTCTCACGTGCAACGGAATCAGTCGAATCGACGAGATGTTGGAATTTCGGCTTGAGCAGTAAGTCAGCTTCGTGGAAGTGGGTAGAGTAGAGGAGGAAGCGACGATGTGGCAGTTCGAAGCGGCGGTTGGTTTCGCGGATGCCGCCTTTTCGGAGCAGGAACAGTTGGTCGCCTGACGCGAGTGCGTGGATGGTTGCGGACCATTCTTTTAGTGCGATGTTTAGTTGCATCGGTGTTTCACGGATCGTCGACTGGCGGTAATCGATCAAACGGAATCGCCGTTTCGACTTGAGCGCAGTTCTCTGAGTTGCTCTTCGAGCTGGCGGACCCGATCTTCGGCGGCACGCCGTGCGGTTACTTCCGCGTCGATAGTCGACAGGCGTTCACGAGCAGTCTGCGAGTAATCCCGTGCTTCGGCGTCGAATATTCGGAACACGCCGTCAACCCATGCGAGTGTGAGCCCGAGGACGGGACTGAAACCTTTCGGATGTCCGTCTGGTTCCTCGGTTATCGGAAGCGGTTCGTATACGCCATCTACCAAATGCTCGCCGACGAGAGGATCGCCGTAGAAATCGCCACCGGTAGCGTCGAATCGCCAGCATTCGGGGATGCCCATCGAGGCGTAGATATCGCGTTTACGCGTCAGGTCGTTTCGGGCTGTGCTAACTGAAGCCAATTCGAGGACGAAGTCGGGTTGCTTGCCCACTTCCCAAGGGAGATAGCCCGCATCTCGGTCTCGGATCGCTGGTTCTTCCACTCCAAATGCGACGTAGAGGTCGGGTTGCAGGCGACGGTTTAGGTTGGATGGATCGTAGCAAAGGAAGGTGCTGGAACTAATGAACACCGTTTGGTTGGGTTCTCTTCGCATTAGCGCGTCTCGGATCGTTGCGACAAGGTCTGTCAGCGGTAATTCTTGCTGCATGGCGTCGGGAGGTGGAACCATATCCCAATCCAACGCCGCGATTTGTGCATCGTAGGTGGGTTGGCGGTTGTAAGGAATGAAAGTTTCGGTTAATGTCATCGCGCCCTCCCGCTTGCGGGGGATTCGCATGTGATGTTGTTGTTTGATGTTAGCACGTTTGGTGTGTTTGCAGGTACTTACCTATCTGAAAATCGGAATACGTTGTCAAAGTGACCGATCGTGGAACGTCTCCGTACTGACGCCCAGTATCTCCGCCAAACATTCTGCAACTAACCGTACGTCCTTGGGCTCCGTCCATTTGGCGCGGTTCTTTTTGAACGGTTGGGGGTAGGCGTCGGTCTCCAGGACGATGTTGTGCAAAGGAACGCGACGTGCAACATCTTGGAGTTCCGGCGACCTGAGCAATGGTTTGGCGAAGGAGATTTTGAGGCCAAGGTCGAGGACTTTGCGAGCGTATTCGTAGTTGCCTTGGAAGTAGTGGGCGGCGCCACCTAGCTGGCCCACATCGTGTTCGGCGAGGATGGACAAGGCGGACGCACGCGCGTCGAAGCGAGAGAGGTCGTCGAGGTGTTCGCGGACGTGGTACACAACAGGTAGGTCGTGTCGCTTGGCGATCTCGATCTGGGCGGCGAAGGCCTCTTCCTGCCAGCGATGGTCGGGGCTGTTTGGCATGTGGTCGATCCCGATCTCGCTCATGACGGTAACGCGTTCGTGTGACGCCATTTCATCGAGTGCCGCTACATCTTCCGGCGAGATCGGCGCTTCGAGGTCCGAGGGATGGATGCCCACTCCAGCGTAGATCTTTGGGTAGGTTTCGGCGAGGCGGATCGCTTTGTGGGAATCGTCCACAGTAGTTCCCGCTGCGATGATGGTCGACACACCGGCTTGAGCAGCGCGGTGGAGCATCCCCGGAACTTCGGACGGGTTGTGCTGTTGGATGTGGGTGTGAATGTCGACCAGCATCAAGAGCATTCGGTTTCGTTGGCGGATTTCGGTTCAAGCAAGTGTCTGAGTATGATTGCGACCTCATCGCCCCAGCGTTCAATTTCGTCCCACTGTCGGTGATCGCCTTGCGGCGCGATGCGGATGATGGAGTCGACAATGCGCATCCAAGTCGGGAGATTGCTTCGCGAGTAGGCGCCTTGGAAGGTGCCTGTTGAGACGATGTTGAGTTGGATGTCTTCTTGGTTGAAGGCTTTTTCGATCCACGCGTCGTGTTCCTCGCGGAGTTTGCCGGAGTGTTTGACGTCGATCATACCTACGCTGAATAGGGCGGTTGGTATGTCACTCGCGCGTTCTCGATGGACGGCGAAGAGGAGGGTCGGTTCCGGGAGCCACTGACCGGCGTAAATCGGGGACCCCACGACCAAGGCGTCGTACTTGGTGATGTCGATGCCCAGATTGGCTTGCAAAGTGTCGGTGTCGAATCCGGCGGCCGTGATACGTTGTCCGATGCGCGTTGCGATCTCGGCGGTTGAGCCGTGTTTCGTTCCATACGTCACTAGAATTCGTGCCAATTCGATGCCCAAACCTCGGGTGTCATTCAACGATAAACGACAGCCGATTGCGCCAAGTTGCCGAATGGATGTAGAGTTCAATCAATCGAAATCAATGCCAATCGAACGATCGACAGGAGTTTGTGAGATGCGAGCAGGATTTGGGCAGTTCAGCACGGCGAGCCGAGAGTATTTGCGGTTTGCCGCGCAGTATGGCGTGAAGGACGTATTGCTAAACACGCCTCAATTGCCGGATGCCGGTGGCAAGTGGGCCGTCAACGACCTTGTCAAGCTGCGCTTACAAGTCGAGAGCGAGGGGTTGAAGTTGATGGCGCTGGAGAACGTGCCGACGCATTTTTACGTGGACATCATGCTCGGCGGTCCGAATCATGATCGCCAGATCGAGAATATGATCCAGACAGTTCGCAACATCGGGGCGGCGGGTATCCCGATATTCGGTTACAACTGGATGCCCTCGCATGTGTGGCGGACGGAACCGGAGTTGATAAGGGGCGGTGCGCTGGCGACGGCGTTCGACTACGAAGAGGCGCTAAAGATGCCAAACACTCATGGTCGAGAGCATACGGAAGAGGAGATGTGGGAGCGGTTGGAGGAGTGGATTCGGATCATCACGCCGGTTGCAGAGGAAGCGGGAGTAAGGTGCGGAATTCATCCTTGCGATCCACCGGTAGAGAAACTTGGCGGAATTCCACAGTTATTCCGGTCGTTTGAGTCATACAAACGATTGACCCAAATCGTTGATTCACCTTGCAACGCAATCGAGTTTTGCCAAGGCACATTCTCCGAGATGGAGGATGCGGCGAACGGCGGGATCTACGACATGATCCGGTACTTCGGCGAGCGAAAGAAAATCCTTTACGTCCATTTCCGCAATGTGTCTGGCCCCGTGCCGAAGTTCCGCGAGGAGTTCATCAATACCGGCCACGTCGACATGTACAAGGCCATGCAGATCTATCACGAGGTCGGATACGACTCGTTCTTCATCGACGACCACGTTCCGCAGACGTTTGAGGACACGCCGTGGGGTCACCGCGGCAGGGCGTTCGCCAACGGGTACATTCAGGCGATGATAGAGGCGGTCACGAAGCAGAGCGTGGGATAAAGAAACCCTCACAATTGACGCCCATGAGGGAATCAACGGGGGTTAGGAGATAAACGATGGCAGATTTCAAAGACGCAGTTCGCAGCGGTTTGATCGAGTACATGGAAGGCCTCGAGAAGGCGTTGGATGGATTGTCCGAAGATGAGTTGCGTTACCAACCGGCGCTGCACGCCAACTTCATCGAGTGGATCGTGTGGCACATGGCCCGAGTCGAAGATCGCTGGGTCAATCTCGTGCTCCGGCAGGACGACGACATCTGGGTCAAGGATGGCTGGTACAAACGCTTCGGCATGGATCCCGACGACTACGGCCGCGAGGACACAGCGGAGATGATGCGTGCGATGCCTAAGACCGACATCAACGAGATGATGGAGTACTATCGGGCGGCCCGCAAAGCCACATTGGCACATCTCGATCAGATGCCGGTCGAGGATCTCGACAAAGAGTTCTATCACCCGCGGCGGCAGGTCGCAGTGAGTGGCGCTTGGGTATTGGGGCACATCTTGGTGGAAGAAGCTCAGCATCTTGGTCAGATCGCATACGTGCGCGGGATCATGCGCGGCGTTGATGGTTAGACGGAGGACAACGCATGCAACCATTCCTACAGGCCATCGATAGCGGGGTAAACGAGCATTTCTCCAAACTGAATCGCGCCTTGGACGGGTTGAGTGATGATGAGCTGTCCTGGCGTCCGAAGACGGAGTCGAATTCTATCGACTGGATGGTTTGGCACATGGCCCGAGTCGAGGACAATTTGATCAACGTTGTACTTCAGAAACGAGACCCGATCTGGGAACGTGACGGTTGGGGCGAACGTTTGGGCATCTCCTACAACGGCGCCGGCGCGGGGATGACGATGGATGAGATCCGCGACATGGGACGCATCAACGTCCCGAAGGTCATGGAATACTACCGGTCGATCCGCAACGCAACATCAAACTATTTCGCCAACGTGATACGCGAAGATGACCTTTCGAGAGTCATTGAGCACACGAACTTTCGCGGTTGGACCGGCGCTACGATTCTGGGGCGATTGCTATGCGAAGAAGCTGAACACCTCGGGCAGATCGAGTATCTGCGCGGGATGATGAGAGGAATGAACAAGTGATGCAACCATTCTTAGTCGCCATCGATTCCGGTCTCAACGAGGCGTTTGCGAAGTTAAAAAGAGCGCTCGACGGACTTTCTGAGGATGAGCTCCACTGGCGTCCGGCGTTGGAGTCGAACACCATCGATTGGATGGTGTGGCACATGGCTCGCGTCGAGGACAACTGGATCAACATGCAGCTTCGCAAGTCCGAATCGATTTGGGATCGCGACGGCTGGGCTGCGCGTTGCGGCGTCGAAGAACCGACCAACGGCTTTGGCCAGGGGGCGGAGGACATACGTGCGATGCCAGCATTCGATGTCCCGAAGGTTATGGAATACTACTCCGCCGTGCGGAAAGGCACAACCGAATACTTCACCAACGAGATGCAAGAATCTGACCTGACTATCGAGATCACGCATCCACGTTACGATCCGGTCAACTACGCGTGGGTGCTGGGGCACTTGCTATGTGAGGAAGCAGAGCATCTCGGGCAGATCGAATATCTGCGCGGGATGATGCGGGGGTTGAATGGTTGAATTAGGATGCCAATGATGATGAAGGATGGGAAGGATTCAGAATGAAGCCTGCCTTGCAGATAGTTGATGCGGGTCTTAACGAGGTTTTCGGGGATCTGAAAAATGCGTTGGATGGTTTAGATGAGTACGAGTTGCATTGGCGACCGACGTTAGAGTCGAACTCGATCGACTGGGTCGTTTGGCATATGGCTCGGACGGAGGACTACTGGATCAATACCCGTCTCTGCGAGCGGGAGGCAGTTTGGATAGAGCAAGGTTGGCAAGAGCAAGTCGGAGTATCCGTGGATGGGACAGGTTTCACGCAGACGTTGGAGCAGATTCGTGCGATGCCAGAGTTGGATGTTCCTGTGCTGCTGGCGTACTACGAGGCGGTTAGAACACGGACTGTCGAATTCTTCACCCACGAGATGGACGAAGATGATTTGGGGAAAGTATTGGGGATGCGCGGTGCCGAACCGATGACGTGCGCCTCGGTTCTCGGCCACTTGTTGGCGGAGTTAGCGCAGCATTTGGGGCAGGTGGCTTACATTCGAGGGATAATGCGGGGATTGAATAACTGAACCCAGAGTGAAATGTTCGTGCTAAGATGAAGTTACCTCCCCCTGATCTTCGGTGATGGGGTTGCGACCGCCGCGAACGCGGCGGTCGCTCTTTTTGTGGATGTGCTGTCTGACGTTTTCTGGCAACAAAACAGGAACATTTTGGCATGAATCAAGCGAAGATCAGGCGTCTCCGATCCCGTCTCCCCTGGGGTGTCAAACAGTTGATTTTCGTAATGCAGCGCAAAGCCTTAATTCGAGCTATTGGTTCGTTTCACGCGACTTGGTCAGAGTTGGAATGGAGGTTGTGGGCTTTAGACAAAGCCAAATACGAAAACGGCGCATTTCACCCGATGCCGACACTTGATCCGCGCTCTTTTCTTAACAGATCGGAAGCACACCAACCCGTTTCGTTCGCCATTGAGCGATTGAGTGGTAAAGTCGATCTGCAGTCGAGTCTCGATGAACTGAATAGAAGGCGAAATCGCATTATCCACGGTGCCATTTCGCCAGATCTGTACAGCGATTCCGAGTTTAGGACTGGTCCGGTTTTGATGTCTTCGAAATTGATCGGGTTTGCATGGGCTGATAAGTTCCCGATACCTACCTTAATGTCGGCAACCTACGGCGAACTCAAACGCTACGGAGGCATTCTTGAGATCGGCGACATTACTGAATTAACGGAACTGATCGCAGAAGCGATCAGCGAGTTGGATGCCAAATACCTACGTTCGTTGAGGGATGAACTGGTGAAAACCGACGAAACTGGGCTCGATGATGAAACGTTGAGGAAGTTAATGCGGTATCCGTTGGAAGAAAGGGACAAAAAGGTTCATTGAGATGACTCAACCAAGAATGCCCCAACTTCAAGGCAACCCGATCTGGTTCGCTCTGGCTACTCCAGATCCAGCTGGAGCCAAATCGTTCTATACGGGTCTCTTCGGTTGGGAATGGGCGGATGTCCCGATGTCGGGTGGCGATACTTACCACATGGCGATTCGCGGCGATGCCAACATCGCCGGGATGTCTGCCGACAATCATGCTGAGGGTGTTGCCGGTGTATGGATCAACAGCGTTTATGTCGAAGATGCCGAAGAGATAGTTAAACGGGTTCAGGCGAATGGCGGCCGTGTGCTATCTGGTCCGCACAATGCCGATGGTTGGGGTGTGACCGCGACCGTTGCGACACCGGAGGGTGCTGTGTTCGGTTTGTGGCAGAGCCTGATGGGATATGGAGCCGACATTTTCGCGGAGCTCGGAGCGGTCTGCTGGATTGAGTACCATACTGGCGACCTCGAAGCCGCAAAACGGTTCTACTCTGAGGCCTTTGGCGCCGATTTCGACACGATAACGATGCCGATGGATGATGATGCTGGTTCAGACTACAAAGTGACGATGCTTTCCATCGACGGCGAGCAGATGCCATGCGCGTTGTTCGCGCTGACAGGGGATGAATCTACGGCGCGTTGGGCGACGTACTTCATGGTTGAGGATATTCACTCTTCAGTCGCAAGGGCCGAATCCCTTGGAGCCAAGGTAGTGTTTCCTGTAATGGATGTCCCACCGGGATCACTGGCGTCGCTCACCGATCCCCAAGGCGTGCGATTCAGTTTGTGGCAACCGGCGGTCTAGCTGATTTGACGGATCTGATTTGCTAATTGATTTGGTGTATCGCAGATCAACGTTAGATAATCTTCGTTAGTTACTATCTCTAATCGATTGAGAAAGATTCTCGTCTCGATTGCAAGCAAGTCAGGAGAAGCAGTTGAGCAATTCTTCGAAACCAGTTCAGGGGACGCCGGTGTGGTGGGACTTGGCGTCTAGGGACGTCGACGCGACCAAGAAATTCTATTCGGGTTTACTAGGTTGGGAATGGCACGATCTGATGTCGAGTCCGCAAGGCGTGTTTTCGCAAGCTCAGTTGGGCGACAAGGTCGTCGGTGGTGTCTACACCTACAGCGAAGGGATGCCTCTGCCCGAAGGTCCACTGATGTGGGTAAACGCGTTCTGGGTCGACGATGCCGACGCAGCTATGGAACGAGCGGTGGAGAAGGGCGGATCCGTGATCATGCCGGCCTGCGACGATCCCGCCGGCGGCGGCAGAAAATCCTTGCTTTTGACCCCAGAAGGTGCTCCGTTCGTCGTGTGGAGCGGCGATAAAGGCGTTGAGAATGAGGCGTGGGGCGAAGTAGGCGGTGTCGTGTGGACGGAGTACTACACTCGGGATGTTGCTGGCATCAACGAATTTATCGGTCACGTGTTCGGGTCGCGGTATCAGCGGGTGGACCTCATGCTTCCGCCGTCGGATGACAAAGATGCGGAGGGCGAGATCGAGTATGAGTATCACTGGCTCAAGATCGATGGCGTCGAACCGGATCGCGGCGGGATGATGCACATGGACGAGAGTTGGGGCGACATGGCGTCGCACTTCATGGTCTACTTCCACGTCGAAGACTGCGACGCGTCGGCAGCCAAAGCCGCAGAACTTGGCGGCAAAATCTGCGTCCCTCCCACAAATATCCCACCGGGAAGATTTTCGGTGTTGGAGGATTCGCAAGGCGCGACGTTCAGCATCATGTCTTTGCAACCGATGGAGTAACCACGTAATGGTGATGGGATGCGTCAGTGTCATTGCGACGCGTCCAAATCGACACCACACTTAGGCGAGAAAGGCCAAAATTACATGCCGAAAATTGAAAGTTACGCTCAAGGAACACCGTCGTGGGTCGATCTATCGACCTCTGACCAGTCGGCGGCGAAGGATTTTTACGCTTCATTGTTTGGGTGGGACTACGAAGACAACGATGCGGGTAACGGAATGATCTACTCCATGGCCCAAATCGGTGGTTCTCCCGCAGGCGCAATCGCCCCTCAGCAGCCAGAAGAAGCCCAGCAAGGCATTCCGCCTCACTGGAACGTCTACATCACGGTGAATGACATTGAAGCGGTTGCCGAACGAGTGCCCGCGTTGGGCGGAACAGTGCTCATGGCCCCAATGGATGTGTTCGACGCCGGACGCATGATCGTCGCGCAGGACTCGGTCGGTGCGGTCGTCATGTTTTGGCAACCGTTGCAACATATCGGAGCAGAGGTACGCGACGAGCATGGTGCGCTGACTTGGACGCTGGTGATGACTACTGACAAGGACGCGACCGCAAACTTCTACTCCGAGTTGCTCGACATCGAAGTGGCGAAGGACGCAATGCCGTCTCCGGGCGGTGGAACTGTTCACCAATTGCAGGTCAATGGGCAACCTGTGGCGACCGTCATGGACATGTCGCAGGATATGGTTGATATGGGGATTCCATCTCACTGGGAGGCATACTTCAGGGTCGACGATGCCCAGGCAGCGTGTGATGCGGTGACGGCGAGTGGAGGACAGGTTTACATGGGACCTGCCGATTTGGGACCGATGGGAACCATTGGTTACATGCAGGACCCGCAAGGTGCGCAGTTCGGTGTTCAGTCGCTACCAGCCGGATAGTCGAACAGCGAAGGGGAACTTGAATTGAAGATCGAGAGTTACAAACAGGGAACACCGTGTTGGACTGATCTTTCGACAACGGATCAGGACGGCGCCAAGGAGTTTTACTCCAAGATATTCGGTTGGGAATATCAGGACATCCCCATGGGAGACGATCAAGTCTACTCATTAGCCCAGCTTGACGGATCAGACGCAGGAGCGATATTCACGCAGGTGGCTCAGGAGTCTGAGGCTGGAGTGCCGCCACACTGGAAGGTTTACCTCGCGGTTGATGACATTGATGCGACCGCTTCCCAAGTGTCTAATCTTGGTGGAACGGTCATCGTTGATGAGTTCGATGAGGACGAGTCTGGACGGATGATGTTGGCGCAAGACCCAACCGGAGCGATGATTCAATTCTGGCAGGCGAAGGCAAATATCGGTTGCGAAGTGCGAGATGAACATGGCGCGTTGACTTGGGTCGAGTTGTTGACTTCGGATCAAGAAGGCGCGGGGAAGTTTTACACAGAGTTGTTTGGGATTGGTCTGGACATCGAAACGATGCCGACGCCTGAAGGCGACCCGTACCACATGTTGATGACCGAGATGGGGCCGGTGGCCGGCATCATGCCATTGCCCGACCATCTCGTCGAAATGGGAGTCCCGCCGCACTGGGAGGTCTACTTCCGAGTAGACGACGCTAATGCGGTCGTCGAGAAGGCGAAGTCCTTGGGTGCGACGGTGCTTTTCGGTCCCGAGGTGTTGCCTATGGTTGGTACCTTCGCGGTGATACAAGACCCACAAGGCGCGGTATTCGGTATTCAACAAGCACCGACGGTGTAATTCAAGATCAACCCGTCCGATGCCGAGTTGCCGGATCCGCCGTGGAACGTGCCGGGAGTTGGCAGAATGGCGTGGATCTACGACCCGCAAGGGGCACTGTTGGGATTGATCACACCATCTGGATCTTGACGGATTGACGCGTCCGATTGCGTGTAACATTTCAGGCGTTACACACAATCTGCGGGGGCGCGGTAAATGTCAACAGCCAATTTCGGGGAGCGACTAGCTGGAAAGGTCGCCATCGTGACAGGTGGCGGGGGAGCGATGGGAGGCGCGCAGAGCCGATTGTTCGCGGCGCACGGCGCTGCGGTCTGCGTAGCCGATTTCAACTTGGAAGCGGGCGAGGCGGTTCGAAACGATATCGTCCACAGCGGTGGCATGGCTATCGCTCACGAGTTGGATGTGCGAGACGAAGCCGCGTGGGAGGCCTGCGTTAGCGCCACAGAGGAGGAGTATGGGCCCGTCAGCATCCTCTGCAACAACGCCGGTGCCAACTTCCGAGTCAGTTTCGATGACCAGACGCTTGACATGTGGAACATCATCATGGAAACAGGCCTGACCGGCGCGTTTCTCGGCATAAAGGCTGTCGTACCTTCAATGCGACGCGCAGGCGGTGGGGCGATCCTTAACATGGGCTCGTTGGCATCGATTCGTCCCGGAGGCGGTTCACCGGCATATGCGGCGCAGAAGATGGGAATGGTTGGATTGAATCGCGCCGCGGCCGCCAGCTACGCCAAGGAGAACATCCGCTCCATTATCATATCGCCCGGTCATGTCGATACCCCGTTCATCCGCGGAAACAACCCACACAGCCCGAACGATGAGTCGACGAGTATCGACAACCCCGAAAACTACAACAAAAGGCTTTCAGGCACGCCGATGGGTCGGCTGATGTTGCCGGAAGACTTGGCGAATGCGTTTTTGTTTGCCGCATCGGACGAGGCGAGCGGAGTCACCGGCTCCATGATCACGGTCGACGGCGGCGCGGCTTTATGATTGAAGCATGAGGGAGTTATAGCCCTACGTCGCTACCGCCACAAGCCACAACAATCAAGCAAATCGACATCGGAAGCGTCGCCATCACCCTCCTGGGTCGCAATATCTGGATCGTACCCGGCAACGAATTACGACTTTCGTGATTTTTCTCAAACGCAACGAATCCTCTTGCTAATTGTGTTATCTTTATTGCAACTATATGGCAAAGAGCGCGCCTGCTTCGCCGATCCGAAGCCAGCACCCTTCGCCGATCCGAGCCAGCACCGTCATTCCGGCGAAAGCCGGAATCCAGCACCGAGACACCTGATCAAACAAGGACGAATTTCCAGACACCCACCAACCACCTAGCCGAGTTCGCCACAGTCGCGAATCTCAGATGATTTAAGGATCGACATGCACACATCAAAAGACGTGAGACTCTACGCCGCTGTTTTGGGTATTGTTGCGATCGCGGCAGTGCTTGCGATTATGCTTGTCGCCCCCCCCCCCCGAATTTCTGATGCTCAGACGCGGGACGCCTGCAACATCAATGCAAGTAACATCATTAAGGAAAAGAATGGTGCGAATATCACTCTAAGACTTCCCCCTTTGCCCGACCATTGCAACGTTGACTATTTTCTAACTCCCTACCAGAACCTCAGCCACTCACATATCGGGCGTGGCGACACATTGAATTTCGACGTTTCCGCTCACACGGAGAAGATACGTGCAGTGCCGACCGAGACTGCAATAAATGCAAATGGTCAGCTCAAGTATATCAACACGGCAGGTGGTGAGTACAAGGTGAGAACCACCAATAGCACTGCTAGTTTTGAGGGTGCAGCGACGGCAACGTCTTCCGAGATTGCCCAATATAACATTCGGGCAACATCGATAGCAAGATCGCGAGATCGTTATTCTGTCGCCGATGAAAACGGCAACGTCACAATCCAAGTCCGGATTGTTTGTAAACCCATTCATGGTTATTGTGAAGAGGGAAAAATAGTAACTACTAGAAATGTGACTGTCCAGTTGGACCCGACTGGTGTGGATGCCCTGCCCACACGGGTTTCAGCTCAGAGCAATCTTGCCAAACCTCGAAAAGCCCCTGCTCCCACCGCGACGTTCACGCCCACTCCCACTCCAACCCCCACGCAGATTGTTATTGACATCCCGCTGCCAGAAATCATTGTGGAAATTGAGGAAGAGGAAGATGTACCTCAAAAGCAAGAAGAGAACCCCAAGCCACAGCCGCAGAAGGTTGTAGAAAAGCCAGTTGCACCGCCGACCGCTACGAACACGCCAGTACCACCGACTAACACGCCAGTACCGACCGCTACTAAAGTGCCTGCGCCCACCGCTACCAACACGCCAGTATCCACGCCTACGGCAACGCCAGAGACCGTCGATACCGACAAGTCAGGATGCGTGAGCAGCGCGGAGTATGCCGCCGCCGCACAAAGCGCCAGTAAGGATAATTGGAACGTGGACATAACCGCTCGCTTCCACGCGATCAGAGCGGCGTATCTGGCGAATCCTTGCTAGCGTAGCGGCAACGGAATTACACCGTAGGGGCCGTTCGCGAACAGCCCCTACGATTCACGTGTGACGTAAACCCTCAAACATCCAGTAGGAGTCACAGGACTATAATTCCCAAACATGAGGATTCTTATAACTGGAGCCAGCGGCTACATCGGTCAGGCTTTAACGAAACGACTACGTGGCCGCGGCGATGAGATCGTTCATCTGGTGCGTCGGGAACCTGATCCCGATGCGGATGTAGAGGAGGTTCGGTGGGACACATCGGATCCCGATTCAGTCGACGTTGAGGATTTGGGACGAGTCGACGCAGTGTTCAACCTCGCCGGGGCGGAGGTGGCGAAGCGCTGGACCAAGAGTTATCTTGAGTTGATTTCGAGTAGTCGGATCGCGACTACTAAAACATTGGTTGAAATCTGCAGACGGCTAGCGACCCCGCCGAATGTCTTGATAACGACGTCGGGAGTTGCGATCTATGGGGATCGCGGTGACGAGCAGTTGACCGAATCGAGCGCGCGGGGCGCGGGGATTCTCGCCGACATCGCGGTGCCATGGGAGGCAGCGACTGAAAGTGCCTCGGATTTCGGGGTGAGAACGTCGACGGTGCGGTTCGGAATCGTGATGAGCGGCGATGGAGGGCCATTGCCCGTGTTGGCGAAACCGTTCAGGAGGGGATTGGGTGGTCGACTTGGAAATGGTCGGCAGTGGACGCCATGGATTCATCTGGACGATGCGATATCCGCATTGCTGTTCGTCGCTGGCGAGGAGAGTCTGGAAGGCGCGGTCAATGTTGTATCGCCGGGAGTGGTTCGGAACATCGAATTGACGCGGGCGATCGGCGATGCGTTGGGCAAACCAAGTTTTGGTTGGTTGCCGGCTGTATTGGCTCGGATAGTTATAGGGAACTACGTTCAAGAGTTGGCGATCAACAGCGCGCTCGTGATACCCGAGAAGTTGATGCAGGCGGGATTCGAATTCGAGCACCCTGATTTGCGCGAGTGTCTGCGTCGCGAGATCGGCGTCAGAGTTTCCCAATGAGACGCCAACATCGGTGGGCATTCTGTCTCCAGTCAAATGGATACGTTGGCTACAGGGTCGTTACCCGCTGAATACTACGGTGTTTCGGAACCAAACGGCTAGAGAAGGTCGATGAACTCGTCTCTAGAGACTCCTGCGTCCTTCAATAGACTAGTCAACAGTCCTCTGCCAATGCGCTCCGACACCAGCAGATTGTGTCGCTCATGGTGACGCAATACGATGTGACTGCCTTTTCCTCTTTTCGGCGAAACGCTATATCCGATTTTGCGCATCGCTGAAACAAATTCTCTTCGAGATACACTCGGTAAGCGCGGCATTCTAATGCGTCAAAGAAACGTTCGCGAACCAGCTGTTGGCAACCGGCAAATCAACCGATTCATCATCGTTCAGCACCTCGATGAACAGGGCAATACCTTCTTGGATGTTCGCCAACGCTTCCTCGACAGTGTCGCCTTGGGTGTGGCAACCCGGTAGTGACGGGCACGAAGCTACAAAAACACCGTCCTCGTCTCTAGTCACGACCACCTGAAATTCTTTGACTTGATCAATTCGAGAAAGGGCTTCATGCTTGAGCGTCATGGTGTGATCGTCCTTTTCATCGCGGTCCGCACCCGTTTGTGACTAAACCAACTAGTACCTCGAATCTAACACGTACGCCCGGTTTAGAGTGGATCGCTGCGCTACGCGTAACTCGCAATTGAGGTTGCCAAATCGGACGGATCAAAACCATCGCGTCGCACACATCGAACACGAAATTATCAGCCAACTCATTGCCGATGGCGCAAGATTCCCTTTGCGCACCGGGTTCTGGCTACTCACTATTCGCCACGCGTTGTGTTCGTCCGTGACGTTACCTCCTGTCCTGATCCCTATCGATTCACTTAGGGCATTGACGGGTAGGAATCAGCCCTGAGCAATCATCTGACGCAGAACGTAGGGCAGAAGGCCGCCGTGTTCGTAGTATTCGGCCTCAATGGCGGTATCCACACGTGAGAGGACCTCGAACGATGTGATTGATCCGTCACTGGCGGTCGCCGTAACACTCAGGTTTGCGCCCGGCTGTACAGTCCCCTCCACGCCTTCAATCGTGTAAGTCTCTGTACCGTCGAGCCCTAGGGACCGTGCGGATTGGCCGTTCGTGAATTGGAGCGGAACTACACCCATTCCAACAAGGTTCGATCGGTGAATGCGTTCGAACGATTCCGCGATGACAGCCCGGACGCCCAACAGCATCGGACCTTTGGCCGCCCAATCTCGTGAGCTTCCGGTACCGTATTCCTTGCCGGCTAGAACGATCAGCGGGACGCCATCTGCCCGGTAACGTTCGGCGGCATTGAAGATGCGCATCGTTTCGCCGGTCGGGTGGTAAACAGTCCAATCGCCCTCATATTCAGGAGTAAGTTGGTTGCGGAGTCGGATATTTCCGAACGTGCCGCGCATCATGACGTTGTGATTGCCGCGGCGAGAGCCGTAAGAGTTGAATGCTCGTCGGGGAACGTCGTTGGCAATGAGGTGTTGGCCTGATGGAGCCGATTGCGGAATGCTACCCGCGGGGGAGATGTGGTCGGTGGTCACTGAATCGCCGACGCTGACCAAGACGCGGGCTTTTTCGACGCCTTCACGCGGCTCGGGTTCGAGCTCAAAGCCTTCGAAGTACGGCGGCGGTTGAATGTAAGTGCTGCCGGTTTCCCATTGGAATAGCTCACCCGTGGCTGTTTCGAGTTCTTGCCACTGCTCAGGACCTTCGTAGACGGCGCCGTAACGATTATTGAACTGGTCAACACCGACAGCGCTGGCGACGGTCTGTGCGATCTCGATCTGGCTGGGCCAGATGTCGGATAGGTAGACTTCGTTGCCGTCTTCGTCAATGCCGAGCGCATCGCGGTTTAGATCGACATCGATGCGTCCGGCGAGGGCGTAGGCCACAACGAGCATCGGTGATGCGAGGTAGTTGGCCTTGACTTGCGGGTGGACGCGACCCTCGAAGTTGCGGTTTCCACTGAGGACAGCAGCAGCGACGAGGTCGTGGTCGGTAACGGTATCTGCCACTTCCTGAGGTAACGGGCCGGAGTTTCCGATGCAGGTTGTGCATCCGTAGCCGACGGTCTGGAAACCAAGTGCTTCCAGGGGATCGGTTAGCCCTGCGCGGTCGAGGTAGTCGGTGACAACTTTGGAACCGGGGGCCAAACTGCTCTTAACCCACCACTTGCGCTCCAATCCGCGTTCGACGGCGTTACGCGCAAGCAATCCGGCACCGACCATCACGGAAGGGTTCGAGGTGTTGGTGCAGCTGGTAATGGCGGCGATGACGACTGAACCGTCTGTGACATCAGCGCCATTGGCTGAGGCGTCCGGAAATGCGTCGCGGAAGTTACCGGCTACATTGCTTAAGGTAACGCGGTCCTG
Organism: SAR202 cluster bacterium bin127; assembly: GCA_002239045.1. Lineage (GTDB taxonomy): Bacteria > Chloroflexota > Dehalococcoidia > Lucifugimonadales > Lucifugimonadaceae > Bin127. Next base: position 299,231 of record MPNN01000001.1, read on the forward strand.
TGGACGCTTGGGGCCAGCCATGCTGGGCTCTACGTCGGCGAGGTCGAATTCGATGGATGTGGTGTATTGCGGATCGTCGGATTCGGACGGGGTGAGGAAATTCGCTTTGGCGTAGGCTTCGACTAGGGTCACGGTTTCCTCCGAGCGGCCGGTGCGCCGGAGGTAGTCGATAGTCTGGTCGTCGACGGGGAAGAATCCACATGTGGCGCCGTATTCAGGCGCCATGTTTCCGATAGTGGCGCGATCCGCGACGGGCAATGTGGCGAGGCCTGGGCCGTAGAACTCGACGAATTTTTCTACGACACCGACATTTCGGAGCACCTCGGTGATGGCGAGCACGAGGTCGGTCGCCGTTGCGCCGTCCGGCAAACTGCCGCTCAGTTTCACGCCCACGACTTCCGGTACGAGCATGTAGTAGGGCTGGCCGAGCATCACGGCCTCGGCTTCGATACCGCCGACGCCCCAACCGAGGACGCCGAGGCCGTTGATCATAGTGGTGTGCGAATCGGTTCCGACGCATGTGTCGGGAAAGGCGAAGGTCTCACCTTCGACTTCGGTCGTGAGGACGGTTGAAGCTAAGAATTCGAGGTTGACTTGATGTACGATGCCGGTTCCGGGTGGCACGACGAGCATATTGTCGAATGCTGACTGCGACCACTTGAGGAGTTTGTATCGTTCGACGTTGCGCTCGAACTCGAGGTCAATGTTGCGTGCGAGTGCCCCTTCCGAGGCGAAATAGTCGACTTGGACCGAGTGGTCGATGACAAGATCGGAATGAACTGAGGGATTGATAATGCTCGCGTCGGCGCCTTTGGCGGCGACGGCGTCCCGCATCGCTGCAAGGTCGACAACGACGGGAACGCCGGTGAAGTCCTGCAAAGTGACTCTGCCCGGCATGTATGGGAACTCTTTAGGCGGAGCTTGTTCTGGCGACCACCCAGCGACTAAGCGGACGTCGTCCTCGGTCGCGGGGCCAATGTGAGCGTTACGGAGGGCATTTTCCAGCAGCACGCGGATCGAGAACGGCAACTTCGATATGTTGCACAGACCAGCATGTTCAAGAGCCGCTAGGTCGTAGTATGCGTAGCTGCGTCCGTTGACTTCCAGATTCTTGACGGCGTTGAATGGTGCTGGTTTCATGCGCTACTCGCGAGTTGGGATTGGCTCCTATGAGTGGTAGGGGCACTCAAATCTAATTTAACAGCGAAACGGCGCCAACGATTGTGGCTTATCATTTTCAGCGCAGAACATGAGTTTATCGTGGCCAATCTGAAAGGCGGAACGCGAGAATGGGACATCCCAAAGACCAACTAATCTTCGTCGGAACGTATACCAACTTGGGTGCCAAGGGGATTTACACGTGCAAATTGGATGGGGCGACCGGTCGATTGACTGAGTTGTCGGTTGCGACGGACAGCGGCCCTAACCCGTCTTTTGTTACCTTGCATCCCAACGGCAAGTACCTCTACTCTGTCGCCGAGGTCAACGATTTCGAGGGCGACGATGCTGGCGGAGTTCACGCATATGCGATTGGTGCCAATGGCGAGCTGTCTCTCATCAACAAGGAATCGACCAAAGGGACCGGCCCTTGCCACCTAGTGGTCGAAGCTAATGGCAAGTACCTATTCGTCGCCAACTACGCCGGCGGCAGCGTCGCAATGTTCGAGATCAACGATGACGGCAGTTTGAACGAGGCCTGCGACTTCCACCAACACGTTGGCGGCAGCATGGTTCAGGCAGACCGTCAAAACGAACCGCACGCCCACTCCGTAACCATGGCGCCGAGCAACAACCAGTTGATCGTCTGCGACCTTGGCTTGGACAAGGTGCTGGTCTACGACATCGATCACGACGCCGGGAAAATTGTCCGGAACGACGACGCCTCCGCCGAATCGAGGCCGGGCGAAGGCCCGCGCCACTTCGCATTCCATCCTGACCGCACCGCCGCGTTCGCGATTAACGAGATTGGTTTGACCATCAGCGCCTACGACGTTGATGCCGATACCGGTGGACTGACCGAATCCCACTGGGTCGGCACCGTACGCCCCGATGTCGTCTACGCCGACGGCAACAGCACCGCCGACATCCACGTCTCGCCAGATGGCAAGCACATCTACGGCTCCAACCGCGGTCACGACACTTTGGTCATCTACGGCTGGGACCCTTACGCTCGGATGCTCTACTACATCGCCAACGAGTCGACCCGTGGCAACACCCCACGGAACTTCGCCATCGATCCCACCGGAACTTGGGTCCTCGCAGAGAACCAAGATTCGGGCACGATCCATACCTTCCGCCGCGACGCCGAATCCGGCAAGTTGACCCACACCGGACATATGATTTCGATACCGGGGCCAGTTTGCATTCAGATGATGGATGCATGAAACTACGGTTGTTCGATTCGACGATTCAGATGAACATACAGTGTCTCTGATTTCGATGTTAGTGTTTTCGCGTGTCATCTGAACCATAAGTCCGGCGTTCGGGTGCTGTGCACAACCTCCGTCATTCCGGCGAAAGCCGGAATCCAGAGGGGCCGGGCAACGGGGAGGCGCCCGTGATCTGACCGTGAATCCGTCGTAAGTGAGGTTATGCACAGCACCCGTTCGTGGCGTTTGCCCAGCAGCGGTTCATTTCCTTTTTGCCAAGCAAAAGGTGGATGCACCGAGTGTAGCGGGATTCAAGGTTTTCAGACCAGCGAATTAGCTTAACATCCTCTTTATCCCTTCGGCTACCTCCCGCCTTCCCGGGAGAACTCGAACGTGCCGCGTCGGCCGTGAGTATTGCGCGTGCGTTGCGCTCCCTATTGCTTGGAAATGTATGGAAAGGCTTAGTGCGATTTTCGTAGATTCGCTGACATGGGGAATTCCCCAAGTTACGACTGTGGTGAAAATCGACGTGATAGGGCATCTGACTGTGTTGCGTAAAGTGTTTTCCCCCTATCTCTGCTTCCCTCCATCAGAGAAATTCGCAGGTAATGGATAGTATCTACGGCAACACCGCGGCATGGCGACATCCGATCGCGCGCTTCCTTCTGCTTGCCCTTGTAGCCCTCGCCGCGGTCACGGCTGCGACTCTGCTCCACTCAGACACCCAGGCGCAGCCACAAGCCCCGATCATACTCGCACTTAACATCGAAAATGGGTCGTCCCACTGCATCCCTGAAAACGGGGGCACCGCCACTATCATCGGGACCATCGTGTCCCCCGCGCCCGAGTTTGCGTTTCTCGCGATGGGACACTCTGGCCTTGCTAACTGGAGTGACGACTACCAGTTCAGTACCGCATATATCGCAAAAGATGCGTACACCAACAAGGTCAAAATCACAGCCCAAGAAGACAATCTTGACGAAGAACACGAAGAAATCAAACTGACAATCTTTGGCAGCTTTCCAACATCCGGTAGAAGCATTCAAAGCCACGCGCCGATAGATCTCATCATCATCGACGCCGACGGATCAAATGAGGTGAAAAAATGCGTCACCCTAACCGCATCTAACTACACGCCCGCCGAAGGCGAAATGGTAACTTTAACCGCGACCCTCGACGAAGAGGCAGGATCAGAGGGAGTGGAGATCCCACTGTCCGTCGCCAGCCAAAGCTCCGCATCTAGTGCCGATTTCACGCTGTCGGATTCGTCCATCACGATCCCTAGTGGCAGCAAAACCGGAACCACTACGGTCACCATCACCGACGACTCCGAGGACGACGATGATGAGGTGCTCGTCATCCACACAACCGCCGCCAGTTTGACCGGCAACGCAACCAGTCTAATCATCGTCGACAACGATGATCCGAGTCCCTCCATCACCTCGGCAGCGACACCGACGCCTACTCATACGCCGACACTGACACCGACGGCAACCCATACACCGACTGCGACGCCCACGCCAACCCGAACGCCGACAGCGACGCCCACGCCAACCGGCACACTGACAGCGACATCGACGGCAACCCATACGCCGACACCGACGCCTACTCATACGCCGACACTGACACCGACGGCAACCCATACGCCGACAGCGACGCCGACGGCAACCCATACGCCGACAGCGACGCTCACGCCAACCCATACGCCGACGGCTACGCTGGCAGCGAATCGTGTACCTAACGACCGACCGACCGCCACGCCGACTGCCACTCCGACGGCCACCCCGACGCAGAGAACGACGATCCATTCGCCTAGGCGCATAATCAACAACACGCCGTTGCAACCACCGGCTGACAACCCAACATCCACGCCGACAGCAACGCCCACGCCGACAGTAACACCTACACCGACTGGTACGCCCACGGCGACCAACACCCCAACCGCAACACCGGTCAATACGTCGCAGTCAGTCAAAACTGCGACTGCGACTGCGACATCAACTCTTAGGCCTGTGGCAATCTACGCTCGAACTGCGACCGCGACACCAGTTCATGGGTCTGCGGCAGCCGACGCTCCAACTGCGACCGCAAAATCCGCTAGAGTGCTCGCGGCTACCAACACCCCGACTGCAACTGCGACGTTGTTACCGGTCCAGATATGGGTATCAACGAGTACGCCTACCCCGACTCCCACGACGACCAATACCCCCACTGCAACGTCAACACCGATTTCCGTGCCTATCTACACGGCAACGAGTACGCCCGATCCCAGCCTGGGTCCGGAACCGACACACAATGCTACCGCCACGGCCGTCACGACCGGTACGCCTATGTCGTTGCCGATCCATGCACCGACGAATACACCTGTTCCCGGTCTCGCACCGGAGATAACACCTGCCAGTACCCCAACTCCTACTTCCATCGCTGCTGTAGTCCTCGCGTCGATTGCTACCGCTACTCCGGAACCGACCGTAGCTCAGAAATCGGTGCCTAGTAGCACTCCAGCGCCTCTCGCAACTTCAGCATCCGTTCCTCCGGGTGATAAAGACGATGACAACTCGACCGCTTGGTGGTGGTGGCTACTCATCATCTTGCTCTTGCTAATCATTGCTGGAGTGATCATTTACCGATCTCGCAGAAAATCCCCCACCTCGGATAGCGACGAAACTTCGAATTCGGCTGAACCGAGTGTTGTAGACGGTGACAGTGCTAGCGCAGGGGAAGCTTCAGGCGAATACTGGACGTTGATCTACGATATACCTAGAAACCCGCTGGTCAGTGAAGATTAGGAAGCCGCCAGCGATGTCGGTAAAGATTAGTCAACAATGATGTCTCATATTGGTCAAACGCGCCCGTCGGTGGAATCTAGGGTTGTTGAACTCCTTTACGATGACGGACTCCCGTTCCGAGACCTCAACAAAAACGGCAATATCGACACCTACGAAGACTGGCGACAGCCGGTTGAGGCACGTGTTGCCGACCTGCTTTCTCAAATGACGTTGGACGAGAAGGCCGGGATGCTGATGATTGACCAGTTGAACGCCGACGCAGGCGGTCAGGTCCCGCTCTTGGCGGGCAAATTGCTCTTCGAGGAGAAGATGACCCGCTTCATCCTCCGGAACACCGTGACGAACTCGCCCGGGGACACTGGCCACCCGTTCTTCGGAGCGCAGGTGACGCCGTACGAAATGGCGCAGTTCACCAACGCCGTCCAAGAGATGTGCGAATCTACGCGTCTCGGAATCCCGGCGATCTTCAAATCGAACCCACGCAATCACTTCGAAGAAGGCGGGATGGGCGGATTAGATGCCTCCGTCGGCGCATTCTCCGCTTGGCCTAAAGAGGCCGGTCTTGCGGCGACGCGCGACATGGACCTCATCGGCGAGTTCGCCCGAACGGTCGCAAGCGAATGGGCGGCACTCGGCATTCGAGGAATGTATGGATACTGCCTCGATCTTTCGACCGAACCCCGGTGGTTCCGCATTACCGAGACCTTCGCCCAAGATGCCGACCTCGTGAGTGAGATCGCCACGATTCTGGTCAAAGGCATCCAAGGCGAATCGCTCGACCATCGCAGCGTCCAAGTCACGATGAAACATTTCCCGGGTGGAGGACCCCAAGAGGGCGGCGCCGACCCACACTTCGAGTTCGGAAAGTACCAAGCGTATCCCGGCGATAATTTCGACTACCACTTCAAGCCATTCGTCGCGGCGATCAAGGCAGGTGTTTCGTCGATCATGCCGTATTACGGCGTACCGGTGGGGCAGAAGTACCTTCCGAACGATGTCGGTATGTCGTTCTCCAAGGGCATCACGACAGAGTTGTTGCGGGAGAAGCTAGGCTTCGAAGGCAACGTCAACTCCGACACCGCAATCGCAACAACCATGCCATGGGGCGTAGAAGACAAACCCGTCGGCGAACGTGTAGCGATGGCGATCAACGCTGGAGTGGACGTGCTGTCCGGCTTCAGCGACAACCAGCAGATGATGGCTCTAATCGACGCTGGCATCATCTCCGAGCAGCGGCTCGATCAAGCGGTCAGCCGATTGCTGACCGAACAGTTCAAACTCGGTCTGTTTGAGAATCCCTTCGTTGAACCGAACCGAGCAGGATACATCCTCGGCAACCGCATTACGCAAGCCAAGGCTAACGACGCGCAACGCAAGGCCATCGTCCTCCTCCAAAACCGCAATAACGTGCTGCCATTGGAGATGCCGTCGCCGAAACCTCAGCCAGACCCGTTCGCTTTGCTCGGCTTTCATCAAGATCCGACCGACGAGCCAGAGATTGAACCTGTTACCAAGCAGATCTACGTCATGGGCATGGATCCAGAAGTGGTTGCAGGGTCCGAATGGAACGAATATGAAGTCGTCTCCGGCGACTACGATGCCGACGCCGGAGAAACCAGACCAGTCGTCCCCGAGAGCACGGACTACGCCATCATTCGCGTCGTAGTCGGTAACAACAGCAAGATTGGAGGCGGATTCCTGCCCGTTCCAGACCCGGAAGAGCTGGATATGATCGCCTTCTCCGATATGGAAAAGTCCAGCTCGTGGACGGTCACGCCTAGCTTGGCCGATATTAACGGCGTCATGTCTGAAATCGGAGCCGACCGCACGATCGTAGCGATCCGCTTCCACCAGCCATTTGTCGTTGACGAAGCGAGTGGCATCAGAGACGCCGGTGCCGTCATAGCCACCTTCGGATCAAGCGATGCGGCATTGATGGATGTGCTAACCGGCAAACATCCGCCACAAGGCAAACTACCCTTCGCCCTGGCTAACAGCGCGGAAGCCATCCTCCGTCAGAACTCGGACGTGCCGGGCTATGTCGAGGAGGACACGCTGTACCCGTTTGGGCATGGTCTGACGTATTGAACAATTGTGTGCAGCCAATAACGACCTGTCATTGATCACCGTTGACGCCCGATTGAGTCGCGCCCCGGTGACCGATGTTGCGGTAATCAACCTCCGCTGAAAAACCTACTGCAATGGCAACCAAGGCTGCCACCAGTGCGGCGAATCTGTAAGCCGTATCTCATCCACCCATTTGACCCAGTCGTAGCCGCGTCTTCCCGGCGCGACGAGGCGCACCGGCGCGCCGTGTCCGTGCCACAGTGGCTCGTTGCCCACTCGAGTCGCTAACATCAAGTTCTCGAACTCCGACGACGCGTATCGTCGCGTGTAGCCCGTAACCGAGTGCACGATGCAACTCTGAGCTTCGAGATTCATCCCTGCGGCCTCGAGAAGCTCTAACAGATTCACGCCACTCCAGAATTGGTGGGAGTACCAGCCGCCCGTGCAGTCGAGTGTCGCTTCGATTTCAGAGAATCCGGTTCCTAGGCCGCCGTTCTCGAGATCGAGAAGTGTCAACGAGGTCGACGCGCCGTCGGTATCGGTGATCTTCAGCCGATATCGAGCGGTGTCGATCTCGACTGGTTTGTCGTTCAGCCAAGATGTAGTAGGGAAGCGGTTGCCTTCGTATGAGCGTCGTTCGTGAGAGCCGGTGAAACGTCGGTCGGCACCTAGGGTAGGGATCGCCCGGATCGCGTTCTCACTTACCACCCAAGCCGCGGTGCCCGCAGCGAGGACAGAGCTAAACCGCAAGACTTCGCGTCGTTCGGCGCTGTAACCGACGCGGAACCGAGCGGTGTAAGCCCATGCATGCCAAGCAATAAACGGCATGATGGCGGCCCCGCCATAGATGTGCAGGCTCATGCCAGTGACTCCCTCGACCGACCAAAATCCACCCGTGCTCCAGACCACACCTATGCTCAATGTCATCAGAAGGAGCACCGAAACGATGATCGCAACGTTACGCGGCCTACCCCTCGACGGTCGTTTGAGCGAACGTAAGGCCAAGACCGTCTTCCAACCAAGAACGGCGATGATGCTGTAGCCAAGGACGCTGTGAATCTGCAACACGATTTCGTTACGTGCGTTGCCGCTCATCAATCCGACCGCGCCGGTTACGAACTCGCCTGCGACGAGAGCGAGGAGAATGAGATTTACCCACTTATGACGCATCGAAGCCCTTTGATGGTGGTTTGCGTAACCTCACTTGTAATGAAATCTGGGCCAACTCGCGGGGCTCCCCCGTTGCCCGGCCCCTTTGGATTCCGGCTTTCGCCGGAATGACGGTGGTTGTGCACACATCCCTCTGAGAGGGATGGTACGTGAAAGGCGGAAGCGTTTAGACGTCATCCATCTTTGCTGGAGTCATGAGTTCCCAGAACTCGATCTCTTGGCTCTCGATGTGCTCCCGGACTTGCCCACCGACCTGTAGAGCTTCCGAAGGGATGCTTCCCCCCGACATATAAGGCGATTCGAGCTCATCTTGCGTCCACTCAAGCACAACTTGGTCGGGTTCGCCGGGAACCGTTCCGGCGTTGAAATAGACCGTACCCGTAGAACGACCGGCCGCCTCATAGATTTTCTGTTGCTTCTGAACTAGTGAAGCCACGAGCTTGCCTTGGCGGTGCTTGGCTTTGTAGACCCGTCGGAGCATGTACATTGAATATCCTCGTACGTTGGTTGTGTTCTCCAGGAGAACCTGTTGTCGGCTCAAACAAAACGCGTTTCAAGCGTAGCGGTTACCATAATATGCTGAATTCCCTGTCCCATTCCCACTCAAACCGCCAACACCTTGAAAATAGGCATCAATCGAGAAAACGCGCCCGGTGAAAACCGCGTAGCGGCATCTCCGGATCTGGTGTCGAAACTGGCGTCTGCTGGGCACGATGTTGTCGTGCAGAGTGGTGCGGGGATTAGCGCCGGATTCCCAGACGCGACGTACCAACAAACGGGCGCTTCGCTCGCAGATTCAGCGTCCGATATCGCCGAATCGTCCGATTTGCTACTCCATGTTGGCAAACCTTCCGATGATGAAATTGGCGCGACGCGTAGCGGATCTGCGCTGGCGACAATCTTGGATGCTCGACGCGACACCGTCACCATTGACGCGCTCGCTAGCGCCGGCATAACGGCGTTCGCAATGGACCTAGTGCCCCGGACCGCGCGGGCTCAGAGCATGGATGTACTGTCCTCCCAAGCCTCCATTGCGGGTTATAAATCGGCATTGATGGCGGCAAACGCCCTGAGCCGATTTTTCCCGATGATGATGACCGCAGCCGGGACGATTCCTCCCGCGCGCGTTCTGATCCTAGGTGCAGGCGTCGCCGGATTGCAGGCCATCGCCACAGCAAAGCGCCTCGGTGCCGACGTCTACGCTTTCGATGTTCGAGCGGCTGCTGGCGAACAGGTGCAGAGCCTAGGCGCGAAGTTCATCGCACCTCTCGACAGTGACGATGCCGAAACTGCGGGCGGCTACGCCCGAGCCCAAACGGACGACGAAAACGCCCGTCAACGCAGATTCCTTGCCGAACACATCGTACGTGCCGATGCCGTGATCACGACGGCCGCAATCCCCGGACGAACGGCCCCTTTGTTGATTGAGACTGAGACCGTCGAAGCCATGAGGCCCGGTAGCATCGTAATCGACCTAGCGGCTGAGACCGGCGGAAACGTCGAAGCGACCGTTGTCGGAGAGGATGTTGACGTTAACGGTGTGACTGTCAAAGGACCGGTCAACGTCCCATCATCAATGCCATATCATGCCTCGGTGACCTATGCCCGCAACTTGGAATCGCTGATGACGCTCATCATCGGTGAAGATCTGGCTTTGTCAATCGATTTTGAAGACGAAGTCGTTGATGCAATGTGCGTAACCCACGACGGTGAAGTCCGCGGACACACTATCGGGCGATGAAAACAGGAGACGAAAATGTCGATTGAAGAACTCCTAATCGCGTTGGCCGTCTTCGTTTTGGCCATTTTCGTCGGATACCTAACGATTACGCGGGTTCCACCCACCTTGCACACGCCTCTGATGTCCGGTTCCAACGCCATTTCGGGAATCGTGATCGTCGGCGCAATCATCGTTGCTGGATCGGTCGGAGGGCTGCTTGGTGCGATCTTAGGAGTGGTTGCAGTGGCCTTGGCGACCATCAATGTGGTTGGCGGCTACCTCGTGACCGACCGGATGCTGCGCATGTTCCACCGCAGCGATGAGGAACGTCGCTAAACGCGAATCATGGAGATTTCCTCAACAACACTCGACAATCTAACGCTTGGAGCGTACATTGTCGCGTCGGTCCTGTTCATCACCGGACTGCTCTGGCTGCGGTCGCCTGAAACGGCACGTGCCGGAAATCGGCTCTCTGCTTTGGGGATGCTTATCGCCGTCGTGTTCACCGTTATCGACCGCGACATCGTCAGGTACGAATGGATCATCGTCGGCTTAATCGTGGGTGCCTTGATCGGCGCAATCGCCGCCCGACAGGTTCAGCTGACCGCCATGCCACAAATGGTCGCTATCTTCAACGGGTTCGGCGGTGCAGCATCGGCGGTCGTGGCGGGTGCACAGATCCTCAGCCAGAACGACACCGGCGACGTCGACCGCGTGGTCAGCGTCACCGTCGCATTATCCGTATTGATCGGCTCGTTGACCCTCACGGGCAGCCTCATTGCCTTCGGTAAATTGCAGGGCATCGTCGCGACGCAACCCGTACTGATACCCCTTCGACACGTCGTCAATGTGATCCTAGTCATCGGCAGTTTGACCATGGCGGGACTGCTCATATTTGATCCCAACCTCGAGTGGGCGCTTATCGCCATGGCCGTCATTGCGCTAGTCGTTGGCGTATTGATCGTCGTCCCCATCGGCGGCGCCGACATGCCCGTTGTCATAGCGCTACTGAACTCTTACTCTGGATTGGCGGCTGCGGCAACGGGCTTCGTGATCGATAACCCGATGCTCATCATCGCCGGTTCGTTGGTCGGTGCATCCGGGCTTATACTCACCCGCATCATGACTCGGGCGATGAACCGCTCATTGGGTAACGTGATGTTCGGCGGATTCGGCGTTGCAGATTCGACGGGCGGCGCAGCCCCTGGAGCGAACGCGATGGATCGACCGGTGCGGTCTGTCAACGCAGCTGAGGCCGCGATTCTCCTCGGGTACGCTGACTCAGTAATTTTCGTTCCCGGATATGGTCTCGCCGTTGCGCAGGCACAGCATCAGGTTCGAGACCTGGCTGACATGCTCAAAGAACGGGGGGCAGAGGTTCGATACGCGATCCATCCCGTCGCCGGCAGGATGCCCGGGCATATGAATGTCTTGCTTGCGGAAGCCGATGTCCCGTACGACGAGTTGAAGGATCTCGACGAGATCAACGACGACTTCAGGCGAGCTGACGTTGCCGTAGTCGTCGGTGCGAATGATGTGACAAACCCAGCCGCGCGAACCGACCGCAGCAGTCCGATCTACGGCATGCCGATATTGAATGTCGATCAAGCACGATCGGCGATCGTGTTGAAGCGGTCAATGGCGTCTGGATTCGCTGGTGTGGAAAACGAGCTTTTCCACATGGAGAACACAATGATGCTCTTCGGCGATGCAAGAGCGTCCGTTGAGAGCCTGCTATCTGAGATGAAAGAGCTCTGACCTCGGTTACGAGAGGGAAAACCGGTATGAAAATCCACGGCATAGGCCAAATCTCGATTTCAGTCACCGATGTCGATAGGGCGGTTGATTTCTACCGAGACATCCTCGGCATCAATTTCCTGTTTCAAGTCCCCGGCGACAACCCAATGGCTTTCTTCGACTGCTCAGGGACTCGTCTCTACATCAATCAACCTGAAAATCCCGAACGCGCCGGAAACTCCGTCATCTACTTCCAAGTAGATTCAGCGCGGGAAGCCGCCGAGGATTTGATGGAGCGCGGCGTCGCCATCGAATCCGATCCGCACATCATCCACCAGACGGACAACTACACGTTGTGGATGGCCTTCTTCCGCGACCCAGACGGCAATCTCATGGCCGTCATGAGCGAAGAGGGCGAGTTGATGGGGTAGCACCGGCGCGTATCTTTGATCGCGTTGACAGAGTTTTCCGTTATTACTGACTGTGAAATACTCCGGTAAACGGAGTAGGAATTCGAGTACAATCCGTAACCGAACAGCCGCGAGCCTCAATGTCGATCATGTGCAAAACCATCGAAATTCTTATCGAATACTCCAATAAACAAATTACAGATCATCGCATTGACCGTATAAGATATCTCGCCAATTCAGTCCGTATCCGGCATGATCCAATGCTTTCCAAAACTCGCTCATGGGTTTTTCAAGTGGTAATTCAGGTATTAATTTAGCGAAAACCGTTTCCGCATAATATTGAATTGCGTTGGATTGAGTTTGCGTTACATCACGTGCTCCTTCATGGACAACCTTTGATCTGTATCGATACAGGTCTTTTATTGTCCGAGCGATACCGGGCCTTTGGTCTATGTCCTCCGTAAGAATGGATGCGACATGGCGTGCAAGGGTGTCTGAAACCGGATTCAATACAGACGGGCGCGTTAGGATCGTCTCGAGTGCAGTGAAGAAAAGGAGCACTCGAAATGCGTGGTCACGAACTTGCCGGCCTCTGGTCAACCAACCTAAGCCTTGTTTGAGATAGTAACCGCAAGTATCCCTATTGGCACTCATGACGCCGCGGGTGACACGTTGAATGTACTGTGAGTTGGCGTAATTCACGAATGGCTCGTCGATCAAGTAGATCGATGATGCTGACATGCTGACGGACACTTCCGATTCTCTTTCCCTAATCGGATCCAACATAGGTTCAGATGATGCCATCGACAGTGGCTCTACATCGCCGATCCCGGGGTTCAAACGACAATATGGCAAACAGGTCAATCTGATAAGCGATACTGCCGCGTCGATTGCCCAAGCCGCCTCGCGGATCGCGTTTCCAGCACTGGCCTGTACTGACACCATCCAAGACATGGCAGGCATTTCTATAGACACTCTAGAACCGTCAATTCGCTGCATGTATTGATCTCCGACGATGAATAAGTTTTCTCTAATTGATTCGTTAAGTTCATCTGGCGGCAGCATCGACACAGTATCGAAATGCATTGGCATTGGATCTTTGAAAAATCTGAACAGAAGATTCGGCGCGATGATTCGAAATTCTTGTTGAACCAAATCAAGCAATGCGCTTCGAAATATCTTGGCAAGTTCGATAGACGCAGGATTATATGTAGGATCAATCGCTAACCCAGACAACGTTTTCGCAATGAGATTTACGACATCATCGCGATTTCCATATTCATTTCCTAACCTATTAACGCAGAGCTCCACTAGCTGGTTACGCGCCTGCAATGCTTCTTCATCGAGCGCGATCACCCGGTCTCTGTAGTATGTGATTTGGTATGATTTAGTTGATTCACCTCGCATCAACCGAGAAACTTGATCGTCGCTGGCTTTCAACACTCGATGCTTGGCAATGCCGAAATACGAAATCGCGGATTTCAATATGGCCCCGTCAGATTCAATTTTTCTCGTTAACGTAGATATCTTTGAATTCCCCATTTTTTTGTCAATGCGATTCTCGCCGTCGTCTCTGCGTTAGTTCTGTTGCGGAAGTTTGCCCTGATTCACGGAGATGAATCTTTATCTTTTCTGGTTTAGTAGTAACCGTAGGCCCAGCGCGACCAGCACGACGGCGAACGGGATCCAGATGTAGCGGGGCGATAGTTCGATAATGTTGAACGCCCAGAGTAAAACCCACACGCCGATCACTAGGAACAGCAGGCCGCAACCGATTCTGGGCCATTGGTTGTTTTTCTTCATTCCAAATCCGAATTGGGAGTAGTAGACGCGGATCGGTGGCCTTCGACGGTCGGGAAGCCTCGGATCATCATCAGAATCATGCCGGGAGTTCAATCTGTCTCGGCGTGTTGCTGTTGCTGCGCTTCTTCGTAGGCTCTAAGTTCAGGGATAGTTAACCCCCGGCCTTCTTGCTTGGCTTTCAGCCAACGCCCGAATGACCGCTTGCTTTCGCCGGAACGTCGACCCTCAACGAATCCATCGACACTCAAATCCTCATCGAGGTCGGGCCAATGGAAACCTTCGCCGTTGAGCACTACCTCCCAGTTATTTCGCTCTAAGTCTGTCGCGTGTGCGAGGCGGGGGTACCAACTTAACGGCACCGTAACTGTCCGCCCGTCCGCGAGGTCTACGATGAGGGATTCGTCAGTGAAGTGCAGATTCGTAGCCAACACTTCGCCTTTTTTATCGATTGAGGTGCTCATTCCATTTTTCTAGCATTGGAGCCTTGTTTCTTTCTATTATCCTCGCGATGCGATTTAGTTCAGTATCGTTAAATCCCGCGTTTTTCGATATGGTTACCGGTTGCAACCAGAATTTCGCTTGGTTTCGATCCCTGCGTACGTGTACATGGGCAGGTTCGTTCCCTTCATCTGAATAGAACGAAAACCGATACGGCCCTTCTCGATGGACTACGGGCATCCAGTAAATTTGCGTCCTAACTGCCGCATTCGATCGGTGTGGTTCATGGTCGCGCCGTTACGCCAAGGACTCTCACCAAGCCCCATGCAGATGATCAGGCGGCGTCATCGGCTCCTTGTTCCAAAGAGTCTCCAGCGTGTACCGAGGTTCCCAACCCAAAATCCGGCGGGTCTTTTCGCTATTGAATTTATGGTGCGGAGTTTCCGGGAACGTGAAGAACGTTTCGCATCGGGAGGGCAGACGTTCCAATGGCACTTCGAGCGCGGCCTGGATTGCCGTTCCGCAATCCGTCCATGCGGTGGTGAACGGCGTCATGTCCTCGTGATAGGTAGCCTCGGGCACGCCTCTGCCCATGCCCCAGTTCCATGTGTGGCGCATGTTGTAGTAGAGCATCGTGATCACGTAGATGCCGTACTGTTCGCTGAAAACGCGGCAGATCTCCTGACCGAGTCCCTTGGAGTGCGCGTAGAGACGCGTGCCGAACTGCGGCGGCATGTTGGGGTTGAGATCGAAATCCCAGTTCTCGTACGTCTCGCCGACTAGTTGGAAATGCGGTCCGGTGTTGATGACTCGTTTGATGCCGCGCACCCGTGCCGCTTCCATCATGTTGTAGTTGCCGCGGGTGCTCACATCGAATGCCAGCTTACGGTCTTCACGCAGCACCGAAAGGTTGATGATCGCGTCGCAACCTTCTGCTGTTGCAACAACACCATCGAGATCGTCGGCACTGACCTGTCTGAATTCGCCCTCGAAACCATCACCGGGCGGGTTAATGTCGGTCAGGATGATTTCATGGCGGTGCTTCAATGCCTTGACCACCCAAGGGCCAAGCATGCCGCATCCTCCGAGAATGAGAACTTTCATCGTTCGAGTTCCTTCCAAAGTGACATGGAGGCTAAAAACCCAGCTTCATTGCGGCCTTCGCCGTGGTGTAGCGTTGGTTGAGTATTGACGATTGGATGTGAATATCTTGCCAAGGTTCGATGTCCGCTTCCAAAGCGGCAATCACGGCACGACCGAGGTCTTGCGAACATAGCGGGGCGTCGCCTGAGCCTTCGCCGATCGTATCTGGACCACCGTCAATCAGTGGCCATCCGAGCCTGAGATTGACGACTTCGAACTTTTGGTCCCTGGCGTACTCTTTGCAAATGATCTCGACGAGATGAGCGCACAGCAGGTTGATATCGCTCGCCACCGGTTTGCTACGCCATAGCTCGGTGACGACCAAATTCTCCTCGTACGCCTCCATCAATCGAAGAGTGCTGAGATTGATCACCCGCTTCACGCCGGCATTGGCGGCTGCCCAGAAAAGGTTGTAGGTTCGGCGTGTGTAGTAATCGAGATGAAAGCTGACCGGCATCTCGACCTCGTCCTGATAGCCGACATTGATGATGGCGTCGATTCCCGCAACCAACTCATCAGTCGTTTCGTCATGCTCGAGCGAACACACGACGACATCCTGTTCGTCGTATGGTGCCACCGAAGTAAGACGAAGATCGTGGCCAGAGTCGGCGAGTTGATCGACGACGGCACGGCCGATTGCAGTTGGCGATCCGTTGATTAAGACATTCATGGGCATCGTAGAGGTTGGGGGTGTCGGGTTCTGCGAAGATGATATCGCGTGGATGATGCTGATGCTACGCTGATATTCCATGATCTCCAATCTGAAACGCGTTGAACCGATCGAGGTGGTGTAGAGATGTGTGGACGCTTCGGCCTCTTCACGGACCTCGCCGAGCTGGTCGAGTTGCTCGGTATCGAGGTGGCGATGCCGCCTGACGCTTATATGCCTCGGTGGAACATCGCACCCACGACTCCCGTACTGACGATCAACGAGACAGAAGGCGCCCGAACCGGGGCAATGATGCGCTGGGGTTTGATACCGATCTGGGCCAAACCAGATACCGCTTTCAAGCGTCCGATGTTCAACGCCCGATCCGAGACGGTCGCCGAGCGACCCATGTTTAGAGATTCCTTCACAAAAAGGCGTTGCCTAGTCCCGGCAAATGGCTTCTTCGAGTGGCTCCGCGACGGGAAATCTAAGAAGCCCATGTGGATCCACGATGCCGAGGCGCAACTCGTCACCTTCGCAGCCATCTGGAGCCGTTGGCACGGGCCCGATGGCATCGTCGAGTCTTGTGCCATATTGACGACCGCGCCGAACTCCTTGATGGAGCCGATCCACAATCGCATGCCCGTAATCCTCGACGAGGATTGGGCCGCCATATGGCTCGACGACGCGGCCGACAAGGCCGTACTGCTCGAAGCCCTGAAGCCGCGCGAGTGGGAGACGATGACCACTCGCGAGGTGAATCCAGCTGTAGGCTCGGCGCGAAACGAAGGCCCGCACCTTATCGAACCGCAAAGCACGCTGTTCTGATAGCTGACCTTGGGCGTGCCGGCTGTGTATGAAAAACTGAAGTAACACTTCAGAATTACATGAAAAACTGAAGTGATCATGCAGAAATACATGATAATATGAAGTAACACTTCAGTATTTCATCGCATGATGGGTCGATGTTCAGCAGAAATCTACAGCTGCCGCCCTCGGGAAAAGAGTCCTTTTTCCTCTGGGGACCGCGGCAGACCGGAAAGACGACGCTCCTGCGTGAGCGCTATCCTGGTTGCAAGTGGCTCGACCTGCTGAAGAGCGATGAATACGTCCACTACTCGGCACATCCGGAAAGACTGCGACACGAGATCGAAGCTGAAGGACCGCGACCCGAGAAGCAGATCGTGATCGATGAGGTGCAGCGCGTCCCAGAACTGCTAAACGAAGTGCATTGGCTAATCGAGAACCACCGGCTCAAATTCGCGCTCTGTGGTTCCAGTGCGAGGAAGGTGAGACGCGGTGGAGCCAATTTGCTCGGCGGCAGGGCGTTCCGGTACGTGATGCATGGATTGACCGCGGGTGAACTCGGCCGCGAGTTCGATCTGGACCGGCTGCTCAACCACGGATACCTGCCCCGGGCGTATGAGTCCAGCGAACCGACGCGAGTGCTAGACGCCTATGTGGCCGACTATCTGGAACACGAGATCGCCGCGGAAGGATTGGTGCGTCGACTTCCCGTATTCGCTCAATTTCTCGACGCTGCGGCATTGAGCGACGGTGACAACGTCAACTACACGAACATCGCTTCGGATTGCGGCGTTTCAAACAACACCGTCAAGGGCTATTTCGAGATCCTCGAAGACACGCTGCTCGGCACTTGGTTACCGGCATATCGGCGGCGTGCCAAACGCCGGGTGGTAAAGTCGCCTAAGTTCTACTTCTCCGATGTGGGTATCGTCAATCGGTTAGCGCGGCGCGGCGCGTTGATCGCTGGCTCCGAGCAGTACGGGAAAGCGTTCGAAAACTGGATCCACCACGAGTTGGCCGCTTACATCAGCTATCGAAATGTCGACGCCAACTTGACGTATTGGGGATTGACTAGCCAAACCGAAGTCGACTTCTTACTCGATGACCTCTCGGTCGCCATCGAGGCGAAATCGAGCGCTAACATCGGCAATCAACATCTGAGGGGGCTACGGTCGATAGCCGTCGAGTACCCCGAGATTGCCCAACGCGTCGTCGTTTGCCGGGAGCAACGCGCGCGGTTGACCGACGACGGGATATTGATCCTGCCCGCCGAACGCTTCATCGAACGCCTTTGGGGTGGCGATCTACTCGGTTGAACTGACCTTCATCCGGACGCGCGGACCAAATGCCGGCATGAGCGACACTTTCATCCAAGACCGAAGAGCGCATTGAAGATGCCAACCAACGGCGTTTCCCATTCAGGTTTTCACATCACAGTGACCGAAAACGCCCCGGAATTCGCGGCGAATCCGCTTCAATCGCGGAGCGTGGCAACTGATAACCCCAGTATCGACAACTACGCAATCCACGATTCATCGAAACAGTCGTCAGATGGTTAGTTGGTGGTAAAGTCGTATCCACTTGAGATGCGACGAAGGGAACGAAAATTACAGTCTGGAGGAGACGCGATGGCGATGATTACGGTGCCTAGGATGGGCGGTTTAGCGCTGATAATTGGCTCGGCGCTGTACATCATTTCGACATTTTTGTCACCGGGCGTCGTGATTGACGGGGCTGCCGCGACAGATCTATATGCCTATGTCGACGCAATCGGTGATGCTCCGCTGTTGGCCGGGTTTGCGTCAATGTTGGGAGCCGTGGCGGCGTTGATATTGCTGTGGGGACTGTTGGTAATGTGGCAGACCGCGCAGAGTCCATGTGCTCTGGACACGTTCGTGAAATTCGGGCTGGCGGGTGTGATGCTCGCCGTGATCTCCCTGTTGATGTCCCACGCATTCACCTACGCGACTTCGCATGTGGTCGAGCACGGCATCGGACTCGGTTCCGGCGCAGACCAGGAGGAGGCCTTGAGAGCGATAGGAGTCCACATGCAGTCGGTCGCCGGGGCCGCCCGGGCGATGGCTTCTGTTGCAGGTCTGATCGGGTATCTGGTTCTCGGATTTGCGTACGCCAGGAAGTTCAAACCGGGAGCGTACAGGATCATGGCGCTGATCGTCGGAATCGGAGCAATTGTCTCGCTGATTGGCTTGGCCTTGACCGAGCCATTCCATGGACTCATCGATACCTTGTCGCCGATTTTTTTGGCATTGTCGTTGCTGTATCTGGTCTGGTGGATCGTCATGGGGATCGGGGTTTATCAAGAGCGCTTCGGCCTCCAAATAGGTATAACGCCCGAGCACTAGCCAACTGCAACGGCGGTACTTCCCACGTCGCACAAGGCCATGCAGACGCGATTGTACGGTAAACTGCCGCCATCGCTACCGCTTCAACACGAACTGGGGATCACGTCATGGGTAACGCGCCAATCATCGAACGTATTGAGCTTTCTAGATACCGCATCCCGACGTACGACTTGGCGACCGATGTCAGTTTCGCCATGGGGCAGTTCTACCAACCCGGCGCACACGGAACAAGAGGCCGGGTCGGCATCAAGATCCACACCGACCAAGGCGTTACCGGCGAATACATGAGCGGCGCGCCCGCGACCTACGAACAAATCCTCATGTTCGTCAACTTCCTGATCGGCAGAAGCGCGCTGGAAAGAGAACGCTTCTACAACCAGGCGAAATCGATCCTCAGAAAGAACGACCGCATGGGTATCGGCCCCATCGATGTCGCGCTCTGGGATCTCGCCGGAAAGTACCACAACGCGCCGATCTATCAGCTTCTGGGCGGCCACCGCAAGAAGCTGCCTTGCTACGCCAGCACCTATCACGCCGACCGAGAACCCGACGGCCTCAGCAGCCCTGAAGCATACGCCGATTTCGCCCAACAGTGTCTTGAGATGGGCTATCCCGGATTCAAAATCCACTCTTGGGGCGAGGTCGATATCAAACGTGAGATCGACACCGTCCGCGCCGTAGGAGAGCGCGTCGGTGGCAAGATGGCGCTCATGACCGATCCGTGCTGTGTCTACGACACCTTCGCAGACACCTTGGCAGTCGGACGCGCCTGCGACGACTACAACTATTACTGGTACGAAGACCCGATGCGCGATGGCGGCGTCTCACTCTGGGCCCACAAACAGCTGAAGAAGATGATTAAGACGCCGCTTCTTCAAGGTGAACACGTCCACCTGGTTGAGGCGCACACCGACATGGCCATCGCGGAAGCCACCGACTTCTGGCGCGCCGACTCCGATTACGACGGGGGCATTACCGGCGTCATGAAGATCGCCCACGCCGCCGAAGGGTTCGGCATGGACCTTGAACTCCACATCTCAAGCCCTCCCCATCGCCACTGTATGGCCGCTATCCGCAACTCGAACTTCAACGAAATGGGCCTAGTACACCCCAAAATCGTCGAGACCGGACCCGGCCTCTATAAATCCGACTACGCAGACCAGATCGACTCCATCGACAAAGACGGAAACGTCACCGTCCCTGAAGGGCCCGGCCTTGGCGTCGAATATGATTGGAAAGGCTTAGAACAGTACCGCGTGGACACGGTTGTGATCAAATAGCACGCTTCGAAATCACCTGCAACGCCGCGCGCGTAATGGCTACCGCCGCCACTCCGCAATGTTCCACAACTCGCTGTCCCAAGCGTTCATCCGCACGCCCTTCAGCGTGTCGAGGTGCGCCGATACCAATCCGCGGTTGACCAGCGGAATCTCGACGTAGCTTTGGACGTATAGATCGTTGAGCCGCTTGATCAATTCATCGCGTGCCACCCCAGTCGGCGTCTCAGCCAACCGTTCGTAGACGTCGTCGTAATTCGGGTCGCAAGCCCGTGCGATATTTCCATGCGACCAGTTGTCTTCGCGGGTCGGCACGTGCTTGCAGGTCAGATCCGATAGATACGACTGCGGATCGATTCCGGAACCGTTCGCATACATCTGCACGTCGGCGAAGAACCTGCGGTACGTCATCGCCGCGTCGTCGATCGGATCACCACCGAAGAACAGCGCCGCGTCATGATGCGTGATCGTCACATCGATCCCGATCTGCGACCACCACTCGCTGATCAATTCTTGGGTCGCCTGCCGCACATCGTTGGTCGAAGTCTGGAAAACGACGCTCAGCGGTGTCCCGTTGAACTCTCGAACGCCGTCGCCATCAGTGTCTACCGCGCCCACATCATCCAACAAGCGATTCGCCCCAGCAATGTCCTGTGTCAGACATTCATCGTTTGCGGACGATACATAGTTCGGAGGCCCGGTAATCAGGTTGCATGTTGCTTGGCCTGCCACGCCATAGAGGTCGGCAGCCAGCCGCTCACGGTCGATCGCCATGGACATCGCTTTACGAATGTCCCCGTTTGACAGAAACGGATGCGCATTATTCCCGTTCATGTATTCCGATCTGTCATCACCCAACGCCGGATCAGGGTTGGTCTGATTTAGGACGACTCGTTCCACCATGCTCGAGAACGCGACGACCCTTGTACCGTCGCCCATTCCCTCGAGACGGTTCAATTCGTCGGGCGCGATCTGAAGATTCCACGCGTAGTCCGATTCGCCCGTCTCCAACACGGATCGCGCCGCGCTCAACGCGTCGCCGCCACCCCTGAGCACTACTCGGTCGAAATACGGCTCGTCACCTCGATACTCGGGATTGCGCTCGTAAACCGCCTCCTCGTTCGATGTGAAACCCACTATCCGGTACGGGCCGGCGCCAATCGGTTCAAATCGTTGGTCGCAAGAACTTTCGGCTGACAGACAATCCTCGAACTGCGACGCACTGATGATCGGTGTCCCACTGCCAACGAATGCCACGTACGGGTAGGGCGTCGGTGCCTCGAACGAGATCTTGACCGTCTCGCTATCGATCGCTTCAACGTTTGTTATGCCGTCGAACGAACTCTCTCTGGTGCAACCGGTATTCGGATTGGTGCAGTATCGCCAAGTAAACACCACGTCGTCAGCTGTAAGACCGCTGCCATCCGACCACTTCAGACCTTTCTTCAATGCCCAAGTTATCGAGGTCAGGTCCGAAGAAACGCCTTCACCCACCACGGGAACTGACGCCGCCAAAACTGGCACGATGTTTCCACTAGGGTCGTACCGGGCTAACGGCTCCAAAGTGATCGCCGCCGCATCGATGTCTTTGATGCCCCCGGAATGGTAGGCGCTGGGCACCGACGGCGCCTGCCAGTAGACGATCGTCAGCACCTTTTCCTCTTCTTGGAATCCCAGCTGACAGGACAAAATCGACAACGCAACTAGCGTGGCGACAACAACATTCAATCGGCTCTGCATGGCGGGTGTCCTGATCTATCTCGGTGCCGAACAGCTACGAAATCAAATTGATTACGCAGCAATCGAAAGAAGATTCTAAAACCGTAATTGAAATGACAGATTCTTCAGTGAGGAGAACTTGAAAAATACACGTAGATTTTCAGTTTTCCCCAAAACAGCGAACTAAACCGACATTCAAAAGACAAACCGCTTTGCGTCCTCGGAATCGTTATATCTAGCTCGACTCCGAAACGTCGATTTCACCTGCTTCCAGTCCCTCGTTTTCTGACTCACTGGCGGCGCTTGGCACCTCATCCCACTCACGCGCTATATAGCGAATCACGTCTCGGCCCATAGATACCAACGGCGGCCCGAATATTATCCCCCAAATCCCGAAGAAATGACCGCCGACGATGATGACAAAGATCACCGCCACCGGATGGAGATTCAACGTCCCAGCTTGCACCCGCGGCACCAACAAAGTGTTTTCAACCAGCTGCACGCCAAGGTATAGCACCGCCACCCAGATCACCTTCTCCGGCGCGGTTGCCAAGGTCACTAGAATGCCCGCCGCACCTCCGATCAACGGGCCGACTATCGGGATCATCTCCGACAATCCAGCTATGACCCCCAATACCGCCGCGAATGGAACCCCCATCGCCATTAAACCGATCGTTACCGCAATCCCCACGATCGCTCCCAATATCAGTTGACCACGCAAATACCCGCCGACAGCCTTGTCACCGATCTTTGCCACGTCCACCAGGTACGGTCGCAACGCTTTGGGAAACGGCGCAAGCAAACTTGAACCCACCTGTTTCGAATCCTTGACGAAGTAGAAAATCAGTACCGGCATCGTCGCGAATCCGATGATCAACGCGAAGGTTTCAGAGACCAATCCGACGGTGTTCGGCAACACTTCCCAAGCGGCATCCACGAGGATTGCGCCCGCGCCCGCGATGTTTTCTTCAATCTGAACACGCACTTCATCAGGAACCAATTCAGCGTTCTCGCCGACCCAACGTTCGATAGTCATGCGCGAAGAATTGAAGAACGTCGGGAAATTGTCGATGAAATCTTTCCCTTGTTCGATCGTCGGCGGTATCACGAGCACCATCGAACCTGCAAATATGCCGATCGCCAAGAGGAATATCAACCCGACCGCAATCCCACGACTCAGCCCCGGGCGTCTGTCGCTCCACGGCATCACCCGCACAATCACGTTCGCCAACGGGAGCAACACGTAGGCGATCAACGCACTGAACATCACCGTAATCAACACCGATCCCAACACGTAGAAAAGCACCAGCAACGCGACAAAAACAGCCGCCGCGCTCAACATCAAGAAGCGCTTGCGTTTCAGCTCTTGGTTCAATTCATGGCCCCCACCGATCTACGACACCCGTATAGGTTGACACAACCTCAAATCAAGCCGCTGCGGGAATAGCCAGATCAGGCAAGGGCAGGGGAGGACGTTGCGACTCTTCCACGGCTCGCATCTGGTCTTCGGACAATGGTGCAAAACGTTCTGCCGCGTCTAACACCTTCGGCAAGAGGCTGATCTCACCGCAACTCGGTGCGGTGTGCACTCCATGCGAGAGCACCCACCACAGCGAAGCATCGATATCCGACTGCTCACGATGAGGATCGTACCAAGTGTTCGTCTGCTTCTCGCCATCGCCCCAACCGCCACGAGCGATCATCTTGATCGTCTGCACCCCGATGTTCCGCTCTTCACATACCGCAAGGAGACTCTCCGTCACATCTCGATAACCCGCATCCCTTGCCGCCGCTGGGTTCAACGGAAACATCACCGTATCGAAATCGAAACGTTCCAACGCTTCGAGAATCGTCTCCGGAACCTCGGGACCGTGCCCGGTGATTCCGAGCCATTTCGTCAACCCCTGCTCCCGCATCTCGACAAGCGTTTCAAGCGAACCGCCCGGGGAGGTTGCCAACTCCAACTGCTCCATGTTCCCCACTGAGTGAAGCTGAAACAGGTCGAAATCTTCGATGTTCATCCGTCGCATGATGCTTTCGACATCCCGCCAAGCACCGTCTCGATCACGAACTGCGGTCTTCGCACCCACGAAAATCCCTTGCTTGCGAATCTCTGGCATCCAAGGCGCCACCCGTTCCATCGCGTGCCCATAGGTCGGCGCAATATCGAAATGGTTCACACCAGCATCTAAAACCAACTGAATCGCCGGGTCTGCTGCATCCTGGTCCACATATCCGACCGCGTACGTTCCGAACGAAACGACCGTGCTATCGTGACCCGTCCGCCCAAGAGTGCGTTTCTGCATTGAAATCCTCGCTTTGAAATTACTGTTCGCTCAACAGTCTTGCGCCGTCCAGTCTCGCAAGTTTACGGTCGAATGTGTAGAGCGGCGTAGCCCCATGGTCATCGGCCGCTGCGAGGATCATCAGATCCGCAAAGTCGACACCGCCTTGCATGTATCTGTATGCCGCGTGGGTCATCGTGCGATCATTTTCCACGATCAAGTCGCCAGAGGCGATTAGCTCCAATATTGCGGCGCCGATCGTTGCCCTAGGCAGTTTGTATACGCGCTCAAGAACCCACACGAGTTCGATCACAACTTCACGACACACAAATCCGGGATTGTGAGTTGTGAGTCCGTCGAGCAAACGGTTTGCTGCTGCAGACTGTTCCACATCGTCGTCCAAGAGGGACCGAACGATGACGTTGGTGTCAACAGCGATCACGATCCCATGGCGCTCTCGATGGCGCCTTCCACGATGCCTCTATCCATGTCTTCAAGCGAGACCGGAGGCCCATTGTATTTCAGCATGCCGTAAAGCCTAGATGCTCGGAGTATGGGCATCATCATCACCTTGCCGTCGGCCAAAATGGCATATCGCACCCGGTCGCCTGGTTCAACCCCAAGCGCCTCCCGCACCGCCTTGGGTATGGTCGTTTGTCCTTTGGATGTAATTCCAGATTCGATCAAGGCAAATCTCCTTCGTCATTACCAGACATGATATCACATTGCTTTCAATCTCAGGGTAAGGAATTGATTGCCGTTGCATTGTCAACTAACGTTCTCGGCTGCAACCCGACGCGCCCGCGGCCCATTGAGCAGCACGCCTATCCATGTGTATCTCACTCCGTACTGGTAAACGACCAACAGGGCAGCGGTCACCACCGCAATGACAAGCGCCACTTCCAGATGAACGTTGAAAGTCAACTCAGCCGCAATCCACTGCGCGCCATATATCAAAACCAGATGCCACAGATAGATCCAATACGACGCATCCGATACGTACCGAACCCAAAATCGATCCTTCGAAGCAATGATCTTGAACAGTCCCATCAAACCGAAACACGCCGCCCACGCGTACACGATCTGCAGAACACTCGAGACGAGATGAGCTACCGACCCTTTGTCTACAAACTCGAAATGCAGACCAACGAAGAATACGGGTATCACCGGTACGAGCGCGACGGCCCAGCGCCGCATGACCGATACACCCACCTGGTACATGAACGCCCCAAAAATGAAAAAACATGCATAGTAAGCCAGCACCAGCGGATTGACCCACAACTGAGCCGATGTGTCCGGCCCCCAAGTCTGCTCGGTCATCAGCAACTGCGGAACCAAAACCAACGGGATCAAACCCCACCAGAACCGCCGATCAAGGAGTTTGTCGTAAACGGAGATGAAACCAACAAAAACCCCAACTAACAGCAGCAACACCCACAGGAACCAAAGGTGATGAAGACTCCAACTCCAACTTAAGAGCACGATCCACGCGGCACCTGCGAAATCTACCTCGCCGTCGTGCGTAAATATCCACCAAAGGGACTGTAACGGGACAATAGTGAAAACTCCGATCAACAATGGCAATCCGACGCGTTTGAACCGGTGCATGATCAACGCATGTGTCCCACGCCGCTGCCAAAGCAGGGCAGTGAAGAATCCGCTCAACAGAAAGAAGACGGGCATCCGAAACCCGTGAATCGCATACACGATGTCGTCGTACGGCAGGTCAGGCGAAATCTCCTTCGCCACTACCGGCCAGTCTTTTGTCACCAGGAACAACGACGCATGCAACACGACGCCGAGGAGCATCGCGAAGGCGCGCAAAGCATCTAGTTCATGGAATCTGGTCATCTCGAATGATCGGTGAATCGTAAAATCCAATTATCGAGGTTCTCACATGCGCGCCGTACTAATCGTCCTAATTGCCTCAGCCGCATTCGCCGGCTTCGGATGCGATTCGGTTTTCGACAAGGGTTGCCCAGATAACTTCGAACTCTGGGTCGAGTATCAGCTCTTCATGGGTCGCAGCGGACCGGACGGCGATATCGTCGACGATGCTGAGTGGGATGCCTTTCTTGCCGACGCCGTCACACCACGTTTTCCAGACGGCCTAACAGTTCTCGATGGCAACGGCCAATGGCGCGGCGCGGAAGGGCAAATCCAGCGCGAGGAATCCAAGATCCTCATCATTCTGACACCAATCGACGACGAACAATCCCAAGACTTGATCGAACAAGTCGTCACGGAATACAAGACGCGTTTCGAACAAGAATCCGTCCTCAAGACCGTAGACAAAACCTGCGTCGCTTTCTAGAAGTCGATCCCCACGTCGAATTTAGTGCGACGTGGCGCGGCGACGAGATCCGGTTTTACCTTTCGGGATCGGCAGATCCATTCATCTTTCAGCTCCTGACAGGGCTGACATAATTCTGCGACATTTCATCTCTACCTTTAGAAACATCAAGGACGTGATGAGCGTCAAAACCACCTCACGAAAGGGGATAGGAAATGATTTACGAAAAGCTGATCAAGAAGACAAAGACCCTATGGATCGGTGCAGGTGTGGGAGCCGTGGCGATAGCGGTGATGCTCGCAGGTTGCACTAGCGAAACTAACGTCTTGCACGGTCGGGATGGCGACATTACCGCCGTAAGTCAGACAGTCTCTGAGCGAGGCGGCGAAGGCACCGAGTCCGGCGGCGAAGGTTCCGGCGGCGAGCATGCCGGCGGCAGTGAGGGCAGTGGTACCGAAGGCGGTGGCGAATCTGGCGCAGCTGGCGGCGAAGAAGCCACAGCCAACCAGTTGGCCCCGGACGAGACGTTCGATGACATACGCGGCGGCGCACGGCTCATCCTCAACTACGACAATGCAAGCAATGCCTTCACAGGCACAGTCGAGAACACGACGCGCAACACCTTGACCAGGGTCAGGATCGAAATTCACCTCTCGAACGGTACCGAACTCGGGCCCACCATCCCGATGGATCTGGCGCCCGGCCAGACCGCACCGATCACCTTGCAGTCGACACCGGCCTCGTTCACCGGTTGGATCGCACACGCCGAGGTCGGCAGCGCTGAAGGCGGCGGTACCGAAGGTGCCGAGGCCGGAGGCGAGGGCGGCGGAGAAGGCGGTGCCGAAGGAACTGGCGGCGAGGGTGGTAGCGAATCGGCTGGCGGCGAGTCTGGCGGCAGCGGACTGGAGCTCAACGAGGCAGCGATGTCGAGCCCCATCACTCCGCTCGATCAGGCTTGGAAGGGCAACCTCGGTCCGCTAGCGATCGACGCCCGCTACGATGCCGCGACCCAGTCCGTTATCTCGACGGTCCAGAACACCACATCGCAGAAGGTCTGCTACGTCCAAGCCGAACCTCACCTGAAGTCAGGGACCACGACCGTGGGTGAGCTCGGGCCCGACAAGCTCGGCGATCTCAACCCCGGTCAGACGGTGACTACCAATGTCAGCGTCGCCAGCGAACCCGCACTCGCAGGTGTGGCGTTTGACGGCTACGTCGTCCACATGGAAGTCTTCGACTGCGCGGGCCCAGGTCCTCAGCCTCACCCGGCCGCTCAAGGCGGCGAAGGTGGAGCCGAAGGGGCTGGCGGTGAGGGGCACGGCCCAGGCGGAGAAGGCGCAGCTGGCGGCGAAGAAGGCAGTTCGGCCAACCAGTTGGCACCGAACGAGACCTTCGACATGGTTCGGAGCGGCGCTCGGCTGATCATGAACTACGACGCTAACAGCAACTCGTTCATGGGTAACGTCGAGAACACGACCAACGGTGTGTTGACCCGTGTCAGGATCGAAGTGCACCTGTCGAATGGGACGGAGCTAGGTCCGACGACGCCGATCAACATGGCACCCGGGCAGACCGTAGCGATAGAACTTCCATCAACGGCGGCACCGTTCACTGGCTGGGTGGCACATGCCGAGGTCGGTGGCGGTGAAGGCGGCGGCGAAAGCGGTGGTGAGCATGGCGCTGGTGGATCCGGCGGAGGCGAAGGCAGTGAGTCCGGTGGCGAAGGCTCCGGCGGCGAAAGCGGCGGAGAGCACGGCGGCGGCCGAGAGTCCGGCGGAGAGCACGGCGGTCGCGGCGAAGGGAGAGGAGGTGGATAGATATGATCGGAAGTCGCTGTTGATAGATGTCGGTACCTCGGCCTCCGGTGCGACAATCTAATCGAGAGCACATCCGACCCAGCGACGCGGCGTCCGAATACGGGCGCCGCGTCTTGAACCATGTCTAGGGGACAGCCGATGAACGGCACAGTATTAATAATCGAAGACGATACGAGGATTGCTAACTGGGTTAAGGTCTACTTCGAGCGCGCCGGATTCTCCGCCGAGGTCGCTCATGACGGCGAGGAAGGTCTGGATCTGGCCCGTTTTCTGAACCCGGATCTGATAATCCTTGACCTCATGCTTCCCCGTCTTAACGGCGTAGATATTTGCAGAGCCCTGCGTCGCGATTCTGATGTTCCGATAATCATGTTGACGGCCAGAGAGGCGCATGTCGAGCGGATCATCGGACTGAACAGCGGTGCCGACGATTACATCGTCAAACCCTTCGATCCGGAGGAAGTCATCGCCCGCGCCCAAGCCGTGCTGCGCCGCGTCCGAGGAAAAACTCAGCAGACCATCACACGCAACAACATCACCCTGAATGAAACCACCAAGAGTGTGACCGTCGATGAAGAATCTGTTGAACTGAGCCAAGCGCAAATCGCCCTTTTATCAACTTTCATGCGCCATCCCAATCAGGTGTTGACTCGTGACCAGCTGATCTCGTTGACCTTCAGCCACGGGTTCCAAGGATTCGACCGCGCTATCGATAGCCAGATCGCTCGTTTGAGAAAGCAGATCAACCGAGGCGGTAGACAACCCATTCAGACCGTCTACGGTGCCGGCTACAAGTTTGTGGTGGAGGATGAATGATGTCATTACGTTGGCAAATCATGGGTTCGATGGTCTTGGTCATCGTCCTTACAGTTTTGATCAACATCGGTGTGGGTTACTACAGTTCGCAATCCCGTCTCGATGTGCTAGTTGACCAAATCGGAGACGACGAAGCCATACAGCTGGCACGGAATCTTAGCCGGGAGTACACCGCGACAGGTGGTTGGGTAACCGTTGACAGCGCGCTGTCCGAGGCCGGATACGTCTACGACAGTGACCGGGACGGCGAAGGCGAAGGAGACGGTGAAGGGGAGTCCTCAGAGTCCTTTCATAAAGATCGGATCAGAGTTGTCATCGCTGGTATCGATGGGCGGGTAGTGAGGGACAATTTGTCCGATTTGCCGCCCGGAGCTGCGGCATCCAATCTCGAGGGACGCCGCGAAACGGTGTTCGATTTAACTACGAACCAGCCGGTCGGACACGTCTATGTCGATGTGAACCGTGAGTTCCTGTCGACCGAGTCGCGTGGTTTTCTCAATACGCTCCTTTTGATCACACTGATCGGTGGAACGCTGACCGCCGGTGTAGCCATACTGCTCGCCGCACGACTATCCAAACGGATCACGACACCAGTGACTGCACTGACCGAGGCGACACAGGCGATCGCACGGGGGGATACGGCCCGGCTGCCGGTAACGTCCTCGGACGAGGTCGGTAGCATGAGCGCGGCTTTCAACCAGATGACCGCAACTTTGGAATCTCAACGCGCACTCCGAAGACGGTTGATAAACGATGTCTCTCACGAGTTGAATACTCCCTTGAGCGTCATTCAACTGGAAGCAACCGGACTGCGCGACGGACTCCAGACTCCAGATGAAGCGTCTGACCAGATAATCCATGAAGTGGACATGTTGCGCGGCCTAGTAACTGATCTGGATTGGCTCGCGGAGACGGACAGCGGTGAGTTGAGACTCGCCCTTCAAGTTTGTTCGGTTTACGAGCTGCTCGCTTCGGAGGTTGACCGCTGGATACCGCAATCCTCGGCGAGACAAGTCGAACTGTCTTTACAAGCGCCAGATAGCCTGCCGGAAATGAGCCTCGATCGGGCCCGAATGAGTCAAGCGCTGGGGAACTATTTGAGCAACGCTGTTCATGCCACCGAAGCGGGCGGGCGCATCGTGCTCCGGGCAGAGTTGGAAGGCGACGAAGAATTGATGATATCGATCATCGATGACGGCATCGGTATCGACGCCGCAGATCTACCGCATGTATTCGACCGTTTTTACCGCACCGACCAGGCGCGCGATCGACGGATAGGAGGTTCCGGGTTGGGTCTGGCCATCGCCCGAGCGATAATCGAAGCCCATGGAGGCACCATCGCCGTGAAAAGCGACGGACTGGGGCAGGGCGCAACCGTCACAATTCGCCTTCCTTTGGATGAGTGAGAATCGTCCACAACCGCCCAACGTAATGTCTTTGGCCGTATTGCGGTCAACTCGTCAAAAGCTGCTCGGCCGCCGGAAATGGTGGGCCCGGTGGGATTCGAACCCACGACCTTCGGATTAAAAGTCCGCTGCTCTACCGAACTGAGCTACAGGCCCGCACATCACCTCGATTCTAACGCCGCGCACACCCGTCACTCGTCAAACTCCTCACCTTCGTCCGCCAAAGCCGACGCCGTGGACCCAGTCCACCTGTCAGGCTGACTGTCGTCCACAACGGACGCCCGCAACCTGATCCCCAGTGCCTTCAAGACGCGCAGCACCGTCGAAAACTCAGGATTTCCGTCCGGCGACAGCGACTTGTAGAGGCTCTCGCGCCCCAGACCCGCGTCCCGCGCCACTTGCGTCATGCCCTTGGCCCGCGCGATATCGCCCAACACCGCGGCGAGCACGCGATGGTCACCTTCTTCCAGAGCCGCTTCAATATACGCCGCAACATCGGCATCGTCGCGGATATGCTCAGCCGGATCCCATCTTTTTGTTGCTATCTTAGCCATTTCAGCGGTTCCTGGTTGCTGAATCAAAGTTGTTCAGCCAGTTCTTGGGCGGTTCTGATGTCTCGAGATTGCGAGCTTTTGTCTCCACCTGCGAGCAGGATCACGACATTGCGCCCGCGTTCGCAAAAGTAGACCCGGTAACCCGGACCGTATGGTATCCGTATCTCCGAGACTCCTTTGCCTACCGATTTCACATCGCCACGGTTACCGAACGAAAGCCGGTAGATCCTAACGTCAATGCGAGATCGAGCGTTACGATCCCGCAGTTTCTCGAACCATCGCGTAAACGTTCGTGTCTCTCTTACCTCAAACATAACACAATCGTATCCCGTAGGATACACTCCCTCTCAGTTTTTCGACCAGCTGCGAATGGCCCAAAGGAATTGACGCTTAAAATTGAAATGTCAACCCAACCGATTCTCCATTCCCGATGCTTGATCGAACATTCACCGCCGACGAAATACGCGAACATTTCCTCAAATTCTTCGAGGAACGTGAACATTTGCGTCTGCCGTCCGCCTCATTGATACCCGCGGGTGACCCGACTTTGCTCCTCACAACCGCCGGCATGGTCCCGTTCAAGCCCTACTTCTCCGGCGAGTTGACACCACCCTCGCCGCGAGTAACCACTGCACAGAAGAGTTTCCGCACCACCGACATCGAAGAGGTCGGCGACGTCTCGCACCTCACTCTGTTCGAAATGCTCGGAAACTTCTCGTTCGGCGACTACTTCAAGGCCGAGTCGTGCAAGTGGGCGCTCGAACTATGCCTCGGCGTTTACGGCATGGATTTCGAACGCATCTACGCCACCATCTACACCAACGACGACGAGGCAAACCAGATCTGGCTTGATCTCGGCGTGCCTCCAGACCGCATATCGCGCCTCGGTGACGAGGACAACTGGTGGGGTCCCGCCGGCGACGAAGGAGCATGCGGCCCCTGCAGCGAACTCAATTACTACCTCGGCGACCTCGACGACATACCACCAGTCGACTCGCCCGCCCGCGGCACAACTTGGGGGCCGGGCATCTCCGAAGATTTCCTCGAGTTCTACAACCTCGTATTTACCCAGTACTACCGAGATCGCCAAGGCAACGACGAACTGCTGCCAAAGAAGAACATCGACACCGGACTTGGACTCGAACGCACAGTCCAGATCCTCCAAGGCAAAAACAACGTCTATGAAACCGATATCTTTGGCCCTTTGATCGACCTCGTCGCCAACCGCGCTGGCCTGACCTACGGCTCCGACGAACAGACCGACCGCGCCATCCGCGTCGTCGCGGAACACGGACGTTCGGCATCGTTCCTCATCTCTGACGGCGTTGTGCCCGGCAACACTGGCCGAGGATACGTCCTCCGACGAGTTATCCGCCGCGGCATGCTTTTTGGGCGCGAACTCGGACTCTCCGGCCCCATCCTGCCCCAGATCGCCGAAGCGACATCCTCCCAGATGTCCCACGTCTACCCGGAGCTGCATGCCAACCTCTCCTTCGTCCAACACGTCCTCCGACGCGAAGAGGAATCGTTCGAGTCGACGCTCGACCAAGGCTCTCGAATGCTCGACGAGGTAATCGCCGACTCCAAATCTGCCGGCATCGCAACCGTCCCCAGCGAATCCGTCGTCCGCCTCTACGACACCTTCGGATTCCCCATCGAAATGACCGCCGAGATCGCAACCGAACAGGATCTCGAAGTCGATCTCGAAGCCGTCGACACCGAGATGGAAACGCTGCGTGCACGTTCCCGTGCCTCCGCCAGCATGTTCTCCTCAGACACTAACGTCGACGATCTATACCGCTCATTCGGCATCGAAGAGGTTCCGTTCCTCGGCTACCGCACCCTCACCGCGGACGCCGAGGTCATCGGCATCGTCAAGGATAGCCAGCTCCTCGACGAAGCGTCCCAGGGCGACGAAGTCGAGATCGTACTCGCTGAAACCCCGTTTTACGCCGCCCGCGGCGGCCAGATCGGCGACACCGGACACATGCGCAACGGCACAACATCGATCCGCGTCAACGATTGCCAGGCTCCATACGGACACCTCAACGTCCACTCCTGCGAGATCGAGAACGGATCCGTCTCTGTTGGCGACGTCCTGACCGTCGAGGTAGACCACGACCGGCGTGAGAAGATTCGCCGCAACCACACCGCGACCCACCTCGTCCACGCCGCACTGCGGGAGGTCCTGGGCACCCATGTCCGACAATCCGGCTCCCTCGTCGCACCCGACTACCTCCGCTTCGATTTCACCCACATGGATTCACTGACCGCCGACGAGATCGTCAAGGTCCAAGACCGCGTCAATCTCGCCATCCGTGAAAACATCCCCGTCGATGTCCACTGGACCACCTACGGCAAAGCGGTAGAGGAGGGCGCCCTAGCATTCTTTGGCGACACCTATGAACACGACGTCCGCACGATCAGGATCGATCCCCCGTGGAGCTACGAACTCTGTGGCGGCACCCACATGGACGCCACCGGCGGCATCGGCATCTTCGTAATCGTCGGCCAATCCGGCATCGGCTCCGGCATCCGACGCATCGAAGCCCTCACCGGCATCGGCGCCGAGGAAGAGGTTCAACGCCGCTTCGGCATCGTCGACAGCGTCGCATCAACCCTCCGCGTCGATGACGACCGCGTCCTCGACCGTACCAAAACCCTCCTTTCCGAGTTGGAAACCGCCCGCCGACGAGCAACGCAGCTGGAAGAACAGCTGCTCCGACAGTCTGTTGACGGACAAGCATCGCCGGCTCAGGTCCTCGATTTCGAACTGAGTATCGACGGCGCAGACATCCCGATCCAGGTCCGTAATATCCCCGCGTCAAGCGTCGATGCAATGCGCCGAACTGGAGACCACATGCGCGACCGCCTCGGCAGCGGTGTCGTTGTACTCGGCAGCGTGGTCGAGGAACGTCCGGTTATCATCGTGATGACCACCCCAGACCTTGCAGGTGGAGTGGTTCACGCTGGCAATATCGCCAAGGGGATTAGCTCCACGATTGGTGGTGGTGGTGGTGGTAGGGCAGATTCGGCGCAAGCAGGCGCACGCGACCCCTCACGTATCGATGAGGCGCTCAAAAACGCTCGTTCAGTCGTCGAATCGCTAACTAAGTCAGTTTCGGTAACGGGAGGTTGAATATGACGAGTATTGATCGCAAACGTCGTACGGGCAGGTGCTTGGGCGTTGACTACGGTCTGGCGCGCGTCGGATTGGCTGTGTCAGACCCATCCCGCGTGATCGCTTCTCCGATCGCGGTCGCGGCGACGGAAGACGCACTTTACCGCATCCGGGAGTTGGTTGATGAGCGTAGTATCACGGAGATCGTCGTCGGCGTGCCCCTCAACATGGACGGCAGCATGTCTCAGATGGGACGGGAAGTGATATCGTTCGTCGCCCAGCTTCGCGCCGCAGTTGCGGTCCCCGTCGTGACCCGGGATGAAAGGCTGAGTACCGTCGAAGCGGAACGAGCTTTGAACGAGATAGATTCCCCCGCACGACGACGTAATCGGACCAAGGGAAGAGTCGATTCCGCCGCTGCGGCGATAATCCTACAGTCCTATCTTGACGGCGTGTAAATTGCCGCCTCCATCATTGCCGTTCTAGGTTGGCGAAATTCAGCGAGATCGGCATCGATTTCTCGATCGGTGTGCCAATGCGCTAGCCAAGTCGCTCGGTCATCTGCGGCGGTCAACCCTGCTTACCTTCGATATAGCATTTACCTAGGCCCAAAACGGGAACAAATTATCGCCACTCAAGAAGATCTCCAAAGTCGCCCACCAAAGACATGACCACTAGCAACTTCGGCATCATTGGATACCCGTTAGGGCATACCCTGTCGCCCGTCTTCCAGAACGCCGCGCTCAAACACCACAGAATCGACGAACTTTTTGAAGCGTGGCCGACGCATCCCGATGATCTCGTTGCAAAAGTCGAATCGTTCAGGGCCGAAGGTTTTCTCGCCAGCTGCGTCACCTTGCCGCACAAGCAGGCCGTCATACCGCTGATCGACGATCTCGCTGACACCGCGGTAGCCGTCGGCGCGGTCAATTGGATCATCAACGACAACGGACATCTTACCGGCCACAACACCGACTCGCCAGGATTTCTGCGCGCCCTGACCGAACTCGGCGAATTCGATCCCTCCGGAAAGTCAGCCCTCGTCTTTGGCGCTGGCGGCGCGGCTCGAGCAATCGTCCACGCCCTCAAGACCGCTGGCGTAACGTCCATGACCATCGCCAACCGCACCATCGAACGAGCCGAAGAACTCGCTGACGATTTCTCCGACGACACGCTAGTCATCAACACCTGTGGCCTCGACACCTCCGGCCTGGACGACATCTCCCTCGCCGCAGACCTGCTCGTCAACACCTCTTCCATGGGCATGGACGGCGGCCCCGCGCCCGATGCCACTCCCGTCACGGCCGATGCCATCTCACCAAACGCGGTCGCGTACGACGCTGTCTACGCGCCCCCGATGACACCATTTCTCAACGAGGTCGAAAAAGCCGGAGCAAAATCCCTCCGCGGCTTCACCATGCTCCTACTACAAGGCGCCGTCGGCTTCGAGTTGGCGACAGGCAAACCGGCTCCAGTCGACGAAATGTTCGAAGCAGTGAGACGAGCCACTTCCTGATGACCCATTTCAGATATCTCACCGCGGGTGAATCCCATGGTCCTGGATTGACCGTGATAGTGGAGGGCGTACCCGCTGGACTCCCGATAGACGAAGACTACGTCGAGGAGCAGATGGCCCGCCGCCAAAAAGGCTACGGTTCCGGCGGCCGCATGAAAATCGAGAAGGATCGGGCCGAAATCCGAGGCGGAGTGCGGCACGGCAAAGCGCTTGGTTCACCGATTGCGATGTGGATTGAGAACAAAGATTTCTCGAACTGGACCGACGCGATGTCGGTCGCCGCAGTCGGCGACGACGTCGACAAAAAGACCCACACGCGGATCGTCCCCGGCCACGCTGATTTCCCGGGCGCGCTCAAATACCTCCACCACGATGTTCGCAACGTGCTCGAACGCGCCTCAGCCCGGGAGACCGCGGCCCGCGTCGCGGCGTCAACCGTTGCACGAAGAATTCTCGAACAATTCGATATCGATATCCGTTCGCATGTGATCAGTTGCGGAGCGGAAAAGGCACCGATTATTGATGCGTCCGAAATCGATTGGGGATCGGTCGAGGCTTCGGAAGTCAGGGCCTGGGACCCTGATGCCGATGCGCGTTACCGCGCAGCCATCGACACCGCCAAGAAGGAACGCACGACTATCGGAGGAGTGATGGAAATCATCGCCTTCGGTGTTCCCGTCGGCCTTGGTAGCCATGTCATGTGGGACCGCAAACTCGATGGTCGGCTCGCCCAAGCGATGGCCAGCATCAATGCAGTCAAGGGCGTGGAGATCGGATTCGGTTTCGACAACACCGCACGATGGGGCAGAGATGTCCAAGATGTGATCGTGCCCGATCCCGATGATCGGCGTCGATTCCGCCAATTGACGAATCATGCCGGCGGAATCGAAGGCGGCATGTCCAACGGCAACCCCGTTGTGGTTCACGTCGCGGTCAAACCGATCGCCACCATGACCCGTCCTTTGCCCAGCATCGACATCAACACGGGCGAGGTAATCGAAGCCGCATACAACCGCTCCGACATTTGCCAGATCGCACGGGCATGCCCCATCGGCGAGGCCATGATGGCACTCGTTCTCGCCGACGCCTTTCTTGAGAAGTTCGGCGGCGATTCTATCGCCGAAACTCGTCGTAACTACGATGCTTACATCGATTCTCATCAAGAGTTCGGCGTTGGGACGAACGTTTGAGAGTGGACCCGTCCGGCAATATCTTCCTGATCGGTTTCTCCGGCACTGGCAAGTCTCTGAGTGGGATCAAGGCGGCTGAACTGTTGCGACTCCCTTTCGTCGATATGGACGATTTGATCGAGTACCGAACCAAGAAATCCATTCCCGAATTATTCGAACAAGACGGCGAAGCCGAGTTCAGGCGGATCGAAACCGACATTCTGCGGGAGCTTGCAGAAAAATCGAGTCGAGTCGTTTCAACTGGTGGCGGTGTACCAGTAAGCACCGTCAACCGAGAGATCATGCGCGCAAGCGGCATCATCATTTTGCTGACCGCTTCGCCCGAAACCATCCATCGTAGGTTGACGACGAGGCAGAATCGAAACCGAACCTTGAGACCATTGCTCGGAGACAATGTGCCGGAGCAACGCGTCGCTAACTTGTTGGCGGAGAGGAGCGA
This sequence comes from SAR202 cluster bacterium bin127, assembly GCA_002239045.1. Taxonomy (GTDB): domain Bacteria; phylum Chloroflexota; class Dehalococcoidia; order Lucifugimonadales; family Lucifugimonadaceae; genus Bin127. The sequence continues at coordinate 337,129 of MPNN01000001.1, forward strand.
GGCATACGCATGCGCAGATATCTCCATCGACACGGAGGGATTGACCCACGCGCAGGTGGCAGCCGCGATTGAACGCGCATGGCTCGACTTGGCTGCTGAACTCCGAAATAACCGCGAGGCGGAAAATGCTTAACTACCGACCGTCGGTCAACGAGCCGGCCGCGACGGTACGGACCTCGCAAGGCGACTACCGCGTTATCGTGTCACGCGGCGCGATCGAGAGTATCGGACCCGAGATGCGTGAGGTGGGCATTGGGGGACGTGCATTCCTAATCGCCGACTACTCAATGTTTCCGTTGTTGGTTCGCCGCGCACACGAAGCTCTGGAACGCGCCGGTTACGAAACCCACGCACTGATCCTTGAACTCGGTGAATCGGCCAAGAACATCGAGACGGCGACCAAAGTTTACGAATGGTTGGCCGAACAACGCGCCGAACGCACCGACTGCTTGGTCGGCATGGGTGGCGGCGTAACTACTGACCTAGTCGGTTTCGTTGCCGCTACTTGGCTTCGCGGCGTTCCCGTTGTCCAAGTTCCGACATCGCTGGCCGCAATGGTCGACGCCTCGATCGGCGGGAAGACCGCGGTCAATCTCCCGATCGGCAAGAACCTTGTCGGCGCATTCAAACAACCGCGTTTGGTGGTGCACGACATCGACTTCCTCGACACTCTTCCACGCCGCGAACTTGCAGCTGGTTGGGCCGAGGCCATAAAGCAAGCGCTCATCCTAGACGACGATCTGTTGGACACATTCGAAGCCCACGCCGAGGATCTAGCGGCACTATCGGGCGAACTGGTTGAACTGGTCATCCGACGTTCGGTCGAGATCAAAGCCAAGATCGTCTCCGCTGACGAATTCGAGACCGGCAACGATAGGGTGTTGCTCAACTATGGTCACACGATTGGACACGCAATCGAAGCAGTTACCGAATACGGCACCTACTTGCATGGAGAAGCCGTCAGCATCGGGATGATGGTTGCCGCAGGTATCTCGCGGCGAGCGGGACTGATATCTGAGGAATTGGTTGATCGCCAACGCGCTCTGCTGGAACGCTTCGAGCTACCGGTATCTTTGCGCGGTGTGGACGCCGATACCTTGATCGAAGCGACCGCTTCCGACAAGAAATCGCGCGGTGGAAAGATCCGTTGGGTGTTGCTACGCGGTCCAGGACGCTCTACAACGAGCCGAGAAATCCCGGATAGGGTAGTGCGCGCCGCGCTTCACGACGTCCTCGTCGGCGACTAACCGCCGGCAACCGCCGGGACGATGCTAACCTCATCTCCGTCGCTTAGCTCGGTGGAGGTTCCATCGATGTATCGGATATCTTCACCGTTGATGTAGATGTTGACGAAGTGACGCAGCTCTCCATCGTTGTCGCAAAGGCGGGCCTTGATGCCGGGAAACGAACCTTCGAGCGACTCGATCATCGCCGCCACGTCACCGCCCGCGGCGCTAACCGTCGACTCTTGGTTGGTCAGCCGTCGCAACGGCGTTGGGATCTTAACTGAAACTGCCATTTGTCTATCACTCCATCAACAGCCAGCGCCAAGCGCGGCGTTCAAGGTCACTACATTATGCTGAATGATGATTCTAGACGATTCCTGCGGCGTCCGAATCGGGACGATTGGTAGGGAGAACAACCAACTAGGCACATGTTGCAACCCCCGCAAAAAACGACACCATGAACATCATGATTCGCTGGGCATGAACTCTTTAGCCCCGCACACGCGCTTGATCCCATAACATAGTATTCATGTGGTAATATATTTACTAAGAGGAAAACACCGTGATGGTCAAGAAAAACAATACAAAAGACGACACATCCGCAAGAGCCAAAGAGCTTTACGAAAACGTCATCAAGCACCAGCTGACCGACGATCAGTTGGGTATGTACCTAGCCATCGACGTCGAATCGGGCGATTACGAGGTCGGACAAGACGGACTGAAGACGGCCCATACCTTGCGAAAACGACGTCCATCGGGCCTGCTATTTGGAATGCTTCACGGATCGTATACGACAGGTTCATTCAGCTATGCACCACCAACACCCGGATCATGGTCACTGGTAGAGTAGTCGCCCACGGGGCAATCCTAAAACCAGTCGCTGAAATCGCGGTTTACGGGCGATCTAACGCTAGGGCGCGCGTCCAAGCGGTTATAGATACCGGCTTCACTGGACACATGACGCTCCCAATTGACGCCATACGAGCACTCAACTTAACTCTCGTTGCCGAAGAAGAAATGACAATGGCGAACGGCGAAACGGTTATTTTTGAAGCATATTCCGCACTGGCTGATTGGCACGGTCAACTAAGACCAGTGCGTGTCCATTGTGCAGAAGCCGACCCTCTCATCGGCATGGCAATGCTGCGCGATCACGACCTACACGTCCGTGTCGTTCCCGATGGCCCGGTAAACATCGACCCGCTTGCATAGCGCGGAACCCGAGCACACCCCGAATTGCCCGTTCGTTGAAACGGGTTCAGACCATTGACACCAAATCAATCTACCGGCTCAACGTGCCGAACTTATTTCGCGTCTTTTGGCGTCATCCACTCGACCAAGAGCCAAATCAAACCCGCCACGAAGAAAGCGACGACAATCGCAATAAGCACTGGGATCATGTTGGTGACTTAACTCCTTGAAGATGCTTGTATGCCACGCCTAGAACCAGAGTCGACCTAAGCGACTCATGCCTCGGGCATCCATTCAAACTGATGATAAATCTACCATAGCATTTGGCGCGCTTTCGTTGTAAACAGACTTGACGACACGACGGTCGGATTCTTGTAGAACAATCTCAGATTCGATCATCTCGACTTATCGCGATGCCGATAATTCTGTTAGCGAGTTCGTCTAGCTCGGTTTCGGAGTATTCTCCACCCTGCCGCAGTTCGCGTTTGATGTCGCGTCGAATGATCCGCTGGACTTCATGGTTGTCCCGCCAATCAACCACGTTCAGGTGGTCGCCTATGATTTCCTCGACTCTCATCGAAACGCTCTTCTTTTCCTCGTCGAGTTCGCGATCGAACATTTCTGCGGCATCGCCGATGTTGGCCTGAGATTCCGATTCCTCAGAGTTGTTGTCCAACAGTTCGTAGATGGCGAGGGATACCGGCGACAGACCATGTTCGGCGGCAAAGTCGGCTTCCTGTTGGATTTGACGTCTGAGTTCCAGCATTTGCTTGCAAGCCTCGGCCGAGTTGATAATTTGGGCGCGCAACTCTTCGATGATGCGAGCAAGTTGAGCTGATAACTTCTCGTAAAAAGCTGGATTTTCCGGTATCCGATGCTGAATCTCCGCCTTCAACGCCTCCTGCATCGTCCTCGCTTGTGCCTCATCATGCGGAATGTCCGCAATTTTCGCTTCAAAATCACTGTCAAGTATCGATACCGGACGCATCAGCGGTCTGATTTCTGCGCTGATACGCTGATCTACCAGTTGCTTCACCTTCGCTCCGATGTCGGTCCAATTCAGCCCCGCATCCTCACGTAGGTACTGAGCGCGAACGTACACCCGGATTTCGGTTAGTCGTGCCAATCGGTCTACGAAAGGAAGTACGCGCCTGTCCGGCAGATGGCGGTCTATCAAGCGTGAAAACTCGCGATAATCAGCGTTGAACCGTTCGAAGCGTTCAGCATCGAAATCGTTATCCGCTGAACCATCGCCAGCAAATACCGAGACACACTGCCAAGTGTCCTTAACGTCATGATCGCCGAAATGCGACTCCGCATTGGCCGCGGCCGTTTCGAGCGTCTGCGTAGGATCGTGCTCGACTTCGCGCATCACGTCTTGGACATCCCTAGTCTGAAACTCCGATAACGCTACCTCTAATTCCCGTGATATGCCGTGGTAATCGACGATTAAGCCGTAGCTCTTTTCGGTGTCTACACCATCCTTCTTAATGGAGCAGCGCCGGTTCACGCGTGCTATGGCCTGTAACAGCCCGTGTTGACGTAATCTACGGTCAAGATACAACACTTGCTCTATAGGAGCGTCGAAACCGGTCAGCAGCATGTCTACGACGACTAGTACCTCGGGCTCACCGAAAGGATCGACGAATTCGTTGATGATTTGCTGCTGATTTAGCTCACGTGCCGGATTGAACTCGGATCCGTCTTGCGGACTGGTGGTAATGATCGGGAACGCTGACAAACCGAAATCGCGTAGATGCTGCGCGTATTTCAGCGCCGCAGCACGACTCGGTGCTACTACCTGCGCCTTGAAACCGTTAGGGCGTATCTTCCCCCTGAAGTGATCGTGGATGTCCAACGCGATCATCTGGATACGCTCCTCAGCCTCCGCAACCGTCTCTTTGTTCGCGTAACGTCGTCGAATCAACTCCCGCTCATCCTCCGTCATGTCTCCGAAAATCGCATCGAACAATTTGTCCAAAGTGTTCGGACCTTCAATCGCCAACTCGGCAAGCCGCGCCTCGTAGTAAATCGGCACCGTCGCACCGTCAGCTACAGATTCGGGAATCGTGTACGAATCGATTATGGGACCGAAACGCAGCATCGTGCTTCGTTTGAAACCAAGGTCGATGGGCGTGCCAGTGAAGCCTACCATCGTCGCATTGGGCAACGCGTCCGACATCTTGGCGCCGAGAAGCCCGTACTGAGTTCGATGCGCCTCATCAACCATCAAGACGACGTTTTGCGAGGGATTCAGTAACTCCAACCTTCCATCCGGTGCCCCCAAAGCATCTTCAAACTTCTGAATCGTTGTCATCACCGTCCGGGACGATTCCGAGGACAAGAGCTGGCGAAGTTCGGCGGTTGTCGCTGCGCGTTCCGGCGCTGGAAAGCCGCATCGCTCAAAAGTCGCGGAAATCTGACGATCCAACTGGGTACGATCGGTAACGACAACGATGGCAGGAGATTCGAGGCGCGGGTCACGCCTGAGCTTCGTGGCCAGCCAAAGCATGGTCAACGACTTGCCCGAACCCTGCGTATGCCAAACCACACCTCCGCGCTCCGCAGGCCTTTCGCCTTCTAACATCCTCTGTAACGCCGCGCGTACCGCGCGGTACTGCTGGTACCGAGGAACCTTCTTTACAACGCGGCCGCGTTCGGGTTCATACACCACGTAGTCGCGCAAGACGTCCAACAATGTAGCAGGCGACAGCAGTCCGATGATCAGCTGCGATTGCCCCTGCGGCTCCAAACCGAACTGTTGACGCACCTCGTCATCGGAATAGGGCAGCACCGACTTCCACTCGACATAAGCGTTCTCAGGCGCACCGTACGTGGCGTAAGCCGCCGCGGCGCCGCAGTGCGCGACACAGAGCAGGTTGTAGTGAAACAACGCTGGCGCACCAGCACCGTGCCACTTTGGATCCGCCTCTTGATACCGTCGTAGCTGATCCACCGCTTGCGATTTCCAAACCCCCATCAACGACGGCGACTTTGCCTCCATCACTACCAGCGGAATGCCGTTGACGAACAACACCAAGTCCGGTATCACCATCCGCTCATCGTTCTCGAGACCGCCACGTTCATCGCCGCGCCGTACACGGAACTGAGTCGTCACCACAAACTCGTTCTTACCGCCTTCCGGATGCTCGAAATCGAAAAAATGCACAATCCTCGTGCGAGGCGCACCGCCGCCGTTGACCGTGAGCGGCATCCCGTAAGTCAGATACTCGTGAACCCGTTGATTGCGCGCCATCCCCGATTCGTCGATGCTCTCCAGATCGTGGATCACCCGACGCGCTTGACTAGAAGTCATCCACTCGTTGATCCGCTGCAACGCATTAACGAGGCGTCCCTTCAGTAGAACCTCCCGTTCGTTACCCCGTTCTTGAGTTAAATCCGCCCGCGGAACATATGTCCAACCGAGCTGCTCCAACAGACTGCGCGCTGGATACTCAGCCTGTTCGTATTCGTTCATTTTGGCGGGGGAGAGTGTCATGGCAAGCGATGTTTTGACAAATCAGCACGGAAGATTCCGGTACATCATTAAGTAACCGTTTGGAATAGCGGTTCGAGACTGTCCACGATCTTAGGTATCCCACTGATTACCTTGCCAGTCGCACCATTTTTGAGCGAATCGAGCGCCATCCCTATGATGCTCTTGTCAGGTTCGGGCTTAGCCAGCTGATTCTTGATCGTTTCAATGTCGGCGATGGAAGATACCTTATCTTCATCATCCAAGTCTGAACTGGTAATCTCGTCTGATAGGGCGTTGAGGTCGTCGAACAACCCTACGTATGATTTGTTCACTACGTTGCCATCGCCGAGTTGAACTACGCTATTCGATGCTGAGATGTTGATGTTTGCGTATGGACTTGGCTTGACGAACTCAGATGATTGTTCTTCAATCCTATCGATTCCGACCGATGTGATCGAATACCACTCGCGTTGGCTAGGAATTTCAGTCCCGGCTCTGGTTCTGAAGCTTCTGTTGTCAACTTTTTTCGCTACCCATCCACTGTCGATAAGATAGTTCAGGTTTGAAATCACCTGTTGCTGCGTCAATCCATGACGGTTCTTGAGCTCGCGTTTGATGTCCGAAATCTTCACTTCGGAACCCTTTTTCCCTTTTTGACTCGTGGCATTAGCATTTCTGTCATAGAAATACTGCAAGATTTGTTCACGAATGATGTCATTCGGATGTGCCATTGCTTGGATCATGCTCCTTTCCTACTCGTACTTGCCCTGTAAGTAGCGCATCGGCGGTTGATGCCTTAAACAATTGTAGCAATTCAAGTTCTGATCTTTGATTGACAATGGCATCGTCAACCCCGTCCATCAGACTGGCTATGGTGCGTTGCTCACGACAGGATGGGGATGGGATAGGCAGTTCTCTCAATTGCTGTCCACCTATCGCTGTAAAGGTGCTCCCCTGTGCCACGCGTTCGAATACATTGCTTACGTTGCTAATCAAGTGCCATCCGTAAATCGGATCAAGATCTCTGAAGCGGATTGCAGACAGACCGCGACCTATCGCCAACGGCGATTCAACTCGATTTGTATCGCCGACGGGCGCCCGAACACTAACCAAAGTATCACCCGGCAATGCGACTTTTAAGGGTTTGACGCACCACTTGACGGGGGCAGGCACTCGCTCGCCAAACTCCGCGTTGCCCTGGATAAACGGTAACCCAGGGGCATCTGGTCGAACACCCTCCAACCCAAGGACATTAGCCCCAGGCGGTGATTGTCCCATAATCACCTCCGCCACCTCTCCCAACCTAACCACCTCCCACGACGCCGGAATGGTCCCGATCCCCGGCACATCCCGCCACTCCGTATGCCAACCCGGCATCCCACAAGTCAGCAACTCATTGAGCAGAGAGTCGCGCACCTTCTCAGTAGCAGCGATAACCGCCTCGGTGCGCTCAATCGACTCGTCGATGCTGTCTAGAATCTCTGCGATGGCGCGTTGTTCACGGATTGGAGGAAGCAAGAACTGGGTCGACTTTAGTGCATCGGGTTGTACGCGTTGTTGTCCCGCTGTCCCGGTGAAGTTCTTAGCATATCGCTCCAAATTTCGAGGCTGGATCAAGACTCTAAATAGAAAACGCGGAGTGATTCCTTTGGTCGCTCGAACGACATGAAATTCCGTAGTGCCAAAACCGAATCCGAGTTCAAGACCAGAAGCCAGAAAATGTTTACCGTTTTCCAAGCACGGGGTGATCTTAGCGATTAATGTGTCGCAGTTTTCGAAATACGTATAACCATTTGAAACCTCGCTATATGGACAGATTTGGGGTTTCAGAACGCCGCGGCAGTTTTCCGCAATCGCCGCCATCGGCAGAAAGGTGACTGAGGTTTCGTCACTGATCTCGAGCTTTGGTCGACGAGGATTTACTTCGGCGACATCTTCGAGCCGAACCGCCTTCCACCCGTCGGGCACTATGCCTTGCCCGGGATCAACTGGCATGTTCCTCAGCCTTCTTGGCGGCCATAAGGTCGTGATATGCCACGCTACGCCCGGCCTGCTTCGCCTTTAACCATCGTTTGAACGATCTTTCGCTCTCTCCCGACGGCTTACCTGCCAACAAGGCTTCCACGCTAATGTCTTCGTCCAAGTCAGGCCAGTGGATGTGTTCACCGTCAACATGCAATTCCCAGTTGGCACGCTCTTCATGCGTCGCGTGTACCAGACGGGGGTACCAAGCCAGTGGGACTGATACCATTCGTCCGTCGGCAATCTCTACCGTCAGTCGGTCGTCGGTCGTCTTGATTGTTGTTGCCTTTGGAGTTTCTAGTTCAACTATTGAAGTACTCATTCCAAGCCTCGAGTAGTGTGTCTTGGTTCCGCTCAACGATCCGATAGATACGACGTATCTCGGATTGGTTGAAATTGCGGCTGCTCGCCAGTTCCACGGGATTGAGCCAGAACTTAGCAGAACTGTTGTCCCTCTGAACGTGGACATGAGGCGGTTCGTTCCGGTCCCACGACACGACGTAGAACCTGTAAGGGCCATCTCTCAATAAAACTGGCATCGTCTACTGACATCCTACCGCGCATACCCCATCTCCGCTAGCAACGCATCCATCTTTGATGCCGCTTCATCGCGCCGTTTTTCGGCCGCGCGCAGTTGCGCCAGCGCGTCCGCGACGCTCATAACCTCAATCGGCTCAGTAGTATCGACATAACGGCTGATGTTCAGATTGAAGTCGTTTTCGGAGATCTCATCCAAATCTGCCACATGCGCGAGCCGATCCACACCCTCAAATCCGTGAAAAACATCGGCGATCTTGTTTATGTGCTCGGTATCGATGTAGTTGCGCGCCTTGCCCGGCGTGAAGTATCCGTCCTGCGCGGCGTCAATGAACAGCACCTTGCCACGACGTTCCACGGGCTTGTTCTTGTTCAGCACGCAGATCGCCACCGGGATGCTGGCACCGGAGAACAGGTTAGGAGCTAATCCAATGATCGCCTCGAAAAGGTCGGCCTCAACGAGTCCGCGACGTATCTTTCCCTCAGCCCCGCCGCGAAACAGGATGCCGTGCGGCATCACCACACCGACCATGCCTTCAGAGTTCGTAACCGCAAGCATGTGAAGCAGAAATGCCAGATCACCCCTAGTCCTAGGTGGGACCGCGTCGTAGCGGTCGAAGCGATGATGCGGGTCGTTCGGGGCAAACTCGTATCCCCAATTCTTCAAACTGAACGGCGGATTCGCGATCACGCGGTCGTAGGTCAACAAGCGTCCGGAGTTGTCAACCAATCCCGGCTCGGTGAATATATCCCCAGGTTCGATGCGTGCTGAACGCAAGTTGTGTAGCAGAAGGTTCAGTTTGCCAGCCGCAAGCGTCCCGAGATTGCGCTCCTGACCGTGCAAAACCAAGTTGCGTTCGTCACCGCCGTGTTGCTTTACATATTGTGCCGAGAAGATCAACATCCCCGCGGACCCGGCTGTAGGGTCGCAGATCCGCATACCCTCGTGCGGCTTTAACAGTTCGACGATCAGACGCACCACTGGACGGGGAGTGTAGAACTCACCACCCTTCTTGCCGGCATCATCCGCGAACTTGTCTATCAAATACTCGTACGCATCGCCAAGCACATTATCGATGCCACCCTCGGCATCGCGAAGATTGTCGTCTCGTAAGTTAAGTTCGCCGAAGTGGTTGAGCAAGTTGCGGATTATCCGCTCCCGATTCGCTGGACTCCCCAGCTTCGACTCATCGTTCCAGTCGGTTCCGGTAAGGACACCATCGAGGCGCGGGGCGTTGGCATCCGCGATAACCCGGCTGGCATTGTTAAGCACCTGACCAGTGTTCATCGACGACTGGGAAAATGCCCGCCATCTCGCAGATTCAGGTACGAAGAACTCGTGCTCATCGGCATCGCTTAGGGCGACCTCACTAGGAACTCCATCCGCAACAGCCCTCTCAACCTCCTCGTCAAAGCGGTCTGACAAACGCTTCAGAAACAACAACGAAAAGATGTAGTTCTTGTAATCTGACGAGTCGATCTGACCGCGCAGAATGTCCGCTGCCTGCCAGAGTTTCGCTTCGAGTTCCTTGCTTGTGAATGGCATTATGGTCTCCTATCTGGCGATCTTATTTGCCTTCAATTCGAAAGCGTTGACGACTGCGTTGCGGTAGATAACGCGGCGTATGTTCGCGGCTTCAACCGCCGAATGATAAGTAGCTTCGGATGCTTCTACGAGTCGGGCGATCCGGTTCAGTTCGCGCATCGTTGGTACGGGTACCTCGATTTCTGCCATGCTCTTGGCGCTTAACGACTTAAGTGTTGCACTCGACGATATTCGTCGTGCGATTTGAGTACGTCCAAAATCGGATGTCAGGTAATACCATAGCCAATGACCCATACCAGACGCAGGATCTATCGGCCGCACCACGAGCATCGTAACCGATGCGACGGTGCGCGAAATCTCTGACGGCACTAATCCAATGTTCGCATTCCCGGCGCGGGCAGTCACAAGAACGTCGTACGGTCGGATCAGATGCCGTTCGGTGCGTTGATTTTGGGCGACCTCGATTTCTCCAAGACCGTCCATATCTATCTTGTCGTCACGCACGTCGTTGCTCTCCACGATCTTGAGTTGCCAGTCGCCTTGTCGAGAACCAGCGCCACGCCCGGCACGAGCGATGCCTTGGAAGACATCAGCAATGTCTGATATTGCACTCAATTCTTTCATGTCTGAACTCTTACGTGTAACTCCATAAAGTCAACACTTCAAAGTGTAACAAATCAGCCGCAATACTCCTAGGCTGAAACCCACCTGATGCCACTTCGCCGCCGAGTTGGTAGAATCGTTGATACATGCTTCTCATAAACATGGAGAAGATCAGATGGTAGTAACGCGCAACCCAAAAGACGAAACCTTCGAACGCGCCAAAAAACTCTACGAAAGCGTCATCAAGCACGAACTGACCGACGACTAGCTAGGCATGTACCTCGCCATTGACGTGGAATCTGGTGACTACGAAATCGGCCAAGATGGATTGGAGACGGTCAACGCTCTCCAAAAACGACGCCCATCAGGCCGACTATTCCGAATGCTTCACGGATCCTACACTACTGGTTCAATAGGTTACGCACCTCCAACACCTGGATCATGGTCATTGGTGGAGTAGTCGGAGAAAGCCTAGTCCTTTAATTCCAACAGTTCATAAGAGTTGGCTTCCGGTACCGGGAGCCCGTCTTCCTCAAGCGCCTCGATGTAGAGATCGATGGCATCTCTGATGAGTGTGCACACCTCTTCCCTGGTCTCTGCGGCGGCAAAGCACCCGGGAAGGTCTGGGACATGCGCCCCGTAGCTGGTTGGCCCCTTTTCGATGACGACGGCGTACTTCATAATCAACTCCTCCTCGATAGTCCAGCTTGTTTCAATATAGCGTTCCACGTTCCCTGCGGCACATCTACGCCCGGATTACCCGCGACGACCACGATGCCTGGCTTGATCGGATGCTTGAACACTCAATGACTTCCACGAGTCCGCGCCAATCGCCACCCATCACGTTCGACAATGCGAATAGCCTCTCTAACCTTCGGCACAGCCTACTCTTTCAACGTTATATTTGAAATTGCGCTTCAGAGCCTCAAGCCACCGCACCCAACATCATCTCGTCGAACGACCTTACATCGGCATCGATTGTCGTCACGCGTATCGAATCCGCCACCGCGTCCATAGTCTTCAATCCACTACCCGTGATCAACGCCACCGTCTCTTCGTCCCGATTGATCGCCCCGCTCTCAGCCAATTGTTTGAGTGCAGAAATTACGACACCACCGGCTGTTTCGGCAAAGATGCCCTCGGTCTCCGCCAAGAGACGAATTCCGGCCGCGACGTCCTCTTCAGGAACGATACAGCCTTTGCCGCCAGATTCGGTCGCTATCTTCGCCGAGTAGTACCCGTCGGCCGGGCTTCCGATAGCCAGCGACTTGGCGATGGTGTTGGGCACGACCGGTCGCGGATGGCTGTCGCCTTCCTGCACGGCACGGGCAACAGGGGAGCACCCCTCCGCTTGGGCGACGTGCATCGAAGTCGGGGAGTCGTCGATCAAATCGAGGTCTGTGAATTCGCGTAATCCCTTCCAAACCTTCGTCAACAATGATCCAGAAGCGACCGGCACGACAATGTGCCGAGGTGCGCGCCAGCCGAGTTGCTCCGCCAGCTCGAAGCCCAATGACTTGCTGCCTTCGGAGTAGTACGGGCGCATGTTGACGTTCACAAATGCCCACCGGCGCTCGTCGGCAAGCTCGCTGCAAAGTCGATTCACATCGTCATAATTGCCACGCACGAGGATCACCGATCCGAAGATCGCGGCCATGTTGATCTTCGCACGTTCGAGATCATGCGGAACGAACACCATCGTGTTGAGCTTTGCCTTACGTCCATGCGCGGCGGTGGCGCCGGCTAGATTGCCAGTTGAAGGGCAGGCCAGTGTGTCGAAACCGAACTCGAGCGTCTTCGTGGCGGCGACCGACACGACTCGATCTTTGAACGAATGCGTCGGATTTGCGGTGTCGTTCTTTATCCAAAGATTGTCCAGACCCAGAACTTCGCCAAGATTGTCCGCCTTCAACAGCGGAGTCAGTCCAGCTCCGATGTCGACCGCGTTAGACGCGCTCGCCGGCAAAAGGTCTGCGTAGCGCCAGAGAGTAGCGGGACCGCGCTCGATTGACTCACGGCTTATCGAACGACTGACGGCGTCGTAATCGTAGGTGACCTCAAGTGGCCCAAAGCAGAAGTCGCAGACGTAGAGCGGCTCGATAGGGTAGTCGGTGCCGCATTCTTTGCAGCGGAGACCGTTTACGTTTGGCACGGGTTGTCGTTCCTCGAAATTGCGCTGATGTCTATCTCACCTGCGCATGGGAACCGTTGTGGTTGGACCCGTGCCGGGAGTGACAGCAGCAGCGTTGTGATCCTAAGCTCGCTGATTCACCGACCGTTTTGAGCGCCACATTGGGATCGGCGCACCAAAACAAGGTATTCGACTTAATCTTATTCGTGATTGGTGCAGAATGTCAATTTTCCGTTGCGGGCATCTAACTGACGGTCGGATAAAACTCCGCATGCTCACCCATCGTCGGATGGTTCCGCTTCGGTATCAACACCGTGCGTCGCACCGACAGCACCCGCTCATTCCGCTGGTTATAGCCGAAACAGTCCAACTGAACGACGCCGCGATCACCTTTCGACGTCTCCCATTTGTCGAGAACATGCGCCTCAGAGTAGATCGTGTCGCCGTGGAACGTCGGACCCTCGTGCGTGATCTTCTCGTATTCGAGTGCGGCGATGGCCCTTCCCGAAACGCTCGGCACACATTGGCCGATCACGATAGCGAACACTAAAATCCCATTGACCAGACACTTCTGATGCTCCGTATGATTCTTCGCATAGTTCGCATCGATGTGAATTGGATTCTGGTTCTGCGTCAGGAGCGAAAACCACGTGTCATCCGCCTCTGAAATCGTCCGACCCGGCCAGTTCCGATAAACGTCTCCGACCTCGAAATCCTCGAAAAATCGGCCGAAGCCATTCTCGTCGTTAAGTGTCATCTCTCACACCTTTTCGATTGCCTGATCAGCTAAGACGGTCTCAACATCGGCATCTTCTTCATCCAAATCGTCCAAACGCCCTTGATGAGATAGTAGCCCATCGCGCATGTTCCGAGGCCTGAACATCGCTAACACTGCTGAGAATGTCCAAAGTGTCAATGCTGGACCTACCCATGCAACTGCCAAGGGAGTAAACGGAATCGTTACTGCGAAGTTTAACCACAGCACTAACGTTGCCACCACCAAAGCAACGATTCGAACAGACGGAGAGCCCTTGTAGGTGTCAGCGTATCGGACTAAACATGCCATTGCTATCCCTTGTGGCAGCAACGCGTAAATGCTCCACACAGAAATCGTTGGCCAAATAGCGGCTCCAGCAATCGCGCTCCACCGGATCGGATCTCGCTTGATGCTGCGAAACGGATGAGTAAAAAGCATCCAGATGCGGCTCCGCACCACATCAACTCTTGATCGTTCGGAAACGCTCTCCGCTTCGTCCTCATTAGAGGCGGCATCCGCTCGCTCGGAACCTCGTCTCAACAAGCTTAAAAGTGCCAACAAACCGATTGCGATGGTAAATACCGCCGCCGATATGCTTGCTATTTCCGAGACATCGTCGACACCGTACCCCAGATAAGTATCCACAGTTAAGTAGCCGAACCAGATCAACAACCCACCGAAAGAGATCAGCAACAAATAACGCCAAACACCGTGCCTCATCGTGTCCAAAAACCGCAACGCGTTCGCCAAGAACCAAGCCCCGGAGCATACCCAGAGCAAGTCTCGCACCAACTCCCTTAGCGGATCTCGGAAGGAGACGACGTCGCTGGCGTACTCCACAATTGCCGCACCGCTCAAGACCACGGCAAATAGAACGCCAAGAACTATCGTCACCCATCTGAGTAGACCGCCGTGTATTAGATTTGCCGCATAGTTCATCACGCTACCGCCGCATCTGAGGCAACTGACGATATTCGCATAATCTCGCTGACTTCAACGACGTTCGATCTTCTCGACACTCAATTGGCAATCGGCGATTCTGAACTGCACATCCTCGTCCCCGACGTCGAAACTAGTGCTGCCAAAAATCGTGATACCGTCGCTGCAAAGCGTCTCGGCCTCGTAGATCACATCGCCCACACACATACCGCCAGCCGGTGTTGTCAACGTCACATCAGTTCCCGCTTCGAACTCGCTCATATCCACTTCAATCACCGATTCTGTGCACGCCGGATGCACCGCGCTTTCTCTCTGATATGCGATCGCCCACATCCCAGATACGATCGTCGCCACTACCACAAACACCGCGGCAGCGATTTTGAACGATGGCATATTGCCACCATTGTTAGTCGAGTTGTGAAACCTGCTCAGATCAACCCTCCCATCTACTAGAAATTGTAGCCCGCCCCGTCATTCCCGCGCAGGCGGGAACCCAAAAGGGCGGTAAAAAGGGGAGCCCCAACTCATCCTTCTAATCCTCAAAAATCCTTCCCATCTTAGTTAAAACCCGCCCGCGCCAACACGTTACGTGCCCTGGCTACCACCGGCGCATCCACCATCTCTCCATCCAGCGAAACACTGCCACGTCCCTCGAGTTCCGCGGCACGCGCGGCTGCGATGACTCGTCGCGCCCGCTCTATCTCTGCATCGGTAGGAGAAAAGATCTCGTTAATCATTCCTATCTGGTCGGGGTGGATCGCGAACTTACCCCCATAACCCAGCCGTCGAGCCAAACCCGCCTCGCTTCTGAGCCCGTCGGGATCGCGAAACTTCACATACGGAGTGTCCAACGCTTGAACTTCCGCGGCTCGTGCCGCCACCGCCACCGCCGACCGCGCGTACAGCAACGATGCCTCGCCATACTCCGTCACACTTCCCGTATCCGACTCCGCTATATCGACCGCTCGACTGATCCCCATATCCGCGCTGAAATCCTCAGCACCGAACGCAACCCACCTGACCCGATCCGAAGCGCAGGAAATCGCGTACGCATTCACTATCCCGCTCGCTGTCTCCAACCATGGCAGAATACCAATTGACCCGACATCAATCCCTCGGTCCCCCTCCAACTCCGACAACATCCCATCGACTACCGCAATATCATCCGAATTCTTGACCTTTCCAATGCTGATCGCAACAATATGCGGCCCGACCACCGCTTCGAGATCATCCATTGTCAACCCAGTCAGCAAC
Organism: SAR202 cluster bacterium bin127; assembly: GCA_002239045.1. GTDB lineage: Bacteria > Chloroflexota > Dehalococcoidia > Lucifugimonadales > Lucifugimonadaceae > Bin127. The sequence goes on from MPNN01000001.1 coordinate 352,813, forward strand.
GAGTTGACCCGCGGCACCACAGCTTTCCCCAGCTCGTTCAGGCAGGGCAGAGCTTCAGCGGTGATCGCACGCGCCTCTGCCTTGTTAGCCAACGGCACCGAGTCCTCTATGTCTGGGATGTATGCCGACGCCGAATACCGTCCGGCCTTAGCCAACATATCCCGTCGATTACCTGGTATGAACAGGGGACAACGTAAATCCATGTGCGAAAATGGTGCAGTTGACATAGAGGACTCCTGAAGGGATAGTTTAGAACTACGGATGCAAGACCGACACAATATCCACATCGCTTTACCGCACCGTCCGGCAATTCGCTCTGCCCTCGAAAACGCTCTGCGGGCCGCCAGCAATCTCGATCTAGGCAAGTACGACGTGACGGACAAAATCGATGACGCCGAGGTCGTTGTCACCGATAGCGAAACTCAGCTAAACGAAATTGGTCGACTGCCCGAAGCGGTTCGATTTCTGCAACTCATCGATTGCGGATCGGGCGAACCAAATATGACCGGCGACGGTCTCACCGTGGCCAACACTTCTTCGCTGCTGGTTGACGATCCAGCCGACTGGGCGATTGACCAGTGGCACGAAATCGCACGCCGATCATCCCGAACCCGGCAAAATGAACCGAGTGTTGCCGGAATCATCGGTTTCGGATCCTTAGGATTCGAACTCGGGAAACGGTTGAACGAGTTGGGGGCGAAAATCTGGGTGAACGATATTCGGACACCTGAACAAATGTCGTTCCAGAGCGTAGGAGCACGTCGCTCGTCGCTCGATCTGCTCCTGTCTCAAAGCGACGTCATGTTTCTCGCCGTTCATCACGGCCCCACTTCGGACCCATTGCTGTCCCGCCGTGAATTAGGTCTTATCGAAAACGACGCCACCGTGATAAACATGTCAGGCGCAAAAGTCGTCGACCTTGAGGCGATCAAGATGCTAAACGAATCTCAAGATCGGAAGATAGACTACCGCGAAATGCCGTCCGATCTAGGCAGTGCATCCGCATCGCGCCGACCCCGAGCCGCAACGAGTTGGGTTCTAGACAACCTAGGCAACTACGCACTCAACCACCACCCCCGCTCCATCGTCGAACATGTCACTCATCCAGTCGCCGGCGACCCTGCATTCTGGGCGTCAAGAATGCACCCGAGGCAGACGCCGGTTTAACCGACTTATCCCTCACATTAGGGAATGGGACAGGTTCAACGAGGATTGGAGACAGACGAATGTCCGAAACATCAAAAAACAGTTCGGCCGGCCAAGGATCCGATGAGTTTCAGAGGTTGTCGAGGAGTGAGAGCGACTTCTGGACTTGGTTCCGACCAAGTCTTGCTGAGAACTGGATGCGAGGTGTTGTTGGCGAGTATTGGGTTACCAAAGCTCTCGGACTGACAGACAAGATTCGCAAAGGTTGGAATTCGTGGGATCTCGAAACACCAGACCGCATCAGAATCGAAGTCAAGACCACCGGATACCGTCAAAGTTGGCACAAACCTACCGACAAGATGGCGATACCTAAGTTCGTGGTACCAAAAGTGAAGGTTAAGGTTGATGAGAGTAGGGGGTTGCGTGACGGACAGTATCGGCCAGCCCACCTGTACGTCTTATGTTTCCACAAGGAACGCGACGTATCCAAACTTGATCCTTTGGATACGTCTCAATGGGAATTTTACGTTGTTCCAACTAAAGTTCTAGACGAAAAGGTCAATCCGAATGCCAAGTCGCCGTCGATAAATCTGCGATTCCTGAACGAAAACAGTTTCGATCCCGTCAGCTTCAACGGGCTCAAGGACGCGATATTCCGCGCTGCAAACGTTAACCGCTAAGGCGCTATCCCCATCAACACAAGCGGTACAGCCGGAACGCCGCGACCTTGACGAATGATGTTCAACAGGTCGCGTTCGTAGTAAGGCACGCCAGACGACATCTGAGCTGCCAATTCTTTCGTCGGCATGATTTCAATCCCAACATCCATCAGATCGGAAACATAGAAATTCATGTAAGTCACGAAGATGTCGTGAGCAATTTTTGAAGGATGACCGAGCTGAAGTTGAATAGCTATACGGTCCTTGAAAAAATCGACCGCGAGGGAAGCTGAGATTGGTTCAGATCCATGCAGTTTTATTGCTCGTGGTTGTATCTCCACCGGCATTCGGGCGACGGTTCTCGTTAACTCTGCATCGCGGGCCACCCAGAACCTACTACTTCTTTTCCGCCAACTTGACTCTCCGAACTGTTTGGTGAACTCATCTTTGATAACGGCCGGCGAAACCGATTTTCGGCGCAACTGAACGTCCGAATCCAAAACCGATTTTGCACAGTCGGTTACGTCTACGCTCTCGATCGTGTCTTTCACCTCTTGCAACAGTGCCGGGCATCGTACAAGCAAAAACTCTTCACCTCCGAGATGGGAGTACGTTTCAACGATTCGCATCAGGTTATTCTGCCTTGATCAATTCTTCATAGTTTTCGCTGATTCAACCAAGCCCAATTTCTCGCTTAACACTGATGAATTTTCGGTGGAGTGCAATGTTCTAGCGTGTTGCTCATAGGGTCTCATGCACCGATTGGGCAGGTATGCCTATAAGAAGCAAGGGACAAGGGTTGCCGACACCCCGGCGTACGCGTTCTTGGAGTTTGTCCCAGTGCGTGGTGGAAGCACCGAACTTGTCGGTAACGAAAGCGCGGCTCCACGCGGTAGCAAAGTCGTTATCCGCAAGTCGCCTTTCCACGTCGCGTTGTTGGCGCGCTGTAGGCGAATAGCCAAATGTCGTCAGATCGTCAAAGCCCGTGATGTGATGCCGATGAGCGAAGTCCAACACGATCTGGTGCAGGGCAGTCTGCAGAGATGATCCGCGGGTGATAATCACACCGACACTGATGACTCCCTCGCGATGAAGTCGTTGAAAGTTCTCCAAGTCCCGGTCGTAGAAAGGATCTTTGTTGTTCCATTCGATCTCCAAAGCGACTGATCCAGAATCGGTAGAGCGCACATGATCGATTTTGTGCGTGGTTGATGCCCGTTCCTCGTGATCGACGATTCTGCGGATCGTTACTTGACGTGTTGGCCAACCGCGGTCGTTTAACGCGTTTCGTAACCGTCGGGTCACTGGCGATTCGCCGCCTCCGCCACGCACTAGCTCCTCAACCGAAATAGTGATGGCCAGCAGGATGTCGCAGAGTTCAGCCATCGGTTGTGGGAAATCCCGCTCCAGCACCGCTTCGGCATGGTTCAGTGCGTTGATGTCGAACCCAGCTGACATTAAGTCGCTCAGGTTCATGCTGTCACGGTCGCAGAGTTGTAGCTGTAGGTAGGCCAGTCAGGTTCGTAGCCGTTCGTGGCTTGGTTGCCCCACACCGTCCATCCTCCGCGACTGCCCCTGCCGAAAAGTTCCAAATACGGACCCCACGAGCAGGCTTCGATGATGTCGTACTGTTCGTCGGGTTTGCGAGAATGCTCGCGTTTGCGAGACGCCATCAAATTCACCTGGCTACGGCCCGGTGCCAGTGTGCGGGCACTCTTGCCACGAACGCCGAATAGCACCATCTCGGTGACGTTTCGAAAATAGAAGCCCACACCGCGACCGTCTGACCCGCCGTCCTTACGTATTTTGTGCCAGATTAAGTTCGTCTTGTAGGTGAATCCCCACGCTTCAAGCACCGTCAACCCGTACGGCAGAAGCGCGTTGGGCACCCACAAGTAGCAGTGGGCGGTTTCATCCATATGTTCTGCCACCGGCAACGCCGCGATCTCGTCGAATGACAGGGTGCCGTAGCGTGACAGTCGACGATGTTCTGGCGCGACCTTACCAGTGCGGTTTTGGAACCGCCATGGAGGATCAGCCAACAGCGTCCCAAAGGTGCGGCCTGCTAAATCTCGCCTCAAGTCGACGCCTGCGTCAATACGGTCAGTTGGGTGTAGGTCATTCACCGTCAACACAGTCTATCACCAATCTGAATTGCCTCTAATGCCATATCAGTACTATATGATATCGGATCCAAACCGATTGTAGCTACCCTGACCTCGACCACAAATCCACCCTAGTTCAAAACGCTCACCACCACCCGTCCTCAAAATCATTCAAATCCCGGCTCAGTCAAACCCAGGCATCAACTCCGTAGGTTGCTTAACCTCTCCCGCCAACCGGATCCGTCGCTGCGCCCGTCTAAACTCCTCGTCTTGATACTCTGACTTCGAAATCTTCACCGCGCAAGCCTTGAATTCCGGCGTCTCGGTGATGAAGTCGTAGGCATCAGATGTCACATCATTCGTTCGGGTAATCTCTGGGAAAGCAAACGACATAAACACGAGGCCGCGGGGTGAGCGCTCGGTGATGCGCGCGGAGACGGTCACCTTGCCTCGGCGAGAAGCTACGTCTAACAAATCACCGTCAGCCAAACCCATCTCCGCTGCGTCTAGCGGATTGATCTCCAACATTTCGTGCGGCACCAGATGTTGGAAACCGGTTGCCTTACCTGTCTGCGTCCCAGTGTGATACGTGGACCGCCTCCGACCAGTCGTCAATAACCAAGGAAACTCGTCGTCCGGTTCCTCCGCCGGCGGAATGTGGTCCACTGGAGCGAAGAAGCCCGGGAAACCGGTTGAGAACTCGTCGCCGTGCAGATACTCCGTGCCCGGATCATCCTCATCGCCGCACGGCCACTGGATACCGCCCTCACGGTCCAACCTTTCATGCGAAATCCCGCCATAGATCGGCGTCACACTCCGCATCTCATTGAAGACATCCTTCGATGTCTCCATCGTCTGCGGCTTTCCCATCCGCTCGAATAACGAAAGCAGTATCTCGACGTCGGTTTTGGCTTCGCCTGGTGGCGAGACCGCGGGGCGTACCCGCTGCACTCGACGCTCACTATTGGCGAAGGTACCGTCCGACTCTGCGAACGCGGCGGCCGGTAGAACCACGTCTGCCAACTGCGCGGTCTCGGTCAAAAATATGTCTTGGACCACGAGGAAATCGACCGACTTTAGAGCGTGTTCTGCATGATTGGCGTGCGGGTCCGACACGACTGTGTTTTCGCCCATCACATAAACCGCCTTGACACGTCCTTTGATCATCTGCTCCATCGCGGTGATCTTGGTGATGCCTCGTCGCCTCGGCAACGGTTCACCCCACGCCTTCTCAAAAATGTCGCGGATTCCTGGGCGCTCAACCTTTTGGTACCCGGGAAGATCGGTCGGGATGCAACCCGCGTCGCCGGCGCCTTGGACATTGTTCTGACCGCGTAGGGGATTCACACCACCGTTCGGTACCCCCAAGGTTCCGCACAGCAATCCCAAGTTGCCTAGTGATTGAACGTTGTGCGAACCGCAAGAGTGTTCCGTAATCCCGAGGGTGTAGCAGATCGCAGATTTCGGTGCCGCCGCAGCGAAGTCGCGGGCCGTGTCGATGATCTCTTCCGGCGTGACGCCGCAGATTTCGGCCGAATACTCGGGCGTGTACATCTGAACATGCCGAGCAAATGCATCAAACCCCTCCGTACGGTACTTGATGAATTCACCGTCGTGGAGGCCTTCGTTGATGATGACATTGGCCACGGCGTTGAAGAATGGTATGTCGGTGCCTACCCGTATCTGAACGTGTCTCGTTGCCCATCTCGTAAGTTCGATCTTTCGAGGATCGACCACCACCAACTTCGCGCCGTTTTTGACCGCGCGTTTCATACGCAGGGAAATGACCGGATGGGCCTCAGTAGTGTTTGAACCGGTAACGAGCAAGAAGTCGGAACCCGCCAACTCCTCGATCGAGTTCGACATCGCTCCTCTTCCTACCATGACCGCCAGACCGGCGACCGACGGAGCGTGTCAAGTACGAGAACAGTTGTCGATATTATTCGTCCCTATCGCGACGCGCGCGAACTTCTGCATCAGGTAGTTTGCCTCAGTCACCACGCGTGCCGAAGCCCAGCAAACAATCGAATCTGGCCCTTCGGTGGCGATTGCGCCTTTGAACTTGCTGGTCACGAGATCAAGGGCTTCGTCCCAAGATGCTTGGCGGAAGGTTCCGTCTGACTGCTTGATCAAGGGATGTCGCAATCGCTCTTCACTCCGTACGAACTCCCAAGAGGCGAACTGACCCTTCACACACAGCGACCCGCGGCTCGGTGCGGAGAAATCCGGCTCGGCGCCTATGATCTCGCCATCATGAGTCAATAATTCGATGCCGCAACCGACACCGCAGTAAGGGCAGACGGTCTGGGTGTGATCGACGTTTTGCGCAACGATGTCCTGACTAACCACTTTGCGGTCGGTCAACGCGCCAGTAGGGCAGGTATTGATGCACTGACCGCAAAATGTGCACGGCGAATCCATCAACTCGTTGTCGAAGAAAGTGAAGATGCTCGAGTCTTGACCCCGACCGTCAACCGTGATGGCCCCAGCTTGCTCCCAATCGTTGCAAATGTTGGTGCAGCGGTAGCAAGCGATGCAGTAATCGTAGTCCCGTTGAATAAAGGGATTGGTGTCGTGCGACGCCTTTTCCCGGACACGTAGCTGAGGGAACGCGTCTTGGCGAGCTTCATATTCCTCGACCGCACGATCGAACTCTGTTGGTCCAACCTTGTTTGAGTAGGGGTTGGCGTTCATCGACGCCATTTCCGATAGGAGCATTTCAAGCAACGTCTTGCGATAGTCCGTGATCTCCTCGGTGGGGGTTGCAACCGACATGTCGTCTTCCGCAAAGGCAGTGCACGACGCAACTTGCTCCGTTCGCCCGTTAACTTCGACTTCGACGAGACACATGCGGCACGTACCTTGAGCACCAACCCGCTCGTCGTAACAAAGCGTCGGAACCTCGAATCCCGCATCATTCACCGCATCCAGCACCCGCGACCCTTCAGCGGCCTGGACTGTCACCCCATTGATTCGCATGTCCAACCACTTCGTCTTGGTTTGCGGTCTTGGGTTGGTAGCAACAGTAGTCATGGTTCTCACAGGTTTCTGAAGAATTACCCCAATTCTAGCGAAACGTTGCTCGTACGCAAGAACAGGGCAGGGGAGGTCACGGAGAAACGAGCGGTCACGATACCGCGGTTCGTCAACACCATGAATTATGTCGGTTCACGAATCTGACGAGAGATCCATGAATGGGTCTCCAACCTTCCGAGCACCGCACACTAGGTGCCTCAAGTTCAATCACCGCCGTAGAGCGTCGTTTGTGGAATTCCACGTGCCAAACCTTATCTCAGGGTTTTCGAGGGCGAGTTTGGCAACGCGCGAGATCCGGAGGAAAATCCAAACGCCGATTTTTCTGCCGTAACATGCCGTTGGCGCAGAGTCGGTAAAAGTTGAACGAGTTCAAACGAAATAACGTACCAATTCATACGCTTGATGATCGCCCGACAAAGCGGAATTGCTCAAAAGTTATACTTTGTCGCAACAAGTATAAGAACAGTTCGAACTTAATCTGAACACGTTCAACCAATGTCTGAAACATGTTGAACGATGTCACGCAACGTGTTGAAACACGCTCAACATTTGCTCTAAACTAGTTCAAACACAGTGAAGAAAATCCGACACCAATCCCGTGATCGAAGATATTCGCCGAGCCATGGAGGCTCATGATGACCACCGTCAACTATCTAAGAGAGACAAAGGCCGTTACCAAAGCCGAGAGAATCCTCGACGGTCCGTTGCGTGACGTGCTGAGAACCAAGCTCAATGAACCTGGGATCACTGTCAGCAGCATTGCCAAGGATGTCAACGTTCAGAAGGCGACCATCAACTATTGGATGGCCAAACTTGGCATCAACTATGGGCGTGTAGCTCACTACTTCGACGAAGTCGTGAGAATTCTGTCGCAAGAAGAAGCGCAACTCCTCGATGTGGTTTTGGAGAAAGGTCTGACGACCGAAGACCTTGATGAATCAAATCCCGAAGCCGCAAAGATTGTGAATCGCTTAGCGGAGATGGGCATTCCGGTGGATGAACTCGCAAATCTAAACGCGATGGAGGTCTTGGCCCTCAGAAGGTTGTCGCGAATGGGGTTGACCGACGAGCAAATCGATCTTTTTGAACCCGGGATGTTGGACGCAATATCCGAATTGACGCGTGCCGGAGTCTCCAGCCGGGAAGTGGCATCGCTGAGTAAATCTGATGTCGAGTTCATTCGACATGCGCGGGAAGAGGGCATTTCGGTAGAGGACCTCAGCGAAGTCGGAAGCGAATGGTTGTCCCTGATACGCCAAGTCAAGCGGCACAACATCGACCCGCAAGCGATTGCGTCCGTCGACGCCGACACCATTGGCGTAATGGACCGAGCCAAGGCGCGGGGGATCGACCTCCACGAGATCGATGCGCTAACCACTGATGAGATGGAACTCATCAAGAAAATCCGCGATCGCCGGCGAGAAAACCCGGAGCAGATCGGTCACATGCTCGGCATGATGAACCTCTCCTGAACGCGTTCAAGTTGCGAGCTTCGCTGTCGTAGAATTGTTTGAGTCGGAAGAGCCAGAACTTGGGAGAGCTCTGCATTGCGTATCGCTGGTTATTCGTTTAAGCGCGTCAAAATCGGTCGGAACCGCCTAGCGGTTGCGAGCCTAACCTTTCTGCTTCTAATTTCCGTGTTACTCATCGGATGCACGGAACTTGCAAAACCGACCGCAACAGCGGTCGTGTTCGATCCCACACCGGCACCGCCTGGCACTCGCGAGTTAGTGCTGGCCGGCGGATCCGCGGCCGACATCGCCGCGTTGGCGCAACCGGTCGAGCTGCCAGAAGGTAATGCCTCCAACGGCGAGCAACTCCACACAACATTGGGTTGTGCGGCATGTCATTCAATCGCCGATGACGTCATCGTGGGACCGGGATGGAAGGGTCTATACACTCGTGCCGGCGAACGGACCGAGATGGAAGCTGAAGAGTACCTGATCCAGTCGATCACGAAACCGTCCGCATTCATCGCCGAAGGCTTCACAAACGTCATGCCGGCGTTCGACTACCTGTCTGATCAGGAACTCGCCGATCTCGTCGCATTCGTCCAGGCGAACAACTAGGGCAGCACCAGCAGGACCCGGACTTGGAACCGGAAGAATCGGTTCCGCTTAATCCGAATGCAATTCGCTAGCCGCACGGCAGATCAACGCGGCCTGATATCCCGCCGAAAAGCCGGCGTCTATGTTCACGACCGACACCCCCGCGGCGCACGAGTTGAGCATCGTTAACATCGCCGCGTAACCGTCCAACCCGGTCCCGAAACCATTGCTCGTAGGTACCGCGATCACCGGTGCGGCAACCAATCCCCCCACCACGCTTGGCAACGCGCCATCCATTCCCGCGACAACAACGACCACACGGGATTTTTGCAGCGTTTCCTCGTGGGTCAGCAATCGATGGATACCTGCCACACCTACATCGTTGATTCGCTGGACCCTGCAAAGCATCAAACGGGCCGTGATCTCCGCTTCGTCGGCTACTTGCAAGTCGGCCGTGCCCGCAGAGACGATTGTCAATCCTTCATGCATGGGATCGATGCCCCGGTCATCGGCCCATATTGCACCGCACGACGCTTTGAATTTCGCCGACGGCACGAGCGACCTGACTTGATCCGCGGCGGCCTTAGTAGAACGGGTTACTAGGACCACTTTCGCCGCGTCGTAGATACGTTTGGTAATCAGTCCGATCTGTTCCGGCGTCTTACCTTGACCCATCACGACCTCCGGAAAACCGGTCCGACGTTCGCGATCGAGATCGACGGTGGCGAATCCCATGTCCGCACTAGTCGGTTCGTCCGCTGCGCCGGATTGGGAAATTCGCGATGGATAGTTGGGCATCTTGGTTCAGTTTCAGTTGAACTTGCGCGGAACTCAAAGCAGAAACGGCTACGCTATATCATTACAGCGAAGAAAAAGGGATTCGTGTTGTGACGTTTCCACGGTTTTCACAACGTGATTCTAGAATCAGTGCAACGACGCGAGATTCGGCTTACACACTAGTTTTCAAGGCTGATCGGAATGAAGATCACTTGCATACAAGACAACCTGACGCGTGGATTGCGCGTCGTGCGGCGAGCAGTGCCCTCGAGGGCGACGCTACCCATCACGCAAAACATCTTGATTGAGACCGAGGACGCACGTCTCAAACTCGCGGCGACAGACTTGGAGCTTTCGATTACTACCTGGGTAAGCGCCCAAATCGAGCAGACCGGGTCGATTACCTTACCCGCCCGAACGTTGCTCGACACAATCAGCAGTTTCGATATGGGACGAGTCGAGCTCGAAGTCACGGACGAACCCTACGGCGCCAAAATCAAAACGACCACCGAACGCGGTGGCGGTCCGATGACGATCGACACTGATCTCCGTGGTGCACCCAAGGACGATTTCCCACCTTTTCCCGAAGTTTCTCCAAAGCATCGCGTCAGAGTCGATTCAGGAACTCTGCGTAACGCATTAGAGCGAGTTGTGTTTGCCGCGGCGAGCGACGATGCGCGGCCGGTTCTGACTGGCGTCAAGATGGAGGTCGAAGGAGACAAAGCGACATTCGCTGCGGCCGACGGTTTCCGACTGTCGATCGAATCGGCTCAGTTGATGGAAGCGCCCGAGGAAAGTTTCGACGCGCTGATTCCCGCGCGCGCACTGTCCGAATTGACGCAACTTATGGCCGGAACCGTGTCGACGGTTGAGATCATGGTTTCGGAGAGCGGTGGCGAGGCAATGTTCCGTATCGGCGACGAAGTCGAGATGATCACTCAGTTGATCGCTGGAACGTATCCGGACTACAAGAGTCTCGTGCCTCAGAATTCAGACACGACGATGGCGATCCCTTTGGAGAGCGTCGAACAAGTCGCGCGGTCCATGCAAGTCATTGCTCGGGAGGGGAGTGCCATCGTTCGGATGGTCGCGTCGAACAATGAAGGGCAAGGCCGTCTTACCGTTTCCGCCAATGCCGAGGATCTCGGCAATAGCGAGGGAACGCTTGACATCGACATTGAAGGCGAAGAGGGAAAGATCGCGTTCAACGTCCGATTCTTAACCGACCTCGTCAGGAATTCCCAAGGTGGGACATCCAATCCAGTGGAAGCCTCAGATAGCTCAAACGAGCCTACAGGGCCGGAGAAACTGATCCTGTCGATCACAACACCTTCCAGCCCCGCAGTCTTTCGACTTTCGCATCACCCCGGCTTTACCCACGTGGTTATGCCGATGTACGTTCAGTGGTAGCAAATCGGACTAAACCCCTTATTGCCAAGTTAACTATTCTGCTGCTGGTTTTGCCGTTCGCGATGCTGTTCATCGCGTGTGGCGATGCTGAAGACGCCGCGCCGATCCCGACGCCAGCTTCTGAAGCGCAGAGACAACCGGAAGCAACAATTTCGTTGCCACCGACTCCCGTTCGGGCGTATGACCGCTACGATTTTCAGTTCGTCGAAGCGTTCGGTAGGCACGTTTGGGACCGGGCAGTGGACATCGCTTTTCTCCCCGATGGAGAATCGGCACTCGTCGCGGATCAAGTCGGTCAGGTTTTTCGAGCGTTCCTCGACGCGCGGCGCGATCCGATCTTGACCTTCTCCATTCGAGAGCGCACGAGTCGCGATTCAAACGAGGAAGGACTGCTCTCGTTGGCGTTGGATCCGCAATACGAGGAGAACGGCCGGGTCTGGATGTACTACTCGGTGCGCGGTGGCATCCGCCGCACGCGGCTATCGTGGTTCACCGTCGATGAATACATCGCCGATTGGAGCAGCGAGCACATCGTTTACGAGCTCATCCAGCCATACGGTAACCACAACGGCGGGAAGATCATTTTCGATAACCAGGGATATCTCTTACTCGCCTTCGGCGACGGAGGTTCGCTCGGCGATCCACAGAGCAACGGTCAGGATTTGACAAACGCCTACGGAACCATCATCCGGCTCGACATCTCGGAATCTAATAACGATAAACCGTACCGAATTCCGCCGGACAATCCCTACCTTGGCGACCCTGACATCCCGGATGAGATTTGGGCTTACGGTCTACGGAATCCGTGGCGCATGTGGTTTGATCCTGAAACCGAGTTGCTGTGGATCGGCGATGTGGGGCAGAGCTATCGTGACGAAATCAACGTCGTCGACACCAATAGCGGCGGCGGCACGAATTTCGGTTGGAGCACGATGGAGGGAACGGCCTGTTTCAGACCGCGCAGTGACTGCAACCAAACCGGCATGGCGTTGCCGATCGAAGACTATCCACCCCGATCTGGTCACTGCTCGGTGATCGCAGGTATGGTCTACCGCGGTGCCGAAATCCCGACATTGGTTGACAGTTTCCTTTTCTCCGACCATTGCAAAGGCGAGCTTCGGGCGATGGACGCGATCGATTGGTCGACACGGAGTGTCGCATTGAAGCCGGTCGCGCCTGAAGGGATCGAGTACGACAATCCGGGCATCTCATCCTTCGGGGTGGACAACGAAGGTGAAATCTACGTATTGCGGTTCGACGGGGCGATCTTGAAGATGGTGCCCGGCGAGGAATCGCCGTAATGGGCAGGTGGAGGAAATTCAACTTGCCGCAGTTACCGATTGAAGGGGTGACTATCGACGGCGTCTCCGTCGCAAAAGCTGGATAAATTCGTCGCGTGAAATGCCCGCGTCTCGAAGCAATGCGGTCATTATTCCTCTCGGCAATTCCCGGTGTCTGGGCACCGAGACGACGATACCCCGGGGGTGCCGCAAGATCATGTGGCTACCTCTCGTCCGCCGATGCTCAAATCCCGCACGTTGCAATGCCCTCGAAAATTCGTCGCCCGAAACCAAAGGCAAACTCGGCATCTTACTTGGCCGCCACTACCAGGTAATGCGCTTCAATTTGGGCACCCCTCGACGCGAGTGTGTTGTCTCCACCGTTTGGCTCTGATTTTTCACGGAAATTCTTGACCATGTCTTCAGCCAGAACTTCAAGATAACCCTCTATCGCCTCTTTGATGTTGGCTTTGGCTTCTTCGATGGTCTTACCTTGAGAATGACATCCTGGCAAGTCAGGACACCAAACGTGGATCCAGTCGTCTTCATCCGGTTCATACAAAATGTGCAACTTCATTTCGCTCTCCTCGCATCCCGCGAACTCGGGTTGCTAATTGGGATTGTAGTCGCACCAGCAGGAGATCACGTCTATCCGATCAACCAACGAACAGCTTAACCCGCCGGTCTGCGTTGCGGTCGGTATCGATAGTTGCGGATGCCGGGCGTGTAGCGCCAGATCACGAAGACGACGATTACGGAGATGAAGCCGCCGAGAATCATTACGTTCCCGGCGCCGATGATGCCGCCAACGAACGAGACTTCCATCTGTCCGAGGTGGTTGGCTCCCATCGCCGAGAAGGAGTGAGCGCTGCTCGCCCGTCCGAGCATGTTGTCGGGCGCGGTGAGCTGCACGAGCGCTTGACGCATCGTCATGCCGATTGCGTCAGTGCCTCCGAGCAGTGCCACGAGGACCAGTCCGATGGCGAAGATGTAGTTGAACGTGTACGAAAGGTCGAACAATCCCAAGGTCAGATTGGGGTTGTCAACCAAATCGACGCGGTTGAATCCCCAAGCCAACAATAGCAACGCGTAGACCAATGTGGCGACAAGGACGATCATTCCCTTCCGGCGCCAACGTTCGGTGATGAAGACGATCATGCTGCCGACCACACCTCCCGTCGCATTGGCCGAGGTGAGCAGGGCGGTGCCTTGCGCTCCCATGCCGTAGAGTTCCTGCGAGAAGAACGGGAACAGCATGCGGTAGAAGCTAAAGATCGTCACGCCGATGTCGAGCATGTAGAGGCCGGGCAGTATCGGGTGCCGACGAACGAAGTTGAAGCCTTCGATGATGGTCTGGAGCTTGACGCCGCCGCCTCCACCTTCGGGTGCGCCAGAGGCGCGGATGATTAGCGGCGCGATAACACTGACGCCTGCGATACAGGTCGTTACGAGGAGCGTGGGAGCGATACCGTAGTTGATGTAAAGAGGGCCGAACAGGAAGGGCACAGTGATGGCCGCAACCTGCATCGATGACGTCGAGATGGTGACCGCATTAGTGAGGTGCGATCGGGGCACACACCGTGGGAGCATCGCGGGCCGGGCAGAGCTTCCCAACATGTTGACCATGCCGGTGACCCCCGTCACTACCCAGATGTGCCACGGCGCCAAGACCTCGCTGAACGCGAGTAAGGTGAGTATGATCAATGAGACCAAAGACACGGTTTGGGTTAACGACATAAGAACCTTGCGGTTCACGACGTCGGCGAGCGCTCCGCCGTAGATCACCACCGGCATTTGAAGCAGCTGGACCGCGCCCAAGATGCCGAGTTGCGCCGCCGAACCGGTTTCGTCGTAGATCCACTGACTCGTCGACAACAGCCGCATCGTCATCGCCATCGTCATCGTAATCTGCGCGGCCCACAGAACCGAGAAGTTGTAGTGCTTGAACGATGACCAAGGCCGGATGCGCTCCGTTCTGGAGTGCGCTACTCGAGATGGATTGTTCAAGGTCGGATTCGCAGAGATGCGAGAGAACCGAGAACATGCTCTGTTCTCGGCGGGGGAGTTTCAAAGTTCATTGCATGATACATGCGAAGCGCGGACGTTGGGCAATGAACGACGTGATTTACCAGTCCTTGAGAACATGTCGTGAGGAAACCGATGCGGCTCGATGCAGACTTGGTCGAAAATGCTGTTATTGTGATTGGCTAAGCGTTTGATATGAAACTCGAGAAATGGAGTGACAAAGTGGGTGAATTTGAAGGCAAGTCCGTGATCGTCACCGGCGGTGCACTAGGCATCGGCGGTGGTGTTTCCAGGGCGTTTGCGGCGGCTGGAGCCAACGTGACGGTGATGGATATCGACGATGAGGCCGGCGATGCATTGATCGATGAGATTACAGGTGCTGATGGGGCGGCGCAGTATGTTTCCGCGGACGCTGGGACGATCGAGGGTTGTCGGGCGACGGTGGATGCGGCGATCGACGCATACGGCGGTATCGACATCGTCATCAACAACGTCGGCATCCAACCCCCATCCTCCTACGTCGATGCCGTCGACCTCCCCGAAGAGTCGTGGGAGCGCATCATCAACATCAACCTCCGCAGCCGCTTCCTGATGGCCAAGTACTCCGTGCCCTCCATGCGAGAGCGGGGCGGTGGCGTCATCATCTCGGTTGCCAGCGTTCAGGGCCTTCTCTCCATGCCCTTCGTCTCCGCATACGCAGCCAGCAAGGGTGGCGACCTATCTCTGACCCGACAGATGTCCATCGACTTCGCCAAAGACAACATCCGGGTCCTGTCGGTAAATCCCGGAACCATCAACACGCCGATGGTGTGGAGGGCGTTGGAGGGGACCGGTGACGACATCGAGCAAGGATTGATCGACTCTGCCAAGACGCATCCCCTGGGCCGTATTGGACAACCCGCCGATATCGCCAACGTGATGCTTTTCCTGGCGAGCGATAAAGCCTCGTTCATGACGGGATCGTATGTAAACGTAGACGGCGGCATGATGGCCGTCGGAGCTTGGGCTGGCACCGTTGGTGCTGGCGGGAGCGACTGATCGAACCGGCAGGAGCCAGGATTCAGTACTGCCCAAACCACCGAACATCCACGCTAGGCGCTTTGCGAAGGAGAGATACATTTTGGCGGTCGCGACGTAGAATGTGGTGAGTTGAAGTAATTCGCGTCATCCGCGGAAAGGCGGAAATCTTATGAAATGGGCGCCACCACCAATGCCCATAGACCGTTTGCAACGACTTGACGCCCGTCCCTCTCGGCGCCAGTACCCCGAGAAGCGATCGGCACCAAAATCGATGCGAATTTGGCGTCGAGTTGTCGCGAATGCTATCGATCTCACCATGTACGGGCTGTGCGTTGCCGTTTGGCATTTCGCGATAATGGGTGTTTTTAACTTCTCTTCAAATGCTCAATCCGAGGAACGGGTGCCATCAGACATGTTGGTTTCGATCATTTGGATTAGCGGGTGGTTCCTAATCGGAATCATCGGCGACCTTTTGGTCACGAAATGGTTTAATAGGACTCTCGGTAAAGCATTGATGGGATTGTTGATCGTCGATGCCCGACCTGATTATTGGTTCTTGTCAACAGAGCAAATTGTTACCCGGGCGCTTACCAAAGCGATCTTCCTTTACGGATTTGGAGTCATGTTGCCTTTGATCCTCAACCGTTTCGTCTGGGACGGCGCATTCCTTTGGGCAGCCGTTCCTATCTATGCGATGCTGCTTTTCTTGCTCCTCGGTGTCCACCGCGAAGACCGACGCGGGCTACATGAACGATTCTCCGGAACCAAACTGATCAGATCGTGATGTTTGGATCTTGACACCCACGAGCCACCAAATCTCGAGTTTCACCGCAAACAGAAAAACCTGCGGCCACCGAATCCGCCTCACCTTCGCGCTCGCCCTCCTAACCATTGGCCTCATTTCCCTAATCCTCCCGACCCACACCTCCTCCGGCCAGTCCTTAACATCCGACCGCGGCGTCTACCTGATTCAGCTGGATCGCGCAATCGATCCAGTTTCAGAGCGTTATCTGGGACGTGAATTGGATGCGGCTCAAGAGCAATTCGCGCTGGTGGTGATTGTGTTGGATACGCCGGGTGGATTGTTGGAAAGCACGCGGTCGATGGTGAATGCGATCTTGGAGTCTCGAGTGCCGATCGCGGTTTATGTTTCGCCTTCGGGTGCTCATGCGGCAAGTGCGGGGACGTTCATCGGCGCGGCGGCGAATATCTTGGCGATGGCGCCGGTCACGGAGATCGGCGCAGCGGCGGTTGTCGGCGGGCAGGGCGAAGACTTGGGCGAGACGCTGCAGGTCAAGGCCAATGAGGATGCGGCGGCGCTCCTACGTGGAATTGCGGAGAAGCGAGGCCGGAACGTCGATGCGTTGGAGGCGACGGTATTCGAGGCAAAGGCGTACTCGGCGGAAGAGGCGGTCGAGATCGGAATCGCGGACGTGGTGGTGAACGACATCGACGAGTTGTTGCATTGGGCCGAGGGTAGAACGGTGGAGACGGCGTCGGGTCCGGTAACGCTCGAAGACCTGCAACATTCGCGCATCGAAGAGAGTGAATACAGCATATGGGACCGCATGCTCAGCGCAATCGCTAACCCGAATTTGGCGTTTCTGTTGATTTCGCTCGGCGGATTGGCATTGATCGTTGAAATCTGGAATTTCGGATCGTTCATCCCAGGGACCATCGGGGTAGTGCTTTTGGTGGTCGGGTTTGCGGGTGTCGGACAACTGCCGTTCCAGTGGGCTGGCGTCGTGTTGATCGTGCTCGCGCTCGCACTCTTGGTGGCAGAGATTTTCGTGACGCCCGGGTTCGGGTTTTTCGGTATCGCGGGTGCGATCGCGCTCGTGCTGGGCGGATTGTTTCTATTCCCGTTTCCGTCGATCGAGGCTCCTGAACTCCCCGGCGGCCAGATCCAGGTCAGTCGATGGCTGTTGGCTGCTGTTGGCGTGGTAGTTCTACTATTCATGATCTGGTTGATCCGGGAACTGAGGATTGCGGCCAGACCCGGTTCGTATATGCCAGCCGGGACTTCTGACACGTTGGTCGGCAGTTCGGTATCCGTCACGAATGCGTTGTCGCCGATGGGAGAGGTGTACGCCGCCGGCGAGCATTGGACGGCCCGCACGTCTGACCGGAGCAGTGTAGACGTAGGTATGACAGTGAGGGTGGTCGATGTTGACGGTGTGACGCTGGTCGTCGAGTCTGAGAGCGAGAACATCTCGGTGTCGGCCGATTGATAACGGCACCAAACCGACGACCCGGGTAGCTATTGGGATAAGGTTGCAACAAGTTCAGTGACTGCAAAAACGCAAACAACGGTTGGACGGTTGCAGTAAGGAGAAAAACATGGCATTAATTAATTTCGTTCGTGACTACGAACGAGTGGCACGCTTCCGACTCGGCAGATTCGAAGGGATGATGGGACCCGGAATTGTGATTTCGATCCCCATCATTCATCAGACCCAAAAGGTAGACACCCGAACATCGGTGCTCGAGATCCCGCGGCAGACCAACATCACCAGGGACAACGCACCTATCGACATCGACTTCCTCGTCTACATGCGAGTCGACATCAACCAGGCTGATAAGGCAGTCCTCGAGGTCGAGCACTACACCTCTGCCGTCGTCGGACTTGCAACCACCACGCTGCGTGCCGTCGTCGGCGACATGAGCCTCGACGAGGTCTTGTCGCAACGAGAGCGCATAAACGAGATTATCCGAACGCGTCTTGACCAAGAGACTGGCCGATGGGGCATCAAAGTCACTAACGTAGAGATCCGCGAGATCGAACCACCGACCGACATCCAAACTGCAATGACCCGACAGATGTCTGCCGAGCGCATGCGTCGATCGATGGTCCTTGAAGCCGACGGTCAGAAACAGGCCGACATAACTGTCGCGGAAGGGCAGAAGCAGTCCGAGATCCTGAAGGCGGAAGGCGCCAAGCAAGCCGAAATCCTCCAAGCCGAAGGTGACCAGCAAGCGGCTGTTCTCCGAGCTTCCGGTTTCGCCGACGCTTTGCAACGGATTCAGGATACCGCGAACGGACTCGGTGGAAACACCATGACGCTGCAGTACATGGACGCGTTGAAGGAAATGGCGTCAGGATCGTCGACGAAATTCGTGCTTCCGATGGAGATGACGAAGTTGATGGGTGGCATTGGGACCATGATGGGTGCGGCGACCGATCGAGACGACTAAGGAATCGTTTTTAGAACTAATAGGCTAATTCGACGGCGGGATTGTCAACAATCCCGCCATTTTTTTGCGTTTAAGTTCGTGGGTGTATAGGTTTCGCGTTAGTTTGGCCTTTTCGATAAGTTCGCATAGTCTAAGTTGACATGACAAAATTGCTACTCTTTGTTGCACATTAACTCGGAAATGCTGGGTTTCAAGCTCGATCCATGAGGTTCCAGAACGCGTGCCACGAAATTGAAGTTCACAGGTCAGTATTCGACCTCAATGGGACGAATAGGTCATGAATTGACCATTTTTCGAGCTTAGCGGATAGTTGACTCGGGCGTCATCGCCCGCACGGCGCCCGATGTGACGGACCAGGTGGTATTGCGATCATCGGTCAGATCTGATGGCTGCCTGATAGAGGGTAGCGGACGGCTAGGCCCTAGCTCCGTGCAGTCGTAGCCGAGGACCGAATCATTAGGCAGACGCGAGTTGAAATGGGCGGACTTGGATGCGTCACGGGCCAGTCGAGGGCATTCGAAATCGGCGGCGGTGGCGAGCCACCAAGTCGCGGCTGAAAGTCGAGGAATCTGTCCATCTCATCGACTAGTCGAAGGCATTCAAAATCGGTGGTGATGGTGAGCCACAAAATCGCGACTGAGCGACGAGAAATCGGTCCATTGACGGTACGAAAAGCATATTGCCGTTCAATTGCCGACGATGCGGCAAATGATCGGATAGAGTGCGATATAATGCCGTGACATGCTTGCAAAGCAGAAAATGAGCGGCAAAAACGGCAAAACATGGCTAAATTAGGTGATTTTGAGTTTCCCGAGGTAGGACTCGTAGATTCCGTCGCTTTGGCGCGTCGGATCCACGAAGACTTGGGCGGAGAGGTGCGGAGAGACGCTCTGGCGATGGTTTTGGACATGTCGCCCTCCGGAGGGGCTTACGGAGCCCGAATCGGCGCTTTGCGCATGTGGGGCCTCGCGACGGGCCGCAGCGTGATTAGGTTGACTGGGGACGGTGCGAGGGTGGTTTCTGCACGCGGAGACGGCGAAGAGACGGAGATGATGCGCAAGTTGTCGCGGTCGGTGCCGTTGTTCAACGAGCTTGAAGCACGGATCGGCGATGGCAAGGTTGATCAGCGAGTGTTGGCGGTGTTGTTGCAGGAGGTCACGGGCGCCGAAATCAGCGAAGTGATGAGGCGTATGCCGATGGTTGAGCGCATCTACGGGGCGATACGCAGTTTCCTGGAAGGGTTTAACGACGATGTTTGGGATTCCGATACGAATGGATCAACGGAATCCGGTCGGCCCGCGGACGGAGTTACTGACGCTTCAGTTTTGCCCAAAGGTTGGATAGAGTTTCGCTACGATGATGGGACTTTGAGATTGCGCGAGACGCCGGAGAATCTGGATGTGTTGATCGGCGTTATGGAGGCGCGAAAGTGGCGCGTCGGAGGGGATTAGCCGGATTCACAGATCGTCCCTTACTTTGGCGGTTAGGCGTTGGGCAAAACCGGGTGTGGAGTTGGCGCGAGGAGCGCCAGGCCAGATTGTGCTTCGAGAGCTTCAGCGCGGCGGAGTTAGTTTAACCGCTCAGTTGATCGATCAAGGTGACGATTGAAACGACGACGGTGGTGCTGACCGCAACCGTGCCGACGAACCAGCGAATGATTTCGGACTTGAAGTTGGCGATCTCGGTTTTGAGTTCACCGAATCGTACCTCTATTTTTGTGTCGAGTTCACCGAATCGTGCTTCGATCTTGGTGTCTTGGTCACCGAATCGTGCTTCTATCTTGGTGTCCTGCTGACCGAAGCGTGTTGCCATCTCGGTTCGTAGGTCGCCGTGGGAGTTGGCAAGGTCTTCTTTAGTAGCCAAGGCGTCCAGCCGAGTCTCGAATCGGACTAAACGGTTGTCGATGTCGAAATCGGCTTGTCGTGTAGAGGTTGTCATCTAATTTTTCCGTTGGTTCCCTAAAAGTATTACAGACTTTTCGTCGTCGTGAAACACATTATATCGAACGGATGTTAATAATTGCAATGGATGTGGCGAAGATTTGTGCCGGCGGGTGGCATCATAGGTAATCTTTGACTTTGGCCGCTAGGCGTTGGGTCATTCCGGGGGTCGATGCTAGTTCTAGTTCAGATGCTTCACGTATGGCTTTGACTGAGCCGAAACGCCGCATGAGGGCGCGTTTGCGGGATGGACCAACGCCGGGCACGAGGTCTAGCGCGGATTTGAGTGATGTGCGGCCCCGGGTTTTGCGGTGATACGTGATGGCGAAACGGTGGGCTTCGTCGCGGACTTGCTGGAGGACGAAGAGGGAAGGGGCGTTGCGCGGCAACCGGATGGGATCCGAGCTATCGGGTGTGTAGAGTTCTTCTTCCTTCTTGGCGATGGACGCGAGAGGGATGTCGGCGACGCCGAGGTGGAGCATGATGGCGAGCGCGGCGGATAACTGCCCTTTGCCGCCGTCGATGAGCACGAGGTCGGGTGTGATGCCGAATGAGTCGCCGGCTTTGCTCAATTCGCCGGTCTCGGCTGTCTTTTTGCGCGCGGCGTTGAGGCGTTTGAAGCGGCGCGTGAGGACTTCGCGCATCGAAGCGAAGTCGTCATTGCCTTCGACGGTGTTGATTTTGAAGCGTCGATACTGCGATGTTGCTGGTGCACCGTTCTCGAAGACGGACATGGCGGCCACGGACGATGTGCCTTGGATGTGTGAGATGTCGTAGCACTCGATACGGTAGGGTCGGTTCGGCAAGCTCAAGGCTTCCTGCAGATCGTCCAGAGCACGCCCCATCAAGTCGGAGTTGGACTGCCACTTCAGCTTTAGCTGTGCGAGGCCCTGTACGGCGTTCTCGTGAGCCATTTCGATGAGTTTTCGCTTGGGACCGCGTTGCGGGACGTTGATCTCCATCTTGGCGCCGCGGTTTTCGGTGAGAAGTTCCTGGAGGATGGGGGTGTCTTCAGGTTCGGCTTGGGTCAGAATGCGGCGCGGCATGTGCGGGTTGCCGACGATGTAAAACTGCTCGATGAACTTGGCGATGATGTGGGAATCGGTGTCGTCGTACGTGCCGGCCATGATGAAGTTATCGCGGCCGACCATGCTGCCTCGGCGGATGAAGAAGACGTCGATCCAGGCTTCGTCGCTGCCTTTCTCGCAGGCGATGACGTCCATGTCTTCCTGCCCGATGCCGACGACTTTTTGATCCTCGTAAACGATCTTCATCGCGTTGAGACGGTCACGGAGGGCTGCGGCGCGCTCGAACTCGAGATTTTCTGCAGCCTCGGTCATCGCCTCTTGGAGATCGACGACGACCTTTTTGGTGTCGCCTTGGAGGAATGAGATGACTTGCGCGATGACCTCGTCATATTCTGGCTTGTCGGCGTAACCAGTGCAAGGTGCGACGCAGCGCTTGATGTGGTACTCGAGGCAGGGACGCTCCTCTTCGCCCGTGATCTTCATCGTGCAGGAGCGGTAGGGGAAGAGTTTTTTGAGGAGATCGAGAGTGGTTCGGACGGAGTATGCAGACGCGTAGGGACCGAAGTAGCGCGCGCCGTCGCGTTTGGAGCGTCGGCGCGTGAAATAGACGCGAGGGAACTCGTCGTCGAGGTCGACCTTGATGTAGGGATAGGTCTTGTCGTCTTTGAGCCGGGCATTAAAGCGGGGTTTGTGCTCCTTGATGAGGGAGTTTTCAAGGAGGAGAGCCTCGCGCTCGGACTCGGCGATGATGTATTCGAAGTCGTGAATGAGATTGACGAGTCGTTTCGTCTTGCCACGCAGTTTGGTTTCGTTCGAGAAGTACGAGCGGAGGCGGTTACGCAGGCTTACGGACTTGCCGACGTAGAGTATCTGTCCGCTCTTCCCGCGCATGGTGTAGACGCCGGGTTTGCGAGGAACAGCGGCAAGGCGATCAGCGAAGAGATCGGCGCGGGAGGGGGGATCCGTTGTGGTGGAGGTGGCCATGAGCGTAAGTTGATTTTACGGGGTTGAACGGAGATGCGAAGGATGCTGAAAGTGTTTGAGTTTGGTGGTTACCAGGATTCGAGGGGAGTTATGGAGACAAGTCCACCTAGGCGCATCTCGATTGAGAGGGAGTAGCTGCGCATAAGTTCTCGGCCCATCAGTGGTGCGATGCCTTCGATGACTCGCACTAGTTTGAACTCGCCGTCCCACATCACTTCTGCGAGATAGTAGCGCGCTGATCGCCGATCACCAGTGGCGGAAGTGATTTCAGTAGTTCCTGTAAGTTCCTGCAACCCCAATCTCGCGATAAGGTCAGGCGTCATCACCAGACTGAAATCATTGCCGGTATCGACGATGAATGTAACGAGGTTGACTGCGCCGTTGTGGTCTCGAAATTCGAGGTCGACCAGTGGATAGAGATTGCCGCCTAAGACGCGGCCGGTGATCAACTGCCTGGCCTCAGGCGGTGGAAATCTGCGATTGCGGCTTCAATGTCTTCAACGTCGTCTGGCGAGATGCCTCCGTCTTTAAATCCTGACTTGGCTATCGGGATGGACCAAGTTAAGGCGTCAGGACGGCGGGCCATCAGTCGGTCGAGGACGGCATCGTCGTGCCCGTAGTGACCGATCTCATAATCGCCACTGATGCCATCAATGACGATGTGGCACCCCTTATGAGAGTCTTTGTATTTGGGTAGCAGTTGTTCTTCGTAGATCCGCTTGGCGTTCTCAATCGCCCCATCGAAATCTACTCGTTTACGTCTCGAACCATGTTGAAAAATTGTCACAGCAAACCCCTTTGATGGTGGAGTATCGCGATGTTTCAAGTATAGCGGTTGCAGAGATCTAGGCTTATGCCGGCTCGCGCGAAAAGTTCAGCTGTAGCAGGCGTTCTAGGATGGTGTCGTCGTCGAGTTTGGCGGGGTGCTCGGTCCAGCCGTAGGCGTCGAATACGGCTTGGTCTAGCTTGGCGTGCCGTCTTGTCAACCAAGGATCACGCAAGTTGTAGATGTGGGTCAGCGTCATTTCTCGGAGCATCTCTTTGGGAGTCGATTTGGTGGGGGTAATCACATTGTTTCGCGTTTCCGACAATTCTTTCGCGGCATCTGCTACGGCCTTGAGTTGAGTATCCGACGGATTTGGAAACGGGAATGTTTCGAAGCAGGTAGTTGGCGTGTAGCGAGATCCCGATTCTCTTTCTCTTAATTGCGAACCTAGAGCCAACGCCCAAACTCGGTGGGCTTTGGATTGAAGCACTCCGAAGAAGTAATCGTCTTCGCGAGCAAAGGCGACGACAGCATTGCTAGGCAGTGTGTCGCTGGAGACCCACTTGAAAACTCTATGTTTGGAAACTTGCGGCGTAACGAGATAGCGGGAGAGACCTGACAACGCGGCACGCAAAGCTGGCCGTGGACGTTGGTGCATCCACCACTGAGTTCGTGCTTCACCTCGCATTTGGGTTCGTGCGGCTTTTACATGTCGTTGTATGTGAGCGAATGGCGCTATGTAATCGGAAGCTTCGGTTTCTGTCATTTCAGTACCGAAATCGACGATCCATGAATTGCTGGGTACGCCGACGATGTCTCTAGCGTTAATGAATGGTTTGACGACGTCGCTGTTGGGTTTTGAGTGCGGGTTCTGCGCGCTGAGCAGTTTGAGTGCCGTCTGTTCATCGAGTTCGAAACTGCCTTGTTTCACTAGCCCTTTGAAGCTGATATTGGCGTTCTTCTTGAGTCTTCTTGCTAGAGTGAGATTCGCGGCCCGCGAGGTCAGATTTGAGTGGATGATACTGACGGGTTTTCCGTCCAAAGTCAGATTAGTTTCGGTACCGTTATCAAAACCGATCATGGAGGTGTGAACTGAGGCGCCATCCAACTGCCAGTCTCGATCTGATTCGGCAAAGAATATCTGCCCAATGTCATTGATCATGTCCAAAACGGGTCTCGAATCTCCTCCCCGGATGTTTTGCGTGGCTAGCAGTCCAGCTCTGACCTGATCCGATTTGACCACATACCTAGCTGCGTTCGCGAACCAGTATGCACACAGGTCCGCGCGGCTGGGCACCAAACCTGACCAGATTTCATAAAGATCCTCGACGTACTCGTCGCCGAGTTGCTGACGCATCATGTAGTTGCCGAGGAATGGTGGATTGCCGACGATGTAGTCGACATCGGGCCATTCGGCGGGTTTGGGTTTGGGTCCAGTGTTGTCGACGATGGCATCTCGGCAGCCGATGTTGTCTAGCGGGTCTAGTACGGGGTCGCGGTCTTCAATGTTGCCGACGCGAGCCCCGTTCTGGAGATGGCCAATCCAGACGACGACACTGGCGAGTTGATGGGCGTATTCGTCGATCTCGATGCCGAGCAGTTGGCGTGGATGGACGCGCGGTTCTGGAGGATCGATTCCGAAATCGAGGGACCAGGTGATGACCTCTCGTTCGAGGCTGTGCAATAGGTTTAATGCTACGTAGAGGAAGTTGCCTGATCCGCAGGCTGGGTCTAGGATGCGGACATTTCCCAATCGGTCTATGAAATCCTGAACTGTGACCTTGGCTAGTTCAGCGTCGGCATCGCTGATAGAAGATTTGATGTTGTCCCATTCTCTTCGGAGTGGTGTCATGACGACGGGCTCTACAAGCGTTTCGATGTCCTTACGGGACGTGTAGTGTCTGCCGTGTTGCGCGCGTTTTTCAGGATTGTAGACACGCTCAAAGAGCGTACCAAAGATGGCAGGTTCGATCTGGGACCAATCGAGGGCATCGGCTTGACGTACGAACGGCATTATGGTGTTGCCGATCTGCAGGTTGTTGGGGCGCCCGTCAAAGAGTCCGCCGTTGAAATGCTTGACGGGTGGGGCCTCGATCGGATCGCCGATACTCATCTTTTGGAATAGGCGGTTTAGCCTGGCCGGAAAAACGGTCGCGGGGAATGTGCCCAACTCATGCGTGTATTTGGTCATGAGTTGTTTCGGTAAAAGTCCGACATCGCTGGAGAACATGCAGAAAAGAAGCTGAGAAAGGAACCGAGCGATTTCCACGTCTTTGCCAGTGTTGTAATCCTGAAGTTCTTTGGCAATGTTGTTGAAGATGTCGGCCGCCGCCTCTGTGATTTGGTCGGTGGTTCGTACGGGCTCCAAGTAGTCAGGATCGTAGAAGCAGTAGCGGAGCACTTGGTAGATCGAGAGCGGTGATTGATCTACAACTCCGAGCGAGTTCCTGCGTGTAGCGTTCTGCTCGATATCGTGTAAGTCGTCAAGCTCAATGATGTATGTGTCGGGTGCTTTTCCGGTGAAATTGGTATGGATGCGAATGGTTTCAAAATCGGCGACGATCAGCAGTGGCGGGTTGCCAAGTCCGTCGCGGTATCTGAGGTTCTGGTTGTACGCTGCGTCAAGGTCTAATCCCGGTTTTTTGTACTCCATGATGAAGTGATCGCGGAGAAAGACGTCGGCTTCACCTTGACTTCCAGTCGCGGTGCGTACGCGCTGATTGAATTCGAAGTCGTGGTTGTCTAGGTCGTCGGAGGGTTTTGGGTGGCCGACGATCGCGCATAATTCGTTGAAGTGGGCCTGGAAATGCTGGATTTCGTTGCCTTGATAGCTCGTCCATTTGCGTCCGAAATCGGCTGCCAAGGTTTGAACAGCACTTGGTACATCGCGGGACGGGTTGATTGGTTCATCCATCAGCAGCATAGATTGGTCTCAGATATGGATGTTTGAGTATAGGCGGATTGATAGGAGTTAATTTTCGCGCAAGTTGACGGTTCAGTTTAGCGACATGTCAAAGATTCACTCGCCGATTTAGGCCGCAAAGTCGCGATACTCTTCATTGCGTCTCGTCCAATTGGAGGGGCAACGCAACGGGAAACGAGATTGCCTACAGAGCGATCGTGAAGACCGCTAGAGCTACCACAATTCCGGTAGCTATGATGCCCATTTTGCGGATTTCCAAGGGGAATGTGCGGGCGTAGACTTCGGAGCGTGTCCGTTGCGTGCGGCGTGGGTTGGCGGTTTGCGGTCGGTTCGTGGAAGCCGAAAGATTGCGTGGTGCTGGCACCGTTGCCGTGGCGGCCGACGGTGCCGCGATGTCTTCTTCTGGTTGTTCGGGTTGTTGGCGCCGCGCCGTCGGCTCTTCGGTCTGGACGAAGACGTTAGGTCGTCGTCCGGGTCGGCGTCGGTTTCGGTTGCGAGGTGGCATGTGAGATCAGGTGGTGGTGTATTGGTTTCTAGGTGAAATTCTAGACTATGACGGAGCAACGCCGTTAGAGTTTGCCGTCGTCGTCGAGAGATTCAGCGGCTAAAATGGTCGCCCTAGCAGCGTATGAGATGGTGACGTCGGATGTGTTGAACATGAAGTGATATAGGAACGGATCGATCGGGCTCGTACCAAATGCCTTGTCGAAGTAGCGGTGTTGTGCGGCATCCGAGTGGGAGATGAAGTCTCGTGCTTCGTCCATGGAGATGTTTTCGCGTTCGGCTACTCTCTTGGCGCGGTCTTCCATTCGTCCGACAACACCGACGCGTACGACATCGTTGCGTTCTCGAAGAATTGCGGCACCGCCGCGGCTGAGGATGACGATGTTGCCTTGATCGGCGATATCGTTGATGACCTCCCGTGTGGTAGCGATGAATCGTTCGTCGTTGACCTCTTCTGCGGTGGTGTGTGGTTCTTCCTCGTACTCGCTGTACTGTCGAGAAATAAGATCTTCGACCCCGGGGCCGAAGTATGGGTCGCCGCCCATTCCGGCGACGGCAGAACGTTCGAGGACGCGTTGGACGCGCATAGCTAAGCGATTTACCAACGAAGGCACTCGGCGCTCTTGGTCGACGAGGGCACGCATTGTGGCGTTTACACCTCGGGCTACCTGAGCGAGGATAAGTCGATCGACGAAGTCGATCTCCAGTTCGCGAGCCACGAGACGCCCGAGATCGGGTGCGCCGGCTCCAACTCTACCTTCGACGGTGATTATCGGCATATCAACTCCTTTGCTGAAACGATTCGGTTGACCACGTTTGGGATTGACGAGGATTGGGTTCGCGGGCGAGGGTGTTCAGTTACTTCCATTATCGCTTGAGTTGGCAAATGTGGTTGAAATGGAGTCGCGGGTTTTACCATCAACTAGGTTGTAACGAGGCCAATGTGTCTACGACAACGACGGAATTTCTAGCAGTAAGGTGGTCCATTTCGGATGCCCGCAGGCGCATTAACATCTCAGCGATGGCGTGACAATTCGCCAACGACGTTTAGCCTTGAGAATCGCCCAGCCGTTGGCTACGGTGGGGTTGTTGGATCGACGCACACCCTGGGTTCTGCTGCGGGTGCAGAGACGTTGGCCGCGGGCGGAAATGCGATTGATGCGGCAGTGGCGACGTTATTTGCGCTGAGCGTGGTGGAGCCGATGAAGATGGGGATCTACGGTGCGGGCTTCATGAATATCCGTCTGGCGAACGGAGATCGATACGTGATCGACAACTACTCGCAGGCACCGGCAGCGGCAACTATGGAGATGTACACGCCGTTGTCGGACGAATGGCCGAACTACATGCGAGTTCGTGGGGATTTGAATCAGACGGGCGTGTTGGCTTCGGGCGTGCCGGGAGCGTTGAAGGCGTGGTGCGAGGTGCAGTCTGAATACGGCAAGTTGTCGCTGTCCGAGGTCATGCAGCCGGCGATCAGTCACGCCGAGCAAGGATTTCGAGCAACGGATCATCACTGCAAGTTCGTGGCTGACAACCAAGACCAGCTACAGCTTTTCAGCGCCACAAGCAGCATATTCATGCCGACAGGGCGCGTGCCCCGATCCGGAGATATGGTGGTGCAGCGGGACCTTGCGGCTACTCTGAAGCGAATCGCGATCGAAGGCGCAGACCACCTCTATCGCGGCGAATTGGGCGAGGAGATTGTTAGGTATTCGCAGTCGCACGGCGGTATTTTGACGATGGACGACCTGCGGGGTTACGAGACACGGAAGAGCAGGCCGGTTGAAGGTAGTTATCGGGGTTACACGATTACCGGACCTCCCCCGGCGTCGGCGGGCGGTATTCACTTGATCGAGTATCTGCATGTCTTGTCGTTGCGGGACATTCAAGGGATGGGATTCGGCAGGAGTGCGACGATCCATTTGATGGCGGAAGCGATGAAGCTCGTGTTCGCGGACCGGAATCGTTATCTTTCGGACCCTGAATTTGTCGAGATTCCAACCGATCGGTTGTTGTCAGAGTTTCATGCGAAGGAGTTGATGAGTCAGATTCTGCCGAATGCGGTCATGCCACAACTGGCGACGCCGGCATTTGCGGAGTCGGACAGCACGTCACATGTGACGACGGCGGACGGGGAAGGGAATATCGTATCGGCGACGCAAACGATCAACCACATATTCGGCTCGAAGGTGGTCGTTCCGGGAACTGGAGTTTTACTGGACAACACGATGTCGAACTTCGATCCGCATCCTAACGTTGCCAACTCGATTGAGCCGATGAAGCGCGTTGCGAGCAGCATGGCGCCAGTGATTGTGTATCGTGGCAGCCGTCCGAGTTTTGCATTGGGATTGCCCGGTGGATTGCGGATCTGGCCGTCGGTGGCGCAAGCGATAGTCAATATCGTCGATCACGGTATGACGCCGCAGGAGGCAGTGGAAGCGCCTCGGATGTTCACGCAGGGTCAGGCAGTGGAGTTGGAGCGCGAATTCACCTCCACGGTCTCGACGGCGTTGACCAATATTGGGCATGAGGTGGAGATGGTGGCCAATGTAGCCGGCGGAATGAACATCATCGAGTTCGGGGATGATGGAGCGCTCGCCGGATCGTCTTGTTGGCGTTCAGATGGCGGCGTTGTTGCGGTGAATCGAGGCAAGGCGCGACCGGGTGTTGGGTTGACGGTGATTGAACCTAGCCGGGGCAATTGACGGACGGTCTGTCGTAGATGTCTCGCGAGAATTCGCCAGGGGTGATGGAGGCGCGTTCATCGCGCTTTGAATTGATCTGCGCCGTTTGCACCGAGGTGGCGGAAGTGCCATCGGTGCGGAACGTCTACTGCGAATGCGGCGGGATCTACGACATTCGGTATTTCGATACCGCGGATGCAGTTTCGGGATTACCGACTGCGGCATCGAATCTAGCGGTCGATTTTGGGCAGGGGAGCACTCCGTTGGTGCGGTTAGATGGACTGGCTCGTAGTATCGGGCTCGCGGGTCTGGTGGCAAAGTTGGAATTCTGTTCGCCGACGGGTTCGTTCAAGGATCGGGGTAGCGCAGTTCTGGTTTCAGCGGCGCATGAAGAAGGCGTCGAGGAATTTGTGGAGGATTCGTCGGGCAATGCCGGTGCATCGATGTCGGCTTATGCGGCTCGTGCAGGTATGCGGGCACATGTATTTGCGCCTTCGAGCGCGGCGCAAGGGAAGTTGGACCAAATTCAGATATTCGGAGCCGAGTTGCATCTGATCGACGGCCCTCGACAGGCGGCGACCGATGCGGCGGCGGAGTTTGCGCATCGTCAGGGCATACCGTATCTCTCACATGCTCTTAGCCCTTGGTTTGCGGAAGGCGTTAAGGCGATGGTCGCGGAGGTTGCTGACGCTGGTTACCATGCCACGGATATTGTGGCGCCGGCGGGTAACGGGGCGTTGTTGATTGGGAGTTATGCAGGATACACCGATGACGAACGACCGCGGATACATTGCGTGCAGTCGCAGGCAGTTCAACCATTAATTCGGGCGATACGGGGCGCGGTGTGGGATGCGGACGAGGTTGAACCGACGGTTGCGTCAGGGATAGCGGTCAGTATGCCGCCAAGGGCGGCGCAGGCCGCTCGGGCAGTAGTTGCGTCCGGTGGATCGGCGATTGCCGTCGCTGACGCAGCGATGTTGGAGTGGCGGGAGCGATTGGCGGTTGAAGCTGGGATCTTTTGCGAGGTAACTTCGGCGGCGGCGTTCGCAGGTTTGGAGGAGTTGGTGCGTAAAGGCGAGATCGGAAGAGAGGCGCGGATTGTCGTGCCGGTTACGGGGTCGGGGTTGAAAGAGGCGATATAGGGATGAGGTTGCGAAATTGCTATCAGCCGGATGTCCGATCAGCGTAGCGGCTTGATCTTACCCGGGTGCTCGCCTCTGCTGGCACGTTCAAACGCTTCGATCAAATCTTGGTTGCGTTCGATCGCCCAATCTCGGATCTTGCGGTACTGACGTGTCGGAAGTTGGCCATTCGTCATCAATAAAGAACCGATGTCTATTTCCACGTTGACACCTGCATACTCCGCGTGGAAATGCGGTGGTGCGTGATCGCCAAAATTCATATATATGCGTATCCCGTCGAAGCGGCATAATTCAGGCATGGATAACCTGTTGCCTTACATCGTCGATGGTTCTTCCCGTGAGTCGCATGTAAAGGTCAACGGCGCACAGGTCCAGTTCCTCGCCCCATGAGATTGACTCGTACGGAGCGATCCGTACGTCCTCGAAGAAATCTCGATCCTCCCACGCTTTGAACACACCGATTCCCGCAAATTCAGCAAGGTCTATTTCGCCCGATTCACCATCTTCAAACTCGATCCAAATGCGGTAATCGTGTAGCGCTTTGACTTTGGTTGGTCTAATCGTCACTTCGTGTTCCTTTCGCAAACCTCGTTTCGCCGCGTCACTCAAATTGTAAAGAGCGAGATCTGAGACGTTGCGCGGGCTGTTGAGCTGGTTACGCGATCGAGTTGTCAGGGACTTGGGTTTGCCGCTGATTGCCTACCCGTCTTCTGACGCCGGGATCTTGAGGTGGGTGAGGTCTGGGAGATTACCGCAGGTGGCTACTTGTGAGAAGGTTCCGCCAGGGATGGATACGGCGACGGCGTGGTTACCGTCGAGGATGGTGCTGATGTGGCGTTCCGGGAGGTTGGTTACGGATACACCGCCGATGGCGTGGTCGAGTGTTTCGACCCATTTGAATTTGGCTAGATCGCCGGCGTCTTCGCATTTGCCGGAGCGGATGCTCAACTGTTGGATCGTGCCGGGCGCAGGTCGAACAGTCACCTTGATGCGCGTGCCGCGGTCGAGTTGGGTAACTACCCCGGCTCCCTGCTGCGGATAGTCCTGAAGTCCGAGATTGAAGCCGATTTGGACTTTGCCGTCATCTTCGTCCTGAAATACTGTGGGCGTAGGCGTGGTGGTCATGGCGCCGGGCGTTGCCGTCGGTAAGGCGATGACGGTTGGTTCGGCATCCTCGCCACATGCGAAGGCAGTTAGAGCGATCACACCCAAAAGAGGGGCGATGAAGAAGAAGCGAGCGATTTGGATGCGTGTTTGGGCGAGCATGAGAATCGATTCTATCCACGTGCATTCGCTTCTTTAAAGGCTTCGGCAAAACCTTCGATTGATCCATGGAGCACTTCGTCTTCGACGCAGTATGACGCTCGGAAGTAGCCGTCCATGCCAAATCCGACGCCGGGAACGACGAGGACTAGTTTGGATTTGAGCAGGTCCACGAATGCTGTGTCGTCGGGGATTGGAGATTTGGGGAACAGGTAGAAGCCGCCGTCGGGGAGGTTTGAATGGTAACCAATGTCAGTGAGTGCAGAGTGAATGATGTCGCGTTTGCGTCGGTATTCGGAGATGTCGACGCTGGCGTGCTGGAGTTTTGCCACGACGCGTTGCATGATTGCGGGAGCATTAACGAAACCGAGCGTTCGGAGCATAAAGACCGATGCATCAATGAGATCGGCTTTACCCGGGTCGTCCGGGTTCACGGCGAGGTAACCGATACGCTCACCGGCTAATCCGAGGTCTTTGGAGTGGGAAGTTGCCACGATGGTGCGGGGATGGTGTTCGAAGACGAATGGGTATGCGTCGTCGGTATAAATGAGTTTTCGGTACGGTTCGTCGGTGATGATGTAGATCTCGGTGCCGTGTTCCGCTTCGGTGGTCTGAATGAGCTGTGCGAGTTCGGCAATTGCCTCGGCTGGATATATGACACCCGACGGGTTGTTCGGCGAGTTGATGATTACGGCACGTGTGCGTTCGTTCATCAAAGACGCTAACGAGTCGAAGTCGGGCATGAAGTCGGGGGTGGACTTTGCTTCGCGGTAAACGCCGTTGGCGTGCTGGACGTAAAAGATGTATTCGGCGAAGTATGGCGCAATGATGATGACTTCGTCACCGGGGTCAAGAAGGGCCCTGAGGGCGACGTTGATGGCACCGGCGGCACCGACGGTCATGATGATGTCGGTTGGTTCAAATTGCGTTCCGGATTCGTGAGACAGCGCTTCGGCAACGGCGGCCCGGGTTTCGATGAAACCTGGGTTGGGCATGTAGCGATGCGTGCCGCTAGGAGCTTCGTTGGCGATCTCGGCGAGGGCTTGGTTGAATTCGGGTGGCGGCTCAAGAAGAGGATTGCCGAGTGAAAGGTCGAAAACGTTTTCGGCGCCATGGATCGCCTTGAGCTGCATGCCCTCTTCGAACATGCGGCGAATCCACGAACTCGCTTTCATCTGTTCTCTTGCGAGTTTTGAGATTGCCATCTAAGCGCCTTTCGGAAAGTTTTGTTCGATGCGGAAACGATTAGTTTCGTCGTCGATTCCGACGTTTGCGGCGCGTTGTTGGGCGGCCGACGCGTTGTTGGCGTGTCTGGTCAGGTTGTGCATCGTCCCGGGGTGCGAACATTCGACCGAAGAACCCGGGCCCTCCACTATTGGGAATCACAACGACGTAAGTTCCGGCCATTTTGTCGTGCCAACCCTGATGTTTGTCGTCGAATATGACCCAGATGATTCCAATACCGAAGGTTATTGTGGATACGAAGCGACCGACGACTTCGCGCGGGATGGCGACGGCCACGCCCGGTTTGTTGCCTTCGTCGTCAACGACGGAGATGCCGGCAACCCATTTTCCAAGCGTGCGTCCGAAGAGGCCGGTAGGGATGATGAAGTATGCGAGAAAGATGAACACATCGATGATCCCGGCCTGTGGGCTGAAGACGCGACCGCCCGAGATCGGAGCGACCATGAAAACGACCATGAGGAGGATTCCGATGTCAATCGCAAAGGCGTAGAAGCGGCGAAGTGGACCAGCGAATTCAAGACCCAAAGCTTCGATGGGTTTGGGGTCAGGAGTTGCCGGCTCTTCGGATGGGATCGTATCAGGTGCGTCATGAACCGGTTCTTCAGAATGAGCCGGGCGAGGTCGGTGACTGCGTCGAGAGGTGGTCATGTTGGCGATTTAAGATTGTATCGCCTCAGCGGGATGTGTCGGGAACTACAGAAACCTTCGCGGTTATTCCGTAGCGTCGACCCGATCCAGATCGCCTGACCAATACAAGATATGTCGATCGGCGGTTACGAGGCGTCCTAGAGTCTGAGCAGTAGCAGTGATGATGCGATCCGCAGGATCGCCGTGCATGTTCGGTAATCTCGCAGCACGGTCTGCAATATCGCCGGAGGCGGGTATCTCTATCAGGCCTCGGTCTCGAAAAACTTGCCTCCAAGAGGTAAGCTCGCGTCCAAGCCGGATCCTGCGTTTTTGAACCAACATGCCGATTTCCCAAACAGACAACGCGGAAATCGCTATCTCGCCAGCCTGCAACCCTTCCAAGATAATTTGGTGCGCCTTTGGCCCCAATTTTGGGTCGCCTCGTTCGAACCATAACAATGCGTGGGTGTCGAGGACGATCAAAACAGTTCCTCGTCGCTATCGTCCTCTTTCGCGTACCACTCTTCAGGCATTGGTCCGACGATGTCCCCGAGGATTTCTATCTGGTCTCGAAATTCTCCGAAAACCATGGTTTGCTTGGGCCGTTTGGGTTGCGGTTCGTAACGAGTCAAGCGGGACACGGGCTTTCCGTCCTGGGTGATCACGAATTCTTGTTCCCCGCTCGACACTTTGGCAACGGTTTCAGCGACCCGGTTTTCGAGATCGTGGATGTCGATGAAATGCAGTGGTTTATTTTGGTTTGGTGAAACTGTCATAGGGTAGCTCCTAGGAGGCGCAGATAGACTTCATGCTAGCAAACACAGCCGTTGCGAATAGAGATTGCGCGCGCGAGTGGGCGTGAACATAAACTTACTAACGCTGACTAGGCATCGAGCATTGGAGCGAACATGGGCAGGCTTGACGAAAAGACCGCTTTGATCACCGGCGCGGGTTCGGGTATCGGCGCGGCGTGTGCCGAGTTGTTCAGCGCGGAGGGTGCGAATGTGTTCTGCGCCGATTTGGAAGTGGATGCGGCGCGGGATGTTGCGGACCGGGTGACTGAGCGCGGCGGATCGGCCGCAGCAGATTCTGTGGATGTCACGAAACGGAGTCAGTGCGAGGAATTGGTCGCGGGCACTGTGGAGAGATTTGGCGGGTTGCATGTTTTGGTCAATAGCGCGGGGGTGACACCTCGGAAAGCGCCGTTGGATTGGGATTTCGAGGCGAAGTGGGACTGGGTGATTGATGTGAACTTGAAGGGCTCGATGTTGATGTCTCACGCCGCATCGGAAGTGATGCTCTCCGCCGGTTACGGTTCGATAGTGAACTTGGCGTCGATCATCGGATTGGTCGGATACTCGACCGGGATGAGCGACGGTTTCAATCCGTATCCGCATTCGAAGGGTGGGGTTGTGCAGATGACGCGTGATATGGGTGTGGCGTTCGCCAAGCGAGGCGTCAGGGTGAATGCGCTATGCCCAGGTTTCACCTACACAGCCCTGACGAGGTCATTGACTGACGATGCCGACATGCGAGTGCACCTGGAGTCGCTGCACCCGATGGGACGGCTCGGCGAGCCGATTGAAATTGCGTATGCAGCGTTGTATCTGGCATCGGATGAGTCGTCGTTTGTAACCGCTTCGTGCCTGCCCGTAGACGGCGGGTACACGGCGGGATAAGGAAAGCAAATCAATGGTGGAACAGACACGAGCGAGAGAATCAACCGTTTCGGGGCGTTTGCGAGGCAAGGTAGCGTTGATCACCGGCGGTGGTAGCGGTATTGGTGAAGCGAGCGCCAAGTTGTTTGCGGACGAAGGCGCAACAGTTGCGATCGCCGAATTGAACGCGGAAGGTGCGGCGCGTGTTGCGGGTGAGATACGTGAAGCCGGCGGTTCGGCGATGGTCACGGCGGTTGATGTGACGGACAACGACAGTTGCGCGGCCGCGGTTGACGCGGTGGTGGATGAGTTTGGACGAGTCGATGTCTTGGTCAACAGCGCAGGCGTGGGTGCTCGGCGCGCCTCGGACATGACCTACGAGGAGCGTTGGCAGTTCGTCATCGACGTCAACTTGAAGGGCACGGTTTTGATGGCGCGGCACGCGGTGGATCAGATGAAGGAGCAGGGTAGTGGTGCGGTTGTGAACATCGCTTCGATTCGTGGTTTAATCGGTTATCCGGACTTCATCACCGACGGTTTCAATCCCTATCCGCACTCCAAAGGTGGCGTGGTCAACGCGACGCGCGACATGGCGCTTGGCTTGGCGAAGCAGAATATTCGGGTCAATGCTGTGTGCCCCGGATTCACACATACGGAAATGACGCGCGGGACGTGGGAAAACCCTGAGATGTACGACCGGATCGTTGCCTTGCATCCGATCGGTCGATTTGCAGAGCCGATCGAGATCGCCAGGGCCGTGTTGTTCCTGGCCTCGGACGAGGCCTCGTTCGTAACCGGAGCGTGTTTGGTGATCGACGGCGGGTTTACGGCGCAGTAACGCTGGTATCCGTTCGCTAAGTCGATACGGCGGCTAGCTCGTTCGTTGACGTCTGGCCGTTGTCGCTAGTTCCGTAACTGGATTTGCCTTTGACGTCAAAGACTTCGTCGGCGCTTGCAATGATCCATGGATCAGTTTCGTAGACGACTTCCTCGTCTTTTCCGTGGTACGGGAGAAGATTCAGGACGTGACGAATGGAGTTGATGCGGGCCCGCATTTTGTCGTCGGATTTGATGACGTACCAGGGAGCGAAGTCGGTGTGGGTGTGATAAAACATCGCCGTCTTGGCGGTGGTGTAATCGTCCCATCGGTGGTACGACGCGAGATCGACCGGGCTGAGCTTCCACTGCTTCAGGGGATCGCGCTGCCGTCGTTTGAACCGGCGCTCCTGCTCAATTCGGCTGACGGAGAAGTAGAGCTTGATGATGCGGATGCCGGAGTTCGCCCACATCTCCTCGATCCGCGGTGTATCGATGAGGAATTGGTCATATTCCTCCTCGGTGCAGAATCCCATTACTTTTTCGACGCCGGCGCGGTTGTACCAGGAGCGGTCGAAAAGAGCGATCTCGCCATCGGCAGGCAGGTGTTGGATGTACCGCTGGAAGTACCACTGTCCGGATTCTTGGCGCGTGGGTTTTTCGAGTGCGATTACTTTGGCAGCTCTGGGGTTGAGGTGCTCCATAAAGCGACGGATCGTTCCACCTTTTCCAGCCGCGTCACGGCCTTCGTAGACGATCAAGACCTTCTCGCCGGTGTCGCGCACCCAGTTCTGCATCTTGACAAGCTCAATCTGGAGCGGGAACTTGTGTTCGTAGTAACTGTCGAGGCTGATTTTTCGCTGGTAGGGATAAGCGCCTTCGCGGAAGAATTCACGACGCTCTTCGGAGTCGAGGTCATCTCGATTTTCCGGAGCGCGGTAATTTCTCAGCTTTCCGCGCGTCATCGAGTCTTCGAAAGCATCACCCCATTTGGTGTTGAAGAAGCCGTGTGCGCGTTCGCTCGTCGTGCTCTTGTATGCGGGTTCGTTCTCTGCCATGATGCGAGACCTCATGGTGCGTCGTGAGTGGTCGAATGATTGGTTACAAATATACCAGCGTCACAGGTAACGTCCGATTAGGACGCGAGCGGAAGTTGTGGACGCAGATCACGTCGTAGTTAAATGTCCTCGAAACGAGAAGGTAGGACGATCTCCGGGGGTGAGATTTCCTGCAAAACAAGGTCTGCGGTCCATTCGGCCATCAAGGGAGACAGTAGTATTCCTTTTTTGCCGGCACCGTTGGCATAGAAGAGGCCATCAGCCGCACTCGAAGCACCAACGATGGGAAAACCGTCGCTGGCTACTGGACGCAAGCACGCGGTGGTCTTGATGGTACGCAGCCCCGCGAGTGATGGGATATAGCTGGTAACCCCACCCATGATGTGATTGCGACCTTCATCAGAGACTTCTCGGTTGAAGCCGCGGTCCCATTCGTAGGTGCCGGCCCACACCGAGCCGTCGGGTTTGCGGCCGACGTTGAAGCCACCGAAGCCAACTCGGTTTTGGAGGTCGCTGCCGGGTCGTTCAAGGCGAATGATTTCGCCTTTCATTGGTTTGATCGGGAGGGACGGAACGCCGGCGATGTCACTCGTCCATGGACCGGTTGCGACGATGACGATTGGCGCTTCAATTATGGAGCCGTCCGCAAACTTCACGCCGTTTACGGAACTCCCTCTGGTTTCGATAGCAACGGCGCAACCGTCGGCGAAGATTGCGCCGCCGCGTTTTGCTTCGGTTGCGATGGATTTTGTGAATGAGTTGCTGTCGAGTTCCCAACCTGCTTCTACGAGTGACGCCGCGACCATGCCGTCGCGGATTGCGGGTTCCAACCGATACAGATTGTCGGCGTCGATCATCTCCGCGGCGAAGTCTTGGGACCGCATCCACTCGACATCTGCTGTCAATTGATTTGCTGTGGTCTCGTCGTCCGCGAGTGAAAGCGAAACCACGGGTTGCAGTTCCCAGTCGTTGGACGCGGAAGAGGAGAGTTCATCGTAGAGTGCGATGTGTTTGGCAATTGCGTCGCGGTAGTGTTCGGTCATGGGACCAGGAACGCCGTTTCCGAAGTGAGCGGAGAGTCCGCCCCAGGCGAATGCAGAAGCATTCGACGCAATCCCGTCGCGGTCGAAGACTCGAGGCGCGATACCTGAACGCGCGAGTTGCAACGCGATCGCGCAGCCGACTGCACCGGCACCAAGAACCACCGCGTCGGCTTTTTGGGGAGTTTTCAACTCAGGTTCCTCTTGTCACCGAGTTCTTGTGCGCGATTCGCGCAATGCTCGGTTGTACGTCGATCTGAAAGTGTCGGGTTTGCGGAGGCGACAGCGTAGGTGCACGATTTTTTGGTTGGCAACACGCTGAGGATGCTGGGACAGATTGTAACGACACGGATAGCGTTTGCCAGAAACATTGCGGAATTAGAATCTGGTGGTATTGGCGACGATGTATTTGACTCCGCTCGGTCAATTGCGCCGTGGTTTCTCGTGATTGGTTACCGATGTGCTTTCGGTTGATGACAGATTGATTCGATGATAGGCCGCAACGGCAGGATTCGACGCGCCCCTGGCTTCGAAGACCGGACGGGCAGGGATTTCGAACGAATCGAAGAGTCGATCAACATCGCGCGCGGCGTGTTGCACGGCCTTGGTTACCAACCGATCGAAACTCCGCTGATAGAGCAGACCGAGCTTTTTCTACGGCGATCAGGCGGTCTCTTATCGAGTCAGCTGTTTGACTTCATCGCCCCGGACGGAAGCGACATCAGCCTCCGACCAGAGATGACTGCCCCGGTGGTTCGTCACGCATTGGAAACCTCCGGTGGTCAGGGCCCGCAGAGGTTCCAATATGCGGCTCCGATATTTCGCTACAACGAAAGGCCGTACGACGCGCCATCCAGTTCGGTGCCCAACAAGCGTCAGTTCATTCAACTTGGCGCGGAGTTGGTCAACGCATCCCAGCCTTTCGCTGATGGCGAGATAATTTTCGCCGCGTACTCCTTGGCTCGGAGATTGGGTGTAGATCAAGTTTCAATTCGGATCGGTCATATCGGTTTTATACGCGAACTGTTGAGTCGCTTCGATCTCTCTGAGCGCGCCCGGATGTTTCTCGCGGATAGCGTTACGGGGTTGGCTGACAGTGACGACGATGACAACGGATCGATTGAGACTGAAGCGGTTCGATTGGGGTTGTTACCGTCTAAGGGTCAACAGATGATCGAGACGCAGGCATCGGCGGCAGATCTGTTGTCGAGATTGGCGTCGGGTTCGGTGCGCTTGCCCGAATCTTCGGAGTTGACGACGAGATCGGCTGATGAGATCGTTGCTGGATTGCGACGAAAGGTGGAATGGGACGCTCGAAACGTAGATTTCCCGGATGCGTTGGCGCTCATCCGTCAAATCGCTAATTTCAAAAGTGCCAGCGTCGACGCTGATCAAGGCGAATCTTCGAACCGACGACTTCTGGAAACCATCGATGGTGCACGACGACTAACCGAGAGCTACGGCCTCGAGTCGCTGAGCAGTCTGGACAATTTGGAGTCCGTCGTCGAAGCTGCTGAATTGAACGGCGTGGACAGGTCAGACGTGATCGTCGATCTCGGGCTAGGAGCTTCAATCGCTTACTACTCCGGTATGATCTTCGAAGTCAGTGCCGTTGTGGGTGGACAGAACGTTGTCCTTGGCCGTGGTGGCCGTTACGATGGATTGGCTTCGGCGTTAGGTTCAGAGGCAGAGTTACCGGCATTGGGTTTTGCGTTAAACCTCGACGCCGTGTTGGAGTTAAGACATGGCGGTCAACCGGAAGCCGCGAAGCGCAGATATATCGTTGTCTCGCCAACCGACGACAGATTTGTCGCGGATGTGATCAAAAAGGCCGTCGAACTGCGCGAGGCCGGCCACAACGTAGTGTCGTTGTTCGATAGTCAAGTAGACGCCGACGAGGTTGCGCAGTCGATTGGGAACGCGCGCGTCATGCGGGTGGGGAATACCGAGCCAATTGATGGAGTTGGGGAATGACGGAGACGTTGCGCTTGGCGATTCCGTCCACCGGCGCGCTTGAGCAGGGCGCGGTTCGCTTGCTCGCGGAGTCTGACGCGGCGGTCAGTCGGGTGAACTCGAGGCGGTATACAGCGGAGATTCCCTCCATACCGGGTATCGAGGTCATCTATCAACGGCAATCAGACATCACTACGATCGTGGATTCCGGCAATGCGGACCTAGGCGTCGTGGGCCTTGACAGATACTTGGAGGCGCGTTTGGAAGACGGTGAGACGTTGGTTGTCGCCCCTGATCTGGAGTACGGCCATTCACGGTTGGTGATCGCGGTACCAGATTCGTGGCTCGACATCACCTCGATGTACGACTTGGCGGATATGAGCCTCGAACTGCATGAACGCGGGCGCGATCTTCGAGTCGCGACGAAGTATCCGAGGTTGGTGAAGCGGTTTCTCAATCGCCGAGGTATCAACTATTTCTCAATGGTTGCGATCAATGGCGCTCTCGAAGCTGCGCCGCGAATCGGGTACGCGGACATCATCGCCGACATTTCAGATACCGGAAACACATTGCGGGAGAACAACCTTCGCACGTTGGTCGACGGTGTGGCGATTGAATCGCAAGCCATATTGGTAGGGAACGGGCGACTCCTAGCCGGGTCGAAGGCGAAACTGGACTTAACTAGGTTGTTGCTGGAGCGGATCGAGGCTCGATTGAGGTCGCGGTCGTACCTGCGTGTGACTGCAAATGTGAAAGGGTCTTCGGAAACTGAGATCGCCGGATTAGTGCTGAGATCGCCAGAGCTTTCTGGCATGCGTGGTCCGACGGTTTCGAAGGTCTTTACGAACGACGGGAATCACTGGTTCGCGGTTCAGATAGTGACGCGCAAAAGAGACGTGTTGCGTGTGGTGGACCACTTACGGGCTTTGGGTGGAACCGGCACTTCGGTGACCGACATTCAGTTCCTGTATCAGAGCGAATGCGAGTTGTACCGGAAATTGGTCGAAAATCTGGGTTCGTCCGCAATGGGAACCAATCCGTGTTGAGGCGAATCCACGGGTTGGATGCAGCGATCGTCGCGTTCAAGGACCGTAGCTCGAAAAGCGACGGCAATGAGCCGTTAACGGACGGCGGTGGCGTCTACGACGCGGCGATGACGCCCGACGCGTTTGCCGAACGTGTGATCGCGGATGTTCGTTCGCACGGAGATCAATTCGTACGACGAATCTCGAAGAAATTGGATGGGGTGGAGATCGACGAATTCAAGGTTCCGGCGAATGTCGTGGCGGAGGCAAAGCACCAGTTGCGCCCGAATGAAGTCGAAGGATTGCAACTGGCCGCGCGGCGCGTGGGCGATTTTCAAGCTCGAACATTGCCGCAGTCTTGGCGAGACGACGTAGAGGGGTATGGCGAGGTAGCGCACCCGGTTCAATCAGCAGGTTGCTGTATCCCTGGGGGGACCGCGCCATTGGCGTCGACCGTGATTATGACGGCGGTTCCGGCGAGGGTTGCTGGAGTTCCCTATGTCTGTGTGGTCACGCCCCCGGGTAAGAACGGAGTTCCGCACCCGGCCGTCTTGGCTGCGTGTCATATCGCGGGAGTGGACGATGTGTTCGCAGTAGGCGGGGCTCAGGCTGTTGCTGCATTGGCCGTTGGGACCGAATCGATCCCCAAAGTAGATGTAATCTGTGGCCCCGGAAGCCTTTGGGTAACCGCTGCGAAGCGTCGGGTCTACGGGATGGTCGGTGTCGATGGAATTTATGGTCCCACGGAGACGATGGTCATAGTCAATGACAATTCGGATGCGGCCGTTGCGGCGGCGGATCTATTGGCTCAAGCGGAGCATGATGTTGTCGCGGCGCCGGTTCTAGTGGCGTTATCCGACCGCTCGGTGGATGCGGTTGAGAGCGAGTTGGCGACGCAGTTGGAGAGATTGCCGCGGGCTGAGATTGCGCGCAAGGCCTTGATGGGGCGTGGTGCGGCGGTGGTGGTCGATTCCATCGCCGAGGCGTTGAAGGTTGCCGAAGTTTTCGCGCCGGAGCATCTGTGTTTGGGCTTCGCTGGTGCTAACGAGATGCTAGGGGATGTTCGACATGCGGGCGGTATCTTCTTGGGCGAGCGATCGGGCGAGGTGATGGCTGACTACGTTGCGGGGCCGAGCCATGTGATGCCGACGGGAGGATCGGCGCGTTTCTCGTCGGCGTTGTCGGCGCGGGATTTCATCCGCGTAACGCCATTCTTGGACATGGACCAGTCGACATACGATTCGATTGCCGGGGCGGCTTCGGATTTGGCTCGGTTGGAGATGCTCGAAGCACACGCGCTGGCGGCTGAGATTCGTCGGAAACGATAGTATTGCGAAGTCATCGAACGTTAAAAGGCAGGGGACGATGCGCGACTTGATAGGCATGATGCGACCGCATCTCTACAACCCGACGGGTTATGTCGGGGCTCAACATTCGGATCATTTGGCTACCGCGGTGGGAATCGACCCTGCCGATGTCATTCGATTGAACGCCAATGAAAATCCATACGAGCCGTTGACTGAGATAGCGGACGCGTTGGTTGGGTTGCCGATCCACGAGTACCCGGATCAAGATTTGGTGCGGATCAGGTCGGCGTTGAGCGAGTACACCGGGCGCCCGTCGGAGCAGTTGATCGCTGGATCGGGTGGTGATGAGATCATCGAGTTGCTGACGAAGCTTTTCGTGGCTCCCGGAGAGTCGATGATCGACTGTCCACCGACGTTTGGGATGTACGAGTTCTGCGCACAGATTTCGGAGGCCGAATTAATCCCGGTTGAACGTCGGGACGACTGGGAAATCGACATAGACGCGACGACCCAGGCGATTGATCGTACGGGTGCGAAATTGTTATTCATCGCTTCGCCGAACAACCCAACGGGCAATCTGTTACCGGAGGACGATGCACGAGCGATCCTAGACACGGGCATTGTGTTGGTAGTCGACGAGACTTACTACGAGTTTTGCGGTGAGACAACCGCAGGGCTGTTGGACGAATACGAAAATTTGGTTGTGATCAGGTCTTTCAGCAAATGGGCAGGCATCGCAGGTCTGCGTATCGGGTACGCGATTGGGTCCGAACTGATCGTCGACCATCTAATGACCATTAAGCAGCCATACAACCTAAACATCGCAGCGGAGTCGGCGGGTCTGGCGGCGTTGAAGCACAAAGACAAGCTGCTGGCACGCATTACAACGTTGGAGAACGAGCGCAAGAGGACCGAGGCCGTCATTGACGAGTTGGACGGCGTCAGCTACTCGCCGTCGAGGGCAAATTTCCTGCTTGTGAAGTTTGAACGTTTGAGTGGTGACGAGGCGTACGAATTGCTAGCTCGACGTGGCATTTTCGCGAGAAAGTTCAGCGGAAGAAGGTTGGAGAATTCAATCC
Source organism: SAR202 cluster bacterium bin127 (assembly GCA_002239045.1). GTDB lineage: Bacteria > Chloroflexota > Dehalococcoidia > Lucifugimonadales > Lucifugimonadaceae > Bin127. The sequence continues at coordinate 396,559 of MPNN01000001.1, forward strand.
GGATCAGCGTCGGAACACCGCCGCAAAATGATCTTGTGATCGACGCGTTGCAGGACATGGTGTAACGCGTTCGGATGCACGCAAAATCGTCGGATTAGGGTGCTTGCGGATTCGATAATTGGGTGTTGAGGTGCACGAATGAGTGATCGAACCGCAGAGATTGAGCGCGTAACGGGCGAGACGAATATCCGCGTCGGCCTCGACATCGATGGGCAGGGCAGAGCTGAGATAGACACGCCGATCGGGTTCATGAATCACATGCTGCACGCGTTGGCGAAACATTCGTTGATGGATCTCTCTGTGGTTGCTACGGGTGATATCGAAACTGGCTCGCACCACACGGTTGAAGACACGGCAATAGTTATCGGTCGGTGTCTGTTGGAGGCGTTGGGCGATGCCGCGGGCATAATTCGCATGTCCAGCAAGCACGTTCCTCTCGATGAGGCCTTATCGCATGCGGTGGTCGATCTAAGTGGTCGTGGTTATGCGGTTGTCGACATGGGTTCGACCTCGAACATCGGCGATTTCTCGCCGGACATGGCTCGGCACTTCTTCGAGTCGATGGCCGCTGAAGGTCGTTTCAATTTGCACCTAACGGTGTTGCGTGGATCGAACGAACACCACATGATCGAGTCGGCGTTCAAGGCGTTTGCTCGAGCGTTGCGCGAAGCTGCGTCGATTGATGACCGAGCGGGCGGTGCGGTGCCGAGCACCAAAGGCACGCTTTCGGGCTGAGGTCCTTGCAGATGTCGTTAGATGTCGTTACTTCGATCGACGTCGGCGCCAACAGCTTTCGTACCGGCTTTGCCAGCGGGTAAAGCGTGAGCAGATCACACGCGTTGAATGGAGGGTGACGATGAATGAGCAAATGAGCCGTCGTAGGGTCATATTTGAATGGCTTGCGTTGGCTGCAATTGTCGCGTCGGTGAGCGTAACCACGTTCGACACAGATATCCCGCATCTTTGGCGAGCGACATGGGGGCCGGAGAAGGGTTGGATCGACGACATCGCATACGTTGCGGTCATATTCTTCGCGTTCGAATACGTTGTCAGGGTGTGGACCGCTTCCGATAGACGCAAATACATCTTTTCATTTTTTGGCGTCATCGATCTGCTAGCTGTAGTCGTGGGAATCGTGGCACTACCCCAGTTCACGTCCCTACGACTCTTCAGATTGTTGCAACTCATCAGGTTGCTCAAAATGGCGCGCTTCAGCCAGGCATTGGCGGATCTGGGTAGAGCGTTTTCGCATATGCGGGACGAGATTATGCTGTTTCTCACATTGACCGGGTTGGTTGTTTTCCTGGCCGCGTTCGGGGCGTACCATTTCGAGCACGAGACGCAACCGGAGCAGTTCAGTCATATGGGTGATGCGCTGTGGTGGGCGGTGGCGACACTCACAACGGTCGGCTATGGCGACATCTATCCGGTCACGATCGGCGGAAAGATCATGACCGCCGTCGTCGTGCTGTGTGGATTGGGCATCGTAGCCGCGCCCGCGGGTATCGTAGCGCAGGCAATGGCGACCGCGTTACGAGAAAAACACGCGAGGCAAGCAGACGGCCAATCGGAAGGCTAAACGGGCGTGTTTGCGCCGGTTAGTCGACTATCTCTACGGAGTAAGTCTCGATTACGGGGTTGGCGAGCAGCGTTTCGCACATATTGCGCGCCGTCTGCGCCGCATGTTCGGCGTTGTCCGCTTCAATCCGCACGTCGAAGAACTTTCCGGCGCTGAGCGACGCTATTTCGTCGAAACCGAGGCGCGCGAGAGCTCGGTTAATGGTCTCCGATTCAGGGTCGTGGATGCCGGGTTTGAAGTAGACGCGGATGTGGGCGAGGTGTGTGCCGCTCATTTCGGATCCGCGTCGTTCAGTTCGCTGGTGTCATGCCGGCGACTTGCGGCTCGAAACCGCGGTCAAAGTATGCGTCAATGAACTCCAACATCTTGGGTTCATCGATCTCATCTAGTCGGAGGTGGTGACGCCACGCGGTGAGCGTGATTACGGTATCCGTGAAGGGGTACGGCGAAATGACGAATCCCGTGTAGGTATCGTCATCGTTCCAATCCTTGGCAATCCGCTCTAACGTCGCTGCGATCTCTGCACATGAGTCGGTGTCGCATTTGGTGGTGTCGTAGTGCATACCGATGCCACCGTGCTCTAGGTTATGGATCAAGGATTGGTCGGGTATGACACGCTCATACGGACCCCATCCGGCAGGAGCGCGCTCGTAGTTGTTAGCTTGGCTGCCAAGCGTGTTCCAGTGCGGGCCGGAGGTTGGTGGATAGATGCTGTAGCGAGTTTCTGGAACTATTGAGTCCGGAACGTGAGCGCGGCCATCGTCGGGGTCTTGGGGAACGGGACCCCCGGCGTTGTATGGTCCACGTTCGCCGGCGAGTTGTTGGTCGCGAGAAATGAAACCTTGTTGGAATACCAGGGCGAAGATGATGATGACCGCAAAAACCGAACCGACTGCAATGAGGACGGTTCGTTTCCGTTGCTTGCGGCGATTGCTGCGTGCTCGTCGTTCTTCCCGAACCTGCGAGCGGGTCATGCCGCGGCGATGCTCGGGGCGGGTGGAGGCTACTCTGTCACTTGACTGGTTCATCGATTCACGATTCTATTTCACGGTTGGGATACGGTGGTTCACGATTGGAATGTTGAGCCGGTCAACCGCTCGTAAGCGGAGATGTAGCGTTGCCGTGTCATGTCCAGCACCTCGCTTGGAACCTTGGGCGGTGGTGGTTCTCGCTTCCAACCACTCTCGATAAGCCACTCGCGGAGGTGCTGCTTGTCATACGCTGGGGGGAATGCTCCAGGTTTCCAGTCTTCCGCATCCCAGAAGCGGCTCGAATCGGGGGTCAAAACCTCATCGATGAGCGTCAGATTGCCGTCGACGAATCCGAATTCGAATTTTGTGTCCACCAGAATCATGCCACGATCGGCAGCGTGTTGATGGGCTCGTTTATAGATCTCGATGCTCACGCGTTTGAGTTTCTGAAACAGCTCAGCTCCGACGAGATCGATCGCTTCCGCTTCAGTTAACGGCAGATCGTGTCCCTCTTCGGCTTTAGTTGAAGGCGTGAACATCGGTTCGGGCAATCTCTCGGCAGGGCGGAGTCCTGCGGGCAGTTCGGCGCCGTTGAGGGTGCCGTGAGTTTCATATTCGGCCCATCCGGCTCCAGCGAGGTAGCCACGCACAACACACTCCATGTCGATGCGGTCTGCTTCTCGGATCAACATCGCGCGATCGTTCCACTCAGCGGGGAGGTAAGTGAGCGCGCCACTCCGTTCGAGATCAGATTCACTCACTATTGCGATCATGTGGTTGTCAACGATGTCGCCGATGACGTTGCGGAACCAGAACGCTGACATCTGCGCTAGCAGGACACCTTTTTGCGGTATCGGATCGTCCATGATGACATCGAAGGCAGAGATACGATCAGTGGCGATCATCATGAGTACGCCGTCGGACACGTGGTAGGTGTCGCGTACCTTCCCGCGATGGACGAGCCCGGGCAGGTAGGTGGACAACACCGTTTCCGACACGTTCAATTCGATCCCGAGACGGTCGAATATCTGGTCAACCTGCTCGATGAAGTAGCTATAGTCGAAGAGGTCGGCGAGCGAAGAGCCGTCAATATGTTGACAGACGATCGGATCTTCGCTGATGATCGATTGGAAGTCGGTTTCTTGGTCGAGAGACTGCATCGCGGCGCGCTGAACCGCGTCGTAAGCCTCGCCACGTTCTACACCAGCTTCGACTAACGCGAGCATGACGCGAGGCGAGAATACGAGGCCGTGCGTCATCTCCATGTTGCGGCGCATCCGATCGGGCTTCACTGTCATGTGAGCGATGATGCCGGACATGAGGTCCAAGATGTAGTCGAGGGCAAGCGACGAATCGGCCAGGACGACGCGTTCGGCCGATGAGTGGGAAATATCTCGTTCATGCCAGAGAGCGACGTTTTCAAGTCCGACGATAGAGTTTGCGCGGATTACGCGTGCCAAGCCGCAGATGCGTTCGGAAAGCTCTGGGTTTCGCTTGTGCGGCATCGACGATGAACCCTTGCTAACGTAGCCGGGTCTGCCAAACGGCTCCTCGACCTCACCGATCTCGGTGCGTTGGAGCGCTCGTATCTCGGTCGCCATCTTGTCTAGCGTTGAGGCTACCAGCGCCAGTACCTGAAGGTATTCGGCATGGCGATCACGTTGGATGACCTGGTTTGAGACTTCGGCCGGTTTAAGGCCTAACTGAGCGCAGACGTGGTTCTCGATCTCGATTGGAATGCCCGCGAATGTCCCGACCGGACCTGACAACATGCCAACTGAGACGCGATTCCGCATAGCCACAACGCGTTCGCGATTGCGTCGCATCTCGGACCACCACAGCGCAAGTTTGAGGCCGAAAGACATCGGTTCGGCATGAATGCCGTGCGACCTACCCATGCAAAGGGTGTGCTTGAACTCGACTGCACGGGACGCAAGCGCCGACATCAGTGCGTCGATGCTCGACAGGATCAGCGCGGTCGAGTCGGACAGCTGCATCGCTAGGGCGGTGTCTTTGACATCGTTAGACGTTAGGCCGTGATGTATCCAACGTCCTTCTTCGCCTAGGGACGTAGCGACGGCTCGAGTGAATGAAACTAGATCGTGCCGTGTTTCCTCGAACTGGCGATCGTACTCTGCGCGTGAGAAACTGGCGTGGCGAATCTTCGACATGTCAGCTTCGTCGATCACGCCGAGTTTCGACCATGCCTCACAGGCCGCGACTTCGACTCGAAGCCATAGGTCGAACTGATGGTCATCAGACCATATTCGGCTCATTTCGGGTCTTGAGTAGCGGGGTATCACGTCGTTGGTCTAGTTATCGGAGGCGCGTTGCGGGAAAAGCAGAATACTAATTCAGGACTGGTTCAATCTGCACCGACGGCGATGTCTGACCGGTAGCGCGCACCCTCGAATTCGATTCCGTCGGCGATCTCGAAGGCTGTTGAGCGTGCATCTTGGACGGATTCGGTCGAGGCGGCGGTAACGACAAGCACTCGGCCTCCAGCAGTGATCAGTTGTCCGTCGTCGTCCTCGGATGTCCCGGCGTGGAAAACGATGGCGTTGTCTTCACTGGGCAGATCGCCGTAGATCGGAAAACCAGTTTCGTACGCGGCTGGATATTTGCTCGATACAACGACGACCCCTACGGCGCGGTTTTGGTTCCACATTACGGATAATTCGTCGAGTCGGCCTTCGGCGACAGCGAGGCAAACTTCCGCGAGATCAGAATCGAGGCGCAGCATCAACGGCTCGCACTCTGGATCTCCGAATCGGCAGTTGAACTCGATAACCTGCGGGCCGCTCTCGGTCAGCATTAGACCGGCGTAAAGAACGCCACGATATGGGCATCCCTCGGCTACGAGGGCGTGGGCGACGGGTTCGAGTATCGACGAGCGGATGTGATCGAGGTCTGAAGGTGAGCACAGGTTAGGCGAGGTGTACGCGCCCATGCCGCCCGTGTTGGCGCCTACATCGCCGTCGTAAGCGCGCTTGTAGTCGCGAGCGGCGACCGGATTCGACACCGTTTCGCCGTCGATAAATGCGAATACGCTGAGTTCAGGACCGGAAAGTCGTTCCTCGATGACGATGGTTTCGCCCGCCTCGCCGAAAGCGCGATGTTCAAGCGAGTCGGTGATGGCCTCGATCGCCTCGGTGGGGGTCTCGGGAATGGTTACCCCTTTGCCGGCGGCTAGTCCGTCGGCCTTGACCACGATTCCGCCCGGTGGGCAAGATTCGACGTATTGAATCGCTGTTGCCGCGTCGCTAAATGTGCGGCTTTCGGGACATGGGATTCCGAGGCGATACATAATTTCGTTGGCCCACGATTTCGAGCCTTCGATGCGGGATGCGGCTGCCGAGGGGCCGAAAGTAGGGATGCCGCGTTCTGTGAGTTGGTCGGCTAAACCTAGGACAAGCGGTGCTTCGGGACCGACTACAACCAAGTCTGCCTTGATGTCTGTGGCCAGCGCCACCAGACTATCAACGTCTTCGGCAGCGACGTTGACTAGGTCTCCGTAGTTCGCCATACCGGGATTGCCGGGCGCACAGACGATTTCGGATACAAGGTCCGACTGTGCGAATTTCCACGTCAGTGCGTGTTCTCTGCCTCCGGAACCGACTACGAGAATCTTCATTGTTTGGTTCGAGACCTAACCGCTACGTGATGCGATCGAGGGATGCCGTCACTCCCATTCAATCGTGCCTGGTGGCTTGCTCGTAATGTCCAAGACCACACGATTGACCTCGGGGACTTCGTTGACGATTCGGTTGGACATCCGAGCGATTGTTTCGTAAGGGAGGCGCGCCCAGTCCGCAGTCATCGCGTCGGTGCTCACAACGGCGCGTATTGCGACGACGTACTGGTACGTTCGAGCATCGCCCATCACGCCGACGCTTTGGGTGTCGGTCAATACCGCGAAGCTCTGCCAAAGCTGCTCGTAAAGACCGGCGTCCTTGATTTCATCCACGACAATCCAGTCGGCGGCGCGGAGGATTTCGAGCTTTTCGTATGTGACCTCGCCCATGATGCGGATCGCAAGACCCGGACCCGGGAATGGTTGCCGATTAACGGACTGCGCAGACAAGCCGAGTTCGTGACCCGCTTCTCGGACCTCATCTTTAAACATATGGCGGAGCGGCTCTACGAGTTTGAGATCCATCTTCTCCGGGAGACCGCCAACGTTATGGTGCGTTTTGATCTTGTGTGCAGCGGAGCTTTCCGGAGACACAGATTCGATGACGTCGGGGTAGAGCGTACCTTGAGCGAGGAAGTCGACCTCCCCAATATCTCTCGCCTCTCGTTCGAAGATGCGGATGAACTCTTCTCCGATCCGGCGGCGTTTCTCTTCAGGATCGGTGATTTCTTTCAGTGCCGACAAGAACTGCTCGGTACCATCGACAAAACGCAGGTTTACGCCGAGTTGGCTGGCAAACACGGTCTGGACTCGCTCGGCCTCACCGCGGCGCATAAGGCCGTTGTCCACAAAGATGCAGGTGAGACGGTCACCGATCGCACGGTGGATGAGGGCGGCGGCGACGGATGAATCGACACCACCGGATAGCGCGCAGACGACCTTGCCGTCGCCGACTTGTTGTCGGATGCGAAAGATGGAGTCGCGAACGAAGTTCTTCGGCGTCCACGAGCCTGTTGCGCCGCAGATGCCGTGTACGAAGTTGCGGATTATCTGGTCGCCTTGTTGCGTGTGGGTAACCTCAGGGTGGAACTGGATACCGTAGGCAAGCATCGATTCGTTGCCCATGACAGCGCATGGCGAGTTCTCGGAGAAAGCGAGCGAGAGGAATCCGGGGGGCATCTCGGATATGCGGTCACCATGGCTCATCCAGACTGGCACCGAGGTGTCGAGACCTTTGAAAAGCGGGTGATTCACGCCGTTGAGACGCAGCTGCGCGTGACCGTACTCACGCTCAATGCCGGCGACGACCGACCCGCCGAGTTGATGCGCCAACGCTTGCATTCCGTAGCAGATGCCGAGGACTGGTACTCCAGCTTCGAAGACCCACGACGGAATTAGTGGTGCGCCATTTTCGTAGACGCTGTTCGGTCCACCGCTGAGGATGATGCCCTTGACGTCTTGCAGGTGCAGCACGTCCGGACCGGCATCGAAGGGGATGATTTCGCAGTAGACGTTTGCTTCGCGGACTCGGCGGGCGATCAATCGGCTGTATTGGGACCCGAAATCGAGGATTACTATCGATTCGGTGCGCACCGGAACGGACGGCGAGTCGCCGCCTAGTCGATCGCCCTCGGCTATTTCGAGGTATGTATTTAGCTCGATGTCGTCGGACGTGGCGACGCGGTGCGAGGTGGGTCGGGGTTCGATTGTGGTCATATTGAGAGAGCTTCCATCTATGGATTCTAATGTGTGCACAACCTCGCCCGTTTGCAAGGGTTTCCTTTGAATTGCGGATGTACGATAGTCAATGACGCGTGCTTTTTGTTTGCAGCGATTAGGTTTGGATGGCATTGGAACAGATTGATTTGAGCGAGGCCGTCGACGCGGTGAAAGCTGGTGGCGTAATCGCGTTTCCCACTGACACTTTTTACGCGCTGGGCGTCGATGCGATGAACGAGTCTGCAATCAGAAAGGCCTTTGATATCAAGAGACGTCCTGCCAACACGCCGATGCCGGTATTGATTTCGGAACACTACCAAGCTGAACCGTTGGCGAAGAGTTTCGGGCATTCATCGCAAGTGCTTGCAGAGCAATTCTGGCCGGGTGCGTTAACGGTCGTCGTTCCCGCCGCCGAGGATGTGCCCGAGGTGTTGACTGGCGGACTGGATACTGTAGGGTTGCGGATGCCCAATCACGAACTTGGGTTGAGACTTATTTCAGAAACGGGTTGCGGGTTGACTGGCACGAGCGCGAACATCTCTGGCGATCCGCCTACCAAGGATTGGCAAACCGTGGCAAACGCGATTGGCGATGAGTTGGATGCAATAGTTATCGGCGAATGCGGTGACGCTTCGGCCGCATCGACGGTGGTTCAGATCGTCGATGGCGAGGTGCGCGTGCTACGCGAGGGACCGATTTCAATCGGTGAGATTGAGAGCGCGCTGGGGCGGCAAACATGACGACCACCGCGACTGCATTGCTTCCGTACGAGGCGGAAGACCGCCTTGAAGACGCTATTCGGTCTTCCTTAAAAGATCGAGAGCTAGAGATCTACCAGATGATGTCCTGGCAGTTGGGGCACTCGGATGATCGAGGTGCCGCATCGATAGGACCTCTGGAGCGCCGATTGCACGGCTCGTTGCTGTTGGCGGTGGCGCAGTCTCTACACGGCGATTACTCCATTGGTTTGAAGTATGCGATTTCAGTTGAGTTGATGTACAACTTTGCACTTATCCACGCGGATGTGCAGGATGGCAATACTGAACGAATGGGCAGGGCGTCGGTATGGTGGAAATGGGGTCCGTCGCAGGCGATAAACACTGGCGACGGGATGCACGCCTTGGCGAGACTGTCGTTGTTTCAGCTCTGCGATGAAGGAGAACCGCTTGAGCGTGTCAGCAAGGCGCTTGAGATCGTCGATGATGCCGTGTTGCGGCGATGCGAAGGCGAATATCTCGACGTTGCATTTCAGGAGCGAACATCGGTTTCGGTTACCGACTATCTGGATATGGTTTCGAAACGGGTTGGTTCGCTGTACGGCGCGTCGGCAGAGTTGGCGTCGATACTCGACGATGACTTCGGGACTGAACGCCGCACTGCGCTAAGGCATTTCGGCGAGAGTGTCGGTATCGTCAAGCAGTTGGTTGCCGATTACCGGGCGATTTTCGGGGAAGATGACCGTGATCCGGTGGTTCAAGGCAGGATCATATCCAAGAAGAAGAGCCTGCCGATTGCTTATCTGTTTGACACGGTCGAAGACCCGTCGATCTTGCGGCGGGCGGGCGAGATGTATATGCAACGCGTCATCGATCCCTCGCGCATTGCCGAACTCACATCATTGGCGGCTGATGCGGGTGGCCGCGATTTCACTCAGAAACAGATTCGGTCACACCTGAAAAACGCTGAAGAAGCACTTTGTCAAGCTGGAATCGAAGAGGATGTGAGGTCGAAATTGATGGTCCTCGCCAAAGATATCGGCGATGTGGACTCCGCCGACTCGTTGTCCGAAGACATCTGATGCCAGTCGAAAGATCGCCGTGACTGAAGGTCTACCAAGAATCGAAGAACTCGATCTGCGCGGCAAAACGGTGTTACTCCGCGCCGATCTCAACGTCACGTTCCGGCCCGGAACTACTGATATCGCCGATGACAGCCGGATCCACGCGTCCGTAGGTACCGTTGACCTTTTGCAAAGCAAAGGAGCGAAAGTCGTACTGTGCTCGCATCTCGGGCGTCCGCGCGGCAATGTAGTGCCAGAGATGCGGATCGAGCCGGTACGCTTGCGAATGTCCCATGTGCTCGGTCGCGACGTGCGCGACGTCGGTGGACCGGAAAGCGCAAGCGCGCTCAGCGCAGTCGCCGAGCTATCCGACGGTGAAGTTGCGATGCTCGAAAATCTGCGTTTCAATCCTGGGGAGGAAGCGAACGACGCAGAGTTTGCCAAGGGATTGGCGTCCCTAGCCGATGTCTACGTTAACGATGCCTTCGGCGCATCACACAGAAGTCACGCATCAATCGTCGGCGTGGCAACAATCTTGCCTGCCTACGCCGGTTTATTGATGCGAGCTGAGATCGAAGCGTTGAATCGGGCTTTAGTTTCGGATGAAAGACCTGCGGTGGCGGTTCTCGGAGGTGCGAAGGTCGCCGACAAACTCGGCGTGGTTGAGAATTTAGCGCCGAATGTCGATGCGGTTTTGGTCGGCGGTGGAATGGTTTCGGCAATGTTGGCGGTCCAGGGATACGGTGTTGGATCGACCGAGTTGAGCGAAGTTGAATTGTCGGCAGGCAGGGCACTGATTGAGGATGAAGATGTCGCCTCGAAGATTCGATTGCCAAAAGACGTGGTGGTTGCTCAAGAGTTCGATGAGGCTTCAGATTTCGCAGAAGTCGCCGCGGATGCGATTCCAAATTCGGGATACGTGCTGGACATCGGAACCAATACGACGGCCGAGTATGTCGACGTTATCGCGAGGTCAAAAAAACTGATCTGGAACGGCCCTATGGGTCTTTTCGAGTGGCCATCTTTCTCCAAAGGCACGGCGAGGTTGGCGGAGGCGATAGCGGCAAACGATGTTGCGTTCAAATTGGCAGGAGGAGGGTCAACCGTCGAGGCAATCAACCGCTTTGGAATCGCTGAAAAGTTGACACACATCTCGACGGGCGGCGGCGCTTCGCTTGAATTCCTTGAAGGAAAAACCCTGCCCGGAATTGCGGCATTGCGATCGATCTGAACGCATCGTTGGTCGACATTCGTTGTTCCTAGTTAGAGGTGATTTGCAACATCGAACCGTGTGGGTAGTTGACGTATCGGCAAAGTGGCGGTATCTTTAACTCGCGCGTCTGTAATTGCCGACAGCCGATTGGTCTGCCGGAGTGAGTGAAAAGGCCAACAGCTAGAATTGAGTGCTCGCAAACCCCTCATCGCGGGTAACTGGAAAATGAACACCACGCCACAAGAGGGCGTGGCGCTGTCACAATCGATTTGCCGATCCGTTGGGGATTCGGAAGTCGTTGATGTTGTTGTTTGCCCACCGTTCACATCACTTATCGCGGTTTACGGCGTTGTGCATCACACGCCGGTTATGCTTGGCGCGCAAAACGTAAGTCAGCACGTGGACGGCGCGTACACCGGCGAGGTGTCCGCGGGGATGTTGCAAGGATTGGTAAGTCACGTCGTCGTCGGCCATTCTGAACGGCGACAAACCTTCGGCGAAACGGACCAGATCGTTGCGGCGAAGGCCGGGGCGGTTATCGATGCAGGAATGACGGCGATTTTGTGCGTTGGAGAAGACGACGTTGAGAGGCAACGAAGGCGCGCGGAGCGATTTGTGAGACGACAGGTGCGGCTGGGGATCGCCGGATTGCACGACCCGTCTAAAATCGTGATCGCCTATGAGCCGATCTGGGCAATCGGGACTGGCGTTGCGGCTACGCTCGGGCAGATTGAATACATGGCGGCTTCGATCCGCGAAGAAGTCTGCGAAGTATTCGATGAGGAAGTTGGCGCTGCAATTCGGGTGCTGTACGGTGGCAGCACTAATGCTGGAAATATCGGGCAAATCGTCGGAAGTGAGGCGGTTGACGGTGCATTGGTCGGCGGTGCGAGCCTCAACGATGTTGAATTCTCTTCAATGATCGAGATCATAGCTGAATCAGTCGATGACTCGTAACGTTGCCACCGTTTGACATCTAGAGAGTACCCCGATCAGCGCGCCCGGGTCGTGGCCATCGTTGGGGCGACCGCCACGGGTAAAACGTCACTCGGGGTTGAGATTGCGAGGCGTTTTAATGGCGAGGTCGTCAACGCCGATTCGCGGCTTTTTTACCGCGGAATGGACATTGGCACCGCTAAGCCAACCGCAAGCGAACGTAGAGGTGTCAAACATCACCTGATCGATATTCTCGAACCCCACGAAGGTTACAGTTTGAGCGACTTCCTCCGGGCTGCTAATCGGGTGACCGCCGACATCCATGAATGTGGGAAAGTCCCAGTTTTGGTTGGCGGGTCTGGGCAGTATGTCTGGGGACTGTTGGAAGGCTGGGAGGTGCCGGAGATTCCACCGAATCCCGCGTTGCGTCAGGAGTTGGAACGGGAACTTGAGGAAGGCGGCATCGAGAGGTTACAGTCTCGTCTTCGGAAAACGGGCGCGGCAAACGTTGACAAGGTTGAGATTCTGAACCCACGAAGGTTGGTGCGAGCCATCGAACGTGCGATTGCCACAGGTGATGCGATGGGAGGTGCAAGCAAAATGGCGATTCCGCCTTACGAAGCATTGGTCATTGGATTGATGGCCCCTAGAGATGTATTGCATGCTCGCGTGGCAGATCGGGTAGATCGGATGCTCACTGCGGGTTGGCTAAAAGAAGTGCAGAAGTTACTCGACGTTGGTATAGAACCCGCGATGCCTTCCATGTCGGCAATCGGTTACCGGCTGTTGGCCGATTTCTTGGGCGGCAACCGTTCTTGGGAAGCAACGCGTGACGAGATAATCATCGGGAATAACCGGTTGATCGGCGCGCAGCACAACTGGTTCAAACCGCGAGATTCGAGAATCAGTTGGATAGACATCACGGATCCCAACTACCTTGATGCAGTGTCTGAGATGGTTGGTGAATGGTTGCGTCGACCGGCTGATGCGTCGGTCACGGGATAGAATCGCTTTGTGATCGACGTATCTGACTCGAGGTGTATTGATTGGCGATTGAATTTGCAAAGCTGCATGGTTGCGGCAACGACTACATAGCGGTTGACGGACGTTCGCTTGATCGAGATTGGGCGGCGGTGACCGTGGCAATGAGCCGGCCGGCGTTTGGCGTCGGTTCGGACGGCATAGTCCTGCTCCAAAACTCCGATGTGGCCCAAGTGAGGATGCGGGTTTACAATCCGGACGGTTCTGAAGCCGAGATGAGCGGCAATGGAATTCGATTGTTCGCTAAGTTTGTCTTGGATCGCAACATCGCAGATGCAACGAAGGATGGTTTGACGGTCGAGACCTTGGGTGGCGTCCGAACCGTGTGGCCGGAGATGGTTGACGGGCGTATGGTATCGGCGCGTGTGGCCATGGGCCCAGCGACGTTTGTCGCTGCCGAGGTTCCAGTTGACACGTCAGATCTGGGCGGCAAAGGCGCGGTTATCGACGAGACGTTAGAGATTGGCGGAGCCCAGATGGCGGTTACATGTTTGGGGATCGGAAATCCGCACGCCGTGGCGATCATGGATGATCCAGTGGAGGATTTTCCATTGACAGAGGTTGGACCATACGTCGAGAATCATCCGATGTTTCCTCAACGGATCAATTTCGAGATAGTAAACGTTCGTTCACGGAACGAGATTCGAGCTCGCATCTTTGAACGCGGTGCGGGCGAGACGATGTCCTCCGGGACGGGAAGCACGGCTTCGGCCTTCGCGTGTCGGAAACTGGGACTGGTTGATGATGCTGTCGACGTCGTTGTCGACGGCGGCGTGTTGCGGATTTCTTGGGACGGAAACGACGAGGCTTTCTTGGAAGGGCCGGCCGTCGAGGTCTTCACCGGCGTCTGGAACGAATAAACGCTGCAAATCGAGCAGCATCCGATTATCAGGTCGAGGGACACAATGCCAAAGTTAGCAAGACGCGTGCAGCAACTACCGCCGTATCTGTTCGTGAACATCTCACGGGCGATTGCCGCGAAGAAGGCGCAGGGCATTGACGTCGTGTCCTTCGGCATCGGCGATCCCGATATTCCGACTCCCGATGCGGTGTTGGATGCCTTGGATCGGGGTGCGCGTAAGACGCCGAATCATCGATATCCGGAGAGTGAGGGACTGCCTGAGTTTAGGCAAGCGGTGTCGGAGTTTTACGCCCGACGATTTGGCGTTGAGTTAGATCCGGCCAGTGAGGTGATAAATCTAATCGGCGCAAAGGAGGGCATTGCTCACGCGGCGTTGTGTTTCATTGATCCGGGCGACATTTCGATCTCTCCGGACCCGGCGTATCCGGTGTACGAGATTGGGACGATGTTCGCGGGTGGCGAGACGCATTTCGTGCCATTGCACGAGAAAAAGGGCTATCTGCTCGATTTTGATGAGATTCCGACAGACGTGGCCCGCAAGGCAAAGACGTTGTGGTTGAACTATCCGAACAACCCTACGGGTGCGGTAGCCGATCTGAAGTACTTCGAGAAGGCGGTGGCATACGCCAAGGAGTTCGATCTCTACCTTCTGCACGATGCGTGCTACACCGAGGTGACCTTCGATGGCTACGTGGCTCCGAGCATCTTGCAGGTGCCGGGTGCTGCCGATGTTGCGATGGAGTTCCATTCACTCTCTAAAACCGCGAACATGACCGGTTGGCGCGTGGGCGCGGCGGTTGGTAACTCGGAGATGGTTGACGCGCTGATGCGCGTGAAATCGAATATCGACTCTGGGTTATCGCAGGCGATACAAGAGATGGGTATCGAAGCATTGAACTTGCCGCAGGCGTGGATCGACGGCAACAATGAGATTTATCGAAGGCGCCGAGACCGAGTTGTTGCCGCATTGAACGAGATCGGCCTAGAAGCGACGACGCCGACAGCGACGTTGTACATCTGGACTCAGGTGCCGGAAGGATATACTTCGGCCAGTTTCGCCGAGAAAATGTTGCAAGAGCGTGACGTTGTCGTAACGCCAGGTGCATCATATGGTCCATCGGGTGAGGGATACATTCGCCTGTCGCTGACCATTCCTGACGATCAGATCGACGAGGGAATACGTCGCATTTCTGGTTGGCGCGTCTAGTATCGGCAGACGGTTCGGAGCTAATTTGGCAAAACGCAAACGATTACATCGCACTGAAACGAGGCGTGAACGCGCTTGTCTGGTAGGTGCGCAGGTTCGAAGACGTGGGAATGGCTGGGCACTGACGGATTCGGTGGCCGAGCTTTCCGCTTTGGCGAGTGCGGCCGGTGCGAATCCGGTTACGACCGTTACGCAGACGTTGAACGCGCCTTCGCCGACCTATGTGGGATCTGGCAAACTTGACGAGATCGCGGAAACGGTTCGAGACTTTCGCGTTGAAACGGTGATCTGCGATGATGAGCTGACTCCCGCTCAGCAGCGCGTGCTCGAGGATCGGTTGGAGGTCAAGGTAATTGATCGGACGGCGCTGATACTCGACATCTTCGCTGGCCGGGCGCGGACGCGTGAAGGTAAGTTGCAGGTTGAGTTGGCGCAGGTCGAGTATCTGATGCCGCGACTTGCAGGGCAATGGTCGCACTTGGAGCGATTGGGCGGTGGTATCGGAACTAGGGGGCCTGGAGAGTCGCAGATCGAGACTGACCGGCGATTGATGCGATTGAAGGCGCGTGATCTGCGACGGTCAATATCGGACGTGAGGGACCAGCGTGGCTCACAACGTCGTCGACGGCAACGTGGCGAAGTGAAGACCGTTTCGTTGGTTGGATACACGAATGCGGGCAAATCGGCGCTTTTCAACACTCTGACGGGTTCCGACATCCGGTCGGTCGACCGGCCTTTCGAGACACTGGACACGACGACTCGGCGTTTGTATCTGCCTTCTGGTGCATCGGCGACGCTTAGCGACACGGTTGGATTCATCAACAAGCTGCCACCGATACTCATCGACGCGTTCAACGCGACGTTGGAGGAAGCGATGTTTGCCGATCTGTTGGTGCATGTGACGGATATCTCCAATCCTCTTGCCGCTGAGTCGGCCGAGGTTGTCGATAGTGTGCTTGCGGATCTGGGATTGAGCGAGACGCCGAGGGTGTTGGTGTTGAACAAACTCGATCTCGTGACTGATGTGCCGCCGCCGGCCGAAGAGATCTCCAACGATGGAAATGTGATGACCTCGGCGATCAAGCGTTGGGGCATCGATGAGCTGAGATCCGCGATCGACGTTGCGTTGGGGAATGTCTCCGCAGTTGATGAGGTTGACGATGCTGCCGCGACAATCGCGGTTTGACGTAGACAGCGGTATTGAACCGTCGGCGTGCCGCGGAGGCCGTATTGTCGATGCGATAGATCGATGCGCTGGAATAGGGCGCAGAATAAAACTTCGCACTAGACATGTTATGTAAAGCTGGAAGTAGCGAATTCACTAACGCAACCGACATTTCGCACTGAATGATGGTCTGCCGTCCGTCCCATGTGCGAACCTTGGTGCAATCGGTTTTGAGGTTGGCTTCGTATATTCTGATATCCATGTGACCGTGAAAGTGACGCGTTAAGTCGCCCTAATCCAAATGAAACGACAAACCATTATCGACCGCTTTTCTCTCTTCGCAGTGTCGGCGCTGACGCTGGTGCTGCTGTTGGGATTGTCGTGCAGTTCTGAAAGCGAACCGGCGACTGAGGTTGTCAGTGAAGATATCAACGTAGAGGTTGCGGCTACTCAGGAGTCGGAAGCTGTTGAGTCTGCCGAGGTCGTTGATCCCGAGCCGGTTGCTGAGGATCCGGTTGGCGAAGTCGTCGCCGATGAGGACGAGGAGGCGGACGAGGATGAGGTTGCGACGATAAAGGATGCCGACGTGCAGGCGATGCCGCGGGTCGTCGATCTGCCCAAGACGCGGCAACTGCCGGATGCGGTGCCTGAGGATGTTGCGGTTATCTGGGAGGCGTTCCAGTTCATTAACGACGAATACGTCGACTATAGCCTTGTCGATCCGGCCAAGATGTCTGAAGAGGCGATTCGGGGTTTCATCGAGGCGCTCGGCGATCCACATATGACGTACATCTCGGCGGATCAGATGCGTATGAGTCGGGATGATCTTGCGGGAGAGTTTTTCGGTATTGGAGCTACTGTTGCACAGGCGCCGGATGGTAAGGGTGTGATCATTCAGGCTCCGATGGAGAACTCCCCGGCGATGCAGGCCGGGATAAAGCCAGGTGATCGGATTTTGGCGGTTGACGGCGTTGATGCTACGACTTGGACGGTTAGCGAGGCGGTGTTGGTGATACGGGGCGAAGAAGGTGTGCCAGTGATTCTCACGATCCTGCATGTCGGTGACGTGGATCCGGTCGATATCGAGGTTATTCGTGGACGGGTCAAGTTGGAGTCGGTGTATACACGGATGATTCCGGACACGCCTTACGGTGAGATGGATATACGCCAATTTACCGATGAGACGCCGGGTGAGATTCGCGAGCACATGACGGACCTGTTGTCGCAAGGTGCTGAGGGTGTGGTTATCGATTTGCGGAACAATCCGGGTGGTCTGCTGCACGCGACGTTGGATTCGGCTAGCGAGTTCATCGCTGAGGGTCGGTTGGCATACGAACAGGATCGTAACGGTGCGCGTCGGGATTTCTATGCTCACGGGGAGGCTAACTTCGAGAATGTGCCGATCGTGTTGCTGGTGAATGAGTGGTCAGGTAGTGGCGCTGAGTTGTTTGCCGGCGCAATTCAGGATCATGGGCGCGCGGTGCTGATTGGTCAGACGACATTCGGGAAAGGGAGTGTGAACATTACTCGGACGTTGTCGAATGGTGCTGGTTTGAACATCACGATCCGTCGTTGGTACACGCCTGAGGGCAATGTGATTGAGGGTGTTGGTTTGACGCCGGACGTGGTTGTGGAAGCTGACCCGACGCCGGATCAGCGGGATGTCGATTGGGTTGAGCCGCAGATGGACGCGGCGATAAAGCAGTTGAACTTCCAGACTCAGGTTACGACTGCGGTTGGGCCGTAGGGGCCCGCCCCCTTTGTCCTGCGGACATTTCCCCCGCGAGCGAGGGAAACCCATGGATTGTGCGGATAATTGAGGTAGGCGGGGGTGTTGACCTCTGCCCTGCGCCCCTCTGGATGCCCGCGTACGCGGGAATGACGGCGAATGTTGCTGGAATGACGGTGGATTATGCGGGATTGATGGTAGTTTTTGCGGGAATGACGTTGATCGGAGGGATGACGTTGGATTCTGGTTATGGCACGTAAGAATCGCAAGAAGAAGGTTTCTGCCAATGGTGCGGCCACGTCGGGAACGATGGCTACGAATCGGCGCGTCCGGTTTGATTACCATCTGCTGGATGATTTCGAGGCGGGATTGGTGCTGAAGGGATCGGAGATCAAGTCGATTCGGGATGGGAAGATTGATATCTCGAATGCGTATGTTCGGGTTACGAATGGTGAGGCTTGGCTGGTGAATGCGTATATTGCTCCGTACCAGGCTGCCGGGGTATGGAGTCAGCACGAGCCGTTGCGTGAACGGAAGCTGTTGTTGCATCGTCGGGAGATCGAGTTTTTGCGGGGGCGGATCGAGCAGGAACGGTTGACGGTTGTGGTTCAGCGGGTCTATATCGTTCGGGGTGTTGCGAAGGTTGCGATTTCGTTGGCTCGTGGCAAGCGACATGAGGATCGTCGGGAGACGATTAAGCGTCGGGATCAGGAGCGGGATATGGCGCGGGCTTTGCGGCGGTAGTGCCCCCTTTGTCCTGCGGCCATTTCCCCCGCGAGCGGGGGAAACCCTGATGCTCGGCCATTTGCTTGGTGAATGGGGGATTCGGGCCGCCTTGACGCTCGGGCATCCCCTGCGTTCTCACTTCGCTCGCTCGCGTCCCCTTCGCGATGCGAAGGGGAGGATTGTTAGGCGGGTTGTTTTGCTTTTTGGAAGGTGGTTGAGGGGGTGTATCTGACTTTGCCTTTGGTGGATCCGGGATGTCCGGGGGTGTTGTAGAGGGCGCAGCCGTCGCAGTTTGATCGGATTCCGCAGGGCGTGGGGGTGAGGGTTGTTTGAGTGCCGAAGGGTTCGCCGGGGTCGGCTAGGATGGATGCTTGCGTTTCGCGGGTGACCTCTGCCCTGTTCTTGGTCAGATGTTCGGTGCCGCCGTCGGTGCGGGTTTTGCGCTCTTGGTTGAGAAGGTTGTCTAGGCGAAGCTGTTTTGCGGGTTCGGGTCGGTGGCCGGGGAAGGTGATGAATGGCCAGGCGCGTTTGCGGACTACGCCCATGAGTGCGAGGTCTTGCCAGCGTGAAATCTTGGCTCGGCGTCGGTTTTGGAGGATGCGTTGGACGCTGACGGGGCCGAGGCCGGGGGTTCGCATGAGTTGGTCGCGATTGGCGACGTTGATGTCGACCGGAAATGCGTCGAGGTTTTCGAGGGCGATGGTCTGTTTGGGGTCGAGTTCGAGGGGCAGGAAGCCGCCTTGGTCGAATCCGAGTTTGATTTCGCTGTCGGAGAATTTGTAGACGCGTTTGAGCCAGTCGAGCTGGTAGAGGCGGTTGGTGCGCTGCATGGGGGTTGCGGGATGCTCTTCGAGCGGCGTGTATCGCACGGGTCGGAATGGCGAGAAATAGACACGTTTAAGTTCCCAGTCGGCGTAGAGTTGGGAGATGCGGTTGAGGATGTCGAGGTCAGTCTCGTCGGCTGCTCCGACGACGAATTGGGTGGCTTGTCCGATGGCGCCGTTTGTGGGGCCGCGTTGAAGTTCGTCGATCCAGGCCATGGGGTCCATGATGTCGCGTTGGTAGTGCTTCATCTTGGAGAGTTTGTTCATTTGTTCGACGGTGGTGGTTTCGAGGTTTACCGAGAGTCGGGTTCCGAGGAGGTGTGCGGCTTCGACGATGTTGCGCTCGGTGCCGGGCATGACTTTGAGGTGGATGTAGCCGTTGAATTTGTATTTGTTGCGGATGAGGTCGACGACTTGGACCATTCGCTCGGTGGTCTTGGATCCGGTTCCGGCGACTCCGGAGCTTAGGAAGAGGCCTTGGACGGTCTGTCTTTCGACTAGCTCGTTGAAGGTTTTGGCGAGTTCGTCGACCTTGAATCCGAAGCGTTTGCGCGGGACCCAGTGGCTGTTCGGACAGAAATGGCAGTCCATCTTGCAGAAGTCGGTGAACATGACCTGCATGAGGTTGGTGAACTTGCCGTTTGGGAGCCTTGAGCGGTAGACGCCGGGCATGGGATTGTTTTTCTGTGCGTTGTAGGGTGCCCGTTCCTCGACGCGTGGCCGTTGTGTGGCGTTCGAGGGCAATAGGATGTCGTCGGTGGCCATTTTGCCGAGTTGCGACATCTTGGTCCATCGGTCGGGTCGGGTTTTGGTGAGCATGGTGTTTTCGGGGAACGCTGGAGATGGGTATGTTGGTATGGCCTGCTGGGTAGTGCAGGTTTTTGGGTGGTTGGTGGGGGGTATGCCCCCTTTGTCCTTCGGACATTTCCCCCGCGAGCGGGGGCAACCCGAATGGTTCTCGGACGTTGTCCCTGATTAACGGGGACAAGCCGAATGGTTATTCATCGCCGCGCTTGCGGGGATTGGACGTGGGCCCGTCCTTTAGTTCCAGCGTCTGACCACGTTGCCAGACCGTGGGCCCGGAGTTCGGCTGCTTGAGCTGTGCCGCCCTCCATCGCTCGGTTAGTCCCGAGCTGGTGCTGTAGCCGCGCCCTGTTTGTTGTTGAGGGCCGACGTCTGCCGGATTCACGAACGTTCGCCCAGCCCTTGGACGTCGGTACCACGTGCGTGGTACTGATGTCTGGCTCGTTTTGCGGCGCCCGCCATAGGCGACGCGACTGGACCTTGTAGCAGCGTTCGTTTCTAACGGTCCCTCCCGACGTTGCATCTTGTTTGCTCAAGGATGCCGAGATCAGTCTTTGACTGTGTTGCTCTTGTGGTGTTGCGTTCACGGTCTTGGGCTGGGCCTCGGGTTTTTGTCGGCAGGGTCTAGTTGAGGTCGTATCCGCACCCGTCGGCGCGGCGATGTTTTTGAATTCATGTTCTATGATAGCACGGATGTGTTGGTTGTCAAGTGTGAACTATGATGAGAATGATTTTGAAGGATTGGAATGATGGGGTGTGCCCTGTTTGGGTTGGCGGCGGTTTGTTGGGGGTTGGTTTCTTTTGGTTGATGTGATCTAGGATTCGGCGTCGGATGCAGGTGGTGGACATTCCGACGTAGATGTAGGTATCAGATGATTCGCCGTATTCGGGCGATTCCCAGATGGCGTAGACGCCCTGTAGGTCTTGGGAGAGGTTTTGGACTTGGGCGCGGGTGAAGAGGCGGGGCTAAGTCCGGTTCGCCATTTCGTTTTAAGGAAACGGTCATCAGCGAATAGAATCTCTGTTCAGCACCTTTCAAGTACCACGAATGATTTGAAGCCAGCAAGTTTGAGAACTGGTAAGTCGACCATGCCTAGACGAAACAACAGCGAAACCAACCGCGAAGAGGCGTTCAACGTCGAACTCGCACGAATGCTCAGGGATCGCGGTATTACCGCACGCGCTGAGCGTCGGAGTCGGCAAGGCATCCCTGACGTTCGAGTCGAATTGAGGACTGGCGACGACGTGATTTTGGAATGCAAGTATGCTGGTTCCGTAAGCGCTTTGGAAAACCAACTCGATGAACGATTGGGTTCGTTCCCGGATCATTTGGGGATTTTGGGAATCGTATACCCTGATCGTTTTCGCGGCGCTCCGGATGTTGATGCCAGCCTCGCGAACGCCAATGATATCGAGTGGTGGTTGCACGGGGTTAGAGGTAAGGCAGAACACGATCGTCGAGTCCGGACCGGGTCGGTGGTTGATCTTGCAGATCACTTGCGAGTTCTCCCATTGGAGATCGAAGGTGTTGATCGGGTAGATGCTGCAGCCGCTGTAGTAGGTTACGCGCTCGAAGAATCGGCGCAGAAAATCGCTGGGCATGCCCGAATTGCACGCCGGATATCGGACATCGTTGCAGATTCGGACAAGGAGGAGGATGAAGCAGCTGCACTGAGAATAGCGTGTCTGGTGCTTTTCAACGCATTGGCGTTTCAAGATCGATTGGCTGCGGTTGACAAGAATGTTGCCACCGTTACCGAAGCGATTAGAAACGGACTCGATGGACTGCACGACGTTTGGCTTTACGTGATGGATGAGATCGATTATGTGCCAGTGTTCGAATTGGCCGGTCACATCGTGGATGTGCTCAAAGACGGTCCGCCAGAAGTCCAAATGCCGGTTGTCGATCCTTTAGCGAAGGCCGTGAAGGACACTCGGACACTTGAAGGACATGACCTAGCCGGCCGATTGTTCCACACTCTTTTGACGGACGCTAAGTTCACGGGCGCTTACTACACATCTGTTCCGGCAGCTACCATGTTGGTTCAGCTGGTGTTCGAAGGCTGGCCAAATGGTGTTGACTGGTCGGACCATGAATTCCCGGGTTCGCTCAATGTAGCTGACCTCGCGTGCGGAACCGGAACTTTGTTGATGGCGGTTGCCGTCGAGGTAGAGCGCCGACATACGGCGGCTGGGGGAACGGAGGCCGCGGCGCTTCACAAAGCTATGGTTGAGCAAGCATTGCATGGATACGACGTGCAATTGTCGGCATTGCATTTCGCGGCTACCAGTTTGGCGATGCTCAATCCTGATATCAAGTTCGATCGCATGAGTCTATACGAGATGGCGCTGGGTGCTCAGGGCTCGAACATCTTGCTAGGGTCATTGGAGTTCCTAAACCAAGACGAAGCTGCTGTGCAATACGCTTTGTCTTCCGAGGAGACTGGCGTGGCCACGCGAGATGCTAGGAGAGTTTCCGGCCGGGGTTCACGGGGCGTCGAAGTGGGTGAAACCGCGAAACTACCGGATCTTGATCTGGCAATAATGAACCCTCCTTTTACGCGGTCAGTGATCGGCAATCTGTTGTTTGGCAGCCTACCGCAATCGGAGCGTCGAAAGCTACAAGACGAACTATCGCGGCGACTAAAGACGATGCAGGCGTCATCGACAGCCGGTCTTGGCGCGGCTTTTGTAGCGGCTGCATCACCCAAACTCCGCCCGGGCGAAGGCCGTTTGGCGTTGGTGTTACCGGTTACTGTTTGTACCGGCCCGTCTTGGTTGCAGACGCGCGCGTTAATAGAGAACGACTATGTGCTTGACGTGGTGGTGGCTTCTCACGATCCTACGCGTTGGAACTTTTCAGACAGCACCGACCTGTCGGAGGCGTTACTGGTCGCAACGCGGCGACCTGAGAATGGTAATGACGTGGAATATCGGACCACTTTTGCGAATCTTTGGCGGAATCCGAAAGGGGTATTGGATGCGCATCTCGTAGCAGAAGCTGTCAACACGACACAACCGGCGAGGATCGAGGATACGGGCACTGCCCTTTTAGAAGTTGATGGCGAACATGTGGGTGAAGTGTTTTCGATTCCGGAATCGATACTCAGGAGCAAGCAGTGGGCCGGTGTGCAGTTCGCCCGTGCAGATATCGTTCGGAGCGCGCTCAAGCTTTTGGAAGGTGGGGAAGTGGGGATACCCGGCGAGCCTCTTATCGGCCGTGTACCGATGTGTAGGCTCGATGAAATCGGAAAGATAGGGCCGGACATCAGGGATGTACGCGACGGATTTGAACCAACAGACGCGGTAACGGCCTACCCGATGGTTGCTAATCACGACACTAACAAGAGACGCAGTTTGACAACTGCGCCTGACAGATATTTGGCGCCGCTAGTTGCGCCGCGTCCGGGTCGCAGACTAAAGTCAGTCGGTCAACTGTGGCCGAAATCAGGTCGTTTGTTACTAGGCGCACGATTCCGACTTAACACAACGAGAGTTGTTGCCATGCGGTCTGAGAGTCTTGTATTGGCCAGTATGTGGTGGCCAATACGAATTGAAGACGCAGACCTTGAGAAGGTATCAGCACTATGGTTCAATAGCAGCTTAGGCCTTCTAACTCTAATGGCGACGCGTAACACTACGATGGGAAGTTGGGTTCAACTGAAGAAGGCAGACCTCAGGTATCTGCCAATTCTCGATCCCCGCCGATTGACGGACGCTCAACTCAAGGGTTTGTCTGACCTATTCGACGAGCTAGCGGATGCGGAGTTTGAACGGTTGCCGGGCATGGCGGATTGCCCTGCTCGGACAGCATTGGATGAGGGATTGTCGGAGATTCTGGGGTTGCCGGATTTGCGGGGGTTGAGGGTTTTGTTAGCTTCGGAGCCGGTGGTTTGTAATGTGGGGTTGTGAGGGGGGAGGCTGTTGGTTGATGGGATGAGGGATTAGAGTGCGAGAGGTTGTGGTGCTGGTGTGTGCGGGTGAGTGAATCGTGGTCGATACAACCTGAGATAAAATGAAACTTATGTGCTGACGAAGCGTTATCCTGCCTTGAAACAACCGGCTTGGAGGGTCCAATCAGGTGGCTGCAAATAGTCTGAAGTTCAAACAAAGAATCTTGACGCTGAACCGCGTCGTCATCGATACCTTTGACGATTATAGATGGCAAGAATTGGGTATCTTGACGAACGAGCTTCCAATGATCGAGAATCATCGATATTTGCTGAGGAGTTTACGTTGGGGAGATGACGACTACTCTGGCCACTCTTTAAGAACCCTTAGAAAGATAGTTGGCGATGACGACACCGTCCTGAATTCGATTGAAGAGTTTGTGGGCGTTGAAGAGTGGTTGAAGAAAGAAGAACCGGACACCTGGCGAGCGATGTACGGCAACAATACATCGCCTGAACTAGAAGTGATCGAAGAAGTAGCGACTCGACTCGACATTTGGGAATTGAATAGGCATGCCGGTAGGATTCGGCGTGGATTGCGCGAAGACCCGGAACAAGCGATCGGTTCCTCAAAGGAACTGCTGGAAACGGTGTTCAAATCAATTGTGAGTGTAGAAGGCGAAAAAGCAAATCAAGAGACAACTGCACTCGTAAAAGAAGCGTGGCAGAAACTGGATCTAGATGCGGATGGGGTATTGCAAGGCGCGCCTGGTCGTGAAACCATCAGGCGGACACTCAGCAATCTTGGTCAGATCGTACAAGGCGTTTCGGAAGTTCGTAATCTTTACGGAACGGGTCACGGACGTTATAAATCGAAGGAGTTGGAAATCGTCCATGCGCGTTTGGTCGTGAATGCCGCAATCACCTTAGCGACCTATTTATTGGAAGTCTCAGAGAATGTGCTTAACGATGTGCAAAAAGATTCGAGCGACAATGCAACTCAGGATGAGGGTTTGCCGTGGTGACGTTGCTGCCAAGAAATGCTTAGATGTGGCGGTGCGAAGAACGACCTCTCCCTGATCACCCTCACCCTAGCCCTCTCCCATCGAGGGAGAGGGGATTGCACCGCCCTGCCGCTCTGGATTCCGGCTTTCGCCGGAATGACGGAGGTTATGCATAGCACCCGAAGGGGGTGTTTCAATCCTCGTTTGTTATCGGTTTGATACTAACTGTGCCGTTGTGGATGGCTCGGATGTGGATATCGTTGTGTGCGAGCAACTTCATTCCGATTGTTGGTACGCTCTCCGAGCGATGAACTGTGATTTGGCGACGTTCTCCGAACCAATCGACGTTGGCCAAGTAGGATTCGAAGTAAACGACGCTACTGTCACCCAGTTCCATTCGGCTGCTCCCAGCCTGCCGGAGGCCTAAACCGTCGATTGCTCTGCCAGATAGGGTGAGGAATTCGGTGAAGCCAGTATCGAGCGTCGCTCTTAAGGGCCGACGTTGTCCGTCGATGCCGTAAATCGCGATGTTGACGTAAATTCGGAGCGACTCGCCCAATGAGGCGACTACACCTTGATCCACGAATCGTCTTCCTCTGGTTGTCCACCCCAGTAACCGACGGTGACAGGCCCGTGTCGCAAGAATACGATTTCGGCATCTGGGATTCGTTGGGTGAGCCGTTCGAACAGATCTATGTAGTCACCGCCGATCTCGTACTCGCCGGAGTTGACGTCGACGGCGAGCATCATCCCGAGTTGGTCTTCGGTCAGCTGATGCTTGATGCGTTCGTGGTAGAGCTTGGTGCCGAGTTCGCCGACGTGTGATCTTTCTTCTTGGGTTCGGACCATGATTTCGCCTTAATGTCCCTTGTAGTTACTTTACCATCGGAGGGAGAGGGGATTGCGCTTGCGCTGGCCTGCCCCTCTGGATGGACGTTCCGTCCGCTGAAGCGCCGGCTTTCGCCGGAATGACGTGGGGGTTCGCTGGCGCGCACCCCCTTTAGTTTCCCCTCAGAGAGGGGGAGGAAAATGGATGTGTTGTCGATTCTGGATTCCCGCGTGCGCGGGAATGACGGGCTGTTCACTGGCGCGCACCCCCTTTAGTTCCCCCTCGGAGATGGGGAGGGATGTTGACTACAGAATCTGATCCAAGAAGAGTTGGGTTCGGTCTTCGGTGGGGTTGGTGAAGATGTGGTTGGGGGTGTTTATTTCTACTAGTTGGCCTTCGTCGAACATGGCCATGCGGTCGGCTACTTCTCTTGCGAAGCCCATTTCGTGGGTTACGCAGAGCATGGTCATGCCGGTGTCGGCGAGTTCTCGCATGACGTCGAGAACTTCTTTGATCATTTCGGGGTCGAGTGCTGATGTGGGTTCGTCGAAGAGCATTATTTCGGGTTGCATGGCGAGGGCTCTTGCGATGGCTACCCGTTGCTGTTGGCCGCCGGAGAGTTCGGCGGGGTATTTTTCGGCTTGTTCGGGGATACCGACGCGTTCGAGGAGGGACATTGCGAGGTCGTCGGCTTCGGCTTTGGGTAGGTGTCGGACGCGTTGTGGCGCGAGGGTGATGTTGCCGAGGACGGAGATGTGGGGGAAGAGGTTGAATTGTTGGAAGACCATGCCGACTTCGCGGCGGATGGCGTCGAGGTTGCGGAGGTCGTTGGTCATCTCGATGCCGTCGACGATGATTTTGCCTTGCTGGTGCTCTTCGAGGCGGTTGATCATGCGGATGAAGGTTGATTTGCCGGAGCCGGAGGGTCCGAAGATGACGACTACCTCTCCCCTCTTTACGGACATGGTGACGTCGTTTACGGCGCAGAAGTTTCCGAACCATTTGTAGACGTTTTCACAGACGATTATGTCGTCGCGTTCTTCGAGGGGGACGTTGCGGATGTCGGGGTTGGTTACGGAGATGGATTCGGTGGTCATGGTGGATTCCTTGAACTAGGATGGACAGGATGGGGAAGGATGGTGGTTGTTTGGGGTATTGGTTTTCAGGTTTGGTTGTGGATGATTGGGGTTTCCCTGCCCTTTGTCCGCCCCGGTTGCCCTCACCCCCGGATCAAGTCCGGGGCAGGCTCTAGCCCTCTCCCGCTGAGCGGAAGAGGGGACGGTTGTTGGTGGGTTGTGGTGTTTTGGTTTTTGTTTGCGTTGTTGGGCGACCACGAGTGTTAGGGCGACCACAAGGGTCGCCCCTACGGTGGGTTTTGGTTAGCGTTGGCCTACTCCTAGGGCTCTTTCTATTCGTCTTGAGATGTATGACATTGAGAAGGTGAAGATCCAGAATACGGCGGCGATGAAGATGTAGACTTCGTGTCCGTCGTCGACGAATTCTAGGTTTCCTTGGATGGTCACTCGGCCCATTTCGACGAGGTCGAGCATGCCGATGATGAATACTAGGGAGGTGTCTTTGAAGAGGGATATGGCCTGCCCCACGATTGCTGGGATGATGTTGCGGAGCCCCTGCGGGAGGGTGATCATGATGGTGGTCTGCCATCCGCGGAGTCCGAGTGCTCTTGCGGCTTCGGTCTGTCCGGTGGCGACTGCGGCCATTCCGCCGCGGACGTTTTCGGCCATGTAGGCGGAACTGAAGAGGGTGATGGTGATCATGGCGAGGTATAGCTCGTCGATCGATACGTTTTCAGGGAATGTGAGCGGTAGGAGGTGTCGGGACATGAAGAGGAGGGTGATGAGAGGGACGCCGCGGATGATTTCGATGAAGCCGACGCAGAAGTATTTGAGGAATGGGAGATGGCTGCGGCGTCCGAGGGCTAGTGCGATGCCGATGGGTATGGAGCAGACGATGCCGACGGCGGCGAGGAGGAGGTTGAGGGTTAGTCCGCCGAGGTCTTGGGTTGGAACGGGGTCGAGTCCGGGGATGAAGCTGGTTCCGATGACGAGGATGGCGGAGAAGATGAAGAAGACGATGGCGGCTATCAGGAAGTTTCGGAAGGTCCCGATGGATCGGATGGTGGCGAGTCCGTAGCCGATGGCGACGGCGAGGAAGTTGATGATGAAGAGGACGTTGACGAGGAGGTCTGGCGGGTCGGTGACGCTGTATGAGAGGACGTATGAGTCATTGGTGATGTGCCCGGCGTCGACTCGAACGAAGTAGGTGCCAGGTTCGAGGGTGTCTTCGACCAAAGTGCCGTCGCCACTGATGCCCACGACGATTTCCATTGGGCGGTTGGATTGGTCTTCGATTGTGAGCTTAGCGGTGCCTTGGAGTTGCCGGAGACCGACGACGAATTTTTTGGTCTCTTCGAGGGTGAATGTGTAGTAGTCTGTGCGGTCTTCTTCGTCGAGGGTGCCGGCGAGATAGGTGGTTCCTGTGAGATCGGTGATGTCTTTCTGGTCGATGGCGTTGGCGGGATCGGCGTCGGCGATGTCGCGTTGTTTTTCGCGGAGGGACATCGACGCCTGGTCTGGTACGACGGTGGAGTCGTGTTTGGGCGCGCCGAGGTCGACGCCGAGGTATGGGAGGGTCCCGGCGAGGATGGTGACGATGATGAGCGCGATGGCGAATCCACGGGCGATTCCTCCCCAGAGTCGCCATGCCATTCCGAGGAGGACGGAGATTAGGAGGAGCGCGGTTTCAGGTCGCCAGTAGAACTCTTGGGGGTAGCGTCCGATGACGTAGAGGGGCACGCGGGAGGTTACGGCTTCCCATGATGCGGTGAAGAAGACCCAGTTAATGGACTGGAAGATGGCGATTGCGATGATTAAACCGAGGACGATGGTGATGATGCCGTCGGTTGGCGAGGCGAATAGGTTGGCGCGGATCCATCCGGGCACGCCGACGGTCAACATCGGCGGTGCGGGATTTGGTCTTGTGGATTGCTGGTTCATGAATCGGTAGCTATCCGACGCCGGCGTATCTGGTTATGCGGTTGTAGATGTTTCCCACAAGTGAGTAGAAGAGGCTCATTGCGAGGTATGTGGCCATGACCATGCCGATGAGCGAGATTGCGGGTGCGATCTGGGTCATCGTGGTAGAGACGCTGACTAGGTCGGGGTATCCGATAGCGGCGGCGAGCGATGAGTTTTTGGTGAGGTTTAGGTACTGGCTGATTAGCGGCGGGATGATGACTCGGAGGGCTTGTGGGAAAATGACCCATCGCAATGAAGCGTTGGTGTGGAGTCCGAGCGCGCGTGCGGCTTCGGTCTGTCCTCGGTTGACGGCTTGGATACCGGCGCGGACGATTTCGGCGATGAATGCGGAGGTGTATACGACGAGTCCGATGAGGAGGGCGAAGAAGCTGCCGGACCAACGGGCTCCGCCCTGCAAGCGTCCGAAGGGGCCTTCTTGACGTTCTGGGACAACGAGCTCTAGGGGTGAGAAGATGATGAGTCCGACGATGGTGGCGACGACGAAGATGGCTATGCCGGCGATGATGGGATAGCTTGGTTGTCCGGTGACGATCTCTCGTTTCGTGAGGTAGTTGAAGGCGAGGATGCCGCCTGCGAATCCGATGACGGTGAGGATGGCCCAGGGCCAGAATCCGCCGAGAGGTGTCGCCCATGGCAGGTAGAAACCGCTGTTGTTGAGATAGAAGGCGTCGAAGAATATGTATCCCTCCCGGACGTTAGGGAGTTCGAGGATGATGAGGAACCAGAATAGAAGCTGGATCAGGAGAGGGATGTTGCGGAAGGTCTCGATGTAGACGAGGGCGAGACGGCTGAGCAGCCAGTTTCTTGAAAGACGAGAGACACCGATGATGATGCCTAGGGTGGTGGCGAGTAATACGCCGAGGACGGATGCTTTGATGGTGTTAAGAGCGGCGACGGAGAAGCCGTATAGGTATGACTGTGATGGGTCGTACTGGATTACGGATTCGCCGATCGGTATCTGGGCGGCGTCGTCGAGGAAGTTGAATCCGAAGGGTATCTCGCGGTCTTGGATCTCGTTTGCGACGTTGAAGATGAATCCGGAGACGATAGCGATGATAACGATTGCAGAGATGATCTGGACGACCCACTGAATGAAGACGACATTGCGCCACAGGGGGATCCCGCCGGGGTATAGGATGCTCTGCACTACCAAGTTCTCGTTAACGCGTCGTGATAAGAATGACGGCTTTGGTGTAGTTTAACGGCAAAAAAGAAGGGGGATGCAACCGCATCCCCCTTTTTGGGTTGGTCTTTCGACCGGTTACTAGCGCAGGGGTGCTGCGTAGATTTGGCCGCCTTTGGGGCAGTCGCCACAGGGAGCGTCTGACCAGAGGGCGTTGCGGCCGCCTTCTCGGGGGAGGTCGATGCCGTCGGGACCGAGGTTGCGGTCGTAGATTTCGCCGTAGTTGCCGACGGCGTTGATCACGTCTTGCATGAAGGTTTCGGAGAGTCCGAGGGACTCTTGGCCGATGGTGCCTTCGGTGCCGAGGAGTCGCTTGGCTTTGACATCGTCGCCACTGGCTTTGGCGCTGACGTTTCCGCTGTTGATTCCGTAGCCTTCGGCGTAGATCAGGCCGGACATGACGGTCTTTACGATGTCGAACCACTGGTCGTCACCGTGCGGGACGACTGGGCCGAGCGGCTCTTCGGAGATGGTCTCCGGGAGGATCACGTGGTCGGCGGGGTTCTGCAAGGAAGTCCGCAGTGCGGCTAGCTGTGATCGGTCGTTCGTGAAGACGTCGCAGGCGCCGGACTCGTATGACGAGAGGACGATGTCGGTGTCTTCAAAGACCTGCGGGTTGTATTCCATGGCGTTCTGTCGGAAGAAGTCGGCCATGTTGAGCTCGGTAGTGGTACCGCTGGTTACACAGACGGCGGCGCCGCTGAGTTCGTATGCGGAGGTAACACCAAGGTCTGCGGGGACCATGAAGCCTTGTCCGTCGTAGAACATGGTCTGTGCGTAGTTGCCCCACTGTGCGTCTCGGCTGGTGGTCCAGGTAACGGTGCGGACGAGGAGGTCGACTTCACCTGACTGGATGGTCGGGCCACGCTCAGCAGCGTTGATGAACACGACCTCGATCGCTTCGGGATCGCCTAGGACGGCGGTAGCGACTGCGCGGCAGAGGTCGATGTCGAATCCGACGCTTCGGCCGGAGTCGTCGAGGAAGCCGTATCCGGGCACGTCGTTTCGGCTTGCGCAGATCAGGTGACCGCGCTCTTGGACTTGAGCTAGACGGCCACCAGTTTCTTCCGGCATCATGGCTTGGTCGGCCTCCATCTTGGCTTCCTCGGCCATTTTCATGGCTTCGTCGGCAGAAGCTTCGGCGGCGTCTGCTCGGGCATTGGCCGCGCTGAGTGCGGATTGTGCGGCAGATGTGGTGGCTTGCGCGTCCTGGAGGTCCGCGTCAGTTGGACCATCGTCGCTCGTGCAAGCGCTAAACGCGACGGCGAAAACCGATACAGTCGCGAGTATTGCGATCAGAAGTTGTTTTTTCATGTTGTAGTTTCCTCCGAGGATGGCGATCTTTTCTGTGTTTGGGCTACATCCAAGAATCTCGAAACGAGACATCATATCCAGTTTACGCCATTATTGGGAAATAGTTGGAATAATCCAACATCGCAGTGTTGAAGACCCTGCGTTCATGAAATTCGCTGGGTCGAATCCGGCGCGTGCTAGACATGGTGTCGTCGTCAGCGCAACGGAGCGGCGTAGATTTGGCCGCCGTTGATCCAGAGATCGTTGCGTCCATCGCGTGGGAGACCGATGCCTTGAGCGCCGAGGTTTCGTTCGTAAATTTCCCCATAGTTTCCCACTTGTTTGATGACGTCTTGCATGAAGGTCTTTCGGAGACCAAGCGCTTCTTGCCCGAAGTCGCCTTCGGAGCCGAGTAGCCGTTTGGCTTTGACGTTGTCGCTCGCGGCCATGCCATCGACGTTGGTGCTGTCGATACCGTAAGCCTCGGCGTAGATGAGGCCGGCCATGACGACTTTCACAACATCGAACCATGCTTCGTCGCCGTGAGGGATGACTGGGGTCAGAGGTTCTTCGGAGACGATTTCGGGGAGGATTAGGTGTTCGTCGGGATTGGGAAACTCTGTCAGGAGCGATGCGAGGCCCGAGCGGTCGGTTGTGAAGGCATCGCACTGCCCGGCTTGATATGCGTCAACAGCGACGTCGGATTGCTCGAAGACGGTAGGGGTGAAATCGAGATTGTTTTGGCGGAAGTAGTCGGCGAGGTTAAGTTCGGTGGTGGTGCCGGAAGTTACGCATATCGCAGCACCTCCAAGTTCGAGGGCTGATGTGACACCGGAGTCTTTTCGCGTCATGAATCCTTGACCGTCGTAGAACATGACTGGTGCGAAGTTTCCCCAATTGACATCTCGGTTGGATGTCCATGTGGTCGTGAGGTTCATTAGGTCGATTTCACCGGATTGGAGGGCGGGACCGCGTTCGGCGAGGTCGGTGAATCGGTAATCGATTGCGTCGGCATCACCGAGGACAGCGGCGGCGACGGCTCGGCAGAGGTCGACGTCGAACCCTACGCTCTGCCCTGCTGCGTCGAGGTAGTGGAAGCCGGGGGTGTCGTTTCCGGTGGCGCAGGTGACATCTCCGCGGTCTTGGATGGCGGCGAGGCGGTCGGCCGACCTTTCAACGATCTCGGCGCGTGCCACTGCGTCATCGCGTTCAGCGATGGCATCGTTGCGATCGATGACTGCGGCCTCGGCGGTGGCCTGTGCGCGTTCGACCGCGATCTCGTTTGCGCCGCTGTTGGACGTGCAGGCGGTGAGGATGAAGATGAGAGTGACTGCTGTTGCGAGGATGTTTTTCATGGTGTGGGACTGGGTTTTACTTAAACTCGTTGCCACGCGGTCCATCGATTTCGGGGAGCAGATCAGGGTCTTGCTACGACGCGATCATTATCGTTGCGGTCGTGCTCGGTTTTACGAATGTGGAGTACGTTGTCATCCAATACAAATTCGACCGATGTGCCTTCTTTGATTTCTAAGTCATCGGCGATGTGCTGGGGTATCCGTACGGCGAGATCCGAACCCCATTTTGAGATGCTGGTTTTCAGTGGCATGTCGATAGTCCGAGTATTATTCCCGATGCATTTTTCTACATCACGGGTCAGAGGGTTGGCGGGACGATATTAGTCTGTCGATCCAGGCATGATGCTTCTACGGGTTGGTTCCGCCGTCCACAGCATCAACCCAGTAGAGGGTGCAATCGTCATTGCTGGTTCTGCTCTCTTCGTCAACAATCCGTACGGCACCAGTGTATTTCTGATATGCGCTGAAATCCTCCAAGTCCTCCGAGTTGTATTGGCCCACGTAGATACGACAATCTGAGTCAATCCAGGTTACGTTTTTTGCTGTGTAGTCGGTTTCACCGTCGATTGTGATGGTGAGGTAGTCGGACTTGTCGAGAATATCTGCGGCGATGTCGTCAGCGATCACTGTGAATATGCGTTCGTCGCGAGAGTCCGTGGTGACGGTGGATTCGTCTCCAATGTCGTTTTCGGTCATTGAATCGGCTACCAGTACGGTTTCGAGAGGCTTGGGTCCGTCCTCAGAGATGGTAATCACTGATGCTGAGGCGTCGCTGTCTGTTGGACTTTGAGTCAGAATCGAAGCTAGGTACGCGGGCGTTATGGCAATTAGCGCGAGGACGATCATCGTTGCAAGAACCGCTGAGAAACGGCGACGAGTGGGAGTGTTGGAGGTAGTTTTCATGTTGGACTAACCCTTTAAGCAGAATCGAAGGCGGAAAGATGCTTGTATTCTACGCCTACGCGTTAGTTTGGAGTGCAATCTATCGGGGCGATTTCGAGTTCGGATAGGTCGATTTCGGCGATTTCTTTTTCGCGTGCGGCTGAACACGTTAGCCATTCGGTGTCTGTGCCGGTCCATTTGAAAGTTACTTCGATGGTGTCGACCAGGCCTAAGGCATCCACCAACCAAGGATGGCTCTTCTGCTTGAATTCGTAGTGCAGGTTGCATTCATCCGGGAGGTCCCAGTCGTAGATGTTAGTGAAATCAGTTCCACCCCAACTGAAGTAACCGGATTCGTATCGGCCGATATAGTTGCGTGGATCGAATGGGAGTTGCCCGGATTTATACGCCTCAACGCACCTTTTCAGATCCGATTCGCTGCTGACCAGTGGAATCGAGAACATCCCGCGGTTGCCGTCGGTTACGACGATGAAGTCGCTGCTGTAGCGGTGGCATTGTATGGGCTTTCCGATGTAGGTGTTAAACGTCGTAATGTTGGATCTCGCGGGAGTCGTGCCGAATCGATAGCTTTGTCCGACAACGGAGACGACGATCAGGAATGCGAAGATGACTGTTGCGGTTGCCGTAATAGATAGGAGCACTTTTTTCAGTCGTCGCAACATGATATTCGTTCTTGGTTATCGGTTTTGTGCTGAGTTAAGGGGAACCACAAGGGTTGCCCTGATTTGATGTGCCCTCAGTGCCATAGGGGTGCTGTGTACAATCTTCCTCCTTGATGCCCAAGGGGCATCAAGGAGGGTTTAGACGTGGCGTTTCGCTTTGCACTTCCTTGCCCGGCCCCTCTGGATTCCGGCTTTCGCCGGAATGACGGTAGTTGTGCACAGCACCCATAGGGGATCATTGTGAAATTATTGTCATTTCCGCACTTGGTGGGCGCTTGGTCCGCTGAAGCGCCCATCCTGCGCGGAAATAACGGGTTCTACTGCGCGTTGGGTTCGTCTAGGAAGAAGATGCTGCAATCGTTCTTGGTGGACTGGGTCTCATGGTCGTCAATCCTGATGTGTCCGGTAAGAATGTCCTCGTCGTTGCTGCCCGAATAAACGCGGAGGGTCAACACGCATCCTTCTTCGGATTTTGTGTCGAGAAAGACGACTTCTCCGGAAAATTCGCCAAAATCGAGTTCGTCGTGCGTCACCGCTAGCTGGCCAGCATCGCGGACGAAGTCCACCCCATCATCGACGATCACGACGGAGTCTTCACTTGACAGGATGCGCGTTTCGTCGGTAGTTGCCGCGACACTGTGGATTGGCTCGTCAGAAACACCTGCGGCTGGTGGCTGTACACTCGCCAGATTCTCTGCGCTTGGCGATTGCACCGCGTAGCGGTCAGCTAAGAATGCTGGTGCCAATACGAGTATCGGCAATGCGATGAGCAGGATCAGGACGCCGGCGAGACGGCCCTTCAGGCTTCCGGTAGATTGAGTTTTCATGACCTCAACCTCCTTTTGCGAGACCGTTACAAAACTCCAGTCTCCTCACCTGTGCTATGCAAGCAAGAGGGAGCTGAACCGTCATCAACTGCCGACTTAATGGGACCCCTCCTTATCAGTGCAAGGAGGCGAGTTTTGCGGATGTCTCTATAGGCATCGGCGGTTTGGTTCAGATGATCCAAAGTTTACCACGCTTTGGGGAATGAGGTTTTTACTAGTTAGACTGGCATCGTACGCCCTGTTTTGGCTCGGCCGTAGTCGGCGATGTCTCTGGTCAAGGCACCGATCATCTTGCAGCCGAGTCCATCGATGAGCTGGTCGACCTGTTGCTCGTTGGTCATCTCTTCGTCTTGCCATGCGGCGTAGAAGGCGATGCCGTTGTTTTCCAACGCCTTCTTGACGATGTTGAGGGCGTTATCCATGAAGTCGGGGTAAGGTGGATCGTGAGCGTCGGGGTCGCCGAACGACATTCCCATGTCGCCGGGTCCCCACTCGGCGAATGCGATGCCGGGGACGGCCGCGGTCTGCTCTGCAAACGGCAGGCAGTGGCGGTCTTCGATCTTGAGTCCGAGCATGAGTTCGCCGTTGGGGTTCATCGGCCACGGGTCGGCAATTTGGACGTATTCCTTGGGATCGACTCCCCAGATGGCTGCAGGTTGGAGCTGTCCGCCCGCGCCGCGGATCCCCTCAGGAATTATGTCGCTGCCGATGGTCTGGAACGGGTAACGACATGCTGCGACGAACCATTTGGTTGCTTCAGGGTTGCGTACGTGGGTGTGGAGCAGACCATGAATGCCGGTGGTCAGCGCGTGTCGCATCTGCCAGGCGTTGTACTGCACCTCTTCGGGCGAGTAGGCGCTATGAGGCAGAGAAGTCACAACGGTGGGCGTGGGGTGACCGCTAGGTGTGGGTCCGCCGTCTTTGAGGCCTCTCATGAACTGGTAAAGCCCTCCGATGTCGAAGTGATGGTGTTCGAAGTCGATGAGGACCATGTCGGCCCATGTCTGGGCCATTTCACGTCCGGCGTCGTAGGATAGTTCGGGCGTTGGCGTGTGGTAGTACGGTTGGTCTTGCTTTAGGAGGTCGATGCATTTGTTGATGCCCATTGTTTTGGTTCCTTCTAGTGGCGGAATGCGACGTGATTCGTCGTGCGTTTCCATACCTTATCGCTAATCGGCGCGTTGAGTGCGGCGCGATGAACGTAACGCGCGATGAGTGCAGCTAACGGAGTTGCGTAGGGTCGGCGATCAGTCGTCGTAGTTTTCGGGCATCAGGACGAACTCTGGGTATGCCTCGATTCCGAGTTCACCGGCATCTTGACCAAGTTCCTCGACGTCGCGTTCGACTCGTATTCCCAGCGGGCTGAGGGCGAGGGCCTTCCAAAGTAGCCAAGACACCGGGAAGACGAAGGCTCCGACAGCGAGAACACCGACGAGTTGTGTCACGATGTCGCCTCCGGCGGCGATGCATACCGCTATCGTGCCCCAGATTCCGGCGACGAGGTGAGCGGGGATCGCTCCCACGACATCGTCGATCTTCAGTTTCTCCAACAACTTCGTGCCAGCTGTGCACAGTATGCCTCCGATGGCACCGATGATGACCGCCCAGTAATGGTCGGTCATGGTCGGACCGGCGGTGATTGCGACGAGGCCAGCAATGGCACCGTTTAAGCCGACCACGAGGTCCATCCGGCCGAGAATGAAGCGGGAGAACGCTAACGATACGACGATGCCCGCGGCGGCGGCGAGGTTGGTGTTGACCAGCACGTTGCTCATCGCGATGACATCACTGGCGGTGCCGAGTTTCAACTGCGAGCCTCCATTGAAGCCGAACCAACCGAACCACAGAATGAAGATGCCCAAGGTGACGATCAGGACGTTCGATGGTGGTGTGGGTCTGGCTTCTCCGTTGCGACGGAACTTGCCGAGCCGTGCACCAGCGATCATCACGCCTGCCAATGCCGCCCACCCGCCGGTGCTGTGAACGATTGTCGAGCCAGCAAAGTCTTGGAATCCCATCTGAGCCAACCATCCACCACCCCAGGTCCAAGCCCCAACGACGGGATAAATCACCGCGGTAAGTACCAGCGTGAATAGGAAGAACGACCACATTCTTACGCGTTCGGCCAATGCACCCGAGACGATTGATGCGGTGGTCGCTACGAAGACCATCTGGAAAAACCAGTCCGACATCGTTGAGTAGTCTTGCTCCAAAACGGCGGGCAAGGCGTCGGCGTCACCTTCCAAGAGAGCGACTTCTGGAGCAGACGAGGTGTACATGAATCGCAGTGACCCGATGAAGTCGCCGACATCGACGTACATGAGGTTGTAGCCGACGAAGAAGAATGCGAGACCGGCGATTGAGTAAAGCCCGATGTTCTTCATGCAGATCATCGATGCGTTCTTGGTGCGGACCGACCCGGATTCGAGCATGGTGAACCCGGCGCACATCCACATCACGAGAACACCCCAGATTAGAAACGAGAAAGAGTTGAAGACGAACTCGGATTCGCTGATGCCCTCGGCGAAGTCGACCGACGGTTCACCGAGTAAGAATGCCGGTACCGCGATAAATCCACCTAGATAAACGGGAGCGATGCGCCAAGGTACGATCTCGCGTACGGCGTTGGGAATTCGCTTGACGTTTTGAATCAGGTTGTTGGGCAACCGTGAATCGCGTCGAATCATCGTTTGTGTCCCCCATCAGTCTGGTTCGCAACGTCTTCGCAGATCTGCCACGACCGTCAGTCGTTTCGTGATACGAAGTATCTCAGAGATTCAGAAGGCGCGCATCGTTGAATTCATTTCCCAATCAAGTAGCACTCGGCGGAGCGGGTTTGAAACCCGCTCCATACTGTCTGTTCTGGATTCCCGCGTGCGCGGGAATGACGTTTGCCCGGTTCCCGCGCGCGGGGTAACGACGTTTGCCTGTGTTAAACGGGCATGGTGCGGCCGGTTTTGGCTCGGCCGTAGTCGGCCCACTCTTTGTTGGGTGCGCCCATCATCTTTACGCCGATGACGTCGATTAGGTGGTCGACGCGCTGTTCCATCGTGAGGTTGTCATCGGCCCAGCTGGAGTAGAAGCCGACGCCTGACTTGTCGAGGGCGTCTTTGATGGTGTTGCGTGCATGGTCCATGTAGTCGGGGTACGGCGGGTCGTGGGCGTCGGGGTTGCCGTGGGACATTCCCATGTCGCCGGGTCCCCACTCGGCGAATCCGATGCCGGGAACTGCTGCGATCTCGTCGGCGTTCGGCAGACTGTGGCGGTCTTCGATCTTGAGACCGAGGAGGAGTTCGCCGTCGGGATTGAGGGGCCACGGATCGGCGATTTGGACGTATTCGCGTGGCGACATCCCCCAGATCTCGGCAGGTATGCCCTGCCCGCCTCCGCCGCGGAGTCCTTCGGGGATGACTTCTCGTGCGAGGGTTTGGAAGGGATAGCGGCATGCGGCGACGAACCATTTGACGGCTTCGGGGTCGCGAGCGTGGGTGTGGAGAAGGCCATGGACGCCGGTGGTGAGTGCGTGTCGCATCTGCCAGGCGTTGTAGCGGACTTCTTCGACGGAGATCGCATTGTGCGGAAGCGTGGTGACGACGGTGGGTGTGAGGTGTCCGCTGGGTGTTGGCCCGCCTGCTTTCAGTCCGCGCATGAATTCGCCGAGGCCGCCGACATCGAAATGGCGATGCTCGAAGTCGATGAGGATCATGTCGGCCCAGGTCTGCGCCAGTTCGACTCCGGCGTCGTAGGAGAGTTCAGGAGTGTGGGTTGCGTAGAAGGGCTGTCCCTCTTTTAGCAGGTCGATGCATTTGTTTATGCCCATGGTTGTATTACCTTCGGTTGTGATCAATCGACGCGGTTTGCGGCGCGCGAACTTACTTTATCGCCTAAATGCGAGTCTGGGCGCTCATGTTTGCGTACGATTGGAGTATGTCGCGCGTAAACGTGGATATCGACGAAAGGGCATGCGCTGAAGTGATGCGCCGATTCCAATTACCCACCAAACAAGATGCGATCAATTTTGCTTTGCGTTCTTTGGCGAGTGAGGCTGCATCGGTCCGCGAAGCGCGTGGTTTCAGAGGGATCGGTTGGAACTGCGATTTGGATGAGCTTCGAACCGATCGAACGAAGTGATTCTGGCCGACGCGTCGGTATCAATCGAGTTCGCGCGCCAAACAGAGCTACGCGTTTACGGGGATTGAAATGACTGGTTTCGCTGTGGTAGACCTGATTGGCGAATAAGGGGGCGACCACAAGGTACTGGGATAAGGGCGACCACGAGGGTCGCCCCTACCTTGTCGGTTCTGGGCTCCCGCGTGCGCGGGAATGACGGTTGCCCGCGGTTAGACAGGCATCGTGCGGCCGGTTTTGGCTCGGCCGTAGTCGGCGAACTCTTTGTTGGGTGCGCCCATCATCTTTACGCCGATGACATCGATCAGGTGGTCGACGGTCTGTTCCATCGTCATGTTGTCGTCGCGCCAACCGGAGTAGAAGCCTACGCCTGCTTTGTCGAGAGCGTTCTTCACGGTGTCGCGTGCGTTGTCCATGTAGTCGGGGTACGGCGGGTCGTGGGCGTCGGGGTTGCCGTAGGACATTCCCATGTCGCCGGGTCCCCACTCGGCGAAACCGATGCCGGGGACGGCGGCGATTTCGTCGGCGTTGGGTAGGCAGTGACGGTCTTCGATCTTGAGGCCGAGGAGGAGTTCGCCGTTGGGGTTGAGCGGCCAGGGGTCGGCTCTTTCGACGTATTCAC
Source organism: SAR202 cluster bacterium bin127 (assembly GCA_002239045.1). Classification (GTDB taxonomy): domain Bacteria; phylum Chloroflexota; class Dehalococcoidia; order Lucifugimonadales; family Lucifugimonadaceae; genus Bin127. The sequence goes on from MPNN01000001.1 coordinate 436,504, forward strand.
GAGCGGACATTCCCCATAGCTCGGCAGGTGCGCCCTGCCCGCCTCCGCCGCGGAGTCCTTCGGGGATGACGTCTCGTGCGAGAGTCTGGAATGGGTACCGACAAGCTGCGACGAACCATTTGACGGCTTCGGGGTCACGTGCGTGGGTATGGAGGAGTCCGTGGACGCCGGTGGTGAGTGCGTGTCGCATCTGCCAGGCGTTGTAGCGGACTTCTTCGACGGAGATGGCGTTGTGCGGGAGAGTTGTGACGACGGTTGGCGTGAGGTGTCCGCTCGCAGTGGGTCCGCCAGCGGTGAGGCCCTTCATGAATGCCGTGAGGCCGCCCATGTCGAAGTGGCGGTGCTCGAAGTCGACGAGAATCATGTCGGCCCAAGTCTGGGCCATTTCGACGCCGGCGTCGTAGGTGAGTTCAGGAGTGTGTGTTGCGTAGAAGGGTTGTCCCTCTTTTAGCAGGTCGATGCATTTGTTTATGCCCATTATTGGTTCCTTGTTGGGTTCGTTGCTTAGTTGGTTTTGGGTTCCCGCGTGCGCGGAAATGACGGGGGTGTGCTTCGTGTGCCCCCTTTGTCCTTCGGACATTTCCCCCGCGAGCGGGGGAAACCCTAGTTTTTCACGTCAACCTCCACGGGATTTCCAGTTCGGCGGTAATGCTGCGGAACCAGTCGATAACTTCGGGGTGGTACGGGATGCCGTGTTCTCGGCGTTCGATCTCTTCTTCGTGTTCGGGTAAGCCGGCGTAGACGACGCGGTCTTGACCGGGGGCAGGCTTGCTGTTTGAGAGGGCCCGCATGTACTCGTCCATGTCGGTCTTGAAGTCTTCGATGTCGGTGAAGGCTTCGAGGTTGTAGGCGATGAAGTGGTGGGATGCGCCTCGGCGTCGGTTCGGTCCGCCGCCGTTTCCGCCCATGATTCCGGCGAGGATCTCGATCATTACGGCCATGGAGTAGCCTTTGTGGGCTCCGAGTTCACGGGTGGCTCCCGCGGGAAGCATGATGAAGTCCTCGGGGACCTCGGCCTCCTCCATTACGGGTGTGCCGTCGGATTTGGCTACCCAGCCGGGCATGACCGGAACGCCGATGCGCTTTGCGAGGACTATTTTGTTTCCGGCGACGCTGCTCATGGAGGCGTCGAAGATGAAGGGAGGTTCTTCGCGTGTCGGTGCGGCGATACCTAGGGGGTTCAGGCCGACCAAGCGTTCAGCGCCGTGGACGGGCGCCACGTTGACTCCGCCAGTGGTCATGGCGACGCCGATCATATCGCGTTCGAGGGCCATTGCGGCGTGGTAGGCACAAGCACCGAAGTGGCGACCGTTGACGGCGGTAACGGTGCCGATGCCGTAGACCTCTGCCCTGTCCATGGCCATGCGCATGGCCATCGGGCCGACGGCTAGTCCGTGACCGCCATCGCAATCGAGGGTTGCGGCGGCGGGAAGTTCGCGGATGATCTTGGGTTCGGGAGTCGGGTTAATGCCGCCTTGCCCAAAGGAGGCGACATAGCTGCGGAGCATGTTCGAGACGCCGTGGGATTCGATGCCACGGGCGTCGGCGTAGACGAGGACATCAGCCGATTGGACAGCGTCGTCCTCGGGCATTCCCATCTTTCGGAAGATGTCTTCGACGGTTGCGCGCATGTCTTCGATTTCGACATGGACTGCAATGTCATGTGGGACGTGGAATCGTTCGAGCAATCGGATCTGCCTTTCGTATTTGTCGTCGCTGGGGGGCGCCTTTGGTATCGGTCTTTCGACTGGCGTATTCTCGCTTTGGACGCACCTCCGTTAAACGAGTCGAAAGTATACATACGCGGCGTCCACAAACGGACTGAATGGGTTATATTCGCGAGCATTAATCGCGGCGCGTCTGAACGATGTCGCGAGCATCCAAAAGAGGATAGAAATGCCAACCGGAAAAGTTGCCGTATTCACACAGACTGGTGTGCCGTTCCACATCGAGGAGTTGCCGACACCGGAGATCAATCCGGGAGGCCTGTTGGTCAAGAACACTCACGCCGTCATATGCGGCTCTGATCTGCACGGTTGGCGTGGCGACGGCGACGTAATGCCGCCACCGAAACGCCGGGTCACAGGACACGAATTCACGGGCGTGGTCCATTCATTGGGCGATGGCGTATCGACGGATTCGTTGCGCCGGCCGTTGAAAGAAGGCGACCGGATCGCGTTCCCCTTCTTCAATCCTTGCAATCGGTGTTACTGGTGTATACGCGGCGAGCATCATGCGTGTCCGCATCGTGGAAGGTCGAATCATCAAGGTCTGGACGGCCATCCTTACTGCGACGGAGGTATGGCAGATTACTACTACCTGCCGCCGGGTCATTACGCCTTCAAGGTGCCTGACGAATTGCCGACGGACGCGGTGCCGCCAGTTAACTGCGCTCTGTCGCAGGTCTTGTTTGGTTTAGAGCGCGCCAAGATGGATTTCGGCGACACGGTTGTGATCCAAGGCGCGGGCGGTCTCGGAATATTCGCTACGGCAGTTGCTTCCGAGAAGGGTGCGTCGAAGGTGATCGTTATTGATGGTCAGCAGCCGCGGTTGGATTTGGCGATCAAGTGCGGCGCAACGGACACCATTTCAATGGTGGACTACCCCACTGCGCAGTCGAGGGTCGAACGGGTTCGCGAGCTGACCCACGGCGTTGGAGCCGACATCGTGGTTGAGGTAGTGGGCATCGCCGCGGCGACGTTGGAGGGTTTGGACATGGTGCGCTTCAATGGCAAGTATGTAGACATCGGAAACATCAGCGGCGGGAGCATCGAGTTTGCGGCTCGGAAGATCATCAACAACCAGACTCAGTGGCAGGGTCTGATGCACTACAACCCGTGGATCGTAGAGGCGGCGTTGCAGTTCTTGGTTCGAGTACAGGATCGGATGCCGATCGCGAATGTGATATCGCACAAGTATCCGTTGGAAGAGATCAACGAGGCGTTCGAGTTCGCCGAGTGGCAAGGGCGCGAAGGCGGGTCGACTGCGAACCGGGTTGCGTTGACGATGTGATTACCTACGTTGCCGATCGAATCTTCGAAGAGAGAGGGGTGATTCTTGCCGAACGGCAGAGTAGCTGTTTTCACAACTTCGGGAGTTCCGTTCGATGTCGTCGAGTTGCCGACGCCGGAGATTGAACCTGGCGGGTTATTGGTTAAGAACACGCATGCGGTGATTTGCGGTTCGGATCTGCATGGTTGGCGCGGTGATGGTGATGTTCCGATACCTCCGATTCGCAGGTTGACGGGGCATGAGTTTACGGGCGTGGTTCACTCATTTGGTGAGGGGGTTGGGACGGATTCGATGCGGAGGCCGTTGAGAGAGGGTGATCGGGTGGCGTTTCCGTTCTTCAACCCGTGCAATCGTTGCTACATGTGCGTTCGCGGTGAGCATCATGCTTGCCCGCATCGAGGTCGGTGGTACACGTTGGAGGAGCATCCGTATTGCGATGCTGGGATGGCGGACTACTACTATTTGCCGCCGGGTCACTACGTTTTCAAGGTGCCAGACGAATTGCCGACGATCGCGGTGCCACCGGTGAATTGCGCTCTTTCTCAGGTTCTGTTCGGTCTGGAACGGGCGAAGATGGGTTTCGGGGATACCGTCGTAATTCAAGGTGCTGGCGGACTAGGGATCTATGCGACGGCGATCGCTTCTGAGAAAGGTGCATCGAGTGTGATCGTGATCGACGGTCAGCAACCGAGGTTGGATCTGGCGATGAAGTGTGGGGCAACGGACACGGTCTCGATGACGGACTATCCGACGCCTGAGTCAAGCGTCGAACGGGTCAAGGAGTTGACGCACGGCGTAGGCGCTGATGTAGTTGTGGAGGTCGTAGGGATCGCGTCGGCGACGTTAGAGGGACTGGACATGGTGCGCGTCAACGGTAAGTACATCGACATTGGTAATATCGGCGGGGGTAGCATTGAGTTTCCCGCCGCGAAGATCATCGGCAACCAGACGCAATGGCTGGGTACGGTCCACTACGATCCATGGATCATCGAGGAAGCGTTGCAGTTCCTTGTCCGGGTGCAGGATCGGATACCGGTTGCGGACGTTGTTTCGCACCAGTTTCCGTTGGAGCAGATCAATGAAGCGTTCGAGTTTGCAGAGTGGCACGGACGCGAGGGTGGCACCACGGCCAACCGCGTGGCGCTCACGATGTAAAGAAAGAGGCGAATGATGCCAGTCGGCAAAGTCACAATATTTGACAGGCCAGGAGTTCCCTTCGAAATGGGTGAGTTCCCGACCCCGGAGGTTGAGCCGGGAGGACTGCTCATCAAGAACACGGATGCGGTAATTTGCGGTTCCGACCTTCACATCTGGCGTGGGGACATGTCGACGCACTCGAATCGGATCGTGGGGCACGAATTCACCGGAGTTGTGCACTCTCTTGGAAAGGGCGTTGAGACGGATGCGATGCGGCGTCCGTTGAAGGAAGGCGATCGGGTGGCGTTTCCATTCTTCAACCCTTGTAATCGTTGCTACTGGTGCATCCGGGGCGAGTTTCATGCTTGTCCGCACCGATCGAGGCGGAAGGATCTAGACAGCTATCCGTTCTGCGATGGCGGCTATGCGGACTTCTACTATCTGCCGCCAGGCCACTACGCATTCAAGGTTCCGGACGAATTGCCGACCGACGCGGTGCCACCGGTGAACTGCGCGTTGTCGCAGGTGTTGTTCGGTTTGGAGCGGGCGAAGATGGATTTTGGGGACCGAGTCGTGATCCAAGGCGCAGGTGGCTTGGGCATCTACGCGACGGCGGTCGCGGCAGAAAAAGGTGCATCGAGGGTGATCGTGATCGATGGACAGCAGCCACGATTGGATATGGCGATGAAGGTTGGAGCGACTGACACGATCTCGTTGGTTGAGTATCCGACACCCGAGGCACGCGTCGAACGGGTGTTGGAGCTGACCGATGGAGTTGGCGCTGATGTCGTCGTCGAAGTGGTTGGCATTGCTGCCGCGGCTCTGGAGGGGTTGGATATGGTTCGGACGAACGGCAAGTACATCGACATAGGGAACATTGGGGAAGGTACGATTACGATCCCGGCATCGAAGGTGATCGGCGGTCAGACGCAGTGGTTGGGTACGACGCACTACGATCCGTGGATCATCGAGGCGGCGTTGCAGTTTTTGGTTCGGATGCAGGACCGAATTCCAGTGGCAGACGTGATTTCGCACAAGTATCCGCTGGAGGAGATCAACGAGGCGTTTGAATTTGCGGAATGGCAAGGTCGTGAAGGTGGGACTACCGCGAATCGTGTTGCGTTGACGATGTAGCGGGGTGAAATCTTGGCGGCTGATTGGTTGAGCCGACAGATGCGATTTAACATCGGCTATTTGTGGCTGCCAAATTACTTATTCCCGTTTTAGCGATCACAGTTTTGCTGGTCGCTTGTGCGGAAACCGAGATACCGACGGTGCCGCCGGATGAGCCGATTGCGACGCTAGGGCCGTCGACGTCTCCTGTCGCGGCGTCGCCGACGTTGACGCCTACATCCCAACCTCGTGCGATCCTCGAGTTCCCGACTCCCACTCCCCTGCCCTCGCCGACTCCAGCACCGACTCCGACATCAGAACCATCGGTCGACGGTGAGTACCCTGTCGAGATTGAGAGAGTTTCGGACGGGGATACGGTGGAGGTTGAGATTGGGTCGATCAATGTTGCGGAGTTGCAGGTTCAGACTGTTCGTATCGAGGGAGTTGATACACCGGAGACGCGGACGAGCGATGAGTTTGAGAAGTCGTGCGGAAACTGGTCGAAGTCTCGGGTTGAGGAGTTTTTGTCCGAGGACGGTCAGTATGTCTTGGTCACGGAGTTTGAGGATGGCGCATTTGGGCGGATTTTGGGGGACATTCGTGCGCCGGATGGACGGATGTTGACAGATTTTCTGTTGGAAAAGGGATTGGCGGTTGAGTATGAAGGTGGTAAGCGGAGTTTTGAGCAGCATCGCGAGAACTGCGAGGCGTTGGTTGAGGCAGGGCATATTGCGGGGCCGGAATCCGATCAAGGCGATAAGTTGACAGAAGTTCCAATCGCTACTTTTACCCCAACCCCAGTTGCCACGTTGACTTCGACACCGACCGCGATCTCGACGGAATTAGCGTCGAGTGATGTTCAAGAACCAACAGGAACGTCCGAGGCAGAGATCCTTTTGGAGGAATGCGAAGACGCCGAGGAAGCCGGACTACCACGAGTTCCCGGGAGCAAAGGCTCAGGTTGGGGTTTCGATAAAAACGTGGTTTCCGGTGAACGTGACGGTGACGGTGACGGTTACGTCTGTGAAAAAGGCATTGACGTTATCGTGAAAGAGCATGACGAGGCATACGCCAGTTGTGAAGAGGCGATCGTAGGTCTGATTCGGTGGCAGGAGGAGATCACCGAAGAGGAAGACGGTGGTCTTTTGGGGCGCTTGAAACGCGCCGTTAGCTCTCGCGTCGGTTCCGTTTGGGAGGATTTGGTCGGAGAAGGTTCGGATCGAGTAGCGGAGTTCGCTTCGAACGCGGAGATTTGCGTCGAGTTGCGAGAACTGGGGTATGTATTGCCATCACCGACTCCATCTCCCGAACCCACCCCAACCGTTACGGCGACCGTGACGCCAACTTCGAAGCCGATCTTGGGACCCTCAACCACCGCGACTCCAACTTTGACTCCTTCTCCGACGTCTACTTTGACACCCGAACCTACTGCCACGGCAACAGCGTTGCCCTCACCGACGCCTACCGTCACCCCAACCGCCACTTCGACACCGACTGCGACAGCTACGCCACTCCCGATCTATCGGAGTTGCGAGGAAGCCGAAGCCGCTGGGTTACAACGCGTGCAAGGCAGTGTTGGTTCTGGTTTGGGGTTTCCTGTGGAAAGAGTTCGTGGGCCCCGAGACGGCGACAACGATGGCGTCGTCTGCGAAGAGTAGCGTTACCGTTTACCCCCGATTGATGAGACCGATGCCGTTCAGGTGGCTGGTGTCGTTAAACTGCGTTGTGCGCCATGTGTTCGGTGTGTAGAGGTGTTCGATCAGCACCGTGACGCTGGTGTTGTTGAACAGGAAGCTCCACTGGTCTCGGATGCGCAGATCCAACAGGTGGCCCATCACACCTTGCAACGATCCGCCGTGACCGACGATCAAAATCTTTTCGTTGCCATGTTGATGAATCGCCAAGATCTCATCGGTGACCTCGCCGATGCGTTGCCAAGCGTTCATCAAGGATTCACCGCCCGGGAACTCGATGCGTTCCCTCGTGTCCAAGTTCTTCCACATCTGGAAGAACTCGGAATCGTTTTCCCCGATCTTCGCCCACGGGACGTCTTCGTAGTCGCCGAAATCGTATTCCCGCAGTTGCGGACGAGTCTGGATTTGGACTTCAGGACGATGGGCCGCGATCGCTTTCGCGGTCTCGAACGCCCTCCGCAGGTCGCTGGAGTAAATGGCGCTGAATTCGATGTTCGACAATCGTTTCGCCACCGCTTCTGCTTGGATTTCGCCTCGTTCCGTGAGCGACGCGTCGAAATGCCCTTGGGCTTTGTCGTCCAAGTTTCCCTCGGTTTCGCCATGTCGAACGAGGTAGATGGTGCGCGGCGATGGGTTGAATATGCGTGGTGAAGTGCTCAAGTGCGTGTCATTCATTGGAGTTGAGGCCATTGAGGTGGTGGGTGTCGTTGAACAACTTTGTTTGCCAAACGCGTGGTGCCACTGCGTGTTCCTTGATGATTGAGATGCTCGTGTTGTCGAATTGAAAACGCCACTGGTCTGTGATGCGTAGAGCCAAGAGTTGAGCCAAGAGAGATTGGAGCGAACCTCCGTGGGCGACAACCAAGATGGTTGTTTTCTCAAGGTGATTGGCGAGGATTTCATTCGCGAAATCGCCAACACGATGCCACAAATCCGTTGCTGATTCGCCGCCCGGATATTTGGCGCTGGCCCTCGTTTCCCATTCGATCCATCGTTTGAAAAAAGTTGGATCCTCATCGCGAAGGACTGACCACGGGATATTTTCGTACGCGCCAAAGTGGAGTTCGCGCAGTTCTGGCCGAAGTTGGATTTCGATGTCGGATCGGTCGTTGAGTACCGCTTCAGCGGTACGCGCCGCCCGCTGGATGTCGCTAGAGTAGACGGCGTTGAAACCTGTGTTGGCAAGTCGCTGCGAAAGTGCTTCGGCTTGCCGCACACCCTTTTCCGTCAACGGTGCATCGAAATGGCCTTGGGCCTTATCCTCTACGTTTCCGTGAGTTTCGCCATGACGAACCAATATGATAGTACGCCGGTTCGGGTTTGGGCCAGTACCGAGGACGTTCGGCTTAGACAGTGTGCTCACTTGATGCTCAACTGTGCAAGCGAAAGGTGGAGTGTGTCGTTCCAGCTTGCGATTTGCCAGCCGTCGTCGCGCCAGGTCGGCTCGGAGATTATGGCGCTGATGCCGGTGTTGTCGGTTTTTAGGCGCCACTTGTCCTCTAGCCGGAGGTTGCACATGTGAGCGGCCGCGGCCTTTATCGAGCCGCCGTGACTGAACACGAGGATCGTTGCGTCTTCTCCATGGTTGTCGATGATTTTTCTGGTGAATTTCGCGACCCGTTCCATGTGCTCGCGATCGGATTCACCACCGGGCATCTTTACTTCCGAGCCGATATCAGGGTCGAGGATTTCGGGGAAATCGTCGAGGATCTGATGCCAGGGTCGGCCTTCGTACTCGCCGAAAGATTTTTCGCGCAACTCGGGGCTAGTCTCGATGTCGTAATCGGGCCTGAATTTGAGCAACGGTTCGGCGGTCTGGATCGCCCGTTTCGAGTCGCTCGAATATATGGCGTCGAAATGGTGATTTTTGAGCCTTTGCCCGAGCAGTTCGGCCTGCGCTCTGCCCGTCTCGTTGAGCTCATCGTCGTAAAAACCATGGGCGACGTCGATAGCATTGCCGTTCGTTTGACCGTGGCGGACGAGTATGAGGGTTGTCAATGTTGAGGGACTTCAGCTTTGTTTGCCAGCGCTACGACTCAATGGTATGAAGGTTGTGTGATTTGGGGTTAACGCGGTTAGGTGCAAAGAACGAGCAAAGAAATTTTGGCGGTTTATGAGTTTGGAATCTCGGTGAGAACCTTCGGAAATGGTCTTACGCGCAAAGAACAGGCAAAGAAATCTTGGGCGTGATCGAACTTGGAATCTGAGAGGTTTGTTTCGGAAAAGGCATTTTGCGCAAAGAACGGGCAAAGAAAATTTGGGAGTTTCTGAGTTTGGTACCTCAGTGAACTCTTTCGTAAGAGGTCTTACGCGCAAAGAACAAGCAAAGAAATCAAAAGTTGGACGGTAGCGCGTCCCAGTTTGGCAAGTAAGAACGGCTCTTGTTTCCAGCATCAGGGTTACGAATGATCAGCATGCCTGAATCCACGGCTTCTTTGAGTAACCGAGAGGCTTGGTCAGATCGGTGGTTTGGGAAGCCGAACCGTTCACGGATGGATTGATTGTTTGTCGTTCGACTTGTCAGATGTCGTAGGCAAGCGTGCCAGTAGCAAGCTCGAATGCGTTCTTCCCGGCTCATTTCCGAGAGGTCTTTGTGGGCGAAAAGCACACATCGCGTCGAGTCGCCGCCGACTTCGAATAGCGGTGCGGGTAACTGATGGACCTCGATCATGTCAACGACCTTGTCGATCCCACTACCTCGTTCTTCGCATATTCCGAATCGACGCATTAATGAGGCGATTGCCTCGTTTCGAGATTTTGGGGGTGCGTCCAAGAACCGCAGTGTTTCGACAAGCGGTTGTCCGGGGTTGGTGACCTCGATTCAGTCTTCGAAGATCTCTACCATTGGCCCTGATCCAGTCGCGTGGAAATCCTGATGGATAACAGCATTTGCGACGAGTTCTCGAACCGCCACTTCAGGAAACATGGGTATCTCGATGTTCAGAGCATTCTCGATGACTTCGTTCGTCGGCACGAGCGCCATGATGTGCTCCATGACTCTTTGGAAAGCGGACGCATAACCCAAATCGAACTGCCGTTCTCTGGCAGCATTGGAGCGTCCTGACCCGTCGTACCTTATGACTCGCAACCGTTTGCGGGCAAGAGTGCGAAAATCGTTCAGATCGCGGCCCAACAGAATAGCCGCCAAATTGGTGATATCCCAACCGCCAGCATCCGAAATTCCTATCAGGCGGTCGCGTCGCATTGTGTCCAAGGTGTTTGAGTTGCCGTCGGGAAGGGGTTGATTCAACAAGTCGAAATACGACGGATAGTCAAGAACCTTTAGGATTTCATCTGCCGTCAGATTCATCGCCACGATTCCATCTTCGAAACTAAGTTGGTCGAGTAGTCGCCATAACCGGGCTTCGAGTTGAGGGGCGGCTTGCAGCGGTTTTGTCGCGCTTCCTACTCGAATGAACGCTTCGCTTCTGTACCTGACGGGGTACTGTCGCGCCGGGTTTACCTCAAGAATGACGACCTTTCGATGGTCAACTTCGATGGAGTAAAACTGGAAATCGCAGTTGTCGCTCAGGCTTGCCCGAATGCGTGGTTCGCGGGGACCTTCGCCCGTTGGTTCAAACGAAAACTCAGTACCGATGATTTCGTGGGTTTCGTCATCTACGCCCCAGACCACGTATCCGAACGGCCTGTCGTGCAGCACCGCGCTGTTGGCCAGGGCCGAGATATTTTTGCCGATGGTGTTGGGATTCGTGTTATTGACCTTGAATTCGACCCACACGGTCTCTGATTCCAACGCACATAGCTCGCGAACCAGATCGCGGAGGTATTCTGGTTCGCGAGGTTCCATGATCGAGCTATGTTAACGCGCTTGACAGTGCGCGTGGCCGAGGGTTGGGTCGCTGGTCCGCTAGCTATTCGCAGGGGAACTCTTCGCGGAGTTCGGCGAACATTTTGGCTAAGGGGCCGCAGCCGAGGGCGAGCGGGCTGCTGATGTTCATCATCGTGTACCCCTCGCCAATCCAGCGACGAGCCACTTCGGGGTCTCCGAAGGTGGTTGCCAAGGCTTTGCCAGTGCCTTTGATGCGTTGGGCGACGTCGGACATTATCTGCTCGACGCGGTCGTGGTGAATCTGTCCGGGGATGCCGAGGGTGGCGGATAGGTCGGTCGGGCCGACGAGAAGGACTTCGAAGCCTTCGAGGGCCAGGGTGTCGTCGAGTTTCTCGTAGGCTTCTGTGCTCTCCATTTGGATGATGAGCAGGGTTTCGTTGTTGGCGTGCTCAAGGACATCGTCTTGGGTGATGTCGAGCAAGGACGCGAACCACGGTGCGATGCCGCGTTCGCCCATTGGCGGGTACTTTGCGTATCGGATGGCGTCGGCGGCTTCCTCGGGGTTGTCGACCTGCGGGACCATTACCCCGACGGCACCGACGTCGTAGGCCTTCTTAATGTCTCCGGGGTCGTTCCACGGGACGCGGATGACGGGTGAGACGCCGAGGTTGCGACCTTGGACGCAGATCGTGCCGATGCTCTCGGTGCCCCAAGGGCTGTGCTCTTGGTCGATCCAGACCCAGTCGGGTTTGATGCTGCTGTAAATGGTGTGTGCCACGTGGGGTTCACGTGAGAACATACTGCTGCTGAGGACAGCGCCGCCGGTTGCCAGTTTCGATCTGATGGTGCTCGGGTACATGTTTCTCCAGTTCTTTGGTTCAGTGTCGGTCGATCATCGTGTAGCGGATTCGACCGGGTAAACAGGATACTAACAACATGGGTCGCCGACACGAATCACGGTGATTGAAGTGTTAACTTTGAAGCAATTGGCGGATACGGGTCGCGGACCCCGAGAGGCAGAACAATATGATCGTCGTTACGACAGAACAAGTGGAAGGCAAGAATACGGCGGAGGTGTTGGGGATGGTGCGTGGGAACGCGGTTCGGGCCCGCGGGATTGGGTACGACTTCATGGCGGGGATCAAGAACATCACCGGCGGAGCGGTTTCCGAGTATTCCAGTCTTTTGCGGGACACTCGAGAAGAGGCGACGGCTCAGATGGTTGCGGAGGCGCAGAGTATAGGTGCCGATGCGGTGGTGGCGACTCGATACAACACGTCGTCGGTCGGTCAAGGATTTTCCGAGATTTTCGCGTACGGCACGGCGGTGAAGCTGAAGTAGTTTTTGGCAGGCGATAGCGACCGGAGGATCCAAGCTATGACATGGGGAAAAGACTCGCCAGTGGTGGTGACGACGACGAATTTCGTGCCCGGTCGGGAGATCGAGAGTGTGCTTGGGTTAGTGTCGGGTGCGGAGAAACTTGGACGTGGCGGGACTAACAACGTTGAGGAGAAGGCTGCGGAGTCGATTGACCGTTTGACGGCTGCGGTCGAGAACATCGGAGCCGACGCGGTTATCGATTTAAGGATCAATCCGATCCAACCTTCTGGCCAGCATGGTTCGGATCAGAACTACAGCGTCTTTTGTTACGGTACCGCGGTCAAGTTAAAGACCGAGACGTTCTGACGCCGAAAAGCGTCGAATCTTGTAATCGCAAGAACTCAAGGGAGTTAATAGATGGCAGAGATGATGGTTCGCGAAAACCGCGTCCTAAAGGCGATGAACGAGGGCCGTAAAGCGCTCGGGTATCAGATGACGTTCCCGTCAGTTTGGGATGTCGAGATACTGAGTCGCATGGATTTTGACTATGTTTGGCTGGACGGCGAGCATGGTCCGTTCGGTTATACGGAGTTGGAGGAGATGGTTCGGGCAGTTGAAGCCTCCGGTGCTACGGCGATTGCGCGCGTTGAGAACGTTGAGACGTCGCACATCTTGGGGTACCTGGACCGCGGCATACAAGGGATTATGGGGCCGCACATCGCGAGCGGTGAGGATGCTGAGAAGCTGGTGGATGCGTGCTACTTCGGTCCGATCGGTCACCGTTCGTTCGGTGGGAACCGCGGGACCAACTACTCGTTCACGCCGGATGCTTGGGGCGACAAGCGGGACTTCTATCGGCAGGCCAACGACAACATGCTTGTCGGCGTGTTGCTCGAGGATCAGGGTTCGATAGACAACATCGACGATATTTTGGCGGTCGACGGCATCCATTACTTCGGCATCGGGATGAACGATTTTGCACAAGGTATTGGTTACCCCGGCGAATGTGAACATCCGGACGTCGTGAAGGCGGCCAATGAACTATCGGCCTACATTCGAAGCAAGGGCCGAATGATGAGCGACGACATCATGAGTTCCGTCTGGATCCACGAGTTGCTGTTGAACAGCGCGCAACAGTTCATGGATGACAACGCGTCTTAGAGGTACGCCCTCCCCGATCCGATGATCGACGAGAAGTTGATAGAGCGCCTGCGGGACATCGTCGGCGAGGAGTATGTCATCTGGGGTTCAGATGATCTGTTGCTCTACGAATACGATGGGTCGATAGACCGTTCTCCGCCCGGTGCGGTCGCGTTGCCGGGTTCAGCTGAGGAGTTGGCGGAGTGCGTGAAGGCGGCCCATGAGTATGACGCGAATATCGTGCCGCGTGGCGCTGGAACGGGTTTGAGTGGTGGCGCGGTGCCGTTGCACGACTCCGTTGTGCTACCTGTAACTCGACTCAATCGGGTTTTGGAGGTTGATGTAGAAAATCGCGTCGCTATCGTAGAGCCGGGACTGGTGAATATCGAGTTGTCGGAGGCAGTGGCTCAGTACGGGCTGTATTACGCTCCGGATCCGTCGTCGCAACGGGCCTGTACGATTGGCGGTAACGTGGCGGAGAATGCCGGCGGACCGCATTGTTTGGCATTGGGTGTGACGACGAACCATGTTTTGGGTATCGAGGTTGTGCTCGCCGATGGAGAGAAGGTATGGCTCGGCGGAACGTCAAGGGATACGTTTGGGTTCGATCTGCGAGGTGCGTTCATCGGTTCTGAGGGGACGCTGGGTATCGTGACCAAGGTGGCGGTGCGCTTGATGCGGAAGCCAGAAGCGGTATTGACCATGTTGGCGGCGTTCCGGTCGCTCGACGATGCCTCACAGTCGGTTTCGGACATCATCGGCGCCGGTATGGTACCGGCGGCCATCGAGATGATGGACCGTGTGACGATCGATGCATGCGAGCCCGTTTATCACCCTGGTTACCCGGATGATGCGGAAGCGGTGCTCATCGTTGAACTAGACGGACTTCGAGAAACAGTTGACGAACAAGGCCAGCGAGTGCGCGAAATCTGTCGTGCGAATAACTCATCGGAGATCCGCGAGGCGGAGGATGATGAGAAGCGAGCGGAGTTATGGGCGACTCGCAAGGGAGCGATTGGCGCTTTCGGAACGATCGCTCCGAACTACTATCTCGTCGATGGCGTCGTTCCTCGAACCAAGCTGCGAGACGTGATGCGTCAAGTGAGGGAGATCGGCGAGGAGTTGGGGTTGACTATCGGAAACGTATTCCACGCTGGTGACGGAAATCTCCACCCATGCATTCTGTTCGACGGGCGTGACCGAGCGCAGGTTCGACGCGTGATCGAGTGTGGAGAGCGGATATTAGAGGCTTGCATCAATGCGGGCGGCGCGCTGAGTGGCGAGCATGGCATCGGCATCGAAAAACAGGCCTACATGCCGCTAGTTTTCACCGAGGCCGATATGGCCGCGATGGCGATGCTTCGCCCCGCGTTCGGAGCTGGAGAGCGCTTCAATCCGGGCAAGGTGTTTCCGGGAGGCGCGGTTCATGGGAGCGCGTACGGGATATCGGAAGATGCGTTCAGGGCTACTGGGCCGGGTGCATTACAGGCGGTTTGATCGTAGGCGATGGAATTGCGCGCGGTGCCGAACTAATCGACGAACCCTTGGATGAACGTTGCTACTGATGTCGCCACGATGATCGACGTCATAACCATTGCGATCATCCACCGCAGGAGCCGACTCTCCAAACTGGCTAGTTTTGCTTCCAAGCGAGATTCGACGCGAGAGATATCCGTTTTCAAGTCTGCCCTAAGGTCGGCCAGGTCTGCCTTGGTGGCCAGATGTTCGTAACCGCCTTCGAGGCGGCTAACCCGTTGTTCTAGAGTTGTCATAGGCGATTCCTCAAAACGATGGTTATAGTGTAGTCGAGCCTGCTTGGACGTGATTATATATAACGTTTGTGAGAATTGCAAGCGATGTTGTCTGCATCGTGTAGCCAACAGGCATCGAAAATGAAATGGACAAGCAGTGAAAAATCAAAAGCTACGAGTTGGCATCATCGGCGCGGGTGGTTTTGCCGCGCAACATATGGAGGCGTTCGCGGACATTCCGGAGGTTGAAGTTGTGGCATTCATGCGGCGGTCGGAGGGGCCGCTTCGAGAGATGCAGGAGCAGTGGGGAGTTCCGAAGGGGTTTGTGGATCATCGGGCGATGCTGGATGATCCCGATATCGATGCGATAGACATCATCACTCCTACCGATTCGCACAAGCAGTACGCGCTTGATGCGATCGGGTCGGGTCGCCCAGTACTGTGTGAGAAACCGCTCGCGTTGAACGCGGCGGATTGTGAAGAGATGCTGAGAGCGGCACAGGACGCGGGTGTAATACATGCGGTCAATTTCAATCAACGTGGACGAACGCCTGTTGGACGGATGGGAAGGTTGATCCAGGCGGGATACGTTGGCGATGTGTATCACGTCAATATCAGGTGGGGGATGTCGATGCAGCAAGATGTTCGGCCGGATGTCGGATCGTGGCGCTTCTTGCCCGAACAAGGCGGAGGCACTGTTTATGAGCTGATACACGTCTTCGACATGGCGCGGGTGCTCAACGGCGAAGTCGCCCGGGTGTCGGCGATGCTGAACACGGCGGAGGCACGTCGAGAGTTCATCGATGCGCCCGAGGGGTTCGACGTTCAGGTTCCCGATTCGTCGGCGTTTTTGTTGGAATACGTCAACGGAGCTTACGCGGTCATCCACACGAGCTTTGTGCAGCGCGGCGAAGAGCGTGGCCGCGGCGTAACCGTGGACGTGGCTGGTTCAAGTGGTCGGATCATTTCGGATGGAAACGACAGCATTTTAGGTTCGTCCGGTGACAATCTGCCGGTTGCTAAAATCGATCCGGGTCTGCCCTATTCCCAGCCGTATGAGCAATTCGTTGCTGGTGCTTTGGCGGGCGATCAGTCGTTGATCTACACCGGTTTCGAAGCTGGACTTGAGGCGGCGCGAATCGTGGATGCGATTCACAAGTCGTGGGCGGAACGGCGGTGGGTGGATGTTGAGCGGTGAATAGCGAGAGCGGTCTACGATCTATCATCTTGTGAACAGTCGTTGAATTTTTGGAGGTGATGTCATTCCTGTCGAATATGTGAAATTAGGTCGAACCGGGGTTAAGGTATCGAACCTCTGCCTAGGCTCTGACAACTTCGGCAACCCGTTCGGTTGCGATCAGGAGACTTCGCATCGGATCATGGCGAAGGCGTTTGAATCGGGGATAAACTTCCTCGATACGTCTGACTCGTATTCGATTGGCGATTCGGAGCGGGTGATCGGGAACTATTTCCGAGCTTCGGGTCAGCGTGATCAGGTTGTGTTGGCTACGAAGTACCGTTCGCAGGTTGGCGATGGTGTTAACGACATTGGAGGATCCCGGTATCACATCGTCCGAACAGTGGAGGCTTCTCTGAAGCGGTTGAAGACTGACCGCATCGATTTGCTTTACTGCCATTCATGGGACAACGAGACGCCGATCGAGGAGACGTTGCGAGCGGTTGACGACCTGATTCATCAGGGGAAGGTGGTTTATGCTGGTGCTTCGAACTTCCCGAGTTGGGTGCTGGCGTCGGCGTTGTGGACGTCGGATGTTCGCAATCTTTATCGGGTGGAGGCGATCCAGAGTGTCTTCAACATCTTGCAGCCGGGTTTGGCGGTGGAGATGATCCCGCTGGCGCGGAAACACGGTGTTGCGGTTGTGCCCTACAGTCCGTTGGCGAGCGGTTTCCTGACGGGCAAGCATTTGGGGTCATTCGTTTCGGATTCGAAGTTCGGCGTAAGGGACGACAGCCGGGGCGGCGTACTCAAGCGGAGGTATGGGGATGACGTTCGGCACGAGACGGTTTCAAAGTTGCTGTCAGTCTCGGAGCGGTATGGCGAGCCCATGGTTAGGTTAGCGTTGCAGTGGGTTGCTGATCACGATGGAGTCACCGCGCCGATTTTCGGTGCTCGACGGATCGATCAACTCGATGGGATTTTGGCGGCTTGGGGCCGCCGCGCAAGCGATGCGGCGATGGCGGAGGTTCGAGCGATCGCGGATGATTTCGCAGCGTCGGAGCCGATGAACTATCCGCCGCAATCGGGGCAAGCCAGCGTCACATTGATGGGCGCGGCGTAAATCGATGCCGGATCGGGGAGCAGATATCGAGCGTTTCTACGAGTTGATGGGCGTTCTCGAGGATCGTGTCGGTGGCAAGCGCAAACTTTCGGGATGCCACAGGAGTATGGGATGGCCGGAACGTGGCGTCTACTTCTTCTTCGAAGATGGTGAGACGCGCGCAAATCATGATACTGACCTACGAGTGGTTAGGGTAGGCACCCATGCCGTCACTGCAAGGTCCAAAAGCCGACTTTGGCACCGTTTATACGAACACAAACAAGATGGAGCTAGGTCAGTTTTTCGAGATCACGTCAATCGCGCCCTCAAGCGACGTTTGAACGATGGTCTGGAACACAATCACTCCCGATGCATCAGCACTTACATAGGACAGATGCCATTTCTTTGGGTGAGTGTTGACGGTGAGAACAGCCACCGACTAAGAACTCGACTTGAAAAAAACGCAATTGCGCTGTTGAGTTTCTGGCATAAGGATTCAGAAGGTAACCCTTCTCATGGTTGGTTGGGCAGATCCTCGGCGAAACGAGAAATCAAACAATCCGGCTTATGGAATATTCAACACGTCAAAGGCACGTATGACTTGGCTTTCCTCGATGATTTGGCGAACTGCATCGACCGAACTGAAGCTCTAAATGAACCACCAGCGGACTGGCACCTCCCCGTTTGCTTAGATAGGAATCTCGGATGAACCACGTAAGACTTGGCAGAACCGGCATGAAGGTGTCGGAGTACTGCATTGGTGCGGATAACTTCGGTGGGCAGACGGATGAGGCGGAGGCGTTGCGGATCATGGGTACGGCGTTCGATGGTGGTGTGAACTTCATCGATACGGCGAATTCGTATATGGATGGACGGTCGGAACCGATTGTCGGGAAGTTCATCCAGGGCCGTCGATACGATGTGATTCTTGCAACTAAAGGAAATAGTCGCGTCGGGGACGGCCCGAACGATCAGTTCGTTAGCCGCAAATACGTGATGCAGGCGATTGATGACTCGTTGCGTCGCCTGAACACAGACTACGTCGACCTGTATCAGATCCACTCGTTCCCGGTTGATGTTCCTGTTGATGAGTTTGTGCAGGCCTACAGTGATGTGGTCGAGGCTGGCAAGGCGAGGTACATTGGCGTGTCGAATTTCGCTGGATATCAGTTGGTTGAGGCGTTATGGGAGGCGGACAGGCTAGGGGCGCGACGGTTCGATTGCGTGCAGCCACAGTACAACTTGTTGAGGCGGGATCCCGAGCGTGAATTGTTTCCGGTATGCGCTGAATACGGGGTTGGGGTAATCCCCTACTCTCCGCAGGCAGGTGGGTTCCTGTTGGGCAAGCATCGGAATTACGAAGCCGAATCCGGTGGTCGTTTCTCAGATGATTTCCGGGCATCCGATTGGTATCGCAACGCGTACTGGTCGGATCCGATGTTTGCGACGATGGAGGCGGTGCTAGCGATTGGTGAACGGTACGGTGTCTCCGCCAACGCGTTGGCGTTGCGATGGGTGATCAGCAATCCGGTGGTGACTTCGTGCATCGTCGGCGCACGGACCGAGGAGCAGTTGAGGTCGAATTTGTTGGCGTGGGAGGAGGACGTGCCACAAGAGGCGCTCGATGAGGCGACGACGACGAGCGAAACGGTCAGGACTACGTACGCTCAGGTTTAGACTTTGTCGCTAACGGCGCTTTGATCATCAGGTCATATCTGACCGTGTCGAGAAGGAAATCCCATGAATTACGTAAGACTTGGCAGAACTGGGCTGAAGGTTTCTGAGTATTGCATGGGTGGTGACAACTTCGGCGGGCAAATGGATGAAGCGGAATCGCTCCGAGTCGTGGCTGCGGCGTTCGAGGGAGGTGTGAACTTCATCGATACCGCCAACGTTTACGAGGAAGGTCGCTCGGAGACGTATGTCGGCAAGTTCATGCAGGGACGACGTTACGACGTCATTTTGGCCAGCAAGGGTAACGGACGCCTCGGCCTCGGGCCGAATGATCGCCAAGTCAGCCGCAAGTACGCGATGCAGGCGATCGACGATTCGTTGCGTCGTTTGAAGACTGATTACATCGACCTCTACCAGATCCACGACTTCCCGCCTGATGTGCCGATTGATGAGTTTGTGCTTGCGTACAGCGACATCGTCCAATCTGGAAAGGCTCGGTATATCGGCGTGGCTAACTTCGCTGCGTTTCAACTCGTGGAAGCTTTGTGGCAAGCGGAAAAGTTAGGGGTCCGCCGTTTCGATTGTGTGCAATCTCGGTATAGCTTGTTGGCCAGAGACCCCGAACGTGAGTTGTTTCCGGTTTGCAAAGAGTACGGATTCGGTGTGATGGCGTTCTCGCCGAGGGCCGGCGGTTTGCTGCTCGGGCAGGATCTGCACTTCCAGGCCGAGCCGGGCAGCCGATTTTCGCCAGATTTCAGGCACTATCAATCGTTCCGAAACACGTACTGGTCGCAAGCCAATTTCGACGTCGTCGAGAAGATCGTCGCTGTCGCAAAGAAATACGGTGTTTCGATGAATGCGTTGACTTCGCAGTGGGTCATCAGCAATCCCGCCGTAACGGTTTGCATCATGGGCGCTCACACGGTTGAGCACATTCAGTCGAATTTGGAGGCGTGGAACGAAGACGTTCCGCAGGAAGCGCTCGATGAAGCGACGGCAGCGAGCGAGGCGGTCAGGACGACCTTCTCTGAGGTAAAGGGCACTTACAACCAGGATTACACTAGTTCACTACGTTAACGACACGAGGAGTCTGTCTTGAGCCTAACAATCTACCTGCACTTCAACGGCAACTGTCGCGAGGTCTTCGAGTTTTACCGCACAGTCTTTGGTGGCGAGTTTGAGTCGATCAGCACGTTCAGAGAGGGACCAGATGATATGGGTGTGGACGAGGACGCGCTTGATCAAGTGATGCACGTTGCCTATCCGATCGGCTCATCGATGTTGATGGGCTCGGATGTACCGCCGCCATTTTCGTCGTCCAAAGTATCCGGCAATAACTTTTCGATCTCCTACTCCGCTATGAGCAGAGACGATGCCGACGAAGTGTTCGGTAAGTTGTCGGATGATGGTCAGGTGACGATGCCGCTAGGCGAAATGTTCTGGGGCGCCTATTTTGGCTCGTGCATCGACAAGTGCGGCATAGGTTGGCAGGTCAGCATGGACGCCTCCGAGAATTAGATCTGGATTGCGCGATTTCCGAGTTGACGGGTTGATTCCCGGGGCCGTCGTCAGTCCGACCCAAAAGTCGGACGTGGCTTTGCATTTGTCGGAGCTTTTTGGGCAGGGCAAGAAGGTTGTACCTTGGGGCGGCGGAACGCGCATGGCGATTGGGAACGTGCCGACGAGTTACGATGTGGCGCTTGATCTCTCTGGAGTGAAATCAAACGTTGAACATGTCGCCGGCGACATGACGGTGGTGTGCGATGCCGGTGTGAAGATCAGCGAACTGTCTTCGATGCTGGCGGAGTCGAATCAACGATTGCCGTTTGAAATCATGCGGCCTTCGGAGGCGACGATTGGCGGCTCCGTGGCGTCAAACGCTCCAAGTCGTCTAGCACCGAGGTTTGGCGGCATCCGGGATTGGGTCATCGGCATGTCTGTAGTGCTTGCCGACGGGACGCCGACGAAAACCGGTGGCCGGGTCGTCAAGAATGTCCAAGGCTACGACCTACACCGCCTGCACACGGGGGCGTTCGGCTCTCTTGGCGTCATAGTTAGCGTGGCCATCAAGTTGATTCCGATTGCCGGGCGAACCCAAACAGTCGCGATGTGGTTCGATCGGTTAAGCGCGGCTGCAAATGCGGCGTCCGATGTCAGCAGCGTCAATGTGACGATGGAAGCTGCGCGGCTGTATTCAGGTCCGGCTGCGGTAGGAGCGATACGAGAGTTGGCGGCCGATCGGCACATGGATGCCGAGGTCACTTCCGACGGCACGGAATTCTTGATGCTGGTCCAAGTTGCCGGTTCGAAAGCGGCGTTGATTCGTCAGGTGAATGAACTGACTGGTTTGGCCGGCACTGTTCCGGCGACCGGCTATGAAGTATTGTCTGGAGTGTCAGAAGCCGATGTCTGGACCTATGCCGACGCGACCGGTAATAACGCTACGGTAAGGGTCCGCGTAGCGGCGAAACCTTCAGTCTGCGTCGATTTGATAAGCCGGTTTGAGAGACTACTCGGTCGAACCCAAGCGCCGCACACATCGACGATATTCGATGTCGGTTACGGTTCGATGCAGTTCAACATCGAGGAAATCGGTAATCCCGAGGCAATCGCATTCGTCGACGATGCGACGCGCATGGTTCGCGACGTTGGCGGTTCTTTGATGGTTGAGCAATGCCCGGTTGAGGTAAAGAGTGGTATCGACGTTTTTGGCATCGACGCATCGTCGGCCCAAATCATGAAGAATATGAAGAAGCAGTTCGACCCGCATCGGATATTGAATCCGGGGCGGTTCGCATTCAAGATTTGAACGCTGGACAATCCGATTGAAATCAACACCGACAGCGCCCAAACGAGGGTTTGTCACCGAACATGCGCCTTCCGAGGATGATCTCTACAAGTGCGTGCAGTGCGGATTCTGTCTGAACGCGTGCCCTACCTACCTTGAGACGGGTCTGGAGGCGGAGTCGCCTCGGGGTCGACTTACGTTGATGAAGGCGGTGAACGAAGGTCGCGTCGAGATGACCCCGACGGTCACTCGCCATTGGGATCTCTGCTTGCAATGTCGGGCATGTGAGGTGGCATGCCCTTCAGGTGTCCCCTACGGTCGGATCATGATGGCTACACGCGCTGAAATGAAGTCGCGCGTCAAGCGTCCGTTGCGGGAGCGTTTCGCCCGCGAGATCGGGTTCAACCGGCTATTGCCGAAACCCAAGTTGATGCGAACTTTTGGCAAGTTAACGCGCTTTTATCAACGCTCTGGAGCACGAGACCTGACCAAAAAGATCGGCGTGATGAAGGCACTGCCGGACAGGTACGGGTACCTCGATGAATCGCTCCCACCGATGGGTGAGGATTTCTTCGTCGCCGACGGTAGGGTATTAAAACCGAAAGGGCCAATCAAGGCGCGGATCGCGGTTTTGGGTGGTTGCGTAATGTCGATGATGCACTCCGAGACGATGGAATCTACGATCCGGGTGCTAGTTCATAACGGATTCGGAGTGCATCTCCCAGCAGGACAGGGTTGTTGCGGTTCGTTGAACATGTACGCCGGGGAACGGGCTACGGCTCGGGAGATGGCGGCCAACAATACCTCCGCCCTGCTCTCAATGAACCCCGATGCGATTGTTTCATCCTCCGCCGGTTGTGGCTCGACAATGAAAGAGTACGGCGAACTATTGGACGGCGACGAGAAGGCCGAGGAGTTGGCGAGCAAGACGCGAGACGTTCACGAATTACTGGCCGAGTACGGTTGGGATGCCCCGACGGGCCGAATCAACGCCAAGGTCGTTTTCCAAGACCCGTGTCACTTGCTGTCAACGCAACACGTCAGCGACCCACCGAGGAACCTGCTCCGTTCCATACCCGGCGTCGAATTGGTCGATATGGCTGAACCGACCGTGTGTTGCGGCTCTGCGGGGACATACTCAATTTCCCAAAGGGATATGTCGATGAGACTTGGGAATCGCAAGGCGAGCAACATCATCGCAAGCGGCGCGAGTTACATGGCTACCGGCAACCCCGGTTGCGCGCTCCAGTTAACGAACGCGCTGGAACGGGCGAAAGCCGATGTTGGGGTTAGGTATGTTGTGGATTTGTTGGATGAGGCTTATCGAGTTGGTGGGGATTACGAGTAGGCCGCAATTGCAAATGTTTCATTAGCTGAAGCAAAAGCTTGGGTAACGAGGGACGAATTAGTTACGAAAAATGCGAGTTCCAAACCAAGAAGAGTTGAGACGGGTTGGTAATCCTGCTATCGACTACTACCTCGACCACATTGCAGATCAACTGTCGAATGCCGACAAAGGGCGTTACATCGCCATCGATGTCGACACCGGCGAATGGGAGATCGATGATACCGAGGTATCGGCCGATCGGCTCCGCAATCGGCTTCCTGATGCGCATGTGTACGTAATCCGGCACATCTTGGTTGTTTCGGATTATTTCATGTCGCCACGCATAGAGAATTCGAGCGATGTCCTCAACTCAACGTCCCATCAACTAGCCGAGGATCACGAAGAGTTTGGCCGATGACTGGCGCATACGTCCGCGAATCTAATGGTCGCCTAATCCTTGTGCACCCGATCCATATCGAGAGCTCCACCGGCACCAGCGATGTATTCGACGCGATTATCGATACTGGATTTACCGGTCACATCGCAATGCCCGTGACTCAATGTTTGGCGTTGGGGCTCGAACTTGGTCGCAAGACCTTCACGATGTTTGGGAACGCGTCGATCGAAGAACTAGACTTGTATCTCGCAAACGTGTATTGGGACGGATGTTGGCGGCAGGTGCCTGTAATCGCAACTGGCACTGTGGTGTTAATCGGGATGAACATGCTCCGGGGCAGTTCCGTTTGCTTCGACTCCGTCGACATGGGCGCAATCGAGATCGAACCATTGAAATCGACCATCGAATAGGGGCAGTCAGTACTGAGTTCTCTGATGTCGAGTTCTCTGATGTCGCTCGTCAGATCGTCGCCACTGGAGCGGGATCGGCGGCGAGGGTTTTTGACGCGGCGGCCACTGCTTCGCCGCTTGGAACTTCGTAACCCAATCTAGGAAGAATGTGCTCCAAGGCGCCGAGCAATGCAAAGACATTGGCGGGAACGCAAGATTCGCCCATTAGTCCGATGCGGATGACTTTGCCCGCGAACTGGCCGAGGCCGCGGCCGACTTCTATCGAGTACTCGTCGAGTAACGCCGATCGTAGTTCTTGATCGTTTACTTCGTCGGGTAGCGACACGACCGTAAGTTGGTTTAGACGGTTTGATTCGTCGACTGGTGAATCGAGGTTAAGGGCCGCAAGCCCGGCCCTTAGGGCCTGTGCAACCTTTTCATGCCGTGTCCAGCGAGTTTCGAGGCCTTCTTCCGCGACGAGCATCAACGCTTCGCGGAGTCCGTAGATCATGCTTACCGGACTTGTGTGGTGGTGGACATGGTCGGGACCCCAATAGTCGGCGATGAGGTTGAGGTCAAGGTACCACGAGCTGGGTAGCGTTTTCCGGTTGCGGATGTGATCCAAGGCTCGGTCGGAGATTGCTACCGGGCTTATGCCAGGCGGTGCTGCCAAGCATTTTTGGGAGCCACCGTACGCGTAGTCAACCTCCCATTCGTCAAACTCAACGGGCGTCCCCGCAAGCGAAGTTACGACGTCGGTCATGAAGAGTGCATCGTGATCGTGCGCCAATGCAGATAGGGTGTTGATGTCTTGCAGAACTCCAGCCGAAGTCTCGGCGTGAATGGCGGATACCAATTTGGCGTCGGGATTGGCGTTTAGCGCGTCTTCCAACCTTTGCGGATCAACGGTTGTACCGTACGGCGTTTCGACACGGACTACTTCAATGCCGAGCCGTTCGCACATTAAGATCTGGCGTTCGCAGAAGAAGCCGTTGACGCAGATGATGGCTTTGTCGCCGCGTTCCAAGAGACTTGATAGACCCGCCTCCATCCCGGCGGAACCGGCGCCAGCGACCGTCATCGTGGTCTGGTTGGTGATGAATACGCGGTCTAGGAGCGCGGAGACTTCGTCGAGGACAGTGAAGAATGCCGGATCAAGGTACCCGATTATGGGTTGTGACATAGCCCGGAGGACACGCGGGCTGGCGGAGCTGGGTCCGGGACCCAAGATTACGCGCCGCGGAACCGGCTGATTGCCGAAGTTGAGCAGATCTGCTTCGGATGCTGCGCCGTTTGCTGATTGATTGGTAGTCAATTGGCCGATCCTCAGAGGCGGTGTTAATTGCGGGTCAAGATTTCACGATAATGTATAACGTCCCCTTCGGCAAATGGAAACCACAGTATTGCATTCCGACGAGGCATTGATTTGAGAAAGGAAACTTCGGTATGGATATTGGACTTAAAGGGAAAGTAGCAATCGTAAGGGAACTATATACGTAAGTAACGAAAGTTCGTCCGGCTACTTGGGCTTGGCGGCTTCGTGTTCCCTGATGTAACGCCACTCGTGATCTTCTCTGGGCGGCGATGTCAGCACCGCTTTCGCCAAGTCCTCCGGCGAGATGGGGCCTTGTATCGGTTCAGGCATGGGCAGAGGTGGTCTGCCGCGCTGTTTCTTGCGTCTCGGCATATTGCGGATTATACGCAATATGCCGGCTATTCGTCACATCGTGAGGACGACCAGCAATGCGAGATAAATGACTACGGCGACCAATGGAGCCGCCACAAGCGCCGCCAGCGGGAGAAAGCGCGAGGGGATGCGTGATGGAGAGCGGTCGTCGATTGTAGTCATGACCGCCACTACGAACATTGAAAGCATCACGACAGGCACCAACTGCACCCATCCTGCGATCATGGATCCCAAGATGTTGAGCACGACCTGCAGCAAGATCGTGGCGATTGATCCTACCAATGCTCCCCCGGCGCTGTACAAGAAGTATCTCCCTGCGCTCGCCTTGGATCCCTTCCCTTCCTCGGATTTTTGTTCCCATACGTTTTTCACGGGTGCCTCCCTCGTGGTTGACGGTAACGTTTTAACCACAAAGCATCACCTAGCCAGCCGGACGATAGGAGGCAACGTCTAAAACGCTCCGTCTCCACGTCCGATAAACGCGGTGGTTCGCTGATATGGCTAGATGCGAATCGCCGGAACTCCGACGAGATGCTTCGTGGTTGGATAGTTACTCTACCACTTCAAACCGCGATTCATCAGGACTTTTGTACAATTCGAGACAGACAGCCGAGAAATCGGCTGGATTGGCAACAACAAGTGAACCCCCTCTTGGGGAGGGGGTTCAAAGGAAAGAAAGAGGCCCTTTCATGGGTAATAATAACAGACGACGGCGTGCGAGTGCTCGTGCTAAGAAGCAACCCCGCAACCCCTTCAACGGCCAATTCGTGAGTTGGGGGACGGTGTTGACATTGATAGTGGTACTGTTGGCCAGCATGTACGTGATGGCGACGGTATAGCACCGTTTACTACGATTTCGAGGCGATGAGGTCTGCGTATCGCAAGCGCTTCCCGACCATCCCGCTCGCCATGTTCGCCAACTGGTCGATAGTGTCGAGCGGGCGGTCGTTGTGCCGTCCGGCGAACTCGTTGACGTAGCGTTGCAAATGCTTCGTGCTGAAGTGGTGGTAAACACCGACGTAGCCCCGTTTCAGCATCGCCCAGAACGACTCAATGCCGTTGGTGTGCGCTTGGCCGCGCACGAACTCTTTGACGCTGTGCTTGACCGCCTCGTGCTGGCGCGGCAAACCTCGGTACGCGCTCGCCTCGTCCGTGTACACAGTCGCATCTACTTCGGTGTTGACAGCTACGAACCCTTGCAAGGTGTGTTTGTCGGTGGTTGCCACAACTTCTGCTTCGACCTTGCCGCTCACACGATCTTTGATGCCGACCACGGCCGTCTTGCCCTTCGGACCGCGTCCTTCTTGCACCTTCCACTCGTGCCGGTTGCGGTCCTTGCCCCCGACGAACGTCTCATCGACCTCCGCCGGACCGCCGAACACGTCGGATTTGTCAGCCCACGACTCGCGGATGCGGTGAACCATGTGCCACGCGGACTTCTGCGTGATGTCCAGGTCGCGGGCCAGCTTGGTGCTTGACACGCCTTTGAGGTTCGTGGTCATCACGTACATGGCGATGACCCATTTCTGGTATCCGAGCTTCGATCCCTGCATCACCGTTCCCGTCTTTAGCGAATAGAAACGCCGACAGTCGTAGCAGCGGTAAGGCATCGTGGGATGCGTCTTGGACTCCGACACGTTTCGGCCTTCGCAGTAAGGACAACGCATGGCTTTCAATCCGCCCTTCCACCTCTGCTTGAAGAACCACTTTTGAGCGGCCTCGTCGTTGGGGAACATCTTGAAGAGGCGAGGGAGCGATATGCTTTTGCGATAAAGCCTCTTGGCGTATGTGCGTTTGATCGTCATAGTCGCTAATTCAGCTTGATTATACGCCTTATGGTAACACACATACGCCCCGCAATTCAACGAGATTCGTTACTTAGGTATATAGTTCCCAATCGTAACCGGTGCGAGCGATGGCATCGGCAAGGCCGCGGCAGAGCGTTTTGCAGCGGAGGGTGCGAGCGTGGCAATCCTCGCACGCACCATGTCTGACTTGAAAGCGGTTGCCGCCGAGATCAGTGGTGCGACGGGAAGCGCGGTGATTCCGGTTTCGGCTAATGTATCCGACGAACAAGCGGTTAAGAGTGCGGTCGAAAACGTAGGTGAGAAGCTAGGTCGTATCGACATTTTGGTTAACAACGCTGGTCAAGGTAACGCTTTTCGATTTGAGGACATGACGAATGAACTCGTTGAGTCGGATTTTGCGGTGAAGGTCAAAGGTGCCATATTCATGACGCGTTACGCTTTGCCCTATCTGAAACAATCAGATTGCGGTGCAATCTGCAACATAACCACGGCAGCGGGTAAGGCCTCGCCCGGTGGCGCGCAACCGACCTCGTTATCTCGAGCCGCCGGCATCTCGTTGACGAAGGCGTGGTCGAAGGAGTTCGGGGAGCACGGCATCCGAGTCAACACCGTCTGTATCGGGTCAATTAAGAGTCGTCAGAATCGCCGGCATTGGGAAGCGGCCGCCGCGAAAGACCCGTCGTTTACGTTGGAAGACCATTGGGCCTCGTACGGACCCGGCATACCGCTCGGTCGCGTCGGAGAGTCCGAAGAAGCTGGCGATGTGATCGCGTTTCTGTGTTCGCCGGCCGCGAGCTACGTCTCCGGGACGGCGGTGAATATAGATGGAGGAGCGGCACCAGTTTATTGAGCCGCGAGCGGCGATACTTTCAATTTAGGCTAAAGAGTTCGACTAAGTACCGGATCGATCCGATCCGGCATCAAGAAAGGAAATTGACGAGATGGATCTTGGGTTAGCAGGAAAAGTAGCGATCGTAACGGGAGCGAGCGACGGCATCGGTAAGGCGGCTGCGTTCCGAATGGCGGCAGAAGGTGCAAGTGTGGCGTTGGTTTCGAGGACGCGGGCTGACCTTGAGGCAGTTGCGGCGGAGATCAGCGGCGAAACGGGCAGCATCGTGATTGCGGCCCCGGCCGATGTCTCTAACGAGGATGCGGTGAAGAGTGCGGTGGAAGGTGCAGCCGATCAACTCGGCGGCATCGACATATTGGTCAACAACGCTGGCACCTCATCTGCGTCGAATTTTGAGGACATGACGAACGAACAGTTGGATATCGACTTTAACTTGAAGGTTAAGGGCGCGATCTACATGACCCGTTACGCTCTCCCCTATCTCAAGCAGTCCAACAGCGGCGCGATCTGCAACACCACTACACCCGGTGGCAAGGCGTCCGCAGGCGGAAGCCAACCAACATCTCTGTCTCGCGCAGCCGGTATTTCGTTGACCAAGGCATGGTCGAAAGAGTTCGGTGAGTACGGCATCCGCGTCAACACGGTTTGTGTCGGCTTTCTGAAGAGTCGGCAGCACCGAATCCGCTGGGAAGCTGCGAATGCCGAAGATCCGTCCTATTCGCTGGAAGACCACTGGGATTCGTTCGGAGGCGGAGTTCCGCTTGGTCGCATCGGAGAGGCGCAAGAGGCGGGCGATGTGATCGCGTTCCTGTGCTCCCCTGCCGCGAGCTACGTTTCAGGCTCGGCAGTAAACGTCGACGGTGGAGCGGCGCCGGTTTACTGATGTGCCAAAAGATCAGCGTAACGGCGGTATCTTGCCGATTGGCACTCCACTTTGAGCCCGATCCCAAGATTCCAGCAACTCATCCCGGTGCAATTCGACCCATTCGCGAATGTGTCGCATTACGCGCGGTGTCAAGCGTTGCGGTGCCCTAAACCGACAATCCACGATGTCTACCGTAGATTCCGCTCCAGAATACCGGACGTGAATGTGTGGAGGCGGATGATCGGGGTAAATTCGAATGGTGATGCCTCGGAATCGGAAGATTTCAGGCAACAGGATGCGCTTCTTCCTCCAAGGCGAACATCTCGTCGACCGTCAATCCAGTCAACTCCATGTAGAAGGTATCCGTACACAGATCCAGTTGATCGGTATCGCCCCAAGTCAATGCCCGCCAAGGGGAATCGATCCGCACCGTCGCGAAAAATTCAGGATCATCCCAAGCTTTGAACACGCCATTCCCAGCGTGATGGCTTAAATCAGCTTCACCACGCACACCGTCTTCAAACTCAATCCAGATGTTGTACTGCTTGAGAGCTTTCACTTTTGTAGGTTTAATCATTGTGGTTATCAACCCCTATTTGCCACCCATTTTAATCGCCTAAGGCATCCCCCCGATATCCAACGCTGCTCGGACGAATATCTCCGTCCCTATCGGCAAACATGCCTCGTCGTAATCGAATTTGGCGTTGTGATGCCCTTCGGTGCCTTCTTTTGACGCGCCGAGGATGAAGTAGGTGCCGGGGATGCGGTTCAAGAACTCGGCCATGTCGTCGCCAACGGATATCGGTTCGAGTTCGCCTACGGACTCTTCGCCGATGGTCTGCATTGCCATGCTCGTAACCCAGTTGGCAACGTCGGGATTGTTGATCACGGGCGGCGTCCCAGCGAGACGCGTATAGGTCGCGGTCGCACGAAGCGATTCGGCGACGTTGGTCGTGATCCGGCTCACTGCATCGGCAATGGTTCGGTGAGTTTTGGCGTTGTACGCTCGAATCGTGCCGTTGAGTCGCACCTCACCGGCGATGACATTGCCGGCAGAACCGCCGTGGATGCTGCCGAACGTTACGACGCCCATCTCTTGGGGCGAGATCTCGCGAGCCACAACCGTTTGCGCGGCGTTGATTATGTTCGCCGCTGCCACTACTGGGTCAACCGTCAGGTGTGGCATCGCGCCGTGCCCGCCGTGCCCTTTCACCGATATCTCGAAAAGGTCGGCACCGGCGAAGACCGTTGATTGATTGACCCCCACGAAGCCTGTCGGAGTCTGGTTCCAGAGATGAGTACCGATAACGGCATCAGCTTTGGCAATCTCCATTGCCCCGTCTTCGATCATCGCAATCGCGCCGTTGCTAAGTTCCTCCGAAGGTTGAAATATGAACACAACGTCGCCCGCAATCTCGTCAGAGATACTGGCCAGGATCTCCGCCGCGGTCAGCGCCATGGTGATGTGCCCATCGTGCCCACAAGCGTGCATGCTACCGTTGGTCGATGCGAATTCTAGGCCGGTCAGCTCGTTGATCGGCAGGCCGTCGATATCGGCCCTAATCGCAAGCGTTCGACCGGGTTTTCCGCCCCTCAACCTGGCAATGATCCCTGTCGTACCGATGCCTTCTCGGACCTCAAGTCCGGTCTTGCGAAGTCGGTTGCCGATATATGCCGCGGTTTCGTTTTCTTGGAAGCCAGTTTCTGGGCGCGCATGTAGATACCGACGCGTGGCAACTATGTCGTCGCCGCGCGCTGAAACGAGGCTTGAGATTCTGTCGACCATGGTTAGACGTATTCGCCTTCGCGGGCTGCGGAAGTGGCGATCGAGCGTTCGATGAATGCCTTTTGGGCGGCTGGCACGTTGTCAGGATTTCCGCCCCATGTGCTGAGCGGTGTGGCTTGCAGTCCGCGTCCGTACGAGAATGTCAGCTCCCAAGGAGCGTTTTCGGCTTTGGCTATCTTGTTGATGGCATCTAGGTTGACGGTCGCTTCTTCATCGCCCTGCCCTCCTGAGAGGAAGGCGATGCCGGGTACTGCGGCAGGAATGGTTCGTCGGAAACAGTCAACGGTGGCGCGAGCAACGGTCTGTGCGTCGGCACGATCTGCCGCGTCAGCGCCACTGAGCACCATGTTGGGTTTAAGGACCATGCCTTCGAGGTCGACGCGTTGCGACTTGAGTTCGGCGAAAGTATTGTTGAGCGTCCGCTCCGTTACCCATTCGCACATTGCGATCGAGTGATCGCCGTCCATAAGGACTTCCGGCTCGACGATCGGGACAAGTCCGGCTTCTTGAGAAAGTGCGGCGAAGCGACCTAGCGCGTGGGCGTTGACGTTGATGCAGTAGTCGGAAGGGATGTGGTCGCCGATGGTGATTACGGCACGCCACTTCGTGAAGCGCGCGCCGAGTTCGTAGTACTCGTTCAATCGATCTCGAAGCCCATCGAGGCCATCGGTGGTCAATTCTCCGGGGGCTCCGGCGAGCGGGTTGGTCGATTGGTCGACCTTTATTCCAGGAATTACGCCTTCGGCTTGCAAGATGTCCACGAACGGCGTGCCATCGCTGGCGGACTGCCGCAGCGTCTCGTCGTAGAGGATGACGCCGCTGATGTACTTACCGTAACCTTCGGACGTGAACAGGAGCTCCCGCCACGCTTGGCGGTTCGGCTCTTCGTTTGGCATGTTGATGGATGCCAAACGACGACCGATAGTGCCAGTAGATTCGTCCGCTGCGAGAATCCCCTTGCCCCTCGCGACCATTGCTTTGGCGATAGTGTGAAGCTCGTTGTCCATTGTCTTAATTCCTCCCGTTCAAACCTGTTCCGACCCTCAAGCGATGCCCTATTTTCGCTGAGTCAAATGCCATATCGGCTTGATGCAAATGATACGGCATTCCCCGAAGTTGGTCGCCGTTGGAACAACGGATGACTGGCGAATTGGGGCATATAATGCAGGCACGAAAACTTGTGTTGATGCTCTCGAATTCTGGGATTCCGCAATATGCCGGTTACGCCACCAAATCTTTTCCAGCACGCAATGGACAACTCGAACGATGAGTTCGCTTCGCCGTCGGACCTGGCGATACTGCTCAACGCCATCGGGTCTGCTGGGAAGTTCATCTCCTCTGAGATCAACCGGGCTGCGTTGCGTGACTTCTTCGGTTCGGCAGGCGCGGCTAACGTTACCGGGGATGATCAGCAGAAGTTGGATGTGATAGGTGACAACGTCGTTGCCGAGGCATTGCTGACCACCGGTTTGGTCTGCGCGATGAGTTCGGAAGAGAATGCCGGGATGATCGATTGCGGAGACGCGGCAGTTACCGGGGAATACGTCGTCGTCTTTGATCCGGTCGATGGCTCGAGCAACATCGACGTGGCGGCTCCGATCGGCACGATATTTGGCATTTATAGGCGGCTCAGCGAGGGAGTTCCAGCAGGAGATGTTGACGTGCTAAGGCCCGGCAGCGAAATGTTGGCGGCTGGCTACGTGCTGTACGGTTCGTCGACCATCTTCGCCTACACATCCGGCGACGGCGTCCACTTCTTCACGTTGGACCCGACACTCGGCGATTATTTGCTGACGAACGAGAACGTCCGGTTACACGGTTCGTCTCGCGTATATTCCGCGAACGAAGGCAATTCGTCCAAATGGCACGATGCGGACCAAAATTGGGTTGCCCATGTCAAATCCGAAGGCTACACCGGCCGCTACATTGGCGCGCTAGTCGCCGACTTCCACCGCAACCTGATGAAGGGTGGCATCTACGCCTATCCGGGCGACAAAGGCAATCCAAGCGGGAAGTTACGTCTCTTGTTCGAGTGCGCGCCGCTTGCGTTCATTGCCGAGCAGGCAGGTGGCGCGGCGACCAACGGTACTACGCGCATTCGGGACTTAGAGCCTGATCAACTGCATCACCGTACGCCGATGTATATCGGTAACGCTGATGAAGTGGCGTTGCTCGAGGGTTTTCATGTGACCTCGTCCAATCGTTAACGTGATGCGATATGAATGGGACGACGAAAAACGGCGCGGCAACGTGACCAAGCACGGTGTTGATTTTGCCGCGATCGAAGACTTTCATTGGGAATCTGCCTACATTGCTCTTGATTTGAGGTCCGGAGAACGACGATTCATAGCCGTGGGTTTCGTCGGAGAACGGTTACATGTGGCGGTCTACACGCGACGGGGATTGAACAGACGTATAATTAGCCTTCGTAAAGCCAATCGGCGTGAAGCAAGACGTTATGCCCAAATCCAAAGAACTAAGTGATATGTCGTTTGCTGAGGTTGCCGACCGGGACGGTGAAGACGCGGCGATCGATGCTGGCATTGCGTCCGATCCCGACACGTTTGAACTGGATGCCGAATGGTTCAAGCGGGCGCGCCCAGCGGATCAAGTCGATCCCGCGCTGGTAGATGATTCAGAGCCAGCTTTTTCATCCGAGTCCTAACGGATCTAGTCCGAAGCTCCGGGGTCGGTATTTCCCTGCGCTGACGATGTCGCGTTGCTTGATGGTTTTTACTCGGACCCATCACCCTAACCCTCTCAGATGTTGGGGACAGGTAGCTGAGATGCCCTACATCAACCCGCGTTTCTTGAAGAGTTTGGCTAGTTTCTCGATGCCGTCGTAGCACTTCTCTGGCGTCTCAAAGGCGAAGCAAAGGCGAGCGCAGTTCTGACCGTCGCCGTTTGGTGCGAAGCCGACGCCACCGTTGTAACCCACGCCTTCAGCGAAGATTTCGTCCCTAGGTGAGGTAATGTCAGTTCCCTCGGGCATGGTTAGCCAGGTATAGCAACCGCCTTGGGGCTTCGACCAAGTTGCACCGACATCCGTGAAGTTATCCGACAATGATTCGTCCATCGCGTCGCACTTCTGCTTCAGCAGCGGATTGAAACGTTCACGGTGCTCGTCGAGACTGTTTCGCAGGAATCCTTCGATTGCGTAACTCGCGAACTGGTTGGGGCCAGAACCTATCTTGCAGCTCATCGCCCGTCGCAAGACCTCCGGCGCGGCGGTAAAGTAGCCCATGCGAAGGCCGGGTGCAAGCAGTTTGGAGAACGATGCGACGTGGATAACGATACCCGAGTCGTCGAGAGTTCGGAAGGCAGGTTGGACCTCACCATCGAAACGGAGATCGACGTAACACTCATCTTCGACTATCGGGACACCGTGCCGATGTGCGATCTCGAGAATCGCTCCGCGTCTATCCAACGGCAGCGTAGGTCCCATCGGATTCTGATGCTCTGCGATGGTGTAGATCATCTTCGGCTTTTTGCCCTTTGCCGACAGTTTGGAGATCAATTCATCCAGAGCTTCGGGCACTAATCCGTCGTCATCCGTTTCAGATCCATAAACGGTGTTGCCGAAGCGTTGCAACTGGTTGAGTGTTCCGCTGTATACGAAGTGCTCGGTGATGGCGGTATCACCGGGGTTCGTCAGAGCCTGAATCGCAAGTCCGATCGCTTCGCCGGAACCGGCGGTGATCAAGATGTCGTCGATTCCGACCTTAAAGCCGCGGTCGTACTCGAGTTTCCAAGCGGCATACTCACGAAGTTCAGGCGAACCCGCGGGCTGCGGATAGTAGGCCATATTCCGGGCCACCTCATCGCCGCGCGAGTCCATCGCCGTCTGCAATGCGCCGATCAGTCCGTCCATCGGCGACGTTTCGGGCGCTGGATATGCGACCGCAAAGTCGTATTCGGCGTGGGCAACGCTATTGATGGGTGAGTCTTCTGACCGTTCCGAGAAAAGGCCTTCGTAACTAAAGCGCGTTGTGGCTGCTGTCATGTGCGACTTACTCCGATTTGTTGAGTCAACTTCACGAATTGTATTGGCAAGTGGATGCAGAGTCTAAATGCACGTTAGACTTCCTGCATCGAACGAGAACGAAGACGGTCGACGATGCCGTTCTGTCGGCCGCAAAAAACGCGGAGGTTCAGCGATGCGAGGGATCAAATTCCTAGGCGACCACCGTTCTGAAGTCATCGACTACCCGGATGAGGAGCCGGGCCCCGGGTATGTGCTACTTAAGATGCGGTCATCGGGGATGTGCGGTTCTGACCTGCATCGATATCGCGCAACGTTACCGCCGGAAGAATTGGAACGACCTCCAGTGCGGCCTGGTCATGAACCCTGCGGTGAGGTCGCCGCGATCGGTGACGGCGTAAAAGGGTTGCGGATCGGCGATCGCATCATGCAACACCACTACGAAGGCTGTCGAGAATGCCGCTTTTGCAGGACGGGGTGGTCCCAGCTGTGCCGTGGGTCTGGACGAGTGACGCATGGATATGGCCGGCACGGCGGACACGGCGACTACATGATCGCCCACTCGTCTACTTGTTTGATCTTGCCGGACGAGTTGAGTTTCGAGGTCGGTGCCTTTCTTGCGTGCGGCGCCAGCACCGCGTTCCACGGATTGAAGAAGCTGCAACTCTCGGGTCTCGACACCATCGCAATATTCGGTGCCGGCCCGGTCGGTCTGGCAGGGGTTATGTTCGCCGCTGAGATGGGCGCGCGCGTCATCTCTGTAGATATCTCTGGCGAGCGATTGGAGATGGCGAAAGCCGCTGGCGCGTGGGAAGTGGTTGACAACAGCGATGGTTCCGCCGTCGAGCAGATTGTCGATCTAACCCACGGTGAAGGTGCCGACGCCACGCTCGAAGCCATCGGACTGCACGCTACCCGGCTCGCCGCGGTCCAGTCAACGCGCATCTTCGGACGTTGTTGTTTCGTCGGGGAAGGTGGCGATTTTCATGTCGAACCTAGCCCGGACATCATCCATCGGCACTTGACGTTGGTTGGGTCATGGACCTTCAGTACGCACGGGCTTGAGGAGGCGGCAAGGTTTACCGCCCGCCGAGGAGTGCCTCTGGGGAGTTTGATCACCGGTCGTTGCGATATCGAAGGAGTACCGTCTGCCTACCAACGATTTGAGGCGGGAGCACCCGGCAAGTTCGTTATCAATTGGGACTGATGCCCTCCGTTGATGTTTCGTATCCGCGCTCGTTCCCAACCCTTCGGAGGAACGTTTGACGCCGAGGTTACGCGGCACATTTTCCAACGCGAATCCATTTACACGCGAAATTACGAATCCTGCTAAACTAGAAACTTCCGCACTGGCTCGTTTTCGATTTGCTACGAATCGCGCCGCATGGAACAGTTCAAACCACAAACGAAACTTCGTCGCAACTTGCGTCGTAACACCTAGTAGAGGCAAACCCCATTCCTAGAAAATGGTCTGAGTGCGATCCGCACCACTCTTGCCAGACCAACGTGCAACGCTTGCTCACGGTTACTGGAACCGACGAACAGGGCGAAGTCACTGCATTTGAGCGACATAGTATCAGAAACGCCGCGGGAAATGGCCCTTCGCAAGCCTGGGATTGCAGGATTTACATACAACCACTGAACTCAAATCGATTGTCAGAACGATTACACGAAAGGGAACCGATCAATTGGTGACAATTGCCAACACTCGAGTTGACGACGCCTCCGACGACGAGACGGACTTGACAACCAGCGAAACCGGCACTGCCGTGATGCCTCAGACCGACGGAGGTACCTTTAGTTTTGCTGATTTGTCGTCGGACGACGAAGGCGCGCCGTCAATCGGCGCAGCCAACGCGTCGACTGAACTGGAAGCGTGGGAGGCCGCGCGAGAAGAAGGCCCGGAAATCAACCCGGCCGCCGCCGCAACGGAAGATTCTGCAACCGACGACAACGTCCGGATGTACCTCCGCGAGATCGGCGATGTTCAGTTGTTGAGCAAAGCCGACGAGGCGATGCTCTCGCAGCGTGTCGAATCCGCCAACTGGTTGGAACGCATCGAATGGGACATCCGCGGTACTCTCTTGACTGTCCACGGTTTCAAAGAATACCCGCGTAATCGAGACCAATTGCCCGACAATCCGTCAATGGTTGAGGCCGTCGGAGTTGTAGCCATCGTTTTGCGCCGATTGAGCCGACTCGCGCTCATCGCAGACCAAATTGCGACCTACATGGCGAAGCCAAAGCCTGTCACACTTGAGCAGTTGCTGGTCGATTTCGAATACCGCACGATGATCAACGCGGCGCGCGACACCCAGGTCAAAGACCTCAGCAAGTTGCCGCCTTACGAACTCCTGCTCCGCTACTTGGCGGACACGCTCGAGATTTACGAGACGACGAACCTCATGGAGCGTTTCGGCGTATTTGACGAGACCGCGCAGAAGGGGCGCGGCAAGAAAGCCCAAAAGCTCAACACCAAAGACGCGCGTCTGAAACGTCGCTTGGACAAGACGAGTCTGCTCGTCCGCGAGTTGGCTATCCTTTCGAGCCTGCTACCGTCCGACCTGAGTCTTGTGATGCCGCCGGAGTTGAAGATCGAAGACTTGGCAGTCGACGAAGGCATCGAGCCGTGGCATGAGTCCTACCTAACCGAGGCCAATTCGATCCTCGAATCGCATCTGTCGTCCATCAAGCACGATGGCGAAAAGGCGCGCGACCACCTCGGCAAGGCCAACCTTCGCCTCGTAGTCAGCGTCGCCAAAAAGTACACCAACCGTGGCCTGACCTTCGAGGACTTAATCCAAGAAGGCAACATCGGTTTGATGCGGGCGATCGACAAGTTTGACTACCGCAAGGGCTTCAAGTTCAGCACGTACGCAACATGGTGGATCCGACAGGGAGTCACCCGAGCGATCGCCGACCAGTCGCGAACCGTCCGTATCCCGGTTCACATGTACGAGGCATTGAACAAAGTTCGACGGGCGTCGCGTGAGCTTGCGCAGGAATACGACCGCAAGCCGACGATCGAGGAGATCGCGGAGCGGGTCGAGATGACAGTGGAAAAGGTCACCGACGTTCTCAAGAACGGTCAGGAGCCAATGTCGCTTGAAACGCCGGTGGGCGAAGACGGCGACAACGAGCTTGGCGACCTGCTCCCCGACCGCGAAGCATTGGCGCCGCCCGAAGAGACGGCCCAGCGACTCTTGAGCAACGACATCTCCAACATCCTGAATGAACTCGAAGAACGCGACCGCGAGGTCTTGATTCTTCGCTTCGGCCTGAAGGATGGAAAAGAGTACACGCTCGAAGAGATCGGTACCCGCATGGACTTGACGCGCGAGCGCATCCGCCAGATCGAACGAACAGCGCTGAAGACGCTTCAGCGTAGCCGCGCCGTCTGGGAGATAAAAGAGCACCTCAACTGAGGTGATGCGCTGCCCTCTCGCATGGGCGAAAAGCAATGGTCAACTGGCCCCGCGTTCCAACGGCGCGGGGCCAGTTGCTTTGTTGTGTTTACGGCATCCGGCCAGCGTGACCGAGGCTAATTGTGTAGGCGGGATCCAGGCATGGTTATAAGATGTTGATTTGCTTTGAATCAACATGAATAGCGGCCTACGAGTCGACTGAGGGGACTATGGCAGACGCAGAGCGGGTCCGATCTAACGCGACGGGAAATTGGGAAGACATTCTCACCGACGAAGTGAAGGGATTGGTCGCTTCACTTCAAGACGAGTTCAGCGAGCGCATCGCCGGATTGCGCGAGGCGCGCATCGATAGCATCAACGCGGCGGTACATCACGGCGTCCAACCCGGACATCTAGCCGCGAGCGCAGCTACCACCACAGAGTGGTCCGTCCCCGAGATGCCAGACGAACTCTGGAATCCGGGAATTGAGATTTCCGGACCCGCGCACATGACGTCGATGTTCATCAACGCTCTGAATCCAGGTCCCGAAGGTGAACGCGCAGCCGGCGACCTTGACGATGATGAGGACTCCGCGAGTCATCTTCTCGACGACACGTTACTTGCCGCCCGCAACCGCAAAGGCGCAGTTGACCGTTCGCTGACCTTCTACAACGAAGTTCGCGACCGCCGTTACTCGATACAGGACGGCGAGATACCGTTCTTCATGCACCGTGAGCGAGGTCTGCATCTCGACGATCACGATCTGCTCGTGGATGGTAAACCAGTGTCCGCAACCGTCTTGGGGTCCCTACTGACGCTCTACCACGCTGGACAAGCCCAGGCGGAGCGAGGTCAGGGAATCTACTTTTACATCCCCAAGACCGAGTCTCCTGAGGAAGCGGCACTCTATCGTGACCTCTTCGCGTCGATCCAGAACCGCGTTGCAGGACTGAAAGACGCCACGATACGCGGCATACTCCTCGTCGAGTCTCTGCCATTGGTATGGACGATGGAGGAGAGCCTCCACGCGCTCGGACCCTACGCGGCCGGGCTGAACGCTGCCCGTTGGGATCTTAAGGCGTCGCTACTCGAGTACGTAATGGCCGACCGAGGGAGCCTATGGCCCGATAGATTTGGCGTCGCAGTTCCGACGACACCCTTCATCGCCAACATCTTCCGTCGTTTAGTTGCGGTCTGCATGAAACACAACGCCGTCCCAATCGGCGGCATGGCAACCGCCCTGCCCCATCGCGACCAAGAGGTCAACGAAGAGGCCGCGGCCACGGTGCGCGGCGACAAGACCTGGGAGGCCGAACAGGGCTTCCTGCGCGGTTGGGTCGCTCACATCTACCACATGAAATCCGCCGGCGATCCCTTCAAGGAACTCCGCAACAGTGGTTGGGAACCGTCGCCCGACATGGCCGACCCGGGTAACTATCCGGTAAACATCGAGACCCCCGAAGGTCCAGTCACCCAAGAAGGCACTCGCCAAAACGCCCGAACCCTCATCGAATACGTGGAAGGATGGCTTGGCGGCCGCGGCGCAAAAGGGATCGACCGATTGGCCGGTCGACCAGGACGCCGCCCTGCTCTCATGGAAGACCTCGCCACGGCTCGCATCTCAGTCGCCCAAATGGCACAGCGCGTGATCCACGAAGCCCAAGCCGAAGACACCGGAGCGACCCACGACCTCTCCCTGTTGAAGTCGATAATCGCCGACGAAGGCCAAGACATCATCAACCTCCTCGGCCCCAACGCACCCGCGGCAGCCGTCAAACGCTACCAAGACGCGACACGAATCTCCATGCAATGGCTCAAGAACTACACCGAGTTCAACTTTAGGTCGCTGGGATCGTATAGCCGCAAGGACCTCTCCGCGATTGGCGCTGCAGAGGACGCGATTTAGGTTCTCATCGAACGGGAAGTTTGTGTTCGGTGCCGGTTGCTCACGATCTAGGGTGCTGCATCGGATGGTTATTCATCGCCCATGAATGATGGTAGGGTAGAAACCATAGCGATACGTCTACCCTATCCATAACCATGGCTCTCAACATCAAAAACCAAGAAACCTGCGATCTCGCCAGAGAACTTGCCGAATTGACAGATGACACCATGACTGGTGCCATCACGAACGTCTTGCGAGAGCGAGTCGAGCAAATTAAGCGCGAACGCGACCGAGAAGCGTTGCTCCGGAATGTTCGCTCCATCGCTGAGCGATGTGTCGCAAGAATGGGACCTGGACCATCTCCCGACGAGATCATCGAAGAGATGTATGGCGAATTTGGCGAACCCGTATGATCATTGACTCTTCGGCGATTGCGTCCATCCTGTTCATGGAGTCCGATAGTGGCCATTTCTCGGCCAAGATTGCCGACAGTTGGCCGCGTCGCATGTCCGTCGCTAGTTTGCTCGAATCAACTATGGTCGTCGAGGGTCGCACAGGATCATCGTCGCATTTCGATGTCGATGACCTTTTGGAAGAATACGAAATTGAACTGGTTCCGGTATCCGTCGAGCAAGCACAGGCCGCACGAATTGCTTGGCGCCGATTCGGCAAGGGAAACCACCCGGCGAGGCTCAACTTCGGCGATTGCTTTTCGTACGTCCTAGCAAAGACGACTGGCGAACCTCTGCTTTTCAAAGGCGATGACTTCGCTCAAACAGACATTCAAGCCGCCTAATCGGTCAACGCCACGTTGACCTTGGGCATCAACTCGTTGGCGAACAGCTCCAAGCTGTTGACCCACGCATCCTTGTCGTCCCAGTCGTAACCCATCATCACTAGCGTTCCGAACTTACCCGTCTCCTCGGTCATTTGGAGAATCCTCTCCATGGCGTAGTCGGGGTCGCCGGCTATAATCTGCTCACGCATCCAGTAATCGACATCAACATCAGCGTCAGGGGTTGATTGGTCACGC
Organism: SAR202 cluster bacterium bin127; assembly: GCA_002239045.1. Lineage (GTDB taxonomy): Bacteria > Chloroflexota > Dehalococcoidia > Lucifugimonadales > Lucifugimonadaceae > Bin127. The sequence continues at coordinate 477,616 of MPNN01000001.1, forward strand.
TTGAACATTCCCCGATCTCGCCCTGAACGATCCATGAGGTCGCAGATGTATTGGAACCCACCAGTGACGGAATTGGTGCGCGCCCTCTTTTGCGCCTCCTTGGTGCTGTCAGCAAGAAATACGGCCCGCGCGATCTTGAAATCTGATCGATCGGGTTCGTTGCCCGCCTCGACCGCCGCAGTCTCATAGGTATCCCAGATGTTGGCTACGACGTTGTTTGCGATGAGACTATGAGCGAACGGCTGAAATCCCTTGCGCCCCGCAGCTTTGGCTGTGCCTGAGTTCATCGAAGTGATCGGCATCGAAATCGGCGGGTGCGGCTTCTGATATGGCTTGTGGGTGACACCTAGCCCGACTACGTCGTCGATATGATCCTTCATGCTGATGTTCCAGTAGTTGCCCTGCAACTCAATCGGGCCGTCCGCCGCCCAAAGCGCCAACACCATCTCGACCGCTTCCGCGACCATCATCGGAGAATCTCCTCGTTCGATTCCGAGTATCTCCAAATCTGTCGCCACGCTCCCCATGCCGAAACACAGATCGAGACGACCCTTACAGAGGTTGTCCAGCATCGCTAACCGACCCGCCACATGCACCGGGTGATGCTGTTGAATACAAACCGGCGCTGGCCCCATCCGAATGTTCGAAGTCTCCCTCATCGCCGCCGCTATGAACAACTCCGGCATCGGCATGTTCTCAAAAGCCATCGTATGGTGCTCGCCGATCCAGAACTCGTCGAAACCCAGTTCGTCGGCGCGTATCACTAGCTCCATGTCCTCGTCGTACGCCTGCGCAAGCGGCTTGGCCGGGTCGTGGAATGGCATGATGAAAATGCCGGATTTGATCTTGGGCATAGTGGGAATGAGTTCGGTTTGGGTCGGGATTTGTTGCGTCAAGTATACGGGCAAATAGTCCGATAAAATGACAGGATACCTACCATTGAATTTTGGAAAAATGAGATGATGCGTACCAAGGAAGAGCTTGACGCCATCGCCGATCGTGCGAAAGCGTATTACCACGGCGGGATAAAAGACCAACTGTCGGATTCCGACAAAGGGCGATTCGTCACCATCGACGCGAACTCCGGCGAGTGGGAACTCCACGACGACATGCTGGAAGGAATTCTTCGCTTGCGTGACCGAGTTTCGGATCCCGAACCGTTCACGCTTAGGCACATCACAATCACCACAACTCGGTTTGGCTCGGCGCCTTTCCGGCCGCGACGATGATAGTCGGGTTTGTTGAAGAAGAGGGTGGCGGGCTATTCCCCTATATGGATGTCATAGTTCGAGGACCAGCTGGTCGAGAAATATGTGTTACCGCGTTGATCGATACCGGTTTCAACGCATACATTTCTCTTCCTCGCAGAATGGTCAACGATTTGGGGCTTACGCGCCTAGGCACCGATGATGTCATCTTGGCAAATGCCGAAAGAGACGCTGCAGAGTTGTTCCTAGGCGAGGTTAACTGGCGAAGTTCTAGGCACAACGTACCCGTACACCAGATCGGCGATGAACCCGCCGTGGGAACCGCCCTACTAAGGCAGCACAACCTGAGTATTGAATTCGTTCGCGACGGTGCCGTGCACGCCGTTTCGATCAACTGACCCGAGGCGACAAGATTGATCTGGGCTTCAAAACCCACAACCTAGTGGCATTGCGCCATACGACAATCATCGTGAAGCGGCTTGGAAACGCCTCAATCCCCCGCCTCCGCTAGCAACTTCCGTAGATCCATAACCTGATCCCGTAGCTGCGCCGCCGTCTCGAACTCCAACTCCCGCGCCGCCCTCTTCATCTGCCGTTCCAGATCCTTCACTATTCGCGTCAACTCATCCTTCGGCAACCCCATCTCGGCCCCAAACGGTTCACCTTCATCTGACAACACAGTCGGTTCCGATTGTCGTACGCGATCATTGATGTCTTTTATGTCTTTGACGATGCTGTAAGGAGTGAAGTCGTTATCAAGATTGTGCTGTGTCTGCAGTTTGCGACGACGATTCGTCTCCGAAATCGCGAATTTCATCGAATCGGTGTGCCTGTCCGCGTACATCACCACCGTGCCCTCAATGTGTCGCGCGGCCCTCCCCACGGTCTGAATCAGCGACGTCCCCGATCTCAGATAACCCTCTTTGTCAGCATCCAAAATCGCAACCAGTGAGACCTCCGGCAGGTCAAGTCCTTCCCGGAGCAGATTAATCCCAACCACGACGTCATAAACACCCAAACGTAGATCTCGCAGTATCTCGGTCCTCTCCAACGTATCGATCTCAGAGTGTAAGTAGTGGACCCGAATCCCAAGCTCCCGAAGATAGTCGGCCAAATCTTCCGCCATCCGTTTCGTCAGAGTCGTCACCAAAACTCTCTGTTGCTTGGCCGTTGTAGCCCGAATCCGTTCAATCAAGTCATCGACCTGGTTCTCGGTAGGCAGAACCGTAATCTCGGGGTCGATCAAACCCGTGGGACGAATGATCTGCTCGACACGTTGCTGTTCGTGTGCATCTTCATACGGACCCGGCGTAGCCGACACATACACGATCTGATTGACGCGGTCCTCGAACTCCTCGAACGTCAACGGACGGTTGTCGATCGCCGATGGCAGCCGGAAACCGTACTCGACGAGATTCGTCTTCCGAGCGTAATCGCCGTGGTACATCCCACGAATCTGCGACAGCGTCATGTGCGACTCGTCGATGAACATCAAGAAGTCTTCCGGGAAGTAGTCCAGCAACGTCCACGGTGCGGAACCTGCTGGGCGCCGACCTAGCGGGCGCGAATAGTTTTCGATGCCCGGACATGTGCCCGTCTCGTGCATCATCTCGAGATCAAAAAGAGTTCGTTGCTCGAGTCGCTCCGCCTCCAGCAACTTCCCCTCGTTCCTAAACAGCTCCAGCTGCTGCTCCAACTCCGTCCGAATATCCTTCAGCGCATCCGCGAACTCCTCCTCTGGAGTGATGAAGTGTTTGCCCGGGTAAATGTCGTACTCCTGGGCCTCGTTGAGAATCTCGCCGGTCAGCGGATCGATCAAGGTGATGCGCTCGATCTCGTCACCAAAGAACTCAATTCGTACTGCCAACTCCTCGTCCGCTGGCATGATCTCCAAACTATCCCCACGCACTCGGAAGGTGCCACGCCGTAAATCCAATAAGTTGCGGTCGTAATACATGCCCACGAGCCGACGAGTAACCCTCGTCAACCCCGGCTCATCCCCTACCCGCAGACGCAATGTGATCTGGTTATACTCCTGCGGCGAACCCAAACCATAGATACACGACACGCTAGCGACGATCAACGTGTCTCGCCGCGTCATTAGAGAACGTGTCGCCGCGTGCCGTAGTCGGTCGATCTCTTCGTTAATGTCCGTCTCTTTCTCGATATAGGTGTCTGACCGAGGAATATAAGCCTCCGGCTGGTAGTAGTCGTAGTACGACACGAAATACTGCACGGAATTATTGGGGAAATACGTCTGAAACTCCGTCGCCAACTGCGCCGCAAGCGTCTTGTTGTGAGCAATAACCAGCGTAGGACGCTGCACCTTCTCGACGATGCTGGCCATCGTGAAGGTCTTGCCGGAACCGGTCACACCCAAAAGCGTCTGGTGCTTGAAATTCTGATCACCAATGCCCTGAACGATCTTGTCGATCGCGGCCGGCTGGTCGCCTTGAGGAGTGAACTCGTGTTCGATCTTGAACTCGCCAGTGGTCGGCGCGGTGATCGGAACCGCAACTGGTTCTGCGATGGTGGTCATATTGCGATTTTACCCATGTGCTAGATACCGTTCAGGAATTAAAGTTGCGATATACGAATCGTTCTCGTTTCTAAGCGGGTCGACACTAGATGAGCACAAGGTTACAGGGGCCGGACCCGGATGATGAAGATCGTGGTCCGCAGGAAGAGGAAATCGATCTCCGCTATCGCTTCTACGAAGTCGAAGTAGATGATGAAGAGGAACCTGAGCGTATCGACCGCCGAGTCGCCGATGGCTGGGCTACCGAGACCGAACCCAAAACCGCATGGTGGCTCAAGACCGGTATCGCCATCATCTCGATCTTCATCGTCTTGGGACTCCTCGCCGGGCTCGCTGGGCCGTTCTTGGGATCGTTCGGTTCCGACGAACCGCAACGGATCGAATACGTGCCCGCTCAAGTCGTCGAAGTAATCGACATGCGCACCATCATCGTCGAGATCGACGGTGAAACCGCAACCGTACGCTACATCGGCGTCGAACCACTGCCCTTGAACAGCCTTTGGTACGACGTTGGCTTCTTGGCCAACCAGCAACTTGTCGCTAACAGTGAAGTCGTCTTGGAGGCCGATGCCACAGACACCGATGATTTCGGACGCCTCCTGCGCTACGTCTATGTCAACAACAACATGGTTAACGGCCTCTTAATCCGCAACGGTATCGCGTTGCCGGGCGAACGCAGTGACGGTCTCGATCGGCACTATTTGAGAATGCAAGACTGGAGCGCCGCGGCAAAGCTTGAAGGCCTCGGTCATTGGAGCAACGCGCGCCCGCAGTTCCTGCCTAATGGTGGCGCCACCAATAGGGGGGACAGCTGAAAATCCCTTCGCCGACTCGCGATGGCGCGCCGAACGAGGCGCGACTGAGACGACCGACACGTAGACGACGTCGCCCTGGCGTCGGCAATCCGATTGCCAAATTCAAGGTCGTACTTGACGCCGACTACGCCCGACTCTGGGGCATCGGCATCTCCAACAACACCATGCGATGGCTCGAGACCGTCGCCCTCGGTGTCTACGTTTACGACCTCACCCAGGACGCCTTCCTCGTCGGTTTCGTTGGATTCCTCCGCATGGCACCGATGCTGTTCCTCGGCGCATTCATCGGTGCCCTCGCCGACCGCGTCAACCGACGAGCCATACTCGCCATCGCCAACATCACACTTTCAGGCGTTTACCTCCTCCTCGGCTTCCTAGTCCTCACTGACCGCATCGAACTTTGGCACGTCTCCGCGGGAGCCTTCATCGCCGGAGTCGTATGGGCTACGGACTTTCCGGTGAGGCGCGCCATGATCGCCGACGCCGTGCCCGCCGATCGCGTCTCCTCAGCATTCGGCGTCGACATGGCGTCGTCCAACTTCTCCCGCGTCATAGGCCCGCTCGTCGGCGGAGCGTTCCTCCAACAAATCGGCATGCAAGCCGTCTACTTCCTCGGATGCGGCCTCTTCTTAGTCGCTTCGATGGTTGCCGTCTCGATGCTCGTCATTCGCAAACCGCCGACTTCCGACGTTCGCACGCCCGCATCCAGCAGCAACTTCGACCTCCGAACCGGCGTAAAGCATATCGCCGGCGACTCAGTGCTGCTCGTCACCATCATCATCACCATAACGATGAATCTGTTCGCCTTCCCCTACCAACAGATGGTCCCGGTGCTCGGAGCTGAAAAACTGATGGTCGACCCCGTTCTCGTCGGACTGTTGCTCAGCATAGAAGGACTGGGAGCCACCTTCGGCGCCCTCACCATCGCCGCCGTCGCCCAACCCCGACACTACACCCGCGTCTACACTTACGCCTCCCTCAGCTTCCTCTGCATCATCGCGGCATTCGCACTTACGCCCTACTACTGGCTCGCCATCCCTCTCCTCTTCGTCGGCGGCTTCGGCATGTCCGGCTTCGGCGCAATGCAATCCATCATCGTCGTTTCGTCGACCCGACCCGAGATGCGAGGCCGCGTCCTCGGCGTCCTCGCAGTAGCCATCGGCTCCGGCCCCATCGGAGCCCTCCACGTCGGCTGGCTGGCCACCCAAATCGGCACCGACATCGCCGTCCTGGCAATTGCGATCGTAGGATTCGTGCTAACAGGCGGCACAATACTCCTGTCGCGCAGGTATCTTCGGAGTATTCCGCGGTATCGGCGTTAGCTCTACGGTTTCCCCCGCTTGCGGGGGAAATGTCCCAACGGGACAAAGGGGGCACAGACCACGCAAACCCCGATAGTAACCCCTAAACTCGCGTGGATTCGAAGCAACGCCCCAAGGGAAACCACCACAGGGAAACCACCAATGACAATCTCCATCTCCCCCTTCACCACCTCTCGAATTTCAGACGACACCTACTCCCTAACCCTCGCCCAACTTACCAGCGTTTTCATCGCCGAACTCGAACGCCTCCTCGGCCCGCGCGACCCCAAATTCACCTACACTGGCCTCGAATTCGACACAACCCCTAACGCCAGCCCCCACATCTGGTTCCTCAAAACCGGCTACCCTGGCCACGAAACCGACCAAGACCCAACCCACATCACCATCCGCCTTACCGAAGCCGCCCAAAACGACGCCAACCTAGCCATCTGGCAACTAGCCCACGAATGTATGCATCTGATTGACCCTTGGAACACCGAACGCGAAGGCCGACCATCCAACTATCTCGAAGAAGGTCTAGCTACCTGGTACCAAAACACCATCATCCAAGACATCCCCAACACACTACCCCACTACGTCGAAGCCAAATCGCTGGTTGAGCAATACATGCCTGAACTAGCTGGCACGGTCAAGCACTTGCGTACGCAGCATCAAGTCCGTATCTGCGACATCGATGACCCGGAACTATTGTTGAGGCATTGCCCAGAGATGGGTGCCAAAGTCGCCGAAAGACTGTGCCAACGGTTTGAAACGGCGTAATGAGGATGAGTTGCGTCTGGTTAGTTCAACTCAATGGTGCGATTTTGCCCGGATTCATGCCGCTACTGCAACGATCCCAGGCTTGAACCAATTCCTCTTGGTGCATCGACGCCCACTCAAGAACCAATCTTCGCGATCGAGATGGTAAGTGCCCCTCGAGAATCTCAAGTGATCGAATATCGACCTGAGCCTCATACTCCGCGTAAACAGCGTGAAAATGCGGTGGCGGGTGATCTGGAGCGAATATTCGGATAACTATGCCGTGGAAGCGACAGAGTTCAGACATGAGCTAACTCTTGGCGCGTGTCATCAACAGTCGTGTCTGTCACCTGCATGTAAGCCCAATCCGAACACATATCCAAGACGTCTGTGTCGCCCCAACCTATTGCCCGGTACGACGTAATATTCACGCTCTCAAACAACGACCGATCTTCCCACGCCTTCCAAACGCCACGCCCAGCATAAGCGGAAAGATCCACCACACCTTGCACACCATCTTCGAATTCGATCCAAATCCGGTAGCCGTCAAGCGGCTTCACTTGAGTAGGTTTGATCAATGTACTTGCAACTTTCTCTTATGTTTCAGTATGAATCTAGCATAGCTACCTAACCGGATATTCGACGCCAAGATTAAACAGCACTCCAGCCGCTGAAATTGTCGCCAGCCGCGCCCATACCCACTCTTATGCTGAACGTGATCGCATCGGGCCGCCTCCGCTTCAGCCGCTGAAAAACGTGGCTATCCCAACCCTCAGCGATCTCATGATCCCCGATACGACCATCAATCACGATGTATGCGCCCTTATGCGTGTCGAGATACCGAGGAAGAAGCTCATCCTTGTAAATCTTCTTGGCACGTTCTACGTACCGTGCTTTCTCAGTCTGCATCGCCACAGCTACACTTGCCTAACCTTCATCCATCGTTGATCTGCAAACCTTCATACCACAGATTCTAGAACAGGTCACTCCGCCAAGCCCATGCCTCCCACACACCACGCCCAGCATAAGCGGAAAGGTCGACGACGCCTTGCACGCCATCCTCGAATTCGATCCAAATCCGGTCGCCTCCGAGTGCCTTTACTTCAGTAGGTTTGATCACAGATCTGGTAATCTCCTCTTTCTGATCTACTATGAATCTAGCATCATCCGTCGGGCCGATCCCGAATTGACGACGAAAGACACCCTCAGCGAACGGCATGGGAAATAGCACATACTACGAACCCGAAGATTTGGGTCCCGATCAAGATGATCGCGATGCCTCGATACCCGGCCGCAAATACTTTGTATACGTGCTTGAAACTGACTTCGGACATTACGTAGGACACACCGCCCGTTTACACCAACGAATTAATGAACATTTGCGCGGTGACCCAACGACCATGAATTCCAATCCCCAACCTGCTTGGAATTCAGGTCCGTTGACCACGCGGCGCGCTGCCGTAAAATTCGAAGCGGCACTGAAATCTTGGCGCGATCAAAGGTCACGACGTTTCAAAGACTACACCGGGTTGGAGCCAGAACCGTTCATCCGACATAAACCTGACTCCGATCGTGTAGAGCGACAACGACATTCAATAGAGGTCGAAGCCGACAACGGCATTCAAACAGTACACGAAGCCGAGAATTTCGATCCCAGACATGATGGTCAGCGAAAGCCAGAACCGTTTATCCGATACAAACCTTACTCCGATCGTGTAGAGCGACAACGACATTCAACAGATGTCGAAACCGACAACGGCATTCAAACAGTACACGAAGCCGAGAATTTCGATCCCAGACATGATGGTCAGCGAAGCAAACCTTTTGTCTCGAACGGTAACAATCGTCGCTACCAGTATCGCAGTGATCAGTTCCGACGAATTCGAGGGGTAGACATGAACAAGGCGTTGGCTTGGTTCGTGGTCGTCTTAGCCCTCGCGGTCGTGAGCGGTTACGTGCTTGGTTTCCGAGCCGCGGAACCCCAAGTCGACGGATTCGCTCGCCTAGGCATAGCAATTTGCGTGGCCATATTGGTGGCCATTGGTTTTATGGCCCGTGTTATTCTGCACAGTCTATTTGGGCGAATCGCAACATGGAGAATGCTGTACAGACCAATTGAGGGTGATGTCCGCAACACTTTGATCACCATTGCGGTGGCTTCGGTGGTAGCAACGGTAGCGGGAGGTTTGGGTGGTTACATCACAGGTTTAAGAACCGCACAATCCGTCATTGATGTTTTCAGAACGATCGGTGTCATCGTCTTTACTCTGTTAGTGACTACGTTGTTATTGCTAGGAATCTATGCCTACATGAATTCGCAGGAACGTCGATCACGCCAAACGCGCCGATCACGTCAAACTCGCCGGTCACGCCGCCGCAGTAGCTGGTACCGCTAGGTTGCTGAAGCACTGCCTCACTTAGGCATCACTTCCCGATCCAGCGTCCCCCTATGCCAAAATTGAATCCCACGCGCCCAAAGAATCGCGCCCACACCCGCCGCAAGAAAGGCCCCACCCCCATGCACAACTACGAAGACCTCCTAGCCAAGTCCAAAGAATGGCGTGACTGGTACTACGACGGCGCACCACAGCCAAACCCGGTCACCGACGGCGTTACCGACGATGCCTTCGATCTCATCAACGCAACCCTCTTTGGGCACATCTACCAGCGCGAGACCCTACCCGGCAACATTCGGAGCATCTGCACCGTCGCCGCACTCATCGCCCTCGACAAGCCCAACCAGCTGCCCGGACACATCACCGGCGCTCTCAACTACGGCTGGACCAAAGAGCAGATCGTCGAACTCATCACCCAGATGCTCTTCTACGGCGGCTACCCCGCATGTGTCAACGCCCTGAACGCCGCAGAGCAGGCCTTCAAAGACTACGACGAACGCCACGCCAACGACTAGCCGTATCGCCCCCCTGTTGCGCCGCAAGCAGATGATCTGGTAGAGGCAGGTTTCAAACCTGCCCTCTCCGCACGGGTTCACCGTTGTATTTCTCGCAATTATGTGGCAAAATAGGCGTATGCCACGATCAACATGACGCGCCGAATGCTACCGCGAGGGGCTACCAAATGCCAACACAACATGGACTACCAGTCGAAGAGAAAAAGCGCTTCGTCGAACGCGCCAAGCGATTCTACGAAGACGAACTCCTCGACCAACTCATCGATGATCACAAAGGCGACATCGTTGTCATTGACGGCTACACCCTCAAGTACGCGGTGGCCATGAACGCAAGCAGCGCGCGTCAGCAACTGCGCAGAAAATGCGACAAACCGGTAACCTACACCGCCCGCGTAGGTTTCGACTATGTCTATTACGTACCGTTGCCTTCGACAGTGTTGTCAGGTACTGTCGAATGATCCGCGGCAGAGTAAACGCCGAACTCCAACCCATAATCAGCATCGACCTCCGTTGTCAGACTGGGGAATTCGGAAGGTTCGAAGTAAAATTCGATACCGGCTTCAACGGAGAACTTGCGCTTCCCACCGCGATACTCGAAAACCTGAAGAAGTCGCTTGCTGACACGCAGGTCACCAGGTTCGCAAATGGAGCGAGTGAAACAGTTAATGTCTATGACATTGAAGTGCTGATTGGTGGCGAGATCCGAGAAATGGAGGCCTTAGATTTGGGTAGTGGTAGCCTGCTGCTCGGAATGAAAGCCCTGCCAACATGGACCGGTACCGTCGAATTCAAAGTCAACGGCGACGTAACCATCCAAGAATCGCAGTAAAAACACACAAGAATCCCCATGTCCCAATCCCCCAATCCCTTCCGCTCCGAACGCGACTCCATGGGCGTCCTCGACGTCCCCGCAAACGCCTACTACGGCGCCAACACGCGCCGCGCCGAATTGAACTTCCCCATCAGCGATCTCCGTTTCAGTCGCTCCTTCATCCGTGCCATCGGACAGGTCAAGCAGTGTGCCGCTGAGGTCAATCTCGATCTCGATGCCCTCGACGCCGAACGCTCCGCCGCTATCGTTGCCGCTGCGCAACGGGTCATCGACGGCGAGTTTGACGATGCATTCGTGGTCGACATCTTCCAGACTGGCTCCGGCACGTCGACCAACATGAACGCCAATGAGGTCATCTCAAACGTCGCCATCGAGGCGCTTGGCGGCGAACTCGGTTCCCGTGATCCCGTTCATCCAAACGACCATGTGAACAAGGGTCAGTCCTCCAACGACGTCATCCCGACCTCCATCCAAGTCGCGGCCGCGGTCGCAATCGCGGACTCGCTCCTACCTGCCATGCAAGAGTTGGAAGATGGTTTAAGAGAAAAGTCGAAAGACTTTTGGAACGTCGTCAAGACTGGCCGCACTCATCTCCAAGACGCCACACCGATCCGACTCGGACAGGAGTTCTTGGGCTACGCCGGGCAACTCGAATACGGTCGTCAGCGCGTCCAGCGCGCCCTCGACGAACTCGCCGTCCTCCCCCTCGGTGGAACAGCCGTGGGAACCGGCATCGGTATGCACCCCGAATTTGCCGAACGCGTCATCGCCAAACTCGGTGAGCGAACCGGGATTCCCTTCTCCGAGACCGACAACCATTTCCAATCACAGAGCACCATCGACGCCGTGGTCAGCGCCTCCGGCGCGCTAAAGACCTTCGCTGTTAGCTTGATGAAGATTTGCAACGACCTGCGATGGCTAGGCTCCGGTCCACGCGCCGGCATCGGCGAGATAGCACTTCCCGAGGTCCAGCCGGGTAGCTCCATCATGCCCGGCAAGGTCAACCCCGTCATCGCGGAGTCCGCCACCATGGTCTGCGCCCAGGTCATCGGCAACGACACCACCATCGCCATCGCCGGACAGTCCGGCAACTTCGAACTCAACGTAATGATGCCCGTCGCCGCGCACAACCTCCTCGAATCAATCGACCTCCTAGCCGCAACCTGCACCAACCTCCAACGCCAATGCGTATCCGGCATCCAAGCAACCGAAACTGGCCCCTCGATGGTCGCCCAAGGCCTAGCCATCTGCACCGCCCTAGCCCCGATAGTCGGCTACGACGCCGCGGCCGCCATCGCCCACGAAGCCTCCGAAACCGGCGAAACCATACGCCAAGTGGCCCTCCGCCGAACGGATCTCGACGAAGCAGCGTTGGATGAAGCTCTCGACCCCTTCAGCATGACCGAGCCGAATCCGAATATTTCGGCGAGTGGGTGAGGTGGCGAACTCGCCCCATTCCGCTGACCTCCGTTGTCGATCCCTCCTCGTTTAGTCACATCGCAGCCCAGTTGCCGCGATGTTGTAGTATATGTGTATAAAAACAAATTAAGGAGCGCTTTTGACATTGGTCCAAAAACCCAACATCGCCGTCATCATCGACGCCGAGAACATCAATAATCTCGCATCTATCAACGAACTGATCGACATCCTCGAAATGGACGGTAACGTCGTGCTCAAGCGGGCTGTCGGCGACTGGTTTCGGGCCATCAAATTGGTTCAAAACGGAATGCGGGACATGGGTGTTGAGTTGGTGCATCAACCCAACTTCGTGCCCGGAAACAATATGGCCGACGTCCGTATCGTCATCGAAGCCATCGAGATCCTCCACAACCCAGATCTCGATGTCGACGCGTTCGCGGTCGTCTCCTCAGATCAAGACTTCCTGCCACTTTACGATCGGTTGCGCGAACTGGGTAAACGTGTCATCGTCGCCGGCGACACCTCTACCAACCACGCCCGAATTGAGCGACATTCCGACCGATTCATTCCCATCAACCAAGTTCTCGAACCAGAAATCCGTTCGATCTACGACCGTGACCCAAGACGTAAACCCAAACGAACGGTTGTCAAAGTCGCTCGAAAACGCATGAACCGAAATGTCCGCACCGAGGTTCAGGAGCTTCTTTACCGAGCCATGGCCGCGTCAGTTGACGAACGCGGCACCGTCTCCGCGGCGAAGCTGTATCAGACCATGCGGAAAATGAAGCCCGATTTCAGCGTTAAGCGGCTCGGATACACCCAGTTCGCACGATTGATCAAAAGCTACCCAAACGTCGTCCGGGTGCGGGGCAACCGGAGCGCGAACATCACCGTTCAACTCCGAACACACGCGCGTCGCAGTTGATACGCTGTTTTCTTAGAAACTCGACTTCAACCATTGGCAATCAACATGGCCGAATCGGCCTCAACGTTCAAATTCATCGTGCTCGCCTGCTCGATCCTCGGGCTTGGATGCTTATTGTTGGCTTGCGAGGATCTGGAAGTCGCCGATTACAACCCCGAATTCCGACCCGTCCCCACCATCGCGCGTGCACCCACGGTCGAATCCGCACCGACCATCACCGCTGCACCGACCACAACGCAATTCGACGGCTTCAAACAAGCACCAACCGCCGAAAAGTTCGAAGGCTTTGAGCAAGCGCCCACTGTCACTCAGGCCGAAGGTTTCAAACAGGCACCGACCGTGACCAGATTCGGGGGTTTCAATGAAGGAAACCCCTGCGAAACTTTCTTGGAGGACCCCACGCCGCGCAACGCCAAAAACGCAGCGGAATGGGCAATGGGCCACCTAGACGGGGCCGGAGGAGAAATCGACCCCAATAACAACGTCCAAACCATCGCCGCTTGCGAAGCGGTTCTGGGCAGGCAACCCTGAATTCGGGTTCGATGGTTCGGATTCGATAGTAGAAACGCGCTTCCGAATACTTGAAGCGCGTTAATATTGAGTTGCTAACCAGCAAGCTCTCAACGCATTTGAAGAATGGAGTCCCTACCGTGTCAGCTGAAGCTCGAATCGAAGAACTCGGCATCGACCTCTCGTCACCGTCAAACCCGATTGCCAACTACGTCCCGGCGGTTCGGGTAGGCAACCTACTATTTCTCTCGGGGCACGGACCCCGGCGCGGAAGCTCCCCCGACATGATCACTGGCAAACTCGGAGCCGACCTTTCGGTCGAAGAGGGATACGAAGCCGCAAAACTCGTCGGTATCCAGCTGCTTGCCTCCATTCAGCGCGAAATCGGCAGCCTCGACGGTGTCGAACGCTGCGTCAAAGCCCTCGGAATGGTCAATGGTTCACCCGATTTCGACCAGCAACCCGCCGTCATCAACGGCTTCTCAGACCTCATGGTCGCGGTCTTTGGCGAAGTCAACGGCAAGCACGCCCGATCCGCAGTCGGCATGGGCAGCCTCCCCAACAACATCGCGGTCGAGATCGAACTCATAGTCCAGCTGAAAGACGGTGCGTAAAATGGGCGGCTTCAAAATAGAAAAGATCAACCACGTCGGTATCCCAACCGACGATCGCGGAGCTTCCATCGCTTTTTACCGCGACCTCATCGGACTCCAAGTAATTCCCCACGAAATCGAAGGCAACCCCCTCGTTTGGACGCGAGCGGAAGACGGTGCGATGGTTCACCTTATCGAACCCAGAGATGGAGTCTCTGCCGGCTACCACGTCGCTCTACAAGTCGATGACCTCGACGCGGCGCTCAAAACCGTGAAAGCCGCCGGTATCGAGATCACCTCCGGCCCAGGCGAACGTGCGAACGGTCAGCGCTACTTCTTCGTCGATGATCCCGACGGCAACCGTCTCGAGATTGCAAGCGCCGGCTACACCATCGATTCAGGTCGAACCGTCGATGAAATGGGTTTCACCTACGACGCCGACGGCAACAAGCTCTGAACCTAACGGTTCTTGGCGTGGCGTTCAACGTTTGAGAAGAACGTCTGCATCATCTGCTTCGAGATGCCCGGCAGCATCCGCTGCCCCACGCGTGCGATCATCCCGCCGACATTGAGGTCGCCGTCCGCACGAATCAACGTCGTACTTGGCGATGCTTCCTCAAGTTCGACTTTGCCCGTGCCGTTCATCCAACCATGCCGCGAATTTCCTTCAACCTGAAGCATGTACGAGTTGGGCTCATCCCGCTCCGAAATCCGCACCTTGCCCGTGAAGCTCGTCCGTATCGGACCGATACCGAGGTCCATCGAAGCGGTGTACTCGTCGGGACCTACCTCCGTCAACCCTTTTGCACCCGGGATCATCGAACCCAGCGCTCCAACGTCGTTTAGCGTTTCCCAAACCTTGTCTCGAGGCGCGTTGACAGTGAATTCACCGCTAATTTTCACGATTCTTCCCCTCGGAAATCGTCTCACGCTGATTCGCGTCGAAGTTTTTCGGATAAACTTGCGTCAGTTTCCACAGTCCATCTTAACCCTAGGGAGATGTCCATGAATGCAGAAGTGACGATAACGATCAACGGGTCGGCGCACCGCCTGCAAGTGCCGCCACGAGCGTTGCTGTCGCAGGTGCTAAGAGACGAGTTAGATCTCACCGGCACGCACGTGGGTTGCGACACCAGCAGTTGCGGCGCCTGCACCGTTCTCGTCGATGGAAATGCGACCAAGTCGTGCACAATGTTCGCCGTCCAAGCCGACGGATGCAGCGTGACCACGGTCGAGGGATTGGCATCGAATGGCGAGTTGCATCCGATCCAAGAAGCATTCCGCGAAAAGCACGGTCTGCAGTGCGGATTCTGCACTCCCGGCATGATGATCACCGCAGTACAGATCCTGGAACGCAATCCATCACCAACTGAAGAAGAAATCCGAAGCGGGCTACGAGGCAATCTTTGCCGATGCACCGGTTACCACAACATCGTCGCCGCGGTTCAACATGCAGCCGCAACATCGGGAGGTGAGTAGAAATGACAACTGAAACTCTCATTGGCCAGGAGGTCAAGCGCGTTGAAGATCATGCGCTGATCACCGGTAGAGGCCAATATGTTGACGATCTTCGTCTACC
Organism: SAR202 cluster bacterium bin127; assembly: GCA_002239045.1. Lineage (GTDB taxonomy): Bacteria > Chloroflexota > Dehalococcoidia > Lucifugimonadales > Lucifugimonadaceae > Bin127. Next base: position 493,007 of record MPNN01000001.1, read on the forward strand.
CGGACTGCTCCACTTGGCGCTCGTTCGCAGTCCATACGGTCACGCCAAGATAAACCGCATCGATGTCTCGGCCGCAGCAAATGCTGATGGCGTGGTTTCGGTGTTCACCGGAGCAGACCTCGCCGAACAACTCGGCAGCCTGCCCGCAGGTTGGTTGCTCGACGAAGAGACGGCTGGGATGAAGGCGCCCGAGCACCCTCCGTTGGCTTTCGAAAAAGTCCGTTACGTTGGTGACGCAGTAGCCGCCGTCGTAGCGAATTCACCGGCTGCAGCCTCAGACGCGGTTGCACTCGTAGAAGTTGATTACGAACCCCTGGACGCCGTTACGGACGCCGAAAAGGCCACCGCTGACGGTGCACCAATAGTCCACGACGATGCGCCCGGCAACTTGGCTTTTGACTGGTCAGTAGGCGCCGGCGATTACGAAGCCGCCGCTGCGGAGGCCGACGTTGTCGTCTCCGAACGAATCATCAATCAACGGTTGATCCCCAACCCCATGGAAGCGCGCGGCATCATGGCCGACTACAACGGCGGGACCGACCAGTTGACGATCTGGACATCAACCCAGATACCGCACCTTGTCCGCCTCTTGTTTTCGCTCGTCACCGGTCATCCTGAACACAAAGTTCGGGTCGTTGCCCCAGATGTTGGCGGAGGATTCGGGTGCAAGCTTTATCTATACGCTGAAGAGGTCATCTGCGGCATCGTCGCGAAGCAGCTCGAACGACCGGTCAAATGGATCGAGAGTCGGACCGAGAACTACGTCGCCACCACTCACGGTCGCGACCACATCGCCGATGCCGAGATTTGTGGCACCAGCGACGGCATCGTTACCGGACTCAAGGTCCACGTCTACGCCAATCTGGGCGGTTACCTTTCGACCTTCGCACCGGCGATCCCGACCATCTTGTTCGGCTTGATGCTGGGCGGATGTTACAAGTTCGAGAACCTCTCGTGCACGGTCAAGGGAGTATTCACCAACACGACCCCCGTCGACGCTTATCGTGGCGCAGGACGCCCTGAGGCAACCTACGTCGTCGAGCGAATGATGGAACGTTACGCCCACGAGATCGGGCGAGATGTTCTAGGAGTTCGCCGTCGCAACTTCGTCCGCCCCTTCAAACGCGGTCACGACATGCCCATCGGTGTCACTTACGACTCTGGAAACTACCAAGGCGCGCTAGCCGCTGCCCTTGACAAATTTGACTACCAGGCATTCCGCGCCGAACAACGCGCAGCGCGCCGTGAAGGCAAACTGCTCGGCGTCGGATTCTCGACCTACATCGAGATCTGCGGAATGGCACCATCAGCAGTTGCCGGCGCTTTGGGTGCCGGTGCTGGCTTGTGGGAATCGAGCACGGTTCGTGTCCACCCGACCGGAACCGTGACCGTTTTCACTGGAACGTCACCGCACGGACAGGGCCACGAAACAACGTTGGCACAGATAACATCGTCGCGCCTCGGCATCCCGATGGAGAACGTGGAAGTCGTACACGGCGACACTGAACGACACCAGTTCGGCACCGGCACCTTCGGTAGCCGATCATTGGCAGTCGGCGGTGAAGCCTTGATGATGAGCCTAGACAAGGTCATAGACAAGGCCAAGCAGATTGCGGCCCATGAAATGGGCGTCGATTCGAAGCAGGTTAGCTTCGAAAACGGCACGTTCTACGTTGAGGACATCCAAGAGCGCGAGATCCCTTGGGGTGACGTCGCACTTGGTGCCTACTGGGCTAAAAACCTGCCCGATGGGCTTGAACCTGGCCTAGAAGCCGTCAGCTTCTTCGACCCCCAGAACTTCACCTGGCCGTTCGGCACACACGTCGCAGTCATCGAGATCGACGAGATGACCGGCGAGACGAAGCTCGCTCGCTACGTGGCCATCGACGATGTCGGCAATGTCATCAATCCGATGATTGTCGACGGCATGGTTCACGGCGGCATCGCTCAAGGTGTTGGGCAGGCTCTCCAAGAGTGTGCAGTCTATTCCGACGACGGCCAGTTGATGACCGGAAGCATGATGGACTACGCGGTTCCGACGGCAGAGGACTTCCCGAACTTCGAGACCGGTCGCACAGTCACTCCGACAACCGTCAACTCACTTGGTGCCAAAGGTGCTGGTGAAACCGGCACGATCGCGGCATCGCCCGCGGTGGTGAACGCCGCAGTTGACGCGCTTAAGCACCTGGGCGTGACTCACCTGAATATGCCGTTGAGCGCAGAGAAGATGTGGCGAACTATTCAGGACGCAAAAGAGGCACGTCGAGCCCGACGTTCGGCAGCAGCGAGAAGGGGTAACTGAACATGACAACTGGAGTAACTGATCCTTTCGCATACCACGCACCCACAACGGTGCGCGAGGCGTCGCAAGCACTTTTAAGGTATCGTGGCGATGCCAAGGTGTTGGCCGGTGGTCATTCGCTGATCCCGATGATGAAGCTTCGAATCGCGTCGCCGCAGGCTATCGTTGACCTGCGCAACGTCGAGGGTCTCAAGGGCATTACCGCGAATGATGACGGCAGCATCACGATCGGATCGATGACGACTTACTACGAGTTGATCACATCCGACGTCATCAACTCGAATGCCAGCTCGATTGCCGAAGCGGCTTCGCAAGTTGCCGATACACAGGTACGGAACTGGGGAACCATCGGTGGTTCACTGGCGCATGCCGATCCCGCAGGCGACCTGCCCGCAGTCGCAGTCGCACTTGGATTTGAAATCCACGCTGCGTCGGCGCGCTCTCAGCGCACAATCGCGAGCGACCGATTCTTCCGTGGCTATCTCGAGACTGCGCTCCGGCCCAACGAGATTCTGACGGGCGTAACCGTCCCGGCTCAAGGTGCCGGTAGCGGAGACGCGTACGTGAAATTGGCCAACAAAGCATCCCATTACGCAATCGTTGGCGTCGCCGCCTCATTGACAATTGACGACGGAGGCATCTGCACTTCCGCGCGCATCGGTATTACCGGGGCTGGCCCACATGCGGTTCGATCCCGACGTGCCGAGCGGATCTTGGTTGGAAAAGAACTTAACGAGAGCGTTGTCAACCGCGCCGCGCAACGTGGCGGAGCGGAAATTGCGGGGCTGTTCAACGACGATGTTCACGCATCCGCTGAATACCGCGAAGCCATGACGCAGGTCTACACCGCCCGTGCAGTCAACGCCGCGGCCGAGCGCGCGATGAACTGAAAACAAAGCGTCACATGGATTCAAAACACGGATCAGGCCGGATTATTGCCGGCCTGATCGTGATCGCACTAGGAGCGATTTTTCTCCTCGATAGTCTCAATGTCCTCAACATCGACATCGGGGAGATTATCGGGTGGGTCGCTTCGATCGCATTCATCGGGTTCGGCATCGGAACCTTGATAGTCAAAAGATTCCGGCGGGTCTTCTTCCCGATCGTGCTGATCGTAGTCGGCCTGTTCCTGTTGCTTAGCAATCTTAATGTTGACGTCTACCAGTATTGGCCCGTAATTCTGATCGTTGTCGGCGTGGCTATCATCTTCGGTGGTTCGCGCCGCCGGTCACGAAAGCGCGAGCACAAGGTCAGCGGAGGTTCGACTACCACTCATACGAATACGACTACCACAAGCGAAGGATCCGTTGCCATTTCTTGCACCTTGGGTGAGGCTAATGAACGGGTAGACTCAAGCGATTTCACCGGAGGCACTGTGAATGTAACGTTGGGCAACGCTAATCTAGACCTCCGGGATGCATCCATCGTGAATCGGCCCGCGACATTAGACGTTTCGCTCACGATGGCCGGATTGAATATACGGGTTCCATCTGAATGGGGCGTTGCCATCGAAACCGATGTCACGATGGGCGAATCCGAAGACAAGCGCTCTCGCATGGGTCCCACTTCTGATCCGTCTCACCTAATAATCACCGGAAACGTCACAATGGGCAGTTTTGCGATCGACGACTAGCTGTCATCAACACCTGCCAAGCATACCCATCGATTCCGACGGATATGCTCATAGATATGCCTTCAATCTCTGAAGAAGCTCGTTCGCAGATCGTCGACCTCGTCCGTGATTTCGTGCGTCGGGATGTCGAACCTGTCGCGTCGCGATACGACCATGAAGACATCTACCCTACCGAACTCGTCGACACGATGCGAGAGTTGGGACTATTCGGTATCACCATCCCCGAGGAGTATGGCGGTCTCGGGTTGGATCATGTGACGCTAGCAATCGTCTTTGAGGAGTTGAGCAAGGGTTGGATGTCGGTATGCGGTCCCATCGGCACCCATCTCTTGATGTCGGCGATAATCGCGGAACACGGCACCGAAGATCAGAAATACCGCATCTTGCCGGGAATGGCCACTGGCGAGATCCGTGGAGGATTAGGACTCACAGAACCTGAAGCAGGTAGCGATGTCCAAGGCATCCACACCACGGCTACAAGAGACGGTGAGGAGTATGTGTTGAACGGTCGAAAGATGTTCATCACCAACGCCGAGAACGGCAACGCCTACGCAGTATTAGCAAAGACCGACCTCGATGCAGATCCTCCGTACCGTGGCATGAGTTGCTTCATCGTTCAGAAACCCAACCCCGGGCTCTCGGTCGGCCAGCACATCGACAAGTTGGGATACCGTGGTGTCGATACTGGTGAATTGATCTTTGACGGTTGCCGTGTTGGCGCGGAGGATTTAATCGGTGGCGAAGAAGGTAGAGGGTTCCATCAGGTGATGAGTGGGTTGGAATCGGGACGCGTCAACGTCGCAGCTAGAGCCGTCGGGGTGGCAACGGCCGCGTTTGAAGCTGCGATTTCATACGCGCAACGCCGCCGATCATTCGGCGTGCCGATAGCTGACCATCAGGCCATCCAACTCAAACTCGCCGAGATGGGCACAAAGATCGAGGCGGCGAGACTCTTAACGATGAGCGCCGCTCGTAAGAAGGATGCTGGAGAACGCGTCGACTTGGCCGCAGGTATGGCGAAACTATACGCCAGCGAGATCTGCGGTGAGGTAGCGATGGATGCCATGAGAATACACGGGGGCGCCGGTTACACCAAGGAGTTGCCCATAGAGCGCTACTATCGCGACGCACCGCTGATGATCATCGGCGAAGGCACCAACGAGATGCAGAAACTCGTGATCGCCAAACGGCTTCTTGAACGTTATCGTGAGTAATTATCCCGATTCTCGCCATTCGGCAATTACGAATTCGGGTACGTCGGCGACAATGTCGTAATGCACAGATTTGGATCTGATTCCACCACTCGCTATGCTTGACCTCCTGAAACAATATTTCGGCTACGACCAGTTCCGACCGCTCCAAGAGGACATCATCTCGAACGTCCGCGCTGGGCACGATTCATTGGTGATCATGCCTACTGGAGGCGGAAAGTCTCTCTGCTATCAGCTTCCTGCGTTGCGTTTCGAGGGCATCACGCTCGTGGTTTCGCCGTTGATCGCATTGATGAAAGACCAAGTCGATGGATTGAAGGCAATCGGCATCAAAGCCGAGTTCATCAATAGCTCCCAATCTTACGGAGAGACGACACGCATCCGAGGTGAGGCGCTCCGAGGTGAATTGAAGATTCTCTACGTTTCACCCGAACGACTGGCGCTGGAAGGCTTTCAGAACTTTCTGAAACAACTCAAGGTGAGCCAGGTTGCCGTCGATGAAGCGCACTGCATCTCGGAGTGGGGTCATGACTTCCGGCCGGACTACCGTGGGCTAGGAGCGTTACGACGTAGTATGCCGGAGGTGCCGTTTATCGCCCTCACCGCGACGGCAACCCACCGGGTTCGAGACGATATCGTCACGCAGCTAGGTTTGAATTCACCGAAGCGTTTCGTTGCGAGTTTTAACCGCGAGAATCTTGCGTATGAGATCCGAACGAAACAGAACGCGTTCGGACAGATTGTCGAATTGTTGGAGGTTCGCCGGGGCCAATCGGCGATTATCTACTGCTTCTCACGCAAGGAGACCGAGGAGATTGCGGTCGACCTACGGCAATTGGGATTCGCGGCCAAGCCGTACCACGCTGGCATGGATTCGGAGGCTCGCCGAAGGACGCAAGAGGGATTCATTACCGGCGAATTCACGATAGTCGTAGCGACGATCGCGTTTGGAATGGGTATCGACAAACCTGACGTCCGGCTAGTGGTCCACTACTCTCTTCCTAAGTCGTTGGAGGCCTATTACCAAGAGACCGGGCGCGCGGGCCGAGACGGATTGCCGAGCGACTGCGTACTTTTGTACTCGTATGGTGACAAGTCGAAGCAGGAATTCTTCATCAATAAGATTGATGACCAAATTGAACGTAAAAAATCACAAGATCAGCTTAACAACGTTATCGAATTCAGCCAACTGACTACGTGTCGTAGACGATACCTACTCGAATACTTTGGTGATGACACTGTTTCACAAGGCGAAAAACAGAACAATTGTGGAGGATGTGACGTCTGCACGGCTCCACGTGAACAATTCGACGCGACGGTCATCACGCAGAAGATTCTTTCAGCGGTCATCCGAACCGGTGAGCGGTATGGGATCGCCCACGTCAACGCAGTGTTGCTCGGCAGCAGAAGCAAGAAAGTTCTCGATTCCGAACACGATTCTCTCAGCGTCTACGGCATCGTCAAAGATTACGACCGGAACGAACTAAGAGAGATCGCGGGCATGTTGGAATCGGAGGGTTTGATTGTCAAGAACGAAGGCGAGTACCCAACGTTCAAGGTGACCGAAAAAGGTCGACGGTTATTGAGAGATCGCGAGTCGTTGACGCTGTCGAAACCGAAACGCGTCGAACGATCTAGACAGACCCGAGTTATCGCAGCGATGACGGACAGTCCGGAATTGTTCGAACGACTGCGTCGGCTTCGATTGGAAATTGCGCGAGAACTTGACGTGCCGGCGTACGTAATCTTCGGCGACGCAAGTCTACGAGACATGGCAGCGAAGGTTCCGCAAAACCTTGCTCAATTCGCCTTGGTGTCTGGAGTGGGTTCGGTAAAACTGGAACAGTACGGCGAACGGTTTTTGGCGGAGATAGCCGATTACAGCCAACACCATCCGACAGCAACCGATGGCGACCGCCCTACTGTCCGTAGGACGCCCAACACGCACCGAAGCGGTTCGACTTATGCTGAAACTAGAGATTTCCTTAGTCAAGGCATGTCGGTTGGTCAAGTAGCGCATCGCCGGGGACTGACCCTTGGCACCATTGTCAGCCACGTTGAGATGATGGTCGGAAATGGAATGACCGTCGAATTGGCGTCGTCGTTACCGAAGTCAGATCGAATGGCAAAGATCGAGTCGGCGATTGGAGAAGCGGGCGGAATTCAGGCGAAACTCGCAGAAGTCATGAAGGTCCTCGACGAAGAGATACCTTACGAGGATGTACGCATCGTCAGAGCGCACCTAACGCAATCGACCAACGGAGTTAGTTAGTGAGGAGAGTCGTATGTGCAGAAGCATCAAAGTGCTGAGGGAACGAGATGTACCGGCGAGCGACAATGAAATAGCCGCTGCTGCATTGCAGTACGTTCGCAAGATCAGCGGTTACCGGGCGCCATCAAAAGCCAACGAAGCGGCATTTGACGCGGCTGTTGAAGAGATCACAGTTGCGTCGAAGCAATTGTTGAATTCGTTGCGGTATGGTGTCCGTGCGTGATTTGGGTTCACGATGAAACGGACGAATTGAGGTAATTCCCATGGCAAGTGGTCTTCCGCCAAAGCAAGGCGACATCTTGGTACTCGTGGGCACGCGGAAGGGCGCGTTCGTATTTTCTGCGGGTCCGAGCCGCGACAACTGGGAGATGACCGGTCCGTACTGGCCTGGATCCGACGTATTCCACGCCGTTTACGATGCGCGCGGCGATGGTAGGTTGTGGGTAGTTAGAAACGATCCGGTTTTCGGATCTGAAATCCATCGGAGCGACGATCTAGGCGTTACTTGGGAGAACGCTCGTCAAGGACCCCAGGTCACATCTACCGAAGAGGTGAAACTCAACAGTTTGTGGCACGTGACGCTGGGTGCAGACGACGAACCCGACGTGGTCTATGCGGGAGCGGAACCTGCGACGCTATTCAAGAGTGAGGATGCCGGCGGTTCGTGGCACGAAATTGCCGGCATCACATCGCACCCTACACGCGAGCGTTGGGAGGGCGGATTTGGGGGCATGTGTTTACACAGCATCGTCCAGGATCCGACTTCTGCCGATCGAATGTGGGTCGGCATATCGGCAGCCGGGGTGTTCGGAACCGACGACGGAGGGATGTCGTGGCAACCGCTGAACAAAGGTGTCCGCGCCGACTTCATGCCCGAGACATACCCAGAGGTTGGACAGTGTCCACATAAGGTTGTGATGCATCCCGCAAAGCCGCAAACGCTGTATCAACAGAATCATTGCGGAGTGTTTCGCAGCGATGATGGCGGTCGAGAATGGTTAGACATTAGCGAAGGATTGCCGTCGAGGTTCGGATTGCCGATGGCGATCCACGGGCAGGATCCCGACACGGTGTATGTGCTACCAGAAGATAAAGCCGTTGGAGACCAACTCGGAGGCGGCATGAGATTTGTAACCGATGCGAAGTTCCGCCCGTTTCGTAGTAGCGATTCAGGCCGAAATTGGGAACCGTTGACAATGGGATTGCCCCAGAAAAACGCGTATCTTCACGCGATGCGTGACGGGATGGCAACCGATGCCATCGATCCGTGCGGAGTTTACATCGGTACGAGTACCGGGCAGCTGTTTTTCAGCAAAGATGAAGGGGATAGTTGGGAACTGTTGGCGGACTATCTACCACCAATAAACTCGGTCGAAACCGGCACAATCGGCTGATTCAGCGAGTTTGCAGGCGTCGCCGCGCTTCATAGGTCGAAAATTCAACCATTGCAGCGAGGCCCTCGCCTTTCCCCATCGAGAGTTGGCGCCCGAAAATGCGATGGACGATGTCTGGAGGGACGCTTGCGACTTGATCTACTGGTTGACCCGAAAGGGTTTCGTCGAGGATGACGCCCATGGCACGCGCCGAGATGCCCAAGGGATTTTCGACGGCGTAGTGGAACTTCAGCGTGCCGTCATCTTGGTCTTGAGCCCAAACAAACGCTTCTGATTCGCATTTAGGCACCCGGCGGTTTTCCGGGAACGGCCGAGTTGCGATAGCTTCGGGGACTTCCGAGAAATCGTCTGAAAGCTCAAGTAGGTATTGCGCTCGTTCCACCCTATCGAGGCCGTCGAGCTCTTCGAGCATTTTTGTGAGTGGACTTGGGATGTTGTCCATCGCGGGGAGACCGGATAGCCGCGGGCACCAGTGCTAAAGCGCCCGCGGCTTTCCGTCGACTTTCGTCGGACTATTTCTCGATTGGGACACCGACTGAGTTGCCCCACTCCGTCCAGCTACCGTCATAGTTCTTGACGTTGCCGTAACCGAGAAGGTTTGTGAGAACGAACCAGGTGTGGCTCGAGCGTTCGCCGATGCGACAGTAGACGATTACGTCGTCGTCCGAGTCAAGACCGGCGTTACCCTCATAGATGTCGCGGAGGGCGCTCGCGTCCTTGAAAGTGCCGTCTTCGTTGGCGGCCGTTGCCCAAGGGACGTTTGCCGCACCCGGAATGTGTCCACCGCGCAGGGCCCCTTCATTCGGGAAGTCGGGCATGTGGAGTCGCTCACCGCTGTATTCTTCGGGGCTCCTGACGTCGATCATTTGACCGGAGATCCCGATGTGCGTCAAGACGTCGTCGCGGAAGGCACGCACCACGGAGTCGTCTCGCTCAGGTGCGTTGTAGCTCGCCGCAGCGACATTTGGAGCCTCGCGGGTGAGATCACGACCCTCGGCTTCCCACTTCAGTCGGCCGCCATCCATGATCTTGGCGTTGGTGTGGCCGAAGAGCTGAAAGATCCACAACGCGTAGCATGCCCACCAGTTGCTGCGGTCTCCATAGAGGACGACTGTGGTGTCGTTGGAGATGCCTTTCGACGACATAAGGCTGGCGAAACCGTCACGGTCGAGATAGTCGCGGCGCAACTGGTCGTTCAAGTCGGCCGCCCAGTCGATTTCGACCGCGCCGGGTATGTGCCCGGAGGGGTACAGCAGCGGGTCTTCGTTTGATTCGACGATTCTCACGCCATCGTCATTCCCGTGCTTGGCGACCCAATCGGTCGACACGAGCGCGTCGGCGTTGGCGTAACCCCGGGAGTTGATGTCGGACATTAATTCTCTCCTGAATACACTTGGCGCGGAACATTCGCTGTGTGCGCCGAAACCCTGAATTGGGATGGCTCTACACGCATGCGGTCGCGCACCAGTTCGATTTAGTTTGGTCTGAGTTGATTCTATGCTAAAGAGGTTTGCGAAGTTCGAAATCGTGCAATTGAAGATGTCTTCACAGCCAGAATGTGCGGCGCCCCCAGTGAACGGCGAGGCATAGTGGCAGACTCATCGACGGAACCTCAACGAACGAGATCGGTCCGGCGCAACCGCTTCTCGATCGTTTCGCTCATTCCGACAGTCTATGCGCCAGCGTTTTTGCTTGCAGTCGGCCAAGGGGTATTGATCCCGGTGTTGCCTGTCTTCGCCAAGGACGAATTCCTTGCGACGGAGGTATTCATCGGCCTCGCAGTCGGTGCAAAGCACCTTGGTACGCTCGCATTCGACGTCCCGGCTGGCATACTGGTTTCACGCTTCGGGATGTGGCGCACCATGTTGGTTGGTATCGGTCTGTTCGCAGTTGCGGCAGTTGCGGCGGCGAACAGTCCAAACTTCACGTTCCTATTCGTCGCCAGATTTGCAGCTGGAGCAAGCTTTGCCTTCTGGATGATTTCTAGGCACGCATTTATCGCCGGCGCAGTACCCACTCGGCATCGCGGCAAAGCGCTGTCGCTCTACGGCGGAGTAGGACGCGTTGCGGCCATCATCGGCCCCATTCTCGGTGGCGTGCTAGCCGAATACGTGAATATCCGAGCACCGTTCTACGTTCAGGCGGTGATCGCCATACTCACGGGGATTTTCGTGCTTTACGCCATGAAGAAAACTGGTGGCGACAAGGTCGATCCGCAAGGTCACCGCAACGTCGTAACCAGTGTCGCCTCGACGCTATCGGCTCATCGGCACGACTTTATGACCGCCGGGTTGGTCGCTGTCATTCTTCAATTTATCCGCGCTGCGAGGGAGTTCCTGATTCCGGTCTGGGGCGATGAGATGGGCCTCAGGACTGATCAGATTGGTTACGTCGCCAGCGTGTCGTATGCGGTGGATTCGACGATGTTCCCGATTGTCGGCTGGACTATGGACCGATTCGGTCGGAAGTACGTTGGCGTGCCGGCGCTGGTCGTCATGGGCATCGGATTGTCCCTATTGCCATTCGCGGATGGGATGACGATGCTGATGATTGCTGGTATCGTGGTTGGCTTGGGCAACGGCCTCAGCAGTGGCTTCGTGTTGACCTTGGGATCGGACTTAGCGCCGTTGAACGACCCAGGCGAGTTTTTAGGAGTGTGGCGGTTCATATCCGACGTTGGTGGTGCTGTAGGTCCACCACTGATCGGAGGCATCGCCCAGATCATGGCGTTGGCAACCGCGACTTGGTTCACCGGCGGAGTTGCGGGCGTCGGAGCAGTCGCGCTCATGGTGCTGGTTAAAGAAACAGTCGCAAGGCGGCGGTTGCGGAGGCGACGCTAGGCACCACCGCGGTTAACCAATCCCCTGCTCTGCCAACAGAACGTGGAGGTCGCTGATGCACACGGAGTCGCCTTCCAAATCGCGTCCGTCCACAAACTCTTTGCTTTCGCCGCTCATTCCCTCGACGGCTCCGACCGCTACGATTTCCCTGACCATCTGTTTGGCCTCTTCAACGCTCGGCAGCAGATTTATGCCGTGTTTGAGCGAGAGAGCGGCGACAAGTCCGTAACCGCCCCAATTTGAGCAGCTGGCTATGATGAGCTCGGTAGTTGTAGTGACACAAGGATTCTTGGGCAGGTATTCGTGTTCGATAGTTGGAATGACGTTCTGGAGGTTGCCCATGCCGATCTCGTTTCCACCATCTCCGATGCCTACTGAGTACGGATGCTGGTCGAAAAGGTGGTCGATTTTGGCGTTGTACGGGGTGAAATCGACACCTCGGAAGTTGCGGTAGGTGCCATCACCAACAAGCCCTGCCCGTTCGATGGCGATGAGGGCGCTCGGTGAATGCTCCTGAAAGAGCTCGTTGGCGAAGTTAGCGGATTCGAAGTGATTGGTAATGGGAAACTCAATGACCTCGTGTTCGGCGATCGACCGGACGACTTCCGAGGACAGTTCATCGGTGACGTAGGCGATCTCGTTGCCCAGCTTGGTTAGCGCGTTGCCAAGAGTAACCGCGCCGGGAGGCCCATCGGTCTCGGTCGCTTCAGCAGCCATGATGTAGAAACCGGTGACGATGAATATCTTGCCCGGGTGGTCGAGGAGCAGGTCCGCGCACCGCGCGACGTAGTTTTGCGGCATATGGGGTTTGAGAGCCGTCATGCCTCGAATGTCGTCCTGTAAGACGATGTCTTCGATTTGGGATATTGGGTCGTTATCGATCATCGTTCTGGCTTTCTTTATTCAATGTCCACTTGGGTTATAGCTCGGAAAATGCCCTACATAACCGCCAAGTCTTCGTCGTGCAAGTCGGTTACGAACATGTACCCGGGTGCGTGCGTGATCATTAGCTCGGGTTGCGACGCCATCGCCACAGCTTGAGGCGTTACGCCGCACGCCCAAAACATCGAGACATCGTCATCGGATTGTGGTTCCCAAGCGTCACCAAAATCGGGATTAGAAAGATCTGTGATGCCAATCTCAGCCGGATTGCCGATGTGGACCGGAGCTCCGTGAACGGCCGGGAATCTCGATGTGGCCTGCACTGCCCTAACAACCTTTTCACGCGGTACCCAACGATGAGTCACGACCATCGGCCCGCCAAACGGACCCGCCGGTGCAGTTTCGATGCTGGTTTTGTACATCGCGACGTTTTTGTCGGTGCCGTAGTACGGAAGATGGACGCCGTTGCGGATGAGAGCGTGCTCAAACGTGAAACTGCAACCGAGTAGGAAGGTCACCAAATCATCTCGCCAAATCTCGAAGATGTCGTTCGGTTCCTCGACGAGTTCGCCTTGGCGGTAGACCCGATACATTGGCACATCGCTTCGGATGTCAGAACCGCGTGCGGATAAAACGGCTTCAGTCTGCCCGGCTTCCAACACTTCAATGACTGGACACGGTTTCGGGTTACGCTGACAGAACACCAAAAAGTCAAACGCGAGGTCTTTCGGCAGGATAGCAACGTTCGTCTGGACGATATCCGGTGCGGCACCTGAAGTGGGCTGAGCGAATTCACCGATTCGGGAAGCCATTCGGACATCTTTTCCGCTCATCTTGGTCGTGTCCATCACCGTCGCAATCATGTTGAATCTCCATCTTGAAGCGTCGTCAGCGGTTCCGCATTTGGATAAAGTCTATTCCCAACACAGCAACGGTGCGCGGCACTGGCCGCTACCAAGTTGAATCGGCAAGACCTTGGAGAATAATCATGTCGTTGAATGTCGGGTTGGCAGGATATGGGCGTCGCGGACGTTGGCACGTACGGGCGATTGATGGGATCGAAGGAGCGAGAATCGTCTCGATTTCTGATCCAGTCGAGACTTCCCGTGCCGCCGCGGCTTCGGAACTTACGGACGTATCGGCCTACGCTTCGGTCTCGGAAATGGTGGACTCTGGCGATGTCGATGCGGTGATTGTGGCGGCACCAGCGCACCTAAATGGCGATGTCGCGCTCGATGCGATAAATCGCGGCATCCCGGTGATGGTCGAGAAACCCCCGGCGATGTCGGTGGCCGCCCTGGACGAGTTGATTCAAGCCGCACAGGTCAGTGGATCGAGGGTCATGGTGGCGTTCAATCGACGATTTAACCCGTTAATCCGAGCCGCGATAGACATTGTCAAGGAAGCCGGGCCCTTACGTCAGATTGTTGCCGAGTTTCATAAGGACATCCACGAATTCACTGATGATCCCAGATTTTCGTCCTCGATGTTCGATTTCATGTTGCTTGAATCACCGATCCACTCCGCCGATATCGTCGCTCATTTCGCGGATGCGAACATCAAAGACATCCATGCCATCGTCAAACGGACATCGAGTCCATATCGAGACGTTCACGCCGCGTTGATCGAGTTTGAAAA
>MPNN01000020.1 GCA_002239045.1 SAR202 cluster bacterium bin127
GGCTCCGTCATACGCCGTCATCGCCTAATCGCGTCTCGGGACGGCGTGGTTGCTCACGATCACGGAAGCGTCACTCCCCAAAACCCCGGAGTGACGCTTCGCGTTCAGGGCGAGGGTGTTTTCTTAGAGACCAAAAGTGTTCCGTTACTATCGGATACCCTAGAACCAATCACCCGCCGCCTTCGGTCTGTGTCGAACCTTCGGCGGCTATCCTGTCTGGTCACATCGCAAGCACCGCCAGACAGACTCTCGATATCGGCATGATTTTGCCACAAGACGCACAAAAGCCCTGGAGTTCAACAAAGACTCCAGGGCGACCTCACTGCGGTGACGTGGCGGGAATCAACGACATCATTTATCCGACATGGGCCTCCTCTCCCACGTTTTTTTATCACATTCTGGTGACTCGATGTCGCGCTTAAGAGAGCATTCCACGGCGTTTGTTAAATATCCGTGGTGGCTGATCGTGCTCGGTAAAGCGCAACCATGTCCCTTCATCTGCTCCAACAACAACAACTGCTTGATGTGCCAGTTCAAATCGCGCAGCTCGAGCACTAGTCGCTGTGGTTCAGACAATGAAAAGTTGGCAAGCGACTCCGCGATATTCGCAGCAATTTGTTTGTCGGTTTCGTCGTAATACTCCGCAAAAGCCTGGCAGTTGGCGCTCTCCGCCCTGACGTGCTTTGTGTCAACGCTGATAGATAGAATGAGAAAGGACGCGAAGGCGATGTGTCTGAGCATGGTCGTTCTCCTTAATCTGGCAGCAATTCGTTGAGGGGGGTATAGGGAATTGTTCGTCCTTGTAGTTCAGAGGCAAAGGCACGTCCTTGTTTTTCCTCCGGTATGCTCGTTTGACTCGAGGTTGTTGGCGACAACCTACCCAGCGCTGGGTTGTGAGGTTTTATGAATCGGCGTATTTGCCTACTTGTTGTTTTGTTCTTGGTTGTGATCTCAACTGATAATGGCCATACGCATGGCGGTGGGTTGGACCGATATGGTTGCCACCATGACAGGATACGGGGGGGTTATCACTGCCATCGAGCAACCACACCACCTCCCACGACTTCTCAGGAATCCACGTCATCTGAAAAACCGCTTGTTGTCAATGCAGGTCTGGATCAGTTCCCTCAGCCGGGCGTCATAGTTATTCTGTCAGGAACTGCTGGTGTTCCACGCGACGCGATTCTTAACTATGCGTGGACGCAGACAAGTGGCCCTTCAGTATCGCTTGTGGGTGCCAACAGTGCGATCACCTCTTTCGTTACGCCAGAAACGGCGGGTGAAACGTTGATATTTCAGTTCACCGTGGTTGATTCAAAGGGTGTGATCCAAAGTGATGACGTGAGGGTGACAGTGATAGAGGATGACGAAAGTTTTGTCTCGCTCGGTGCGGATGACGAATACACTTGTCAAGGGATCACCAGGACCGAAGAGGACTTTAACGACTGTCTGTGCGATGAGATAGGCGGGGAGAGAGAGGTGAGGCACGACTTCCCATACGGGAATGACTTGGAGAGTTTTGTGTTTGTGGACTGCGAGACCGAGTACTACGTCATCGAGGGTGGACTGGACAAACGCTCAAGTCTCGACAGCCTACAGCAGGCATTGTTCTTCGGGGCGCTCACAGACAAGATTCCAGTGGTTGTCATCTACGACACGGACGACGCCATGGGGCCGTATGAATACAGAATACGCGCCGCTTGTACAGAGGCCCGCGTGTTGTTCCTGCATCTGAGGTTGGTCGAAGGACGGCTGACGGTTTTCTAAGCTCGACTTTGTACAAAATGAGGGGTATCCAAGGGCACCGGCCCTATGTTGTAAGATGGTGCGTTTGATAGCCACCCTATTTCCCCTCTGCTGGCAGACGTTCGTCGAGCAGGGTTTCAATCCGCGTCAAGCGGTTATCCATTGCTGCCATGTCGCTGCTCAAGCTATCCAGCTTCGTATCCATTCTGTCTAGCCGCATATCCATCCTGTCCAGCCGTTCTACTAGCGGCACCACAGCGGACGTTACTGCCCAATGAATACCGCCTCCTAAGGCGACCACAGTTACCGCTACGGATGCTGCGATCGCCGTCCACGTCTTGACATGCTCTACGGACGAAGGGCGACCGGCATCATCCCGCACCGCGTTGGCGCTCATAAAAAAACCCCCTCTCTCGTATCCCAATCCTATACCGTCCGGCTGGCTGCGTCACTGACGCGTCCAGCGCAGTGACGCAATTTCGACCCCCTGCAGCAAACCCTTGTGCCAAAAGCTCAAGATGGCGTTTTGCCACAAAATTCCTACCAGTGCCGCACCCGTTACGGAACCAATTACATTCCCGTCAGACTGACGTGAAACGATCAACTGCAATCGTCGTGGTGGCAGTCCGAGCAGCATTCCGGAAGCGGTTCCAACAGGTCTTCGAGATCAACTCGCCGGGGCTTTCGCCTACGCACCGGCCAGCCCAAAAATAGCCCAATGCCTGTCTCCTAGCCGATATCCCCGTGATGCCTCCGGACCGCTCTCCGCAGTCTCTCCTCTGTTGGCATTTTGGCCTCCTGATCCCCTGGCACAGGTTGCGTGTCAGAGACTAAAGTTCTGGGTTGACCAACCCCCCCCGTACTCTCGTTTGGCCAACCCTGGTCAACCCAGGGATCGTCAGTTTTTATGCGGGTGTCGCTGGGTTGACCAGGGTTGACCAAATTGCCCCTTGGGCAACCCAGAATCCCCGGTAAGTGCCATGCATACGGCCAACGGTTTCGAGCCACCCCCGGCTGTTCGTATCGCATGCTTTCAACCGCCAGTGATTCACGTGCACGACGGAGGGTGCGCGTGTTGATTCCCTCCTTGCGCGCGGCGCTCAGAACTTCGCTTTTGAGTGCCGGTCCCTCGCCTAGAAAATCCTCCAAAAACTGGATTGCTTCGACCATCGCGCCTCGATCGTCGTCGTTCTCTGGCAGGGGTCGATTCACCACATTCAAGGGGTCCACGTTGGACACGCCGTCCAGCTCCACTTTGACGGTCGATGCCCCGTTTCCGAGTTCATGCCGTTCAAGCCGGTAAGCGACGGGTTGCGCCGTCGCCTCCTCGCTCGCCTTCGTGTGCAACATGACGTAGACGCCTTCGGAGTCGGGATGCTTGCCACAGAACAGGGCAGACCGCGCAGCGCCCATGATGCCGATCGAGCCGACGCCGGCGTGCATGAGATCGGCCCGACGCGCCTTGCCTTCATGATGAAGCAACACGACGGCGGTGCCGGTCTCGTCAGCGATTGCTGCCAACGGGCGCAGCAATCGCCGCATGTCAGACATGCTTTCCAGCGCAGTCTTGCCGGTCAGGAAACCGCCCAGGGTGTCGAACACCACCAGCGCCGGGAGCGTTGGCATGGCATTCAGGTCCGCCTTTATGGCGTCCACAGCGTCAAGTGTGGTGGCCGTGTCCGGAGAGGCGTAGCGCACCATGTCGAGGTCGGCCCCTGCCGCTTCCAGTCGTCTCCGGAAGGCGCCCCCCGTACTTTCCGAGTCGTACCACGCCACAAACTCCGGCTCCTGCCGTACCACTGGCCGCGGATGCCCGGAGTAGTTTGGCAAGGTGTCGCCGCGGGAAAGACGAGCAGCCAGCCATGCCAGAAGAGTTGTCTTGCCAGTCGCCGGTTGGCCGATTACCAGTGTCAGAGCGCCACGCGGTATCAGGGGATACCAGAGCCAAGCCGGAGGGGTTGTGTCCAAGCCGCTAGCACTGACAAGACGGGGCAGGCCCTCGACGGCCGCCGCCAGTGCCTCAAGGCGGTTGGCGAAGTCGGCGCGGCGATCCCTCGCCCAAAGTTCCTGCTGACTCTGCATCCACGAGCGGCACGCCGGGTCTTGCCAGGCCAAGGCCAAGACGTCCATCACGTGCGAATCGTCGGGGGCAGCGAAGTTATGGCCGGAAAGCAAAAGCCATGCGTGTATGGCCACCTGCAGGCGTGCGGCTTCATGTATATGCGGCCAAGCGCCGGGACGGTGCTCCAAGAGTTCGTAGAAAGTCTGGCCGGGAGGCGGAGTTTCGGGAACTGTGGTGTTGCGGGCGGGTTTCGATATGTCTAACATAGATCATCCTTTCATGTCGGCAGCCAGCCTTGAAAGGTTTCGTTGCGCCCTGGTCATCATTGGCCAGGGCGTTTCTGCGTTCTGCGCCATTGTAGGGCATCCGATAGCAACGGAACAATTTTGGCTGTTAACCAGGTCAGAAGGCGGTTCAGACGCCCTGGCGGTGCGGTCGACGTCGCCGGTGTTCTCGCGGCGATCCGCTGGACCTGGATCGGTCGCCAACTCGGGCGGCCCTGGGGAGAGGGCACTCCCTCGCCTTCGAGGGCCTGGGCGACTCGGTTCCAACTCAAGCCTTGGGCACGGAGCTCGTGGATCCGGGGGCCGACTGCCTGGTCGTGTCGGGCTTGGCGCTCGCGTTTGGCTCGCGTGGCCGCGTCGAGGGCCTCAGCTGAAAAGGCCGGGGGTTTGGATCGGTTGGTCATGGCGGAACCTCATGGGTGAAGCGACATAAACGGATATGTAGCGGTAATGTAATACCCCATGAGGACGTAAAACAAGGAGGGTTGTCTTGTCTTGGCGTCTGGTCAGGATGAGTAGGTTTGAACGGATGTGGTACACGTTGACATGATGATGTCAACGTGTACGAATTGAGCATCCAGGAGAGCATCATGCCTTGGCAGGAACTACCCGCCAGCCAGTTCAGAGCGCTTCTCAAGAAGTCCCTGGCGACCCGCCGAAGCCGGATCCTCGATCTGGCCGCCGAAGTCGGCCCGGTCATCGAGGAGTACCGCGCCCAGGGCTACGGCTACCGGCGTATCGCCGCCCTGCTCAATCTGAGCGGTTACACCCCCCTCCGTGGATCGACCTGGCACCCGACAACGGTTGTCCGGGTGTGGCAGACCTACACGACCCAACCTGTGCAACTGATGCTCCCGAAACCACCGGCAGAAGGCAACACCGTTACGTAACCAGTCGACCGCCTCAACTACCGAAACGCAAGTATGTGGTCGTCACTCCCTCGCTTTGCGTTTCGTAGATTCCTTTGGAAAACGAGATGCCTCTCGTTTTCCAAATTTCGCCCGT